>NZ_BBPI01000062.1 GCF_000787715.1 Sphingomonas parapaucimobilis NBRC 15100
AGCCCCTTTCGAGACTCCCCCTTCCTTCAGCTCTCGCGGAAAGATTACTCCGCGGTCGCCTTGATGATCTTACCCGGGTTACGGGGCGGCTCGCCCTTGGGCAGCGCGTCGACATGCTCCATGCCGCTCTCGACCTGGCCCCAGACGGTGTACTGGCGGTCGAGGAAGCGGGCGTCGTCGAAGCAGATGAAGAACTGCGAATTGGCCGAGTTCGGATCGTTGGTCCGCGCCATCGAGCAGGTGCCGCGCACATGCGGCTCGGCGTTGAATTCCTGCTTCAGATTGGGCTTGTCCGAACCCGACATGCCGGTGCCGGTGGGGTCGCCGCCCTGTGCCATGAAGCCGGGGATGACGCGGTGGAACACGACGCCGTCGTAAAAGCCTTCATTGGCAAGGCCGCCGATGCGCGCGACATGCTCGGGCGCCAGGTCGGGGCGCAGGGTGATGACGACATCGCCGCTCTCGAGCGTCAGGGTCAGCTTGGAAAAGGTCTCGGCCATAAGGGTTCTTCCTTGGTTGATGAAGCGCAGGTAGGCATTCCCGTGCCCGCTGGCAAATGCCGCCGTCGCAGTTTAGAGGCGTGACACAGCGTTCATGATCGATCGAGGGAGGCCGAGATCAGCGACACCGAACTCCCCGAACTCGAATCCGAGACCCAGCTGCCCGAAACTCAGCTGGACGAGGACGACCGGCTGAAGCCCGAATATGTGACGGCCGTGCTCGACGCGCTGGAGGCGGGCGACGACGAGGGCGCGCGGGCGCTGGTCGAGCCGCTGCACCCCGCCGACATCGCCGACCTGTTCGAGCTGGTCGGCGACGAGGAACGCGTCAACCTGGCGCGCGCGGTCACCGACCTGCTGAACGGCGACGTCTTCGCCGAGATGAACGACTATGTGCGCGAGCAGCTGATCCAGGCGCTCGAACCGCATGAAGTCGCCGACATCGCGTCGGAACTCGACACCGACGACGCGGTCGCGATCATCGAGGACATGGACGAGGACGAGCAGCGCGCGGTGCTGCGCGCGCTCGACCCCGACGACCGCGCCGCCATCGAAGAGGCGCTGTCCTTCCCCGAGGAGTCGGCCGGTCGCCTGATGCAGCGCGAGCTGATCGCGGTGCCCGAGCACTGGACGGTGGCCGAGACGATCGAGTTCCTGCGCGACGATGAGGAACTGACCACCGACTTCTGGGAAATCTTCGTCGTCGATCCCGGCCACCGGCCGATCGGCACCTGCCAGCTGTCCTGGATCCTGCGCGCAGCCGGCCAGATCGCCATCGGCGACGTGATGAAGCGCGAACAGACGCTGATCCCGGTCGACATGGACCAGGAAGAGGTGGCGCTGCGCTTCCAGAAATATGCGCTGATCTCCGCCGCCGTGGTCGATGCCAGCGGACGACTGGTCGGCATGATCACCGTCGACGATATCGTCCACATCATCCAGCAGGAGGCGGGCGAGGACGTGCTGCGCCTGTCGGGTGCGGGCGAGGGCGACATCAACGAGCCGATCCTCGACAGCTACAAGAGCCGCGTGCGCTGGCTGCTCGCCAACCTGATCACCGCGATGGTCGCCTCCTCGGTGATCGCCGCGTTCGAGGGGACGATCGCGCGCATGGTGGCGCTGGCCACGCTGATGCCGATCGTGGCGGGTGTCGGCGGCAATGCGGGCACGCAGACGCTGGCGGTGACGGTGCGTGCGCTGGCGACCAACCAGCTGACCCAGTCGAACACCGCGCGCGCGATCATGCGCGAGATCCGCGTGGCGATGATGAACGGCCTGACCGTCGCGGCGGTGATCGGCGTGGGCGTCAGCCTGGTCTTCGGCAACCCCGCGCTGGGCATGGTGATCGCGGCGGCGATGATGACCAACATCATGGTCGCCGGGCTGGCGGGCGTGCTGGTGCCGGTCACGCTCGACCGTTTCGACGCCGATCCGGCGGTGGCCTCGTCGGTGTTCGTCACGATGACCACCGATTCGATCGGCTTCCTGGCGTTTCTGGGCCTGGCGACCGCGGCAGGCCTGACGGGTTAAGCTATTCCTCCCCTGAAAGGGGAGGGGGACCAGCGAAGCTGGTGGAGGGGGGCTTCCTCATAGGATGTCCCTCGCGGAGATCCCCCTCCACCACCGCTGCGCGGCGGTCCCCCTCCCCGTGCCGGGGAGGATCAGTGATCGTGATCGTGGTCATGCCCGTGCGGCACGTTGCGCAGCGCCTCCAGCACCTCGTCGGTGCGCGCCGGGTCGCCGATCGCCAGCACATGGCCCGCGCTGTCGGCGGTCAGCGGATCGCCGTTCCAGTCGCACATCCGCCCGCCCGCGCCCTCGACGACGGGCACCAGCGCGGCGAAATCATGCAGCTTCAGCCCCGATTCGCAGACCAGATCGATATGGCCGCTCGCCAGCAGTCCGTAATTATAGCAGTCGCCGCCATAGACCGGCCCCTGGCGCGGGGACTGGCCGCTGACCGCCGCGACCAGCGCCATGAAGTGCGGCACGTCCGCATCGTCGAACAGATGCGGGCTGGTCGTCGCGATGGTCGCGCCGTCCAGGTCGCGACAGCTGCGCGTCCGTGCCGGCTCACCGTTGAACAGGGTCGGCCGCCCCGCCACGCCCAGCCAGCGCTCGCGTGCGATCGGCTGGTCGATGATGCCCAGCACCGGCCAGCCATTGTCGACCAGCGCGATCAGCGTGCCGAAGATCGGCCGCCCGACGGTGAAGCTGCGCGTGCCGTCGATCGGATCGAGCACCCATTGCCGTCCCGTCACGCCGTCCTTGACGCCATATTCCTCGCCATGAATGCCGTCGCCCGAACGCTCCGCCTCCAGGATGCGGCGCATCGCCGCCTCCGCCTCGCGATCGGCCAGCGTCACGGGCGAGCGGTCCTCCTTGATCTCCAGCCCCATTTCGCGGCGGAAATAGGGGCGGATGGCGGCTCCGGCAGCATCGGCAAGACGAAGGGCCAGCTTAATATCGTCGGCATGTACGGACATATTAACCCGGATAGGATAGGTCTGCGCGATCAGCAATGGACGCCATGATCGCGACAGGATAGGCGTTAACTATCTTAATATAAGGAATGGGGCGATGAGGGCAGTGTTGGGCTTTCTCCTGGCGATGGCGGCGGTACCGGCCGCAGCGGCCCTGCGTCCCGGTGCCCCGGCCCCCGACTTCACCACGCGCGGCGCGGTGGCGGGCAAGGTCTTTACGCTGCATCTGAAGGAACAGCTGCGCCACGGCCCGGTCGTCCTGTATTTCTTCCCCGCCGCCTTCACCAGCGGATGCAGCGCCGAAGCGCGCGCCTTTGCCGAGAAGATCGACGCCTTTCGCGCCGCCGGGGCGCGCGTGATCGGCATGTCGGCCGACCCGGTCGACAAGCTCGCCGCCTTTTCCAAGGCCGAATGCGCGGGCAAGTTCCCGGTCGCCAGCGCCGGTCCCGCGATCGTCAAGGGCTATGACGTCGCGCTTGGCCGCCAGATGGAAGGGCGCGATATCACCTCGCGCACCAGCTATGTCATCGGTCGCGACGGGCGTGTCGTCTTCGTCCATGACGACATGAACCCGTCCGAGCATGTCGCCACGACGCTGGCGGCGGTACGCGAACTGCAAAACCGTCGCTGACAGGCACGTGTCATGGGGCTTTACAGGGGATGGGGCGAAACGGCTGATGTGGAGCCGCGGCGAGCCATGACGATGCCTGCCAGTCTATATGAACGTATCGGCAAGTTTCTGGAGGATCACCGGCTTTCCCCCGATCCGGCGCATTACGCCTTTGTCCATGCGATCCTGACCAATCCCAAAGGCAGCCTGGCGCGTGCGGTCGAATCGCTGATCGATGGCGGCGTTCGCCTGCACCAGGACGATATCGTCCGTCTGGGCGGTCCGACGGGGGCGTCGCGGTCCATGCCCGCGCCGGATGCCGCCGAACCGGCGGTCCGCGAATCGGCGGTCGACCGGGTCGCCCCGCCCGAGGCGGAGGCGCGGTCGGACGCGCTGGCCGAGCAGACCGAGAATCAGGTCACGGCGTTCATGTCGGTGATGCGCACCTTCCAGGAGGATACATCGGCCTTCGGGGCCAATCTGGCGCGCAACGTCGCGGAGATGAACCGCGAAGAGATCGACCTGCCGACACTGGCGACGCTGACCGGCGAGATGCTGGAGCGGATCCACGCGACCGAACAGCGGCTGGAACAGGCGACGGCGGAGGCCGACACGCTGCGCGAGAAGCTGGCCGAGGCGCGGGCGACGGCGCGGCGCGACCCGTTGACCGGGCTGGCCAACCGGCTCGCCTTTTCCGAGGCGCTGGGCCAGTGTTTCCAGGCATCGGACAGCTGCCATCTGGCGCTGTGCGATGTCGACCGGTTCAAGCGGATCAATGACGAGCTGGGTCACGCCACGGGCGACCGCGTGCTTCACTCGATCGGCAAGATCCTGGCCGAGGAATGCCAGGGGCATCTGGTCTGTCGTCATGGCGGCGAGGAATTCGCGATCCTGATGTCCGGCCTGACCGCCAGGCAGGCGGCGGCGCTGGTCGACCGGGCACGCGATGCGGTGCGCAACCGCCGGATGCGCGTGCGCGAGACGGGCGAGCCGGTCGGTGAAGTCACCTTCTCCGCCGGGATCACCGCGCTGAACCCCGAGGACACGCAGGAGACGCTGTTCGCGCGCGCCGATGCGCTTCTTTATCGCGCGAAAAAGGAAGGTCGCGACCGCGCCTGCAACGACGCCTGATTTTCCGCCATCGGATGGCGGGAAATCCCGTCGGCTCGTGGCGGAATTTCCCAAGACGACAAGAGGCTTTCCAAAAAACCACGGAAATCCGCCGTTCATAAAATTGGCACGCTCTCTGCAATGTCCCTGGTATCGCCGGTCGGATGGTCCGACCGGCGGTCAAATCAGGGAGTTCCACCATGTTCACTTCGTTCCAGACCCGCCAGATCCTCGTCTCGGTCCTCGGCGCTTTCGTCTTTGCCGGTCTCGCCATCACCAGCGCCGCGCCGATCTTTCCGATCGCCTGAGCGTGATCGCGCCTTACCCCTCTGGCGGCCGGGCCATGCCATTCTGACACCCGGCCGTCCCTCTTGCCCGCATCAGGCGACCGCGCCTGCCCCCACCGGGCCGACCGGCGCTTCCTCCTCGCGCGAATAGGTGCCCGTCAGCACCCCGGCGGCCAGCACATGTCCCGCCATCGCCTCGACCATCGCGCCGCGACCCGGCGTTTGTCCGCCGATATCGACCACCGCATCCAGCGCGAACAGCTGGAAGACATAACGATGCTCGCCATGGCCGCGCGGCGGATCGGGCGGCAGCCAGCCTTCACTGAGATAGGAATTGCGCCCGACATCGCCGCCCTCGGGCGTGCCCGCGCCATCCGCGACGATCGCGCCCTCGGCCAGTTCGCCTGCGCGCGGTGGCAGGTTCCAGATGATGGCATGGACCAGAGGCTGCGGCGTCGGGGCGTCGGCATCCTCGACGATCAGCGCCAGCATCGCCGTGCCCTCGGGCGGATCGCCCCAATAGAGCGGCGGCGACACCCCCTCGCCATCGGCGGTGAAGCGCTCGGGCAGCCGGGCCATGTCGCCAAAGGCCGGGCTGTTGAGCGGCATCGCGGCGGGCGGCGCCAGTTCGGGTCGGACGACCGCGATCGATTCCACCCCGGCGCGCCAGCCGCTCATCGCCTTGCCTGCCCAAGCGGGCAAATGTTCGAGCATCCTTGTCTCCTCTATCGCGGTTTCACGGGGACGGCCCGCGCGCGCCAGACGGTCAGCGTGTCGATCGCGCCCCGGCATTCGGTCATCTGCGCGGCCTGGAGCAGGCGGAAACGGGTGCCGTCCCAACCGAATTGCTGCGCATCGCCGCAATCGCCCAGCCCCCGGCCCTTGCCCCAGCTCGACAGGCGGCCGTCGCGCGACCAGTCGACATTGACCAGGAGCTGGGGCTGGCCCGGTTCGGGCCGCTCACCGAATGGATAGGCGAAGTCGAAGGTCGCGGGGCTCAACCGTCCGTCGCGCCAGATCAGCGGCTTGACCAGATAATTATACGCCCCCGCACCGCAGGACATCAGCACCAGCGTGCTGCGCCGGTCGAGCCGGTGGGCGTCGGCGCTGAACGGGCTGCCATCGTCGGTCGCGCAGCGGTAGCGCCGCCGGGCCTCGCTGATCGCCGAGGCGGGAATGACGGGGGCGGCACCGGGCGGCGGGGTGACGACCTGAACCATGGGCAGCGCGGGCGAGGTGGCACGATGGCGTTTGGCCCCCCGGGCGATCAGCGCGGAGGTCGTGCCCGCGCGTCCCTGCCGATCGTCCATATAGCGAAAGGCGGCCGATGCGCCCGCCAGCGCAAGCGGGTGCGCGCTCGGCGTCAGCAGCGTGGCGCGCTGGCCCCTGGCGATGGCCGCGACAAGCGCGCTGGCGGAGGTGCCCTGCCACTCGCCCTCACCGTCACGGTCGAGCGGGGTGGAGGCGATGGTCCGGCCATCGACCCGGACGCTGGCCGTCTTGGCCTTGCCGGTCATGTCGCGGATACGCACCGTCACCCGGCCGCCGGCATCGCGCGCGACGATCAGCCCGACATCCTGAAGCGCCGATTCCTCGGCCGCCAGCGAGGCCGCCCCACAGGCCCGGCCATTGTCGCAGGCGACGATCCAGTTGCGGAACAGCTTCAGCTTGCCCGGCTTGGGCGTGTCCGGCGTGGCGGCGGTCGCCGCCGTGGCGACCAGCGCCATGCTCATGGCAAGGCTCATGCGAATCATACCCGATCAACCCCTTGGCTGGCGATCCCGTTCCGAACCGGATAGGGCGCGTTGTAACAGGCTTTGTGGCAGAGATACGGGCCGGAAGAACAGGCCAAAGCGGCAGGGCCAGGAGACAGGAGAGTGTCGATGAAGTCAGTGGGCGTGATCGGAGCCGGTCAGATGGGCGCAGGGATTGCGCAGGTCGCGGCGGCGGCGGGCTATGCGGTGAAGCTGGCGGATGTCTCCGCCGAGCGCGCCGAGGCGGGCAAGGCGGGCATCGCCAAGGCGCTCGACCGGCTGGTGACCAAGGAAAAGACCACCCGCGAAGAGGCCGACGCACTGCTCGGCCGCATCGAGCCGGTCGGCAGCCTGTCCGCCATGGCGGATTGCGAGCTGGTGATCGAGGCCGCGACCGAGCGCGAAGCGATCAAGCGGGCCATCTTCGAGGAGGTCGGCAAGGTGATGTCCGACACCGCCATCCTGGCGACCAACACCTCGTCCATCCCGATCACCCGGCTGGCGCAGGCGGCCCCCGATGCGGCGCGCTTCGTCGGCGTGCATTTCTTCAATCCGGTGCCCGTAATGGGTCTGATCGAGCTGATCCGGGGCCTCGCCACCTCGGACGAGACGGTCGGCAGAGTCGAGGCTTTCGCGCAGGAGCTGGGCAAGCGGGTCGTTCATGCCAATGACGCGCCGGGCTTTATCGTCAACCGCGTGCTGATGCCGATGATCAACGAGGCGATCTTCGCGCTGGGCGAGGGCGTGGCGACGATCCCGGATATCGACGCGGCCTGCCAGCTGGGGCTGAACCATCCGATGGGGCCGCTGACCCTCGCCGACTTCATCGGGCTGGATACCTGCCTGGAGATCACCCGCGTGCTGTTCGAGGGCACCGGCGACCCCAAGTTCCGGCCCGCGCCGCTGCTCATCAAATATGTCGAGGCGGGCTGGTATGGCCGCAAGACCAGGCGCGGTTTCTATGATTACTCGGGCGCGGAACCCGTGCCGACGCGGTAAAAAATTCCTCCCCTGTAAGGGGAGGGGGACCATGCGTAGCATGGTGGAGGGGTGTCCCGCTCTCGATAGGG
>NZ_BBPI01000061.1 GCF_000787715.1 Sphingomonas parapaucimobilis NBRC 15100
GAGCCGCTTGTTTGCGGAAGCGCCCCACCCCCTGCCCCTCCCCTGAAGGGGAGGGGAGACTGTACGTCATGCCACCCGATTCTAGTAACGCGGCGGGGCCGTGGAATCGCGTTCGATCAGTTGATGCTCCAGCACCGTGACGCGCGGCTGGCCGTTCGGCGCCGGAACCCCGCCTCGAATCTCCTGGATCAGCCTTTGCAACGCCTCGGTCGCCAGCGCGCGGACGGGCTGGTGGATGGTGGTCAGCGGCGGCCAGAGCGTCGTTGCCGCAGTGCTGTCGTCGAAGCCCACCACGGTCAGGTCGCCCGGCACGTCCAGATGCCGCCGATGCGCCACCGAGACGATCGCGGCGGCCATGTCGTCGTTGCTGGCGAAGATCGCGGTCGGCGGGCTTTCGCCGATCAGCAGTTCCTCGCCCGCGCGCAGGCCCGAGGCATAGCTGTAATCGCCCTGGACGATCCGCGTTTCGAGACCGCCTTCTTCCTCGACCGCGCGGCGAAAGCCCGCCAGTCGCTCGATACTGGCCGACTGGCCGGGATTGCCGTGGACGAAGCCGATGCGGCGATGGCCCAGGGCGATCAGGTGGCGGGTCATGTCATAGGCGGCGCGCGCATTGTCGATCCAGACGGACACGGCATCGGGCGCGACGCCGCCGATCACCGCCATGGGCAACCGTGCCTCGCGGATGATGTCGCGGACGAAGTCGGATTCACCCAGCGGCGGGGCCAGGATGACCCCCGCGATCCGCTGGTCGATCAGCCCCTCGATCGCCTCGCGCGTCGGCGGGCGGCCCTGTTCGCCCTTCAGGAGGAACAGCTGCGCCGCGCGGGTCGAGGCTTCCTCGAACACGCCGACCAGCAATTCGCTCATGAAGGCGGCGCTGGGGTTGGAGTAGATGACGCCGATGCGGACCTCGCTGGCCGTCACCAGGCTGCGCGCCATCAGGTTTGGCGTGTAGTTCAGCCGCTTGATGACCTCGCGGACATGGACGCGCACTTCGTCGCGCACGCCCGCATCGCCATTGATGACGCGCGAGACGGTCATGGGCGAGACACCCGCCTCCTTGGCCACGTCGATGATGGTAACGCCGCGCGGGCGCTTTCGGGTCTTGGTCACGGTCATCCTGTCCCGTCATCGGGCTTCACGCTATGCCGATGCTCAGCCACAGCCGTGCCCCGGCATGCCGCATCAG
The DNA here is from genome assembly GCF_000787715.1 of Sphingomonas parapaucimobilis NBRC 15100. Classification (GTDB taxonomy): domain Bacteria; phylum Pseudomonadota; class Alphaproteobacteria; order Sphingomonadales; family Sphingomonadaceae; genus Sphingomonas; species Sphingomonas parapaucimobilis. The sequence goes on from NZ_BBPI01000061.1 coordinate 1,193, forward strand.
GTCAATGGGAACGACATATGCCGAACAGGACGAAGGACCGCATGTGAAGGGTTTTCCCTATATCCGCTGGACGATCATCGCCCTGTTCGTGGGCGCGATGGTCATCAACTATCTGACCCGCAGCATCCTGGGTGTCGCCGCGCCCGCGATCATGGCCGAACAGCATATCAGTTCGGAACAATATAGCTGGATCACCGGCGCCTTTCAGTTCGGCATCATGTTTCAGCCGGTGGCGGGCTATCTGCTCGACCTGATCGGGTTGAAGATCGGCTTCACCCTGTTCGTCGCGGTGTGGTCCTGCATCACCATCGGCCATGGCTTTGCGAGTGGCTGGCTGGGCTTTGCCGGGCTGCGCGGCGCGCTGGGTCTGGTCGAGGGATCGGCGCAACCGGCGGGCATGAAGGTTGTTGCCGAGTGGTTCCCGGCACGTGAACGCGGCGTGGCGGGCGGCATCTATCAGATCGGGGCCTCGTTCGGCGCGGTCTTCGCGCCGCCGCTCGTCGCCTGGGCGGTGTTCCACCATAGCTGGCGTGCGGCCTTCTTCGTGGCGGGCGGGCTGGGGCTGCTCTGGGTGCTGGCCTGGCTCTTCTGGTATGCGACGCCCGCCCGTCACCGCGCGCTGTCGGAGGCGGAGCGGACACTGATCGTCGAGGGGCAGGAGGCCGCGCTCGTCAAGCAGCGCCGCCGTCCGCCGCTGGGCGAGCTGCTGCGCCGTCGCAACCTGTGGGCGATCGCGGCGGCGCGGTTCCTGGCCGATCCGGTCTGGGGCATGTTGTCGCTGTGGATGCCGCTCTACCTCGTCCAGGCGCGGCATTTCGACCTGACCCAGATCGCAATGTTCGCCTGGCTGCCCTTCCTCGCCGCCGATCTGGGGTGCCTGTTCGGCCCGGCGGTCGTCGCCTTCCTGCAACGGCGCGGCATCAACCTGATCGATGCGCGGCGCGGGGCTTTCACGCTGGGCGCGGTGCTGATGACGGGCATGATGTTCGTCGGCAGCGTGGGCAGCCCCGTCGCCGCCGTCGCGCTGCTGTGTCTGGGCGGTTTCGCGCACCAGACTTTGTCGGTGACCGTCATCACCCTGTGCTCCGACCTGTTTCCGCAGGATCAGGTCGCGACCGCGACCGGCGTGTCGGGGACAGCGGCCAATCTGGGCGTGCTGATATTTACGCTGACGCTCGGTTCGCTGGTCGATCAGGTCGGCTATCAGCCCTTCTTCATCCTGCTCGGCCTGCTCGATCTGGCCGGCGCGGCTCTCCTCTGGACCTTGGTGCGCAAACCCGCATGACCCCGAACAATCCCATCCTGCCGGGCTTCAATCCCGATCCCTCGATCGTGCGCGTCGGCGGGGATTATTACATCGCGACCTCGACCTTCGAATGGTATCCGGGCGTCCAGATCCACCATAGCCGCGATCTGGTGAACTGGACGCTGGTGGCGCGGCCGTTGAACCGGGCGAGCCAGCTCGACATGCGCGGCAACCCCGATAGTTGCGGCGTCTGGGCACCCGATCTGAGCTATGCCGGTGGGCGGTTCCACCTGATCTTCACCGACGTAAAGCGCTATGGCCGCACCACCGTCGACGGCGCGAAGGGCGCGTCGCTCCGCGACTTCCACAATTACTGGGCGTCGAGCGAGCGGATCGACGGCGAGTGGTCCGATGCCGTCCATCTGAACAGCAGCGGCTTTGACCCCGCGCTGTTCCATGACGATGACGGGCGCAGCTGGCTGCTCAACATGCTGTGGGACCACCGACCCGATCGCAAGCGCTTTGCCGGGATCGTCATCCAGCAGATGGACCTGACCACCGGCCGCCTGCTGGGCGAGCGTCGCCGCATCTTCGACGGCACGGCGCTGGGTTTCACCGAGGGGCCGCATCTGTATAAGCGCGACGGCTGGTATCATTTGCTGGTCGCCGAGGGGGGAACCGAGCGCGGCCATGCCGTGACGATGGCGCGCGCGCGCGACCTGTTCGGCCCCTATGAGGTGCATCCCGACGGCCCGGTGCTGACCGCGCGCGATACGCCCGACGCGCCGCTGCAACGCACCGGGCATGGCGATCTGGTCGAGACGCCGGAGGGGGAGACGTGGATGGCCTATCTCTGCGGCCGTCCGCTGCCCGCCAGCAATCGCTGCGTGCTGGGCCGCGAGACGGCGATCCGGCGGATGGAGTGGGGCGTGGACGGCTGGCTGCGCTGTGCCGAACCGACGCCGGTGGCGGCTGTCCCCGCGCCGGTCGAGGCGCGGGACCAGTTCGACGCACCATTTCTGCCAGCCGCCTTCCAATGGCTGCGCACGCCCGAGCCGGACCATATCTTCAGCCTGACCGAACGTTCCGGCCATTTGCGACTGTTCGGGCGCGAAACGATCGGCAGCCATTTCGAACAGGCGCTGGTCGCCCGCCGCCAGACCGCCTTCCGCTACGACGTGCGCGCGCTGGTCGATTACGAGCCGGAGCATTTCCAGCAGGCCGCCGGGATCGTCGCCTATTACAACAGCACCAAATACCACTTCCTCCAGATCACGGCCGGGGATGCGGGCGAGAAGCTGATCCAGGTCCTGTCGGTCCTCCCGAACGGGGAGGGACAGAGCCTGATGGGGCCTGCAACACCCGCCCCGGCTGGTCCGACCGAGTTGCGGGCGGTGGTCGATCACGAGGAACTGCGCTTCGCCTTCCGTGCCGAGGAAGCGGCGGAATGGACGTGGCTTTCGCAGACCTTCGACGCCTCCATCCTCTCGGATGAGGCGACGTTGGCCGGTTTGCCCAATTTCACGGGGGCCTTTGTCGGCATGGCGTGTCAGGATATGAGCGGGTCGGGTCATCCGGCAGACTTCCGCTATTTCCACTATGTCGAGCGACTTGACGGCGATTGAGCAATCGATCGGCCTGATTGGCTAGACCAATATGGACAGGCCGCTTTCTCGTCGTTAAGCTTGCCCCAGACATCGGCGCCGCGATGCGCCGGGAGAGGGTAGGGGAGTGACGGGCTTGCGGGTACGCAATCTGCGCTGGTGGATCGTTGCGCTGATCTGCGCGGGGACGATCGCCAATTATCTGGCACGCAACAGCCTGGGCGTCCTCGCGCCCGAGCTGAAGTCCGCGCTCCACATGTCGACGCAGCAATACAGCTATGTCGTCGGTGCGTTCCAGCTGGCCTATACGATCATGCAGCCGGTGGCGGGGGCGTTCATCGACCGCTTCGGCCTGCGCGCCGGGTTCGCGCTGTTCGGCCTGGCCTGGTCGGCGGCGAACATGATGCACGCGCTGGCGATCGGCTGGGTCAGCCTGGCCATCTATCGCGGCATATTGGGCTTGTTCGAGTCCGCGGCCATCCCCTCGGGCATCAAGGCGGTGGCCGAGTGGTTCCCGGCGCGCGAGCGCTCGGTGGCGGTCGGCTGGTTCAACGCGGGCACCTCGCTCGGGGCGCTGATCGCGCCTCCGGTGGTGGTGGCGGTTGCGCTGTGGGCCGACTGGCGCACAGCCTTCATCGTCACCGGAGGCGTCGGCATCTTCTGGGCGGCCGCCTGGTACATCTTCTATCGCTCGCCCGACGAGCACCCTGCGATCACGCCCGAGGAAAAGGCGATGATCGCGGTCGAAAAACCCAAGGGGCCGGTCCAGCGCGCCAAGGCGAAGGATATCCTGCGCACCTCGCGCTTCTGGGTGATCGCGGTGCCGCGTTTCCTGGCCGAACCGGCGTGGCAGACCTTCAGCTTCTGGATCCCCCTCTACCTCGCCAGCGAGCGCGGCATGGACCTGAAGCAGATCGCGCTGTTCGCCTGGCTGCCGTTCCTGGCGGCCGATGTCGGCGGCATATTGGGCGGCTATCTCTCGCCCTGGCTGATGAAGCGTGGCGTCTCACTGATCCCTTCGCGGGTCGCCGGCGTTGTACTGGGCGCGGTCCTGATGATCGCGCCGGGCTGTATCGGACTGGCCGCCAGCCCCTATACGGCGATCGCGTTGTTCTGCATCGGCGGCTTCGCCCACCAGATGATCTCCGGCCTCATCAATACCTTATCAGCCGATGTATTCGCCCCGGCCGAGGTCGGCACCGCCAATGGCTTTATCGGCCAGGCGGGCTGGATCGGCGGGCTGCTCTTCTCGCTGCTGATCGGGCAACTGGCCGATACGGTCGGCTATGCGCCGCTCTTTGCCGTGCTGGCGGTCTTCGACCTGATCGGCGCGGCGGTGCTCATCATCTTCATCCGGCGGCTGACGCCGTTCGCCACCACGACCCAGGAGACCGGCCAATGAGGCGCGCCACCCTTTCCCAGCCGCCGCGCTTCGCCATCACCGGCCAGTCGCGCGGGCGGCTGACGCTGACCGCCGATACCGGCGCGGTCGCGCACCTCTTCGTGCTGGAAGAGGACATGATGCGCCTTCTGCTGCTGGCCGAGGGGCGCGTGACCAGCCCGCCCAGTTGGGCGATTGCGCCGGGGGCCGAGGACATTGCCGAACCGGGCCGGGATCGGATGGACGTGTCGGGCTTCGCTTGCCCCGATTTCACCTGCGAGGAAGCGGACGGCACCCTGACCGTCGCGACTGCGCGGCTTCGCGTGACCCTCAGTCTGGACGGCCTGCACGGCCGGTGGGAACAGCGGGCAGGGGAGGGCTGGCACGTCATCACGCAGGACCGCCCGACCCAGGCCTATGACTTCGGATGGTGGGACGGCCGCGCGCATCATTATACCGCGCGGGTGCCGGGCGAGCGCTTCTACGGACTGGGCGACCGCACGGGCGATACCGACCGGGCGGGGCGGCGCTTTCGCCTGACCAATGTCGACCCGATGGGCTTCGATGCCGAGACGAGCGATCCGCTCTACAAGTCGATCCCCTACCTGCTGGTCGCCGATGCCGAGGGGCGGTGCCACGGCGAGTTTTACGACACGGTCGCCGATGTCACCTTCGACCTGGGGCAGGAGCTGGACAATTATCACGGCCTCTATCGCCATGTCGTGGCCGATGCCGGGGACGTGGATCGCTGGATCATCGCCGGGCCGGACCCGCTGGCGGTAACGCGGCGCTTCACCTGGCTGACCGGGCGTCCGGCGCTGATGCCGCGCTGGTCGCTGGGCTATTCGGGCTCGACGATGACCTATACGGATGCGCCCGATGCGGCGGCGCAGATGGCGGGGTTTCTGGAACTGTGCAAGCGGCATGATCTGGGCTGCACCTCCTTCCATTTGTCGTCGGGCTACACGTCGATCGGCGACAAGCGGTACGTCTTCCACTGGAACCGCGACAAATTCCCCGATCCCGCCGCCTTCATCGCTTCCTATGCGGAGGCGGGCGTCCGGCTGGTGCCCAATATCAAGCCCGCATTGCTGCGCAGCCATCCGCGTTATGACGAGGTGGCGGCGGCCGGACTGTTCGTCGCGAACGCGGACGGAGAGCCGGTCGAGGCGCAGTTCTGGGACGAGGTCGGCAGCTATATCGACATGACCTTGCCGAAGGCGGCGGCGTGGTGGCGCGATCAGGTTACCACCGCGCTGCTCGATCACGGGATCGAGGCGACATGGAACGACAATAACGAATATGAGCTGTGGGACCGCCGCGCCTTGGTCGACGGCTTCGGCCAGTCCCGCCCTGCCTTCGAGATGCGCCCGGTCCAGCCGATCCTGATGACCCGCGCCTCGCGTCAGGCTCAGGTCGCTGCACGGCCCGATACGCGGCCCTATGTCGTGACCCGGTCAGGCATGGCGGGGCTGCATCGTTATGCGCAGACCTGGTCGGGCGACAACCGGACCGAGTGGAAGACGATCCGCTACAACGCGCGCCAGTCGATCGGGCTGGCGCTGTCGGGCGTGTCGAACAGCGGCCATGACGTCGGCGGCTTTTCCGGGCCTGCGCCGTCGCCCGAGCTGCTGATCCGCTGGGTGCAGGCGGGGGTGCTGATGCCCCGGTTCAGCATCCATAGCTGGAACGACGACCGGACGGTCAATGAGCCCTGGATGTATCCGGAGGTGCTGCCCGCGATGCACCGCCTGATGGCGCTGCGCCAGACCTTGATCCCGTTCTTCTACGACCTGCTGCACCGCTATCATGAGGATTACGAGCCGATGGTCCGCCCGCTCTGGGCCGACTTCCCGCAGGACCCAGCGGCCTGGGGCGAGCGGGACGAGCATATGCTGGGGCCGGACATTCTCGCTGCGCCGGTGATGGATGAAGGGGCGGAGCGCCGTGCGGTACGACTGCCGGGTGGAACCGAATGGGTTCACGTCTGGACGGGCGAGCGTTTCGCCGGTGGCGTAAAGGCTGATGTCGCCGCGCCACTCGATGGCCCGCCGCCGCTATTCGCGCGGGGCGGATCGGCGATGCTGGTCGACCTAGCCCGGGGCGGCTGGCGGCCTGAGCCCTATCGTCGTGGGCTGTGGCTCTTCCCGCCCTCGACCGGCGCTGTCCGTTGGACCGGCATGGACGATAGCGGCGACGGTCATGGCCCGGTCACGTGCTGGCATCTGACCGGCCAAGCCGATGCGGAGCGGGTCATCGTCGCCGTGTCACGCGACGGGGAAGCGGAGGGCGGCATGACCCTTCTGCTCCCGCCGGGCGACGGCCGAGCCCTGATCGTCGAAGGCGCGGATAGTATGCCGGTCGAGCAGGCTGGACGACGCGGCCTTCATCTGACCGTCTGACGTTTCGATCGGGCAAGCGAGAGCGTCCGGCCTTGGCCGGGCGCTTTTGCGTGTCTGGCGCTGGTTAGTGATGCGCAAATGTCGCACACGTTTGCAATTCTTCATTGTGGTAGCGCAACCAAAGCAACCCGCCTTCGCAGGTCTAACAACAGCATTGCATTGGTAAGGCCATTCGGTATGTTTGGTTGACAAGGCAAGACCGGCCAAGACCGGCGGCAATGGGAGGGAAGGATGAAGATGCTGCGTTCCACCGTGGCCCTGACGGCGATGATCGCATCGCTGTCGGCGGCAAGTCAGGTTTCGGCTCAGCAGGCCGCACCATCGCCAGCCGATGAGGCGCAACTGACCCAGGCGGCACAGGGACAGCCCGGCGGCCCCACCTCCGACGTCGCGCCCGAACCGGCCAGCGCAGGCGACATCATCGTCACCGCCAACAAGCGCGCCGAGAATGTCCAGCGCGTGCCGCTCGCCGTGTCGGTCGTCGCTCCGGCCCAGTTGGCGGCGGCGGGTGTCCGCAATTTCACCGATATCGGCAAGGTCTCATCCTCGCTGGTCGTCCGCCCGGCCGAACAGCCGCAGAATTCCAACATTTCGCTCCGCGGTGTCGGCACCTTCGCCTTCGGGATCGGCGTCGAATCCAGCGTCGCGGTACTGGTGGACGAGGTGCCGCTGGCGTTCCAGGCGCGCGCCTTCACCGACCTGCCCGATGTCGAGCGGATCGAGGTGCTGCGCGGCCCCCAGAGCACGCTTTACGGCAAGTCGGCCTCGGCCGGTCTGGTCAACCTGATCACCCGCAACCCGACTTCGGAGCTGCGCATCCGCGCCAATGCGGTGGCGACCACCGATCGCGAGCAGGGCGTCAATTTCAGCGTGTCCGGTCCGATCAACGAGCAGCTCGGCTATGTCGTGTCCGCCGCCTACAACAATTGGGACGGCAATATCCGCAACCTGTTCAACGGCAAGCGGGTCAACGGCCGCGAGACGCTGAATTTGCGCGGCAAGCTGCGCTGGGAGCCGACCGATACGGCGGCGCTGGTCATCTCGGGCAATTACGTCAACGGCAACACCACGGTCGGTCGCCCCTTCCTGGCGTTCGGGGCCAATGCCCGGCTGCGCGGCACCGCCGGGCTGACCCCATCGGTCGTTCTACCCGGCGTCGTGGTCGGGCCGGACAACCAGACGATCAGCAACAATTACGACTCGCGCACCAAATATGAGGGCGGCGGCGGTTATATCCGTGGCGAGTTCGGCATCGGTTCACTGAACCTGGTGACGATCAGTTCCTATGACCGTTTCCACCTGAACGACTATCTGGACCATGACGACACGTCGGCACCGGGCAATCTGGGCAACAACACCCAGATCGGCGTGTTCAATTCCGAGCAGGTGACGGAGGAAGTCCGCCTGCAGTCCGACGCGGACAAGCCGTTCCGCTATACGGTCGGCCTCTACGGCGCGAATGTGAAGTTCAACCGCCCGTTCCAGCGCGGGCCGTATTTCTCGCTCGCCAACTGGTATGCCACGTCGCAGTCGCGCCAGGTCGCCGCCTTTGCGCAGGTCGACTGGACCATCGTGCCCGACCTGACCTTCACCGGCGGCGGTCGCGTCCAGAACGAGCGGGTCAGCTATACCTTCCGCGACAATCTGGCGGGCACGGCCTTTGCGGGTCACGCCAGCGACACGGCGGGCACCTATCGCGGCACGCTGCGCTATGATTTCAGCCCGACGATCAACGGCTTCGTGACCTATGCGACCGGTTACAAGGGCCAGACCTACGACCTGACGACCGGCTTCAACCGCAATCGTGCGTTGGCCGGGCCGATCCGCCCTGAACGCTCGCGCGATAAGGAACTGGGTATTCGCAGCCAGTTCCTCGACCGCCGCCTGACCGCCAACGTCACCTTGTTCGACACCAATTACCGTGACCTTCAGGCCCAGACGATCGAGACGCTGGCCGATGGCACTTCCAATTATCGCCTGACCAATGTCGGCAAGCTGAATACAAAGGGCGTCGAGTTCGAGGGTTCGATGCGGTTCAGCGACAGCTTCAACCTGGGCGGGGCCGTCACCTATCTCGACGCGAAATATACCGAGTTCGGGGTGGCGCAATGCTATCCGCTCCAGACGGCGGCACAGGGCTGCACCGGCTCCCCCGCCAGCCAGAACCTGACCGACACCACCGCGATCCAAGCGCCCAAATGGAAGTTCAACGCCAATCTCGATTACTCGCCGCGCCTGACCACGACCACGCGCGGTGTGGCGCAGGTGAACTGGCAATATCAGAGCAGCCTGTTTTTCCAGGCACGCGATCCCCAGACCTTCCAGCCCGCCTTCAGCATCGTCAATGTCGGCCTGGGCGTGCGCGAGGAGGATCGCCGATGGGAGCTGGTCGCCTTCGTCAACAACCTATTCGATAAGCAATATTACGGGTCGCTGGTGAACACGGCGGGCAATTTCGGCAACAACGTCGCGACCCAGGCGGTGCTGCCGCGTGACTTCCGCCGCTATGCCGGGATGCGCCTCGGCCTGAACTTCTGATGCGCCGGGTCGGTCTGGGGCTGGCGGCGGTGGCGACGCTCGCGGCTGTCGCCACCGCGCAGATGCCGGGGGCGGGGCAGAGCGATGCCCCGGCCCGCCCGCCGGTCGACGCCCCCGAACTTGCCCGGCTGGGACGCTATCCGGTCGGCGTACAGCGCAACCGTTTCATCCAGCCGGGGCAGGCCGATCCGCTCCAGGGCAAGGATCGGCCTGCCATCGTCGATCGCGAGCTGCCGCTGCTCATCTGGTATCCGGCGGCCTCGGCGGGGCGGGGGACCATCTATCATACGGCCCTGTCGGGCGAGGATGGCCGCGACGTCGTCTTCGATCTGCCCGGCCTGGCTTCGCCCGACCGTCCGGCCGCGGCGGGCCGTTTCCCGCTGGTGATCCTGGCGCATGGTTATGGCAATACGCCCGAAGTCCTTTCCTGGCTCGGTGAGAATCTGGCCAGCAAGGGCTATGTCGTCGTCGCCCCGGCCTTTCGCGATCCGGCGATCAGTATCCGTACCGACGCCGTCCGTGCGGGACCGATCGCTCGGCGACCGCTCGACATCGCCTTCGTCACCGCCCAGGCGCAGGCCCGTGCCGACCAGCATAAGGGCATATTTGCCGCTGCCGATCCGACACGGACCGCGCTGATCGGCTATTCGATGGGCGGTTACGGCGTGCTGACGGTCGGTGGCGCGCCGCTGAACCCGGCCATGGGCAAGCTCAGCCGGGATATCCTCACGCCCTTTGCCGGTGATCGGGCTAGCGAACTGCGCGGGAGAAATCTCAAGGCCATCGTCGCACTCGCGCCCGCCGCCCGCTTCGGCGATGTGCCGATCTGGTCGGGGCGTGGGGTAGGGGCGGTGCCCGTGCCGACCCTGATCGTCGTCGGCAATCATGACCGGGTCGTCGGGCATGAGGCGGTGCGCGCGCTGTTCACTGTGCCTGCCTCGGCTCCGCGCTACCTGCTGACCTTCGCCCAGGCCGGGCACAGCATCGCGCTGGCCCCCGCGCCGCCCGCGATGCGGCAGCGCTTCTGGGACATGGACTGGTTTGAGGATGCGGTGTGGCGCAAGGATCGGCTGCTGCCGCTCCAGGCCCATTTCATCACCGCCTTTCTCGACCGCTATGTGAAGGGTGAGACGGCGATGGATGCCTATCTCAACGGCCTGACGGTGCAGTCGGATGCGGGCCGCTGGCCGGGCGCGCCGGTCGGCCGGGTGGCGCAATACAGCCCCGGCCCGCCCGCCTCGACCGTGTGGAAGGGATTCCAGCCCGGCCGTGCGGTCGGCATGAGCTTCGAATATCGCCCCGCACTCGGCTGGAGATGAACGGGGGCGGGGTCTAGACTGACGACCAAGGCTGGCGGTCAGGACCGGCCGAATGACGGGAGAGCGACGTGATGGGCAGGACCATGTGGGGATATGCCGCGGCGGGCATGATGCTGGCCACAGGCGCGCCGCTCTACGCACAGGATGCCGCGCCCCGGCCCGGCCCCGTTCTCGCGGCGGCCGATCTGCGTGACGGGACCGACCTGTCGGGGCCGTGGCATTACTCTATCGACCCGTTCCGCTCCGGCATTTCGGGCTTTCACGGCGGCATGCCCGATAGCGGGCAGCAGCGGTGGAAGGACGTGGACGTTCGCGCCGAGATGGCGAAGGACAGCCGCGTCCTCTACGAATTCGACCTCCCCCATTCGCCGCTGACCTCGCTGCCATCGTCCTGGCTGACCCAGGCGCCAGAGCTTCGCCATTATGACGGCCTGATGTGGTATCAGCGGACCTTTACCGCACCCGCCGTCCGCAAGGGGCGCTACTTCCTCCGCTTCGGTGCGGCCAATTACGCGACCATCGTCTATCTGAACGGCAAGCCGGTCGGAAAGCATGAGGGCGGCTTCACGCCCTTTGCCTTCGATGTCACCGGGCTGCTGCGCGACGGCCAGAACCAGGTCACGGTCGGCGTCGACAGCCAGGCGACCGAGGCGACCGTGCCGCCGCCGGTCACCGATTGGGAAAATTATGGCGGCATCACCCGGCCGGTTCGGCTGATCCAGACCCCTGACACCTATGTCGACGACGCCTGGGTGCGCCTCACCCGCGACGGCAAGATGGCGGTCGACGTGCATCTCGACGGGCCGCAGGCGGCGAACCAGCCGGTGCGGCTGCGCATCGCCGAGCTGGGGCTGGACCGGGCGGGTATCACCGATGCCAAGGGCGACTGGCGCGCGACCATGGCCGCGCCCCGCGCGCTGGTCCGCTGGTCGCCCGGGCGGCCCAGGCTCTATGACGTGGCGGTGACGGCGGGCGAGGATCAATGGCACGACCGGATCGGTTTTCGCACGATCGAGCGGCGCGGGGCCGATATCCTGCTCAACGGCAAGCCGATCTTCCTTCGCGGCATTTCGATGCATGAGGAAGAACTGGGCGTCGATCCCACCCGCGCGATGACCCCGGCCGCCTCGCGCGCGCTGCTCAGCGAAATCAAGGACGGGCTGCACGGCAATTTCGTCCGGCTGGCGCATTATCCGCACTCCGACGTCACGGTGCGGCTGGCCGACGAACTGGGCCTGATCGTCTGGAGCGAGGTGCCGGTCTATTGGCGGGTCGCCTGGTCCAACCCCGACACGCTGAACCGCGCCCGGACGATGCTCGCGGAGAATATCCTGCGCGACCGCAACCGCGCCTCGATCGCCATCTGGAGCGTCGCCAACGAGACGCCCGTGACCGACGCCCGCAATGTCTTCCTCCGCACGCTGGTCGGCGATGTCCGTCGGCTGGACGACACGCGCCTGGTCAGCGCCGCGTTGCTGGTCGAGCGGGGGGAGGGCGCCGATCATCCGGTGATGACGCTCGCCGATCCGCTGGCCGACGCGCTCGATGTCATGGCGATCAACACCTATAATGGGTGGTATACCCAGGATCGCCTGACTGATCTGGCGCGCAGCGAGTGGCGCGTGCCGGCCGACAAGCCGCTGATCTTTTCCGAATTCGGTGCGGATGCACGGGCGGGTTTCCACGATCCGGCGAACAAGCAGAAATTCTCCGAGGAGTTTCAGGCCGACTATTACCGCGCCACGCTGGGCATGGCGGACCATGTGCCGACCCTGCGCGGCATGTCGCCCTGGATCCTGAAGGACTTCCGCTCGCCCCGCCGCCAGAACCCCGATTTCCAGCAGGGCTGGAACCGCAAGGGCCTGATCTCCGAGACCGGACAGCGCAAGGAGGCCTTCGGTGTGCTGAGCGATTATTATGGCACGAAGGCCGGACAGCGATAGGTGGGATTTCAAAAGCTTGAACCCGAAAGCCGGGCCACGGCGTTAACCCCGCCATGACCCAGGACGACGAAAAATGGATGCGCATGGCGATCGAGGTGGCGCGGTCGAAAGGCTCCGATCCCTCGACCTCGCCGCTCGGCTCGGTGATCGTGCTCGACGGCCGGGTTCTTGCCGCCGAGCGCAACCAGACCGAGGAACTGCCCGACGCCACCGCCCATGCCGAGATGATGGCGATCCGCCGCGCTTGCGAAGGGGAGGGCGAACTCGAACTGCGCGGCGCGACGCTCTATTCGACGCTGCAACCCTGCGGCATGTGCACGATGGCGTCGATCTGGTCGAAGGTCGGGCGCGTCGTCTATGGCGCGGGTCGCGATGACGTCCATGCGATGTATTTCGAGGCGCGGCACGTCGATACGCTGGGCTTCATCGCCGACGCTTACCGTGACGACATCGTGATCGAGGGCGGCTGCCTGCGCGAGGAATGCGCGGCGCTCTATTACCCGCCTGATGCTGATCTACCGGAAGCCGAACAAGCCAACCTTTGAAATTCCCCTTGCACCCACCGCCCCGCTTCCCCTAAGGGCCAACCCCTGTCGGGGAGTGGCGCAGTCTGGTAGCGCGCCTGCTTTGGGAGCAGGATGTCGCAGGTTCGAATCCTGTCTCCCCGACCATCCGCATCTAAGTCGTTGATTTCACGTCGCCTAACTGGCGATCGGGAACCGTTGTACCCACGGCTGTACCCATCGCTGTACCCATTGGGGGTGACGGAATGGGATTACGGAACCTGCGGCTGCGCGGCGGCAGCTATCATTGGCGACGCAAGATCACGGTGGCGGGCACCCACGTGCCCCTGTGCTTTTCTCTTCGAACGGGAAATTATAAACATGCGCGGTGTATGGCCGATCGCCTGAATGTGGCGGTCGAGGGGGTGCGCATGGCCTATGGCCAATCGACGGGGATGAGGCCGGATCAACTGAAGAAGGTGTTCAGCGATGCGCTGCGCTGGCAGTTGCAGCGAATCCTGGAAGATCAGGCAGGCACCACCGCGCCGTCCGATGATCACGCGTCGATCAACAGCCTCTATGCCGAGGCCTGGGGCTTTCTGGGCCGCCGCGGGGTCGGCGCGCAATGGACGCTGGACGAGCATGACCGCCTGATCGCGGCAGGCTGGTCGCCGGCGCACGCGAAGCAGGTCGCCGATCTGGTGTTCGAATTCCAGAACAACGACCCCGTCTCCAAGGCCCAGATCGACAGCTACACCACCGCGTTCGGCATCATGCCGACGCAGGACAATGTCGCCCGTATGGGCAAGACGATCTGCGCCGCGCGGGCAGCCGCCTGCCGAGAAGCGACGGCGCTGCTGCCCGACACCGAAGACGAGACGGCCGCATGGGTCGACGACGCGTTGGCGGACGACGCGCCATTCGCCTTCGAGCAGATCGAACCACAAGGCGCCCGCCCTGCGCCTACCGAACCGCTCGCGGATGACATCGTCACGCCGGCTCCGCCCCCGGCACCGCCGCCAAAGCCCGAGCGACTGAAACAACGCATCGTCGATGCGGCTGAGGACTGCATTGCCGCGTACAGCAAGGAGGGCGGCTGGGACACGGATTCGATCAAGCAGGTGCGGACCGCCATCCGCCTGTTCGATCACGCTTGCGGCGGCGACGCCTTCATCGAGGATCTGGACCAATCCCATGTTCGCGCCTTCACGACCCTGTGCCGGGCATTGCCGAACCGCTGGGGCCGTACCCGCGAGGAACAGGCGGGTGGCATCGCCGCCAGCCTGGAGCGAGCGAAGGGCATGGACCCTGCGCAGATCGGCATCAGTCAGGTCACCATCAACAAGCATCTGACATGGGTCGCTGCCGTCCTGGCCCATGCGGCGGGCGAAGAGGATGATCCCAAGGCACATCGACCGGCCAAGCCGCTGTCCTTCAAGGTTGCGCGGGCCGGCCTTGGCAAATCCGATCGCAAGCAGCGCAAGCGTGACCGGGACAAGCGTGCCAACTGGACCAAGCAGGAAGTCGCCACGCTGTTGTCCGCGCCGATCTGGACCGGGTGCGCCGGTATCGGCGGACGTTTCAAACCCGGAACCGAAATCTTCCACGACGCCTGGTACTGGCTGCCGTTGATGCTCCCACTTTATGGCGGTCGCAGTTCAGAGCTTGCCGGACTGGGCTTGGCCGAGGTGTTCGAACAGGAACCGATCCCCTATTTTCTGGTCCAATATACCGAGGATCGCTCGCTCAAGAACATCCAGTCGATTCGACGGCTGCCGATCCACCCCGAACTGATCCGTTTGGGCTTTATCGACTATGTGAAGGCGATGCGCGCCGCAGGATCCATGATGCTGTTTCCGGAGATGCAATCGCCGAACTCCACGACATTCGCCGGTACGTTCTACAAGTCCGTGTTCAGGCCGTTGCGGGACTGGGCTTTCCCGGAAGGCACGTCATGGCGGCATCGCGTTGGCGGGGCATGGAAGGACAAGGACGTCCACAGCTTCCGCGGCTTGGCAACGACGACCATGAAAGGGCGTGTTCCCAGCGAAGTGCGGTGCGACATCTTCGGCCACGAGGGCGAGACGGAGACCGCAAGGACCTATGACGAGGAAGCCGAGCTTTCCCTCAAGCTTGATGCCCTGAAGTTGCTGACGCCGGTGACCGCGCACATCCCTGCGACGCTCCCCATTCGGCTAAGGCCGCCCGAGCGACGGCAACATCGTACGCGAGCCGCGAAGGTGCGGTTGAAGTGAGTGTCGGCATATCGGACGAGCCGCAATATTCGGGCAGGACCGCTATTATTTTCGAGCGGGTGTCCGAATTGGCTGGCTCGTCCGTATAGGGTGATAGACTTCGAAGCGATCTGTCACGCGGCCTTTGCCCACAGCGTGCACTGCGCGTCATCATACTGGACGCCCGGCCGCATGACCTGCCGGGTCAGCCACGTGCTGGCGCGTTCGATGCCCTCGCTCAGGTTGTCGGCGGGCTTGCCGTCGATATGCACGATCTCCCGCGGTGCGAGGCGGAAATGCCCGCGGACATGAGCCTGCGGCAGGATCAGCCCCCGGTTGCCCGACTTTGACACCCACAGGCGGCAGCCGCTTTGGATGTGGCAGCGGCCATCGCGCGGCAGGAACATCGTGATCCCGGTCAGCACCGGGTTTGGTCCGGTGCGATATTCGAGGTGCAACACGTCGGCGTCGGTCTCGACCGCGTGACGGCCCATCTTGATCTGGTCCTCGATCTCGAGCGGATCGCCACCGGTGATGGCGACGCCGGGCTTAAGCTTGCGGTTGCCGAGCAGCAGCTTGACGACGGCGCGGGTGACGGCGGCTTCGAAATTCGGGGTGTTCATCTCGATATCTCCTTGTTTCATCCCCCATTTCCGGGGGCACATTCTCGTGTTCGCTGATCTCAACCCTGCTGCGTCCGCCGGCAGGCGCGGACGATCTCGGCGGCGGCGAGCTCGAGCCCGGTCACCCGCTCCCACCCGCTGTTCCAGGGAGCGGGCATCGACACCTCCAACCCGTGCCGGGTGATCCCGACGAAGAGGTCCGGACGCGCCGGCACGAGGTGCAGGCCGCCATCGGCATCGCGGTAGAAGTTCAAATCTGGCACGAGGATCGGTCCGGTGACCGAGTGCAGCGCGACATCGGCCCGCACCGGTTCGAGGATTTCAGGGTGGAAACCATGCCGCACCAGCACGACATCACGCTTGCGGGTCGCCGCACAGCGCATTAGCGCGTCGTCATAGAGACGCTCGGCGACCGGGGTCGCCACGACGATCAGGTTGTTCTCGAGCGACTCCACGCCCCCCGGCAGGCCGGTGTTGCCCGCGTAGGGGTACGGCTCGTCGGGAGCGAGTGCGGTCAGCACATAGTTGAGGAGCGCGACTGAGGTCGTCGGCAGCGTGTCATGGATAGTCGAATGCATGGGGGTACCTGCGCAACAACATGATCCCCGGACCGGCTGGTCCGGATCAGGCCCCTTCGATTTTCATTTCTCGTCAGGGCTTCGCTCGGCCCCGGCCGATCTTTCCCCCTTCACGCGGCAGCGGTCGCGGCCATCGCGAAAGATGGCGTCACCGATAACGGCATAGGCCCAGCCATCGAGCGTGCGGGCGCTGTCCGCGATGGTGCCGGACCGGCGAATGTCGGCAGCCGGGCAATAGACTTCGGCCATGGCGGGCACCCAGCCGGCGATGCTGCCGGCGGGCTGGCGTTGCCACCATTGTCCCGTAATCAGGGCGGTCAGCAGCAGGATCGCGCTCAGGCGAAAGACGACGGGGAAGCGGCGGCGCTTCATTTTCTTTTCTCCAGCAGATTGTCGCTGCCGGGGAAGGTAAGCGTCTCGAAATACGCCAAATCGTACTGTCAGAACCGGCCCAACCTGCCGCATGTTGCAGCAACCCGAACGTCATTTCTGCACGGCGGGACTTGGTTCGTTAACGGGTTCCGCCTACACCAGCCACGTTCGTCAGCAGGCGGACCGAGGCGTGGAAACCTCGCTATTAGTAGCCGTGCACCCGGCCCGAACCAGTTTCGGCCGGGAGGCGCTCGCGGATGTCCAGGGCTCCTTCGGGGG
>NZ_BBPI01000060.1 GCF_000787715.1 Sphingomonas parapaucimobilis NBRC 15100
CTCTAGCGCAGCTTGGGTGAGGGGTTGCGCACCCAACCATCACCCAGCTCCGACCAGGCCTTTGCTGCGCAAAGGCCAAGTCTGCGCAACCCTCTCCCCTCTACGAGGGGCGAGGGAGGATATAGCGCATCCCTCTCGGACCTGAGCCTTGGCCAATTGGGGGTAAGCCGGATAGGATCGGCATCAAAGGAAGATGCCCATGAACCTGTCACGCCCCCTGTCCGTCCTGTCGCTCCTGGGTCTGGTCGCGTTGTCGCCGACCGGAGCGACGGCCGCCGACAAGGACGCCCTGCCGCGCAAGATCGGCGACTGGACGCTGGCGGTCAGCGAGGATGGCGACGGATGTTTCCTGACGCGTATCTATGACCGGCCGGGCGATACGACATTGCTGCTGGGGCTCGACCGTGACGGGTCGAACCACCTGACGGTGCTGAACGCCAACTGGTCGATCAAGCCCAGGGAACGGCTGGCCCTCGACTTCAAGCTGACGAACGGCAGCTATCCGAAGCATTTCGCGGTCGGGCTGGCGTCGGATGACCAGCGGGGTTTCGTCACCAGCTTCGAAAAGCCGTTCCCGACCTATCTCGCCCGGTCGCAGGCGCTCAACATCGCGCGCGGCGACGTGCCGGTCGAGCGCCTGTCGCTGGCGGGCAGCGGTGCGGCGATCGCCGCGCTGCGCGATTGCGTCACGGCGCGGAAGGCCCGCCCGACGAAGGCGACCCGTTCAGACAATGCGACGGACGGCATTCCCCGCGATCCGTTCGCCAAGGCTGCGTCACGCAAACGCTGAACCCTGAACGGCATCTTAACACACCAGGTCTTTGTGCAAATAGTGTCTCAGTAAACGCTTGGTCGAAAACCCGGCACGCTCGAACAGAAACAGGATTGTCGAACTTTTCGCGCTCGGCTTCGTTGTTGCGGTTGGTTAACGACTGAAAGAACTGTTATGTCTGCTTACGCGTCCAAATCCCTCCTCGCTCTCGTGACGCTGACTGGTGCCGTCAGTCTTGGTGGTTGCGCGACGAAGTCCTTCGTGCGTGAACAGATCGCCCCGGTGAGCCAGCGCGTGGACTCGCTCGAATCGCGGCTCCAGCAAACCGATGGTACGGCCAAGCAGGCACTGGCCGAGGCGCAGGCCGCTTCGGGCCAGGCGCAGCAGAACGGCCAGCGGCTCGACCAGCTGGGCGGCCGCGTCGATGGCGTCGAGCAGCGCCTGACCGTGCAGGAGCAGAAGCCCGCGCGTCGTCCGCGCCACTGATGGCGGCGGGCTGAACGACTATATCCGCTGAATGACGTGCCGGTCTCTTCCCCTTGTTGGGGGAGGGGCTGGCATTTTGCCTGAGTATGCCGCATCGATGAAGTCCCTGATCCTGTCGCTGGCGGGCTTCGCCCTCCTGGCCCCCGCGGTTGCCGATGCGCGCGCCGCCGAGCCGGCCAAGGCCGTCCGCAAGGCCCCGCCCAAACCAAAGGCGAAAGCGAAACCCGCACCGATTGTCGCGCCCGGGCCGGTATTGACCCCGTCCCCGGCGGCGCAGCGGGTGATCGACTGGGTATCCGGTGTGCAGGACAATCGCGGCCTGCCCTGGGCGGTGGTCGACAAGGTCCATGCGACCCTGTTCCTGTTCGCGCCCGACGGCACCCGGCAGGCGGCGGTGCCGGTCCTGATCGGCATCATGCCGGGCGACGAGGCGAGCCCGGGTGTGGGCAACAAGACGCTGGCCTCGCTCGGCCCCGCCGAGAAGACGACGCCTGCCGGTCGCTATCTTGCCAAGTTCGGCCTGCCGGTGGCGGGCGAGCGCGTGCTGTGGGTCGATTATGCGACGTCGGTGGCGCTGCACCCGATCCCCAAGGATGCGGGCGCGCGCGAGAAACGTCGCGAGCGGATGCTGTCGCCGACGCCGGACGACAACCGCATCACCTTTGGCTGCATCAACGTCCCCCAGGCCTTTTACACCCGGCAGTTGCGGCCGACCTTCCGTCGCAAGGGTGGCTATGTCTACATCCTGCCCGATACCAGGCCGATCGACGAGGTCTTCCCCCGTCTGAGGACGCAGGCACCCGGTTAGAGTGATTTGCCCATCCGGATCAGGGGAACCTGTACGCCTTCGACCGGAGCCGACCGGATCGACTCGATCGGGGCATAGCCGCAGGCGCGGTAGAGCGGCTCGCCTGCCAGCGTCGCCATCATCTCGGCAGAGGTGAAGCCCGCTGCCCGCGCCGCCGCCTCGCACCGGGCGAGGATGGCGCGGCCCAGCCCCTGCCGGGCGAAATCCGGGTCGACATACATCGCCCGGATGCGCGCGGGGTCGCGTGCCGGGTCGAGCATCGCCGCGTCGCGCAACGCCTGGCTATGATCGCCGCCATAGAGCGTCGCCCGCGCGCTCCACCCGCCGCAGCCCGCCAGCCGCCCGTCCTGCTCGGCCAGCAAATAGGTGCCGTCGGCGATCAGTTGTGTATCCAGGCCCATGACCGAACGGCTGGCCGCGATCTCGGCTGGCGAGAGGAAACCCTTTTGCAGCACCGAAATCGCGCGATCCATCAAGACGGCGATGGCGGGTATGTCGGCGGCGTCGGCCCAGCGGAAGGTAAACATTGCACCTTTTCGGGGCAATTATTCGGTTGCGTCAATGACGATAGGATGAACAGTTGCAATCGACACCATCGATTTGCTGCGATAAGCCGGTCAGATGGCAGACATTCCTCAGACCCCGCTGCTCGACACGGTGCAGACTCCCGATGACCTTCGTCGCCTGGCCCCCGAGCAGTTGCGGCAACTCGCCGACGAGTTGCGGACCGAGACAATCTCGGCCGTCGGCACCACCGGCGGCCATCTGGGCTCGGGGCTGGGCGTCGTCGAACTGACGGTCGCGCTTCATTATGTCTTCAACACGCCCGACGACCGGCTGATCTGGGACGTCGGGCATCAATGCTATCCGCACAAGATCCTGACCGGGCGTCGCGAGCGTATCCGCACCATCCGCCAGGGCGGTGGCCTGTCGGGCTTCACCAAGCGTTCGGAAAGCGAATACGACCCCTTCGGCGCGGCGCACAGCTCGACCTCGATCTCGGCGGCGCTGGGCTTTGCGGTCGCCAACAAGCTGGCGGGCACGCCGGGCAAGGGCATAGCGGTCATCGGCGACGGCGCCATGTCGGCGGGCATGGCCTATGAGGCGATGAACAATGCCGAGCAGGCGGGCAATCGCCTGGTCGTCATCCTGAACGACAACGACATGTCGATCGCGCCGCCGGTGGGCGGCCTCTCGGCCTATCTGTCGCGCATGGTGTCGAGCCGCGAGTTCCTGGGCGTGCGCGACGTGCTCAAGAAACTCGCCAAGCGCTTCCCGCGCCCGATCCAGAAGGCGGCGCAAAAGACCGACGAGTTCGCGCGCGGCATGACCATGGGCGGCACGCTGTTCGAGGAGCTGGGCTTTTATTATGTCGGCCCGATCGATGGTCACAATCTCGACCATCTGATCCCCGTGCTGGAGAATGTGCGCGACGCCGAGCAGGGACCGATCCTGATCCATGTCGTCACCAAGAAGGGCAAGGGCTATGCCCCGGCCGAGGCGGCGGCGGACAAGTATCACGGCGTCCAGAAGTTCGACGTCATCACCGGCGCCCAGGCCAAGGCACCGCCGGGACCGCCCGCCTACCAGAACGTCTTCGGCGAGGCGCTGGCCAAGGAAGCCGATAGCGATCCGCGCATCTGCGCCATCACGGCGGCGATGCCGTCGGGCACCGGGCTGGACCGGTTCGCGAATGCGCACCCCGAACGCTTCTTCGACGTCGGCATCGCCGAACAGCACGCCGTGACCTTTGCCGCCGGTCTGGCGGCGCAGGGGATGCGGCCGTTCTGCGCCATCTATTCGACCTTCCTCCAGCGCGCCTATGACCAGGTGGTCCATGACGTCGCGATCCAGAATCTGCCGGTCCGTTTCGCGATCGACCGCGCCGGGCTGGTCGGCGCGGACGGGGCGACCCATGCGGGCTCGTTCGACGTCACCTATCTCGCCAGCCTGCCCAACATGGTCGTGATGGCCGCCGCCGACGAGGCGGAGCTGGTCCATATGGTCCATACCTGCGTCAACCATGACAGCGGCCCGATCGCGGTGCGCTATCCGCGCGGCAACGGCGTCGGCGTGGCGCTGCCAGAGACGCCGCAGCTGCTGGAGATCGGCAAGGGGCGCGTCGTGCGCGAGGGCAAGAAGGTCGCGATCCTGTCGCTGGGCACCCGCCTGGCCGAAGCGCTGCGCGCCGCCGACACGCTGGAGGCCAAGGGGCTGTCGACCACGGTCGCCGACCTGCGTTTCGCCAAGCCGCTCGACGAGGCGCTGATTCGCCGGATGCTGACCACCCACGAAGTGGCGGTGACGATCGAGGAGAATGCGATCGGCGGCTTCGGCGCGCATGTCCTGACCATGGCCTCGGACGAAGGGTTGATCGACGGTGGCCTCAAGCTGCGCACGATGCGCCTGCCCGACATCTTCCAGGACCAGGACAAGCCCGAGGTGCAATATGCGCAGGCCGGTCTGGATGCCGATGCGATCGTCGAGACGGTGCTGAAGGCGCTGCGCCACAACAGCGCCAACGTCACGGAAGGTGCGCGGGCGTGATCCGTGGTTGGACCGCCGTCATCGTCTTCACGACGCTGGCGGTGGTCATGATGGTGGGTCTGAACGTGCGGATGTGGCGGCGGATGAAGGCTGCCACGGCGGCGGCGAAGGCTGAGGCGGAACGGGAAGAGCGAGAGGCTGTCGAAACCGGGCAGAATCCCACCCCCCGTTCAGCCTGAGCGAAGTCGAAGGCCAAGGGCCTACCGTAAACCCGTTCCTTGGCGAAGGCCGGGACCCGGTTGCTGGCCGGATGAGAGGGCGCGGTAAGTTGGCGTCAGAGGCCGTAGCCACCGATCGGTTTGGCCTCCCAAGCGTCGTCTCTATTCCCTCGCAGCGTCATCGGAACTGGACCCCGGCCTTCGCCGGGGAACGCGAGGGGCGGGCTGACCACCTCCGTCCACGCTGAGCGAAGTCGAAGCGCACGCCCGACAATCGCCCAGCCGACCTCACCGCCCCAGATAATGCGCCTGCGCCGCATCGGTCGCATTCACCGCCAGCACCGCCCGCGCTTCGCTGGGTGACAAAGGCCCGGACGGCGACGGCCGGTCCATGCCGCTGGCCGCGATCACCCGGCCGAGCAGTTCCTGCCCCTCCTGCCACCAGCCGAGGCCACTGGCGGCGTTGATATGCCCCTGCGGCCCGGCATCGACGAAATGGCTGCCCCAGTCGACCGCCAGGCTGTGTGCGCGGTCGATCGAGATCCACGGATCGTCCTGGCTGGCGACGAGGATCGAGGGGAAGGGCAGGGGTGTGCGCGGCGAGGGGGCGAAGGCCTGCAAAGCCTCGGGCGCGTCGGTGCGGTCGACATCGGCGGGTGCGACCAGCAGAGCGCCCGCGACCGGCCAGCCATAGGGCTGCGGCGAGAGTTCCGCCCACCACGCAACCGCCAGACAGCCCAGCGAATGCGCCGCCAGGATTACCGGGGCCTGTGCCTGCCGGATCGCCTGGTCCAGCCGCGTCACCCAGGCGTTGCGATGCGGTGTCGACCACATGCCCAGTTCGACGCGGATCGTATCGGGTCGCGCCTCTTCCCACAGGGACTGCCAGTGCGAGCGGCCCGAGCCGCCGAGACCGGGGACGGTGAGGACCGTTGGCTTGCGGGCCTCATAGGATGCGAACGAACCCATATGGCATCTCCTCGATAGCGGAGAGGTCGTGGGAAGGCGTGGTGCCCGACCGACTCCCGCTCCATGGCCTCAATCTATTCCTACTAATCCAATAGGCAATAGGCGATGCGTCCGGTGGATCACGTCTTGCGACGGGCCGAGGCGGCTTGTAGGGGCGGGCGATGGCCAAGCAGCGTGTCGACCAGATGCTCGTGGATCGCGGACTCGTGGAATCCCGGTCCCGCGCGCAAGCGCTGGTGATGGCGGGGCTCGTGTTTTCGGGCGAGACGAAGATCGCCAAGCCCGGCCAGCAACTGGCCGAGGACACCGTGCTCGACGTGCGCGGGCGCGATCATCCCTGGGTGTCGCGCGGCGGGATCAAGCTGGCGCATGGGCTGGAGCATTTCGGCTGGGACGTCACGGATGCGGTCGCGATCGATGTCGGCAGCTCGACCGGCGGCTTTACCGATGTGCTGCTGCAAAAGGGCGCGGCGAAGGTCTATGCGGTCGACAGCGGCACCAACCAGCTGGCCTGGTCGCTGCGCCAGGACCCACGCGTGATCGTCCATGAACAGACCAGCGCGCGCATCCTGACCGAGGCGCATATCCCCGAGCCGGTCGATATCATCGTGTGCGACGCCAGCTTCATCGGGCTGGCCAAGGTGCTGGAGCGGCCGCTCAGCTTCGCGAAACCCGGCGCGCGCCTGCTCGCCCTGATCAAGCCGCAGTTCGAGGCGGGGCGCGAAGAGGTCGGCAAGGGCGGGGTCGTTCGAGACGCGGCGGTCCACCAGCGGGTCTGCGATCAGGTCGTCGCGTGGCTGTCCGACAGCGGCTGGCAGGTCGCGGGCGTCACCCAGAGCCCGATCACCGGCCCGGAGGGGAATATCGAGTTTTTGGTGGCCGCATCCCGAAATTGAACGGGTAAGGGCTGATTGGCGTTGAGCTTTCCGTTTACTGCGCCGCGACCGTGGGGCAGATCGGCGGGCATCATGGCGAAAGAGGGACGAGTGGGCACGATCGCGTCGAAGGGCCAGTTGCGCATGTCATTCCTCCGCTGGGCGGTCGTGATCGTTCCGCTGATCCTGCTGCTCGGCTTCGCCTCGGGCCGGGTGGTGCCGTCGGGCAGCGAGAATGGCTGGTACATGGCGCTCACCAAGCCCGAGCTGAACCCGCCGGGCTGGGTGTTTCCCGTGATGTGGACGACGCTCTACATCATGATCGGCCTGGCGTTGGCGATCATCGTCCATGCGCGCGGGGCCAGGGGGCGCGGGGTCGCGATCGCCCTGTTCGTGATCCAGTTCCTGCTCAACCTGTCCTGGACGCCGCTGTTCTTCGGGGCGCACAAGGTGCGGCTGGCGCTGTTCGTCATCATCGCCATCCTGCTGCTGTCGATCGCCACCACGGTCGCCTTTTCGCGCATTCGCAAGGGTGCGGCGTGGCTGATGGTGCCGTATCTGGTGTGGCTGTCCTTCGCGGGCGTGCTGAACTGGCGGATCGACCAGCTCAATCCCGATGCGGAAAGGCTTGTGCCCGGGGCGCAGACATCCCAAATGCTGTGAAACGATTTTTGGGAATTTGATATGCAGGCCGACAACAAGCTGTTCGACGATTTCGCCAAGGTGATGAATGGCCTGGCGGGCACCGTGGCGGGCATGGGCCGCGAGGCCGAGGCCAGCGCCCGGACGCGTGCGCGCGAATGGATCGGCGGCCTGGACTTCGTCAGCCGCGAGGAGTTCGAGGTTGCCAAGGCGATGGCCGTCGCCGCGCGGGACGAGGCGGATGCGCTGAAGGCGCGGCTGGATGCGCTGGAAGCGCGCCTCAACGGTACGACGGGCGGCACGACCGCCGGGGCGGAATCCTGACCGGCCGGGTAGCGGAAGGGACCCTGTCCGGCCTGACCGGCCGGTCAGCTATCCACAGCTTTCGGCACCCGACGGCTTGCGGCCCGGCCCTGCGCAGTGCAACCTGCGCTGGTCCGGGTTTGTTCGCAAGGGCTTCTGATGCTTGAATCGACCGATCATGAAGCCGAAGAATCGGCCCCCATCGACATGCTCGAGGCCTATTTCGCCGCGCATGGATGGGAACATGAGCGCCACGACGAGGAGATCGTCGCGACGGTCAAGGGCAGCTGGGCGACGTACGAACTTCGCGCGCTCTGGCGCGACGATGACAGCGTACTGCAATTCCTGGCATTCCCCGACATCAAGGTGACCGAGGACCGCCGCTCCAGCATCTATGAGGCGCTGGCGCTGGTCAACGAACAGCTGTGGATCGGCCATTTCGAGCTGTGGTCGAACAGCGGCATCCTCCTCTATCGCCACGCCGCGATGGTCGATGGCGGCGAGGACGGCACCATCTCGCTCTCCGCGACCGAATTGCTGGTCGAATCGGCGATCGAGGAATGCGAGCGCTTTTACCCTGTCTTCCAGTTCGTCCTGTGGGGCGGCAAGACCCCGCGCGAGGCGCTGGCCGCCGCGCTGATCGAAACCCAGGGCGAAGCGTGACTTTTCCCGTCGGGCCGATCTGGCTGGTCGGATGCGGCAACATGGCGGGCGCGATGCTGCGCCGCTGGTTGTCCGAAGGGCTCGATCCTGCGCAGGTGACCGTCATTACCCGCAGCGGCACGCGTGCGCCCGAGGGTATCCGCTCGCTGACGGCATTGCCTGCCGACGAGACGCCTGAGATCCTGATGCTGGGCTTCAAGCCGCAACAATTGGGTGACATCGCCCCGACACTGGCACATCTGAACCCGGCCATCCTGCTGTCGATCCTGGCGGGGGTCGAGGAGCAGACGCTGGCCAGCCACATTCCGGCGGGCGCGGTGGTGCGGATGATGCCCAACTTGCCGGTCGCCATCGGGCGGGGCGTGACGGCGCTCTACACCCGCTCCACCGACCCCGCCGTGCGCGAGGCGGCCGAGGCGCTGGCCCTGCCGCTGGGCCTTGCCCCATGGGTTGAGGACGAGGCGCGGTTCGACGCCGTGACCGCACTGGCGGGGTGTGGGCCTGCCTTCGTGTTCCGCTTTATCGATGCCTTGGCGCAGGCCGGGGTCGGGTTGGGGCTATCGCCCGAACTGGCGGAGCAATTGGCGCTGGCGACCGTCGACGGGGCAGGGGCGATGGCGATCGGGGCCGATGCGCCGCCCGCCGTGCTGGCGGATCGTGTGGCCAGTCCCGGCGGCTCGACCCGCGAGGGGCTGAACGTGCTGGATGCGGGGCGCGCGCTCAAGCAGTTGATGGTCGATACGCTGACGGCCTCGGAACGGCGTAATCGAGAAATGGCGCAAGCCGCGCGAGGCTGATTTTTAGTTCACGCGAAGCCGCGACGGCGCCAAGAGATTTTTGCGCGCGGAAGAGCGATGGATGCGGAGGTGGATTGCTGATGGCAATCTCATCATTTCATCCGCTGGTGGTAAAAGGCCTGGCGGGGCGCTGTTCGTAACATCTCCGCGTCCTCTGCGCCTCCGCGTGAAACCCAAGCTTCTTCGCGCCGTCGCGGCTTCGCGCGAACCCCATCACCCGTCGTTGGTCCGCAAATCCTCGATCCGGGCGCGTTCGTTCTCGGGAATGAAGCCCTCCAGCACCGTCCAGAAGCCCGTCACCGCCTGCTGCCCCGCGCGCGCATAGGCCTTGGACAGTTTTTCGCGCAGCGCATCGAACAGCTCGGCCTCCATCGCCGCCCCCGTCGGGGTCAGCCGGAGCAGCCTTTGCCGCCGGTCGCGATCTCCGGGGCGCGTCTCGATCAGGTCGCGGCTCGCCAGTTCGTTGAGCACGCGGCCCAGCGACTGTTTGGTGATCGCCAGCAGCGATAACAGCTCGCTGACCGTCATGTCGGGCTTGCGGGCCATGAAATACAGGGCACGGTGATGGGCACGGCCCAACCCCTGCGCGGCGAGACCGCGATCGATCGAGCGCACGAGATGGCTATTGCCGAAATACAGCAATTCCATACCCCTGCGGAGTTCTGGCTCGCGGAGAAATTGTGCCGATGCGGACTGGTTAGAGGCAGCCATGTTGACCCGTCTACTCACACGCCCTAGGCCACGGCAACCCAAAACAGAGAGTTGACCATGGAAGCGCCCCAAGCCCTTACGTTTCGGTTCGATCCTTCTGCGACTCCGGTCGCGGCGAGCGAGCGGGCGGCACGTCTGGTCGATCCGGGTTTCGGCCGGGTTTTCACCGATCACATGGCGCTGATCCGCTACAGCGACGACAAGGGCTGGCACGACGCGCAAATCACCGCGCGCGCGCCGCTCAGCGTCGATCCGGCCGCGTCGGTCCTGCATTATGCCCAGGAAATCTTCGAGGGCATGAAGGCCTATCGCCTGGCGGACGGCGGCACCGCGCTCTTCCGGCCCGAGGCGAATGCCCGCCGCTTCCAGGATTCGGCGCGGCGCATGGCGATGCCCGAACTGCCCGAGAAGCTCTTCCTGGAATCGGTCGAGCGGCTGGTCGAGATCGAGCGCGACTGGATCCCCGAACAGGATGGCGGCGCGCTGTACCTGCGCCCCTTCATGTTCGCCAGCGAGGTGTTCCTGGGCGTGAAGCCCTCGGCCGAATATCTCTACATGGTCATCGCCTCGTCGGTCGGCGCCTATTTCAAGGGCGGTGCGCCCGCCGTGTCGATCTGGGTCAGCCAGGGCTACACGCGGGCTGCCCCCGGCGGGACGGGCGCGGCCAAGTGCGGCGGCAACTATGCCGCCAGCCTGCTCGCGCAGAAGGAAGCGATCGCCAATGGCTGCGACCAGGTTGTCTTCCTCGACGCGGTCGAGCGCCGCTGGGTCGAGGAACTGGGGGGCATGAACGTCTTCTTCGTGTTCGACGACGGCTCGCTGGTGACGCCGCCGCTGACCGGCACCATCCTGCCCGGCATCACCCGCGATTCGATCCTGACCATCGCGCGTGCGCAAGGGCTGACGGTGCGCGAGGAGCCCTATGCCATCGACCAGTGGCGCGCCGACGCCGCCAGCGGTCGCCTGGTCGAGGCCTTCGCCTGCGGCACCGCCGCCGTCGTCACCCCGATCGGCAGCGTCGCCGAGCCTGCGGGCCGCTTCACCATCGGCAGCGGCGGCCCCGGCCAGCTGACCACGCGCCTTCGCGAACAACTGGTCGCGATCCAGCGCGGCCAGGCCCCCGACCCCCATGGCTGGATGCGTCGTCTGGGCTGATCTTTCGTTGGAATAAGGGCTTTTCAAGAGCGGCGCGCCGGTTATAAGGCGCGCCTCTCCACTGGGGCGTCGCCAAGCGGTAAGGCAACGGTTTTTGGTACCGTCATACGCAGGTTCGAATCCTGCCGCCCCAGCCAATTTCTCGCTAAGTGATTGATCGAACTGGCTAACCCCGGTCCGGATGCCCCGGTATGTACAGTCGACTGTGCCAATGGGGTGTGCGGGGAGATCAACGTCCTTGGCCTCGCTCCAACATGTCTATCGCCGCGGCCACATTTTCTGGTGGCGCAGGGTTCATTCTTCGTTCCATAATGCACCCATCGACGTTCGCCTGTCGCTCGGGACCCCCGACCGGCTGCAGGCGCGGAACCGGGGCGCGGTGCTGACCGCGTCCTATGATCGGGTGGTGACCATGCTGAACGAACATGTTCGCGCCAATCGCGAACTGACCGAGCGCGAACTTCAGGCGATCGCCAAGGCGATGTACGAGGAACGCCTCGCCGAGGTGTGTACCGAGCAGCGCGCCACGCCGTACGATGCCGAGCATCATTCGGCCGCGAACCGCGCCTTCGTCGACTATTTCCAGCGGCTGACGCTGCAGGGCGGGCATATGTCGTTCCTGCCTGACGAACAGCGCAAGCTTGAGGCGGAGGGTTGGGATGCGCAGCGTATCGCCGATCTGCAAACGATCATCGCCTTGCGGGAGAATAAGGGCGTCAGTCCGATCCGTCGGGACGAAATCGACCGGCACCTCGCGGCTGCGGGCTTCTCGATCGACGACCGGCTGCGGTGGCTGGTCGAGCTTGCCCTCTATCCGACCTATCGCGACGTCTATGCCGATGCCGAACAGCAATTGCGAACATTGGTACAGCCGGTCGACGCGACGGCGTCTCCGCCACCACCACAATCTGTCCCCGCGCCGGCCAACGACATATCGCCACAGGTATCAGCCGGCATTTCCGGTGTTCCGGACGACTGGATGCACTGCGGCCCTGTCGAGGCGGCGGAGCGGATGATTGCGGAAACGCCAAGGCTTCTCGAGCATCGGCGCGACGGCAAGCGGGCGAGGGATAGCGTCGGCGAGCAGACGCTTCGGCAGATTCGCTGGGCGGCGACCCTGCTGCAGAAATCGCTGCCAGCGGGGACGCCGCTCTGGAAGGTGACCAAGGCAGACATTCTCGAGTTGGACGGCCATTTCGACAATCTGCCGATCCACTATGGCAAGTCGCCGCGTGATCGCGTGCTAGAGCAGACGCTCGACGAAGCCGTCGCGCTGGCGGCGGAGGATGTCGCCGACGGCAAGCTGAATATGGACGATATCGGGTTTTCCACCGGCACGACCAACAAGCACTTCAACAAGCTGGCGCAAATCCATGCCTTCATGCGCACCCATGTCGACGCGGCGCCGGCCATCGACTTCGCGCTGTTCACCGTTGCGATTGACGCGGACGAACGCGAAGCCCGAAAGCGCTACACGCGGGAACAGGGCGAAGCGCTGTTCAAGCTGCCACCCTGGACCGGATGTGAGGGGACCGGCGAACGGCTGGAGGCGGGCAAGACCGTCGTCCACGATGGTCTGTTTTTCGTGCTGCTGCTGGTCTGGTATACCGGTGCCCGCCGGGAGGAACTGTGCAAGCTGATGCTGGACGATGTCGAGCATCGGCACGGCATCCACTATCTGCTGATCCGTGCGACCGAGACGGGGCGCGTCAAGAACAAGTCGGCCCGCCGGGTCGTCGTCATTGCGGACGAACTCGTCCGCCTCGGCTTTCTGCGCTACGTCGAGGCGATGCGAGCGGCGGGCGAACGCCTGCTGTTCCCCGAACTGGTGCCCGGCGGCAATACCAAGCGGAAGCTCGGCGATGTCTTCTACAAGCTGTGGTGGATGTACATCGCGCCGATGGTGCCCGACCTGAAGCGCGGACAGGCGATGCATTCGGCGCGGCACATGGTTTCGGACGAGCTGAAGGATCAGGAGGTGTTCCTCGAATTCCGCAACGATCACCTCGGGCACCGTGGCAAGGGCGGCGAGGGCGAGACGCGCTACCCTGCAGCGGCCTCGCTCCAGAAGCTGAAGTCGGTGGTCGAGAAGATCCCCGTGGTCACGGGGCATCTCCCGGATCAGAGCAAGATCAACCTCTTGCCGGTGGGATTGCGTCAGCCAAGGCCGACGCGGGGCAAAGATCGCGACAGGGAGGAAACAGGCGCCTGACACCCGTCTGTTCGCCCATCGCGTGGGGAACGGAATGGCGATGCGTCAGGCCGGGCATATCGCTACAGTTTGCCGGCGTTGAACGAGCAGCAGGATTACCAGCGCCGTGGCCGCCATGCCTGCACCGGCGACCGCGACGGCGGGTAGGCCCAGTCCCGCACCGATCACCCCTCCGCCGAGCGCCGCGCCGATCGCGTTGCCAAGATTGAACGCGCCGATGTTCATCGCCGAGGCAAGGTTCGGCGCATCGGCTGCCGCCACCATTACCCGCATTTGCAACGGCGGTACGATGGCGAAGCTGGCGATGCCCCAGATGACGATGGCGACGGCGGCGGCCCATGGCCATTGCATGACGCCCGCGAACACGACCAGTACTGCCGCGAGGACGGCGAAGCTGCCGATCAGCGTCCGCTCGATCGACCGATCGGCAAGGCGACCGCCGAGCGTGTTCCCGATCGTCAGCCCGATCCCGTACAGCACCAGCATCGCCGTCACGAACTCGGTCGAGGCATGGGTTTCCTCATGCAGGATCGGGACGATGTAGGTGAAGACGGTGAACATCGCGCTGGCACCAACCACGGTCAGCGCCAGCGCCGCCAGCACCGGTCCGCGCGTGAGGACGCGGAGTTCCGCCGCCATGTCGCCCTCCGTCGATGCCGGGAGCGAGGGCAGGGCAAAGCGCAGTGCCACGATCGCCACGGCACCGACGCCGGCAATTCCCGCGAACGCCGTGCGCCAGCCCAGCACCTCACCGGCCCAGGTCGCGAGCGGCACGCCGCCGATCGTCGCCACCGTCAGCCCGGTGAACATCGCGGCGACCGCGCCCGCGCGCCGGTCGGGCGGCACGAGGCTGGCGGCGACCACCGAGCCGACGCCGAAAAACGCGCCGTGATTGAACGAGGTGACGATGCGTGCCGCCATCAACATCCAATAGCCGTCCGCGATCGCGGACAGTGCGTTGCCGATCGTGAAGATGGCCATCAGCCCGATCAGCAGCGTTCGCCGGTTCACGCGCCCGGTCGTCAGTGTCATCAGCGGCGCGCCGATCAGGACGCCCATCGCATAGGCGCTGACCAGCAGCCCCGCCGCCGGGATCGAGACGCCCAGATCGGACGCTATGCCTGGCAGCATGCCCATCGGCGCGAACTCGGTCACGCCGATGCCGAACGCGCCCATGGCGAGCGCGAGAAGGGGGAAATTCAGTTTCATCGAACGGCTCCCTTTCGTCAGACGAGTGGCGGGTTCAGGCGGGCGAAGCCCTCCTGCTGTATGTACGGGGTGTGCGGGTAAGGCGGCAGCACGGCACTCGCCGCATCCAGCGCGGTCATCTGCTCCGCCGTCAGCGACCAGCCGACCGCGCCGAGATTGTCGCGCAACTGCGCTTCGTTGCGCGCCCCGATGATGACCGAGGCGACGGTCGGCCGCCGCAACAACCAGTTGATCGCGATCTGCGGCACGCTCTTGCCCGTCTCGGCCGCGACCGCCTCCAGCGCATCGATCACGCGGTAGAGATGCTCGGCCTCGACCGGCGGCGCGAACTGTTCGGTATCGTGCAGGCGGCTGCCTGCGGGGATCGGACGGTCGCGCCCGATCCTGCCGGTCAACCGGCCCCAGCCGAGCGGGCTCCAGACCAGCGCGCTGATGCCCTGGTCGTGGCCGAGCGGCATCAGATCCGCCTCATAGGCGCGACCGATCAGCGAATAGTAGACCTGATGGGCGACGAGCCGGGGCCAACCGTGCCGATCCGCCAGGCCCTGCGCCTTCATCAACTGCCAGCCGGGATAGTTGGAGACGCCGGCATAGCGTACCTTGCCCGACGCGATCAGCCGGTCGAGCGTGGCCATCAGCTCCTCGGTCGGCGTGGAGGCGTCGAAGGCGTGGAGCTGGAGCAGGTCGATATGGTCGGTGCCGAGCCGGCGCAGCGATGCCTCCACCGCGCCGATCAGCCGGGCGCGTGAGACGCCCCAGTCCTGCGGCCCGTCACCGATCGGCAGGCCGGTCTTGGTCGACAGCAGCACCGCATCGCGCCGCCCCTTGATCGCCGCGCCCAGCACCTCCTCCGAGGCGCCGTTGGAATAGACGTCGGCAGTGTCGAATAGCGTGACCCCGGCATCGAGGCAGATGTCGACCAGCCGCCGCGCCTCGGCCGCATCGTTTTGTCCCCATGCGCCGAACAGCGGCCCGGTGCCGCCGAATGTGCCGGTGCCGAACGACAGCGCGGGTACCCGGAGTCCCG
The DNA here is from genome assembly GCF_000787715.1 of Sphingomonas parapaucimobilis NBRC 15100. Taxonomy (GTDB): domain Bacteria; phylum Pseudomonadota; class Alphaproteobacteria; order Sphingomonadales; family Sphingomonadaceae; genus Sphingomonas; species Sphingomonas parapaucimobilis. The sequence continues at coordinate 15,335 of NZ_BBPI01000060.1, forward strand.
ATGCGCCCAGTTGCCGATATTCCATTTGCCGCCTTTCCGTGTTTTCCATCAGGTGCATAGATGGCGGGACGGTTGCCGGCGCATAACCCGGCGGAAATGCGAAGGAGCTGTGCGTTGGATGCAAAGCTGATCGGGGGCACCGACCGAGCGCGTTCACTGGCGCTGTTCACTGCGGTGGTGGAGCAGGGGAGTTTTTCCGCTGCGGGCCGAGCGGTCGGCCTGACCGCTTCGGCGGTCGCGCGTGCGATTGACCGGATCGAGGTACGGTTGGGCGTGCGGCTGTTGCTGCGCTCGACCCGCATGTTGACGTTGACCGCCGAGGGCCAAGCCTATCTGCAAACCGCGCGGCGGATCCTGTCAGACCTCGACGACGCCGAGCAGCAGATCGCCGACCAGGGCGCGCCGCGCGGTCGGCTGCGGGTCAGCGCGGCGCTGTCGCATGGGCGGTTGTGCGTGGTGCCGCTGCTGAAGGAGTTCGCGCGCCTCTATCCGCATATCCTGATCGACATCGCGCTGACCGACACGCTCGTCGACGTGGCCGGAGGCCAAGCCGATGTGGCGATCCGGTTCGGGCCGCTGGCGGACAGTAGTCTGACCGCGCGCAAGCTGGGTGAGAGTCGGCGGGTGATCGTCGCCGCACCGGATTATCTCGCCTGTCACGGGGTGCCGGTGGTGCCGGAGGATCTTCACGGCCATAACTGCCTGAACTTCAATTTCCGCCGGGCGGAGCCGAGCTGGCCGTTCCGCCGCGACGGTCGGGATATGTCGCTGACCGTGAAGGGCAATATCGAGGCGAACAACGGCGAGACGCTGGGACAACTTGCTGCAGCTGGCGTGGGCATTACCCGTGTCGGCCGGTTCAGTGTGGTGGATGCGATCGCAGAGGGGCGACTTGTGCCGCTCCTGGAAGACTATAATCCCGGCGACGTCGAGCTGATCCATGCGGTATTCGTGGGCGGCTCGACCGTACCGGCGCGTGTCAGGGCCTTCGTCGACTTCCTCGCCGACCGGCTGGCGCATTGACGGCGGATCCATGGCGCGCCCGCCGGTATGGCGATGGAAAGCATTTTCTGCTATCAGCATCGCCGTTCCGCGATTCTTGAGAAGGAGGGCGACCATGACCGATCATATCACGCCCGCCCGTGGGATTCAGCGCATCGGCGGCCTGCTCCGCCACTGACCTGCGCGGCTTTCCCCGACAGCCGCTCCCCCCATCGCTGATACAAGGGCCGCGCCGACGGGTGCGGTGACGTTTCCATGACCGACGACGACGAAGACCTGTTTCCGCGCGCATCCGTGCTGCGCAAGGTTCTGTCCTTCACCTTCTGCCTGTGGCGCCGGACGCCGCTGCTGGCGGCCGCCTGTGCCATGGCGATGCTGCTGTCGACGCTGACCGAGGTGTTCGTGCCGCTCTATGCTGGCCGGATGATCGACGCCGTTGGTGCCGGTGATGCCGGAGCAGCGTGGCTGGCGTTCGGCGTCATCACCCTGCTGGGGGCGGCCATGGTGGTGTTCCGCCATCTCGGCTGGTGGGCGATCACGCCGCTGACGCTCGGCATGATGCGCGACGTGACGCAGGAGGCGTTCGCGCGTGTCCAGCGGCTGTCGTCCGACTGGCATGCCAACGCCTTTTCCGGGTCGACCGTGCGGCGGATCACGCGCGGCATGTGGGCGCTCGATACGCTCAATGACGTGCTGCTTCTCTCGCTGTTGCCGTCGCTGACGGTTCTGGTCGGGACGGTGGTCCTGCTGGCCGCGCACTGGCCGTTGCTCGGGCTGGTGATGGGGGTGGGGGCGCTCGCCTATATCGTGCTGACCGTCGGCTTGGCGACGCGCGTGCTCGCCCCGATCGCGCGATTGTCGAACCAGTGGGACACGAAAATGGGCGGCGTGCTGGCCGATGCGATCGGCACGAACGCGGTGGTGAAGGCATTCGGCGGCGAGGCGCAGGAGGAAGTGCTGCTCGCGCGGACCGTCGCCAAGTGGCACCGGCGTACGCGCCGGACCTGGATGGCGTTCACCTGGGCCGGGTCCGGCCAGCTCGCGCTGCTGTGGCTCATCCGCATCGTCGCCACCGGCGCGGCGTTGTGGCTGTGGTCGCGGGGGCAGGCGAGCGCGGGGGACATGGCCTATGTCATCACCAGCTATTTGGTGCTCAACGGCTATCTTCGTGACATCGGGCAATATGTCCATCAGCTCCAGCGCTCGGTGAATGAAATGGAGGAACTGGTTGCGCTTCACGACGAGCAGCTGGGCGTGGCCGATCGTGCCGACGCCCGTCCGATCGCGATCGAGGCGGGTGCGATCCGGTTCGAGGATGTGACCTTCCGCTATACCGGGCAGGACCGTCCGCTCTACGAGCATCTGAGCGTTACGATCCCGGCCGGGCAGCGTGTCGGTCTGGTGGGACCGTCCGGATCGGGCAAGACCAGCTTTGTGAAGTTGATCCAGCGGCTCTACGACGTCGATAGTGGCCGGGTGACGATCGACGGGCAGGATGTGGCGCTGACGACGCAAATGTCGCTGCGCCGGCAGGTCGCGATCGTTCCGCAGGAGCCGGTGCTGTTCCACCGCACGCTGGCCGAGAATATCGGCTATGGCCGCCCCGAGGCCAGCCAGGACGAGATCGAGCAGGCCGCGCGGCTTGCCAATGCCCATGACTTCATCATGGCGCTGCCCAAGGGCTATCGTACGCTGGTCGGCGAGCGGGGGGTGAAGTTGTCGGGCGGCGAGCGCCAGCGCGTGGCGATCGCGCGCGCGTTCCTGGCGGATGCTCCGATCCTGATCCTCGACGAGGCGACGTCCAGCCTCGATTCCGAAAGCGAGGCCGCGATCCAGCAGGCGATGGAGCGGCTGATGGTCGGCCGCACCGCCATCGTCATCGCGCATCGGCTTTCGACCGTCCGGGCGCTGGACCGCATTCTGGTGTTCTCGGCGGGGCGGATCGTGGAGGACGGAACGCACGCCGATCTGCTGACCGTCGAGGGTGGCCATTATCGTCGGCTGTTCGAGCGGCAGGCGGGGTCGACGACGCCGGAGATTGCCTAATCCGAATCGACTATAACATTGGCCGCAAGGTGAACCGCGTGATCTCGGACGGCACGCCCAACCGGACCGCGAAGCCCGGCCACAGGCCGGTGCCGTTGCTGACGTAGAGCGTCATGCCGCCGATGTCGTACCGTCCCGACACGAACCCGGCATTGGCCCGTGCGACGATCCGGTCGAGCCCGGCGATCATGCCGCCATGGGTGTGTCCGGACAGTTGAAGCACGACGCCGCGCGCGGCGGCATCGCGAGCCTTTCCGGGTTGATGGTCGAGGAGGAGGATCGGCGCGTTGGCGGGCGCACCTCTCAGCGCGAGGGCAAGGTCCGGCCCGGGCTCGCCGACGCTCGGTGCTGACAGGTCGGTGACTCCGGCGACGATCAACTGGTCACCGCCGCGTTCGATCACCGCATGCACATTGGGTAGCATGCGGAAACCCATGCCCGAGAGCTGCCGCATCCAGGCGCCGTAATCGAAGAAATATTCGTGGTTGCCCGGGATTGCGTAGACCCCATTCGGCGCATGCAGCTGCCGCAGTGGCGCGATGTCATGGCGACGCATTTCGACCGAGCCGTCGATGAAGTCGCCGGTCACCACGATCAGGTCCGTGCCGGACGCATTGGTGCGATCGACGACGGCCTGCGCCCAATCGGACGTGAAGAGGCGGCTGATATGCAGGTCGGTAAGCTGAACGACCCGATATCCGTCGAAGGATGGCGGAAGGTCGCGGATCGCCACCGTCACGTCCTTGATTGGGGGAATGCGCAGCGCGTTGGCGACCCCGATCCCGGCCAGCACCGCGGCCAAGCTGGCAATGGTATAGCGCAGCGCGTCCGGTTCCCGGATCACCTCCCGCTGCACCAGCATGGTGAGCAGCGCCCCCAGGTCGATCACCAGTTGGAACACGGCGAGCAGGACCAGCGCGCCGAATGCCCAGTTGAAGAGGATCACGACCAGACGCGGGAACTCGGGCGCGAAGACCGACCCCGACGACAATCGGCTCCAGAAATGGAACTGAGACGCCGCGAGCATCAGTATGCCTGCAAGGATCTTGGCCCAGAGCGGCAGCGGCAAGGGCCAGAGCCAGCGCGCCAGGACGATCAGCGCCGGTACGGCAAAGACGACATTGAAGATGGCAAGTGCTCCGGCTTTTGCAGGCAATGTCGCCTGTAAACGAGGCGCACGCCGTACGTGTCCGCCACATGCCACGGGGGAGGGGGCTTGGATATGATTTCAACGCGGCCCGCCGTCGCAATGACAGGGGCGCGTGTCGAAATCACATGGCCTCGGTCATCACCGCGAGGGACGGGCGAGTATCGGGTACAGGCGTCCGCGTCATACTCGCCCGTGCTTCAGCGGGGCCGACTATCGAGGCTGTGCGACCACCGCTCTTAAGCCGTTGCACCGCCGTCGATGTTGAGAGTCGTGCCGGTGATGTAGCTCGCATCCGGCCCGGCGAGGAAGGCGACCGCGCCCGCGATCTCCTCGACCTTGCCATAGCGGCCGAGCGGGATCGCCCGCAGCACCTGCCCGGCAAATTCGCTGTCGGCGGGATTCATGTCGGTGTCGATCGGTCCCGGCTGCACGGTGTTAACCAGGATGTTGCGCGGGGCGAGGTCCTTGGCCCAGCCGCGCGCCAGCGCCGCGACCGCTGCCTTGGTCGCGCTGTAGACGGTGGTCGCGGGGAAGGCCATTTCGCCCGAGATGCTGCCGATCAGGATGATTCGGCCGCCGTCGCGAAGGTGCGGCAGCGCTGCGCGGGTGCCGACGTGCAGCCCCTTGACGTTGACGCCGAACTGGCGGTCGTACGTCTCGTCAGTGTCCTCGGCGACCGAGGAGAATTCCGCCACACCGGCATTGTGGACCAGAATGTCGATCCCGCCCAGAGCGGCGGCGGCCTGTTCGACGCCCGCCCGTTGCGAGGCGGGATCGGCGGCGTTTGCCTGGAAGGCGAAGGCGGTGCCGCCCGCGCTCTCGATCGCTGACACGGTAGCGTCGGCGGCGGCTTTGTTGCCGGCATAGGTAATTGCCACAGTCGCGCCATCCGCCGCCAGCCGCTTGGCGATGGCCGAGCCGATGCCGCGCGATCCGCCGGTGACGAGCGCTGTCCTGCCCTGAATCGACATAGATATTCTCCGAAAATGCTGGCCCGCGATCACGCCGTCGTGCGCTGTCGGCAGGCGGTAAATGGGATGACGCTACAACAGTTCAAGAATGCCGAACTATTAAAATAGAATTGGTGCCCTATATCGATTATATGGCCCGCTTCACTCACCCCCGGCTGGAAGACGTTCCGCTCGATCTGGCGCTGCACGCGCTGGCCGATCCCAATCGGCTGGCCATGGTGGCGCGACTTGCCGCGACCGAGCGGCTGAGTTGCACCGATGCCGCGCCGTGCGAGTCCATTCCAAAGAGCACGCTGTCCAACCACCTGAAGCTGCTGCGCGCGGCGGGGCTGATCGAGACGACACAAGCCGGGCGTGAAATGATCAACACACTACGCCGCGCAGAATTCGACCGGCGGTTTCCCGGTCTGCTCGACGCCGTGCTCGCGAACCGACCAGCCTGATTACCGGCCGATCGCGTCGAGTTCGGCCACCACGTCTTTGGGCAGCGTCAGCGAGGCTGCGGCGATGTTCTCGTGGAGGTGCGCGACCGACGAGGTGCCGGGGATCAGCAGGATGTTGGGCGATCGCTGAAGCAGCCATGCCAGGGCGACCTGCATCGGCGTTGCCTCAAGCCGGGCCGCGACGTCGGACAATGTCGACGACTGAAGCGGGCTGAACCCACCGAGCGGGAAGAAGGGCACATAGGCGATGCCCTCCGCCGCCAGCGCATCGATGAAGCTATCGTCGTCGCGGTGGGCGAGGTTGTACTGGTTCGCCACCCGGACGGAACTCGACCTTCGGCGCCTTGCCGCCATCGAGGCGGCGGTGGCGGCGTTGGGCGATGAGGATCTGCTCGACTTCGCCGACATCTTCGCCCGAGGTGATCCGACGCCGCTGCGTGCCATGGCGGAGGAACAGATGCGCCGACGCGGTATCAGCCTGTGAGGAAAATGCCGTCTCGCTTCCGGCGGCTCGATGGCGCGCTGGCGGAACTTCCGGTCGAAGAACCGATGCTGCTCTCCGAGCTCGACGGTTTCCTAACCGGGCTTATCGTCTGTCCCGAACCGATCCCCGTCGATGAATGGATGACGGTGATATGGGGCGTCGAGGGCGATGGCGTCCCACCCTTCGAGGACCCGCTCGACGTACAATGGTTCGTCAAGGCGGTCGCGGCGCAGCGCGACGAGATTGCGCGCGACCTGTCTCGCGGCAGGTTGCAGCCGATCCTCGACGTCGATGAGCGGGATGGCGAGGTTCTGTGGGAATATTGGGTCGATGGCTTTTCCGATGCGATCGCGTTACGCCCGGAGGCGTGGGACGCAGCGGCCGCCGATACCGAATGGGCCGATCCATGGCACCGCCTTCTGGCGCTGATCGCGATCGCGCGCGACGAGAGCGATCTCGACAGCGTCGAGGTCAACGCCTTCCAGGATCGTGCGGTGGTCGAACTGACGGACATGGTCCAGCGCCTCTATGCGGCCCGTGCGGGTGTCGGCGATGCGAAGGCGACTGTCGTCGTGACGGCGAAGACGGGCCGCAACGATCCATGCCCTTGCGGATCGGGAAAGAAGCACAAGCATTGCTGCGCCCGACCTGATCCGCCGCCCCGGCGGGCGGACCTTTCCGATCTTCGCCGCACCAGATCGACCAAGCGCTGCGCGTCCACGACGGGGAAGGGGGGGGCACGGTCACCCCACCAAACAACTGCTCGATTATCTAGGGGAATGGATCCCGCCTAACTGAGCCGCGCACCGTCTGTCGGCCCGACAACCGCACCGGGGATTTGCCTGGTCAGGGACGGCGGCGCGGTGCAATTTCGTGGTCGGATGAAGACGTCATCTATCTCCGACGCGACGCCTCTCGACCTTGGGCTGTCTCAACCCCGTGGACTTCGAGCGCCAAAGCGCAGGTAGCTTGTCTTCGTGTCCGCGAAACCGGCAGCAGCTCACCGGCCGGCGGATCACCGTCGCGATCTGGCAAATCACCCCCGCTCTAATAGGTCACGGTTACGACGACGGTGTCGGTATAGAGGCCGGGGGCGGGCGTCGGTTGCACGGGCACCCGCCCATGGATCGCCAGCGCCTGGGCGAGGCCGGTGCCCGAGGCCTGGACTCCGCTGTCCCAGCTCGATGAGAAGGCGGGGTCGCGGAACAGGCCATAGGTGATGAAGCTGCCTGATGGTCCCCGCATCCGGCGGTCGCCCGATGCATCGGCATTGCGCCCGGCGTCGAGCCGCAGGGCATAGGGCGTCTGGCTGGTGCAGGTCAGGGTCAGGCCGCTTTGCGCCGTGACCGCCTGTGCCAGCACGCCGGTCGTCGGAAAGGTCAGCGCGGTGGCCGCGACCGTACAGCCCTTGGCGGGGGAGGCCGTCACCTCGAAGGTCGGACGGACGGAGGCGGTGCCTGCAAAACCGGTGCAGTTGGTGCTGGTGCCCAGCAGTTCGGCCCCATAGCTGAACAGCGTGGCGTTGCCGATGAAGCTGGAGCGATAGGCCCCCGGCACCGTCGTCCCCTGGCCGCCGAACAGTCGCGCATAGAGCGTGCGCGTTGCCGAACCGGCCCCGTTCAACAGGTTGGAGATGATGATCGCGGGCACTGTGCCCAATACCGGATTGTCCAGCGATCCCCAGGCGATCGATCGCGCCGCGTCCTGATAGAGCTGATACCGCAGCGATCCTGCGGTGCCCGTCATCAACCGGCCGGAGCCGTCCGTGCCGCCGCTGCCCGCGCCGATGCCGGGACAGACCTTGACGACGCTGAGCAGCGGGATGCTGGTGCAGGTGATCGTGACCGTCCCCGTCACATCGACCGGACCACTGGTCAGCAGCGAGGGGCTGCCGAAATCGATCGACGACACCGTGGCCGAACAGGTCTGCGCCTGTGCCGGGGCAGGCATTACCAGACAGGCGATGACGGCAAACAGCAGGAGGATCAGCCGGGTCATGGGGCCGTGCTCGCCATGGGCATACAGACGGCCCGGATGCGGACCTGATCTCCGGGTTGCGCTGCGAAGGGAAAACGCGCGCGGCAGCGGCGGCCATCGGGATCGGTGACGATCGCCTCGTTCCGCGCCCCGAGCGCATAGAGGAACGCGGCCCCGTCATAGCCGACCACATCCGGGGGCAGCCCGGCCCGTTCGATCCCCGAGCCCAGCGGCAACGGCCGCCCCTCGCCATCGATGAACTCGACCAGCGCCGTATCGGTTTCACGCGCCACGCCGAACGCGACGAGCGCGGGCACGCGGGTAAAGGCCACCGCCTCGGCATGGGTCGAGGCGATGCGTGCGTCGACCGGCAGCGAGGAGGGGTCGATCGAGATCGCGCTCGGCTCGAACGGGGCGATGTCGGGGACCAGCAGCTTGCCCGACGCGCCGGTGGTGCCGACCAGCTGGTTCTCGCGGTACACCCGCACGCCGCTCGCGCCCGCATCGGCCACCGCAAAGGACTGGTCGAGCCGCCGCGCCGCATAGAGGTCGCCACCGATCAACGCGACCGCGCCCTCCGCCTGCAAGGTCCCGGAGAGGTTGCCGCCCGCATAGAGGCCGGTCGCCTCGAACTGCGCGAAGCCGGTGGTATGGCGGACGATGGCATGGCCCGCCCGTTCGCGGCCATCGGCGACGCGTACCGACCAGCCCCAGGAGCCGGGCTCGTGCGCGCCCTGGCGCGACATCTCGGCATAGCCCGATGCGCGCCCCTCCGACACCGTCGCGCCGGTCGTCACCGAGGCGCGTCGCCCGAAGGGCAGGCTGGCCCCGACGAACAGGCCGAAGCTGCGGTCGCCGCTCAGGTCCGCAACGGCATTGGCGAACAGCGACAGACGCCCGACATTGGCGGTCGAGGACAGGCTGGCCAGCCGATAGCGGTCTCCCGCCGCCGTCCTGGAGTTGACCAGGCTGGCCCCGACCGAGGCCGAGGTCGCGGCGACGGGCAGCGACAAGGAAATCTGGTCGACCTCGCGCGGCGCCCCGAAGATCCGTCGGTCGCCCGCCAGGATCGGGCCGAAGGACGATGTGCGCGAGGCGAGATCCTCATAACGACCGATCGTCCGCATCGAACGGATCAGCACCGAAAAGCCGGAACGGCGCGTCTCGAAGGCGATATCGACCAGCCCGCCAGTGCGGCCCCCCGCCTGGCTGACCGCCCCGGCGAGCGACAGCAAGGCCTGGTCCCGCAACGTCACGACGCCGCCAGCGCCCAGCTGGACAAGGCCCGCGCCCAGTTCGGCATGCCCCTGCAGCGTCAGCCGATCGGTCATGCCGCGGCGCACCGAGGCGGAGGCGACCAACCGCCGATCATAGTCGTTCGACAGGATCGCATAGCTGCGCCGCGCAAAGCCGATCTCGGCGCTGAAATCGGTCAGCCCCTCCGCAAGCAATTGGGGCGAGGCATAGAAGGGTGCGGTCTGCACGGTTTCCCGCCCCAGCGCATCGCGGACGACGACGGTGGCGACGCCCGCGCCCTGCACGACCGGTGGGTGCATGACGGCATAGGGACCCTGGGGCACATCGGCCGACAGGGTGCGGACCCGGTCGATGAACAGGTCGAGCGTCGAGGGGGCGGCGGCGCTGCCCAGCAGTCGAGGGACCGGCATGGTGACGAGGTCGGGGCGCATGCCGAAAGACCGCTGGATCTGAAGGCCCGCCATGCGGATCGGGCGGGTCCAGGCATGGCCGCCATTGATCGTGTCGCCCATGCGCAGCGTCACCAGCCGCGCCGGGTCCTCATAGCTGTAGGTCGTGACCAGCCGGGTGAAGCGCGGCCCATCCGACAACAGGCCGACCGCGCTGCTCTCGAACAGGCCGAACGCACCGAACACGCGCGTCCCGAACGCGCCCGATGCGCCGGTAGAGCGTGGACCGACCGCACTCCGGTCCCCGCTGGCGAACAGCGTATAGTCCAGCACCGCGCCGAAGGGTGGCCGGTCGGGCGTCCGGCCGGAACGGTCGCCGCGCCCGCCGTCGATCAACGTCGGGTTCTGTACGGTCGGCCCCGCGGCCAGCCACATGATCTGGCGCATCTGTTCATAGCGGTAGCGCAGCCCGGAAATGCGCTCCAGCGGGACGTCGCCCGCCACCGCATCCGGCGGGACCTTGACCCCCAGCGTCCGCAACTGGGCGACGGGTGCGGTGAAACTGCCGTCTGCGCGTTGCGTGAACGACGCGACATAGCCGGTGGGCTTGTCGTTCAGATAGACCTCGAGCTGAAGCGCCTGATCCTGGCGGCTGGGGTCGACATCGACCCCGACACGAAGGCTGTCGGTGTCCTGCGCACCGGCCGTCTGCGCGCAGGCCAGCATGGCCAGGATGATCCAGGCCAGCTCACCGGCGCGGTTGGGTCGCAAGGGAGACCTCGATCGGGCCGCCATCGGAAACGGCCCGCATCCGCAGGTCGGTGCCGCCGGGCAGGGCGGTGCCGGGGTTCAGCGGAATGCGAAGGTCGGACCCGGCCAGCACATAACCGACCAGTCCCGACCGGGCGAGAAGCTGCCGGCTGCCCGCGATCAGCTGAAGGTCGGCGATGCGCAGGCGCCGGTTGCCCTTGTTGCGCCCGACCAGCGCCGCGCCGCCGCCCGACCGGTCGATCCGCCATTCCACATCGGGCATCCGGCGCGGGATGTCGGAGAAGAAGGCGGGGATCGACTGACGCACCACCAGATTGACGGTGCCCGGCTGTGCGCGGGTCGGTTCGGGCACTTCGTCGATCAGGACGCGATACGCTTCCTCGCCGACCGGTGCGGCCTTGGCCGTGCGGACGACGCGGATCAGATATTGCTGCTGCGGGGCCAGCGTGGAGAAGGGCGGGCTGGCGACCACGTCATTGGTGGGGGTCAGGACATCGGCTCCGTCGCGCGACGTCCACTTCATCACGCGGACCTGGATACGCACCGGCCGCTGCTCGGCATTGCTGAGCGTCAGCGAGGTCGTGCGGGCGCCCGGCAGCGGGTCGATGGCGACCGGTGCGACCCGGATGTCCGAGGCATGGCCGATCGCCGGGATCGTCAGCACCATCGCCCCCGTCGCCGCAAGCGCCCGCTTCATGGACGGCATCATCAGTATGTCACCGTGACCTGAACGGTGTCGGTATAGCTGCCCGCCGCCGGGGTGGTCTGGGCCGGGACGCGGCCATAGACCGTCAGCGACTGCACCGCGCCATTGCCGATCCCGGCCAGCGTGTCGGTGCCCGGGGTATTGCCCCAGATCTGCGACCGGGCGGGATCGCGGAACAGCTCATAGACCACCGTGGCCCCCGCGCCCGAGGTCAACCGCCGCGCCGCCACCGTCGCCCCCGTGCCCGCCCCGGCATTCAGGCCGATATTATAGGGGGTGGTGTTGGTACACTGGACGCCGATCGTGCTGGTCGAGGTGATCGCGGCCTGGATCACGCCGGTATTGCCGAAGGCCAGGTCGCTGGCCGAGGTCAGGCGGCATTCGGCCTGGATCGTCATCGATACCTGGAACTGCGTGCTCTGCTGCGCGGCGGCGGGATCGGCGATCAGGACGCAGCCCAGTGCCGCGATGCCGATATGTGCGAGATAGGGTTTCACGATATTGTGCCTCCAAATCACGTCTCATCAAAAGGCTGAAGTTCTTATCAAGCTGCTAAAGCTTCGGAATCGGACGAGAATTCTGGGATGCGGTCTTGATGACGGCGGCCTGTGCCTTGGCGCGCCGAACGTGCTAGGGCGCGGTCCATGTCGAAAACCCAAATTCAGGCCGGCAGCGTGACCGTCGACGGCGTCACCTATGACTGGCACCTCCAGCGCGAACCCCATCTGTCGGATGATGAAGGCTGGAAGGGCATGACCATCGCGCTTTCCGAACAGGGCGCCGGGCGCGAGGCGCATATGGAGTTCCCCGCCCCGAAGCGGCTGCTCAAGGGTTTGCCGCGCGGGCGGCTCCAGCTCGACGACCCGACGATCACGCGTTGCGTGCGCTCCGCCCTGGCGGCGGGCTGGGACCCGATGTCGCGCGGGCGGCCGGTGGTCTTCACGGTCGACGCGGAAGGGAATTGAGGCTGGATTTCCCTCTATTCCTCCCCCTGCAAGGGGGGGAAGGGGGGACTCAGGCCGGGCCGATCAGATCGAACGCCGCAATGGCCATGGTCCGGCCGTTGACGAGCAGTTCGACCTCATGGCGACCAAGATGGTGGCGGCGCGTGCTGAAATCGCGAAGGACCTGCCGGATGCCCAGCGTGGCCGAGGCCGATCCGGCAAGGTCGAAGGTCTTGAGCTTGAAGACTTTGGCCGCCGTCTTGCCTGCACCCCGCGCATAATGGAGTCGATAATCGACGACGAGGCGCTGGTCGGCTCGGGTCAGGGACGACAGCTCGGCCGCGAGCGTGACAGCCTCGCCCAGCTTGACGGTCGCGGGTTCGACGGTGAAACGATCGACCCGCACCGCCGCCCCATGCGCGACCCCGATCAGCGCCAGCGCGCGCGGATCGCCCTTTTTGATCAGCGTGCGCAAGCCATGGCGGATGATCCAGCCGGTATGCGGCGTATCCCGGTCCCAGCCTTCCAGATGATCGACCAGCCAGTCCGCACGATCCTTGCCGATATCGTTCAGATGGTTGGCGACCGACTTGCGGACATAGAGGCTGGGATCGTTCCGCAACGCCTCCAGGATCGGGGCGGCCAGCGTCGGATCGCCCCGCAGCGCCGGAACGCGTGACGCCCAGGGCAGGCGCGGGCGGCTGCCCTCGCTGGCGAGGCGACGGACATGCTCGTTCGGGTCGGTGGTCCAGCGCAGCATCTGCGCCAGCGTCCGCTCGGGGTCGGCGGCGAGGAATGGGCGGATGGCGAACTCCGCCGAGCCGAACCGGGTCAGGTCGGCCAGCGCCGCCAGCGACCGATCGAAATGGTCCAAGCCCTGTCTGGCGACGAACTCGGTGACGGCCATGGCCTGGAAGCTGTGGGTCAGCTGCGGCGCGATGGCCCGGACGATATCGAGCGCGGTCGCATAGTCGGTCGGCAAGGCCCCATGGAGCGCGTCGGCGAGATGGCGCACCCGCTCCATGATCGACAACCCTTCCAGCCCGTCCAGCGCCGCATCGAGAAAGCCCGCGCGGTTGAAGACGGGCGACGCCGCCGCACCCGCATCGGCGATGATCGTCACCGCCTCGCTGCCCAGAATGTCCTTCATCAGGGGATAGGCTTTTGCGTCGCTCATGATGGTCGGTCGTCCGCCCCGAATATCGCTGGTGGCGACCATTACCGCATGGACGCGATATCGTGTGCGCAAAATGCCGTCATCAGACCGCCGCGGGCACGTAACGCCGCTGCCACGGCCTGCCGACAGTCGCACCTTCGCCGCCTGAGCGCAGCCCGTGCCGGATACGGGCGCGGACAGCGACGTGATCGTCACCGGCACCCGTGAGCGGGGTCGGACCCAGTTCGATACGCCAGCGCAGTTGCTGCTCGACCGGCATCGCATTTTCACCGTCCGTCGCACCGGACCGGCCGGGGGAGTGTGCATCCGCGTCACGCCCGCGCTGTTCACGTCGATGGCAGAGGTCGACCGGCTGGCCGCTGCCTTGCCCGATCTCGTGGCAGCCTGCTGATCCGTCGAGTCTAGGTTTGGAAAAGGTCGGTTGGCCTTCTGCCCGAGTTGCCCGTCATGCCGTTCGGACCGATGACGATTGACGACGCTGGCAGGCCCGCCGGTTTCGCGACATAGCGAACGCCATGTCCTTCCCCCGACTCTCGCCATCCTGGTTCCGCCACCGGGTCCGATCCAGCGAAGCCAGCCTCGTTCTGCTCGCCATCGCGATCGGTGCGGCGGCGGGGCTGCTCAGCGTGGCGCAAGGGGCGATTGCGCGGGGATTGCAGCGGCTGCTGTTCACGCTGGAGGTGGATCAGCGCTTGAGCGCCAGCACGATCATCCCGGCCTGGGGGCTGCTCGCCCTGCCGCTGGGGGGATTGGTGCTGGTCCTGTTCTCGCGGGTCACGGGTGCGCGCAAGCGGCGGCTGGTCGACGCGGTGGAGGCCAATGCGCTGCATGGCGGGCGCATGTCCTGGTCGGACAGTCTGGTCATTTCGGGCCAGACGATCATCTCGAACGGCTTCGGCGCATCGGTCGGGCTGGAGGCGGCCTATGCGCAATTGGGTGCGGGGTTGGCGTCGATCACCGGCAGCTGGTTGCGGCTGCGGCGCGGCGACTTGCGCGTGCTGGTCGGGGCGGGGACGGGGGCGGCGATCGCGGGGGCGTTCGGCGCGCCGCTGGCCGGGGCCTTCTATGCCTTCGAGATCGTCATCGGCGCCTATACGCCTGCCGCCATCGCGCCGGTCGCCGCCGCCGCGCTGACCGGCGTGCTGGTCGCGCAGATGCTGGGGGCACAGCCCTACCTCGTCAATGCGGTGGCGGGCGAGGCGGTGTTGACCCATCATTACCTCATTTATGCCGGGCTGGGGGCCGTGGCGGCGGCGTTGGGCATCGCGCTGATGCACGCCGTCGCCGAAATGGAGATGCTGACCCGTCGCCTGCCCATCCCGGCGGCGTGGCGGCCGGTCTTGGGGGGCGTCCTGCTGATCCCGCTTGCCTGGCTGACGCCGCAGGTGCTGTCGGCGGGGCATGGGGCGCTGCATCTCGACCTGGAATATGGCCTGCCGCTCAGCTTCCTCGCCGCCATCTTCATCATGAAGAGTGCGGCGTCGATCGTATCGCTGGGTTTCGGTTTTCGCGGCGGCCTGTTCTTCGCGTCGCTGTTCCTCGGCAGCCTGCTCGGCCATATCTATGCCGACCTGATCGGGTGGGTGGCGGGAGCGCCGGTCGTCGATCCGCAAAATGCCGCGCTGGTCGGCATGGCGGCCTTCGCGGTGGCGGTGGTCGGCGGGCCGATGACCATGGCGATGCTGGTGCTGGAGGCCACGCACGACTTCTCGCTGGCGGGGGCGGCGATCGCGGCCTCGCTGGTCACGACGACCATCGTGCGCGAGACCTTCGGCTATTCCTTCTCGACCTGGCGGCTGCATCTGCGCGGCGAGACGATCAAGAGCGCCCGCGATATCGGCTGGATGCGGACCCTGACGGCGGGCCGCATGATGCGCCGGGTCGAGCGCGCGACGCCCTCGGCATGGACCATCGCCGAGTTTCGCCGCGCCTTTCCGCTGGGGTCGACCAGCCGCGTCGTGCTGGTTGATGAACAGGACCATTATGCCGGGATCGTCCAGACCGCGCGCGCCTATGTCGACGGGCTGGACCCGGCCGAGCCGGTCGCGACGCTCGCCATCCACCGCGACCATGCGCTGGCGCCCGAGGCGGATGTGAA
The DNA here is from genome assembly GCF_000787715.1 of Sphingomonas parapaucimobilis NBRC 15100. Taxonomy (GTDB): domain Bacteria; phylum Pseudomonadota; class Alphaproteobacteria; order Sphingomonadales; family Sphingomonadaceae; genus Sphingomonas; species Sphingomonas parapaucimobilis. Next base: position 30,750 of record NZ_BBPI01000060.1, read on the forward strand.
GGCGGTCATGCGCGCGCTCGACGCGGCGGGGGCCGACGAAATGGCGGTCGTCGGCCCGGACCGGACGGTGCTGGGCCTGCTGTCCGAACCCTATGTCCGCCGCCGCTATGCCGAGGAGATGGACAAGGCGCAGCGGGCCTTGTTCGGCGAGGACTGACCGCACTTGTTTCATTCCTCCCCTGTAAGATGGGGGGACCATCCGCAGGATGGTGGAGGGGTGTCACCCTTCTCGATAGCGGGACACCCCTCCGTCAGGCCTTCGGCCTGCCACCTCCCCTTGCAGGGGAGGAATGAGCGGCCTCAGCGCGCTCCATCGATATAGCGGGTCACATTCTCCGCCAGCACATTCAGCGGCACGTTACCGCCATCGACCACGGCCTGGTCGAAATCGCGCAGATCATATCGCGCCCCGAGCGCCCTTTGCGCACGGGTGCGCTGCGACACGATCTCGGCCCGGCCGACCTCATAGCCGCAGGCCTGACCCGGCCAGGAGCAATAGCGGTCCACCTCGCTCTCGGCATTGCTGCGCGGCAGGCCGGTGGCGGCGACGAACTCGGCCAGCGCCTTGTCGCGCGACCAGCCGATCGCGTGGATGCCGGTATCGACGATCAGTCGCACCGCGCGCCAGGCGAGGCCCATCAGATAGCCCAGCCGCCCGGCGGGATCGTCCTGATACATGCCCAATTCATCGGCGAGCTGTTCGGAATAGAGCGCCCAGCCTTCCGAATAGGCGTTGAACGCCAGGATCGACCGGATCAGCGGCAGCTTCTGCGCATATTCGCCCTGCCAGACATGGCCGGGTATCCCCTCATGATAGACGAGGTCGGGGATGGTCACGCGGTTGTGGATCGACGGATCGCCCAGGTTCACCCAGACCTTGCCCGGCACGCTGCCGTCGATGGTGCCGGGGCCGCCATAGGCCGCAGGTGCGCCCGGCTCCTGCGCCAGCGGCATCCGCCGGATTTCCAGATTCCCGCGCGCCAGCCGACGGAACGCATCGGGCAGGCGCGGGCGGATCGCGTCGATCCGGCCCTGCATATAGGCCACGATCTGCCGCCGCCCTTCGTCGCCATCGGGAAAGCCGATGCCGGTGCGCTTCTGGTAGGCGATGGCGCGCTCGGCGACGCTGCCCTGGGTCAGCCCTTCACTGCGCAGGATGATGTCCATCTGCGCCTGGAGATCGGCGAGCCGGGCCTTGCCCATGGCATGCAGCTCGGCTGCGCTGCGCCGTGTGGTGGTCCCGGCGCGAAGGCCCCAGGCATACCATTCCGGCCCGTGCGGGCGGACATTCATGCCGGGCGCCGTGATCGCCACGCCGCGCTGTGCCTGTAGCTCGGCCAGCTGCCGCTCCAGCGCGGGCACGATCGCCGAGCGGACGATCCGGGTGGCGCGGTTGGTCCAGTCGCCGGGGATCGCGGTCGTCTTGCGGGCAAGCGGGCCGATCAGCGGGCCGTCGGCCTTCGCCGCCTCGGCGATGGTGCCGGTCATGCCCTTGATCGTCTTGTCGAGCAGGAAGGACGGCGGCACCAGCCCCTGTTCGCGCGCCTGACGGATTCGTACCGTCTCCCCCTCCAGTTGCGCGGGCATGGCGGCGAGGCGGGCGAGATAGGCCTCCGCATCTGCCTGGTCGCGGACCGGCTGGTCGCCGTCGAGCATCTGCGGCACGTCCAGCCACGCGCCGACATTCTGGATGACGGCATAGGGCGTGTTGCGCCAGTCGCCGATCGTCGCGACGCCGTAGGGCAGCGCCATGCCGTCCAGCGCGGTCTGGAAGGCGCTTTCGACTACCGCAAGGCTGGTCAGCGTGGAGGAATCGAGCCCGGTTCGCGGCACCCGCGCCACCTGCTTCAGGCCATCGGCCAGGAAACGCTGCCGCGCCGCGATACCGGCGGGCGAGCGATCCTCCAGCCTGCGCCGCAGATCGGCATGGGGGCCGGTATCCACGCCCAGCGTCGTCGCCCGCTCGGGCACGAGTTCGAGCAACTGCCACGCCAGCCGATCAAGCAGCGCGCCCGCATCGCGGGCGGGGGCGGCGGCGCTTAAGGAGGCGGTGGCGGAGAGGGCGGTGATCCCGGCCAGGGTTTCGCGACGGGAGAAAAAGCTGGTCATTGCGGTAGGATGACCGGCGCGGAGGCACAGGTCAAACGGGGATGCGGCCGCCTTGCAGTTGTAACATAATGTTCATGCCCGTGTCGCTTTCCTGTCTCTCCGCCGCCTTACCGCCGGTCGGGAAAGCAAAAGGGGCAGGCGGTTCATGACGATTTTCGCGCGACTGGTGGGGGCTTCGGCATGGGGCCTGTTGCTGGCGGGTACGGCCTCGGCGCAGGAGCCTGCCGTGCCGCAGGGGCTGAAGCTCGACCGGGTCGTGCTGCTCATGCGGCACGGTGTCCGCCCGCCGACCAAGTCGCCGCCGATGCCCGAGGGCACCGCGAACCAGCCGTGGCCGAATTGGCCGGTCGCGCCGGGCTATCTGACCCCGCACGGGCGCGCGGGCGTCGAGCGGCTGGGAAGCTATGACCGGCGCGTCTGGACGGCGGCGGGCCTGCTGCCGCGATCGGGTTGCGCCCAAATCCGCATCGTCGCCGATAGCGACGAACGCACGATCCGCACCGCCGAGGCCTATGCCGCCGCGCTCGCGCCCGGCTGTACCGTCGCGATCGATCACAAGCCGCAGGACGTGGCCGACCCGATCTTCTCGCCGATCGACGAGCGGGCGGTGGCGTTCGATGCGGCAAAGGCGCGGGCGGCGGTGCTGGCGGGGGCAGGGGGCGAGGCGGGGTTGGCGGCGCTCGACACGCGGCTGGCGCCCGAACTGGCGCGGCTGGACGCGATCCTCTGCGCGCCCGCTTCGCTGAACTGCGGCGTGCGGCAGAAGCCGACCGGACTGGCCCCGGCCAAACCCGGCAAGCGGCCCAAGCTGACGGGCGCGGTCGACCGGGCGTCGACGGCGGCGCAAATCCTGCTGCTCGAATATGCCGAAGGCAAGCCGATGGCTGAGGTGGGCTGGGGGCGTGCGACTCCCGCCGATATCGAGCGGCTGGGCGTGTTCCATGCGGAGGAGTTCCGTCTTCTCGCCCGGCCGCGCTATGTCGCCAAGGCGAATATGGCGGGGATCGCGCCGCTGGTGGTTCAGGGGCTGGCGCGGGGCAAGGGGCCGGTCGTGACCATGATCTCGGGTCACGACACCAATATCGCGAGCCTGGGTGGATTGCTCGACCTGCATTGGAAGGTGCCTGGGCTGGCCGCGGACGATCCCGCGCCGGGCGGGGCCATCGTGCTGGAGCGCTTGGTCGATGCGCGGGGGCAGGCCTATGTCCGCGCGCTGTATCGGTCGCAGACTATCGAACAGTTTCGCAAGCTGGCCGATCCGGCGGTGGAGGCGCCTTACGTGACGGTGCTGCCGATCGCGGGCTGCAAGGCGCGGGGTATAGTGGGGCTCTGCACGATGCAGGCGTTCCAGACGCAGCTTACCCGCTAAACCATTCCTCCCCAAGCTCGCTTGGGAAGGGGGACCGCCGCGCAGCGGTGGTGGAGGGGCCGGTGCCCGTGCCCCTCCACCACGCTCTTCAATCGCGGTCCCCCTCCCCATCTGACGATGGGGAGGAATTGGCGGGCCTTACCAGGTCAGGTTCAACCGGCCGTACAGCTGCCGCCCGTTGAAGCCGAAGGGCGAGTAATAGGGGAATGCCGTCACGCCATTGTTGTTGAGCGCGGCGGGCGTCGTGCGGGGATAGACGTCGAACAGGTTCGATGCGCCCAGGGCGAACGACACATTGTCGTTGAAGCGATAGCGCCCCTCGAGATCGACGATGGTGCGCGCACCCGTATAGAGGTCGTTGGCGACGACCGATCCGGGTTGCAGCACATCGCCATAATGCACCGCGCGAAGCATCGCGCCGACCGCCTGCCGGGTCCAGTCGACCGAGCCGACGATCTTGGTGCGCGGCGTGCCCTGCTCGATGGTCAGGATGCGATTGCGGCCGAACAGGCTGGGCGCGGGGTTCAGCGCCGCGGTCGAGGTCGGCACGCGATCGACCGACAGGTCGTTGACGTTCGCCGCCGCGCTCAGGTTGAAATTGCCGAGCGTCTCGCTGCGCCAGTTATAGGCCGCGACGATGTCGAGGCCCTTGGTCGTGGTCTGGACGCCGTTGATGAAGAAGCGCGCGGCCTGCACCCCGAAGGGGGACAGCAGGTCGCCAACCTGGGTGCTGGCTGAGGACTGGATATTCTCCGACAGCACGATCTGGTTGCGGATGCGGATGCGATAGCCGTCGACGGTCAGACTGAACCCGCCGAAGCGCACGACCGTGCCCAGCGAATAGTTGCGCGACTTCTCCGGCTCCAGTGGCAGCGCGCCCAGTCTGCGGGCAAGGGGGCTGTCGACCGGATAGAGGCCAGTTTCCAGGATGGTGCCGTTCGTTACCAGCGTCTGGGTCGAGGTATAATATTGCTGTTGCAGCGACGGCGCGCGGAAGCCGGTCGACAGCGTGCCACGGAAGGCCAGCCACGGGGCCACGTCATACCGGGCCGAGAATTTGGCGGTCGCCGTCTCGCCGAAGTCCGAATAGCTCTCGCCCCGCACCGCCGCGCCCAGGGTCAGGCGATCCCACAGCTTGGCCTCGACATCCAGGTACAGGCTGCCGTTGCTGCGATGCGCATCGACCTGGTTTTCGGGCCGGAAGCCGACAAAGCCCTGCGCGCCCGAGGCCAGGTTGGCCGCCGCGCCGGGCGCGCGGTTGTAGCTTTCGGGCTGGCCCGCATCGATCTTGAAGCCTTCGCGCCGATATTCGGCCCCCGCCGCGACATTGAAGACCGCCGCGCCCAGCGTATATTCGCGCGACAGGTCCAGCCCGGTGACGAACTGGTCATAGGTGAGGCGACCATCGTCGAAGTTGCGCAGCGTCGCATTGCCATAGGTCGAATTGGCCGAATTCAGCGTCGCGAAGTCGATCGTGTTGCGGCCATAGCTGACGGTCAGGTCGGCATTCCAGTCGCCGATCGTCCCGCGCACGCCGCCGGTCGCGTTATAGTCGCGCGAAGTGGTGCCGATTAGCGGCAGGAAGCCGTCGGGATACAGGCCCCGTACCGCCTCGGCATTTACGTTGTTCGCGCCCGCGACACGCGGAAAGGCCGCGCTTTCGCTGCTGCGCTGCTGGAAACCACCATTGGCGTAGGCGGTCCAGCCGCTGTCGGCGAGCGGCAGCGCGGCGTTGAGATATACCGTGCCCTGCTCGATCTGCGGATCGCCGAAACGGGCGCGGATGCGCAAGGGCGCGGGGCCGCGCGGGTCGATATCGGCGCGGTTGGTCGGCTGGCGCGCGACATATTCGCCCGACAGGGTGAGGAAGCCGTCGCTGCCCAGGCCGAAGCCCTTCCAGCCGCTGATCGTCACGGACTCGCCGTCGCGGACCGAGCGCGAGGTGCGCGCGGCGTCATATTGGGTGGCGAAGGTGCCGAAGGTCACGTTCGCCCCGCCGCCCGAACGTGCCTCGCGCAGTCGCAGATTGACCACGCCCGCAATCGCGTCCGAACCATATTGCGCCGACGCGCCGTCGCGTAGCACTTCTACCCGGTCGAGCGCGACGGTGGGGATGGTGTTCAGGTCGACCGCTGCCGCACCGCGTCCGATCGAGCCGTTGATGTTGAGCAACGCGGAGGTATGCGCGCGCGTGCCGTTGATGAGCACCAGCGTCTGGTCGGGCGACAGGCCGCGCAACGTGGCGGGGCGGATCGCATCGGTGCCGTCCACCGCCGCCTGACGCGGGAAGTCGATCGAGGGGGCGACGCTTGACAGCGCCTGGGCCAGCTCGGTCGTTCCCTGCGCGCGCAGGGCGTTGCCGCTCAGCACGTCGACCGGCGACACGGAGTCGAGGCGGCTGCGCCCCTGCGCCCGGGTGCCGGTGACGACGATGTCGTTCTGCGCCGGGGCCGCGGCGGGTTCGGCCTCGGTCTGGGCGGTCGGCTCGGTCGTGCTCTGGGCCAGGGCGGGTGCCGCCAGCAGCGGGCTCAGCAACATGGTGCCGCCAAGCAGCATGGATCGCGCGGTGCGCATAGGATCATTCCCCCTATTCTTATCAAGATGAGACTTGTTGCTCGTATCTCTACACCGATGCTGGGAATTGGGGCGCAAGGCTTCCTTGGGGGGCGATAAGGTTGGCTTGGTGGTGACGGATGGTTGGCCAACGCGATGATCGAATGCCGCCCATTCGAACGATGTTCGTCATTTATGTTCCTTCGCCCCTCTCTGAGGGGAGAGGGTTGCGCAGACTTGGTCTTTGCGAAAGCAAAGGCTTAGTCGGAGCTGGGTGAGGGGTGCTGCGCTCGCTAGCCGAGCGCGCGAGCCTCCGGCTCGCTCGACCCCTCGCCCAAGCTGCGCTAGCCAGCAGGCTGGCAAGCTCCGCTAACCCTCTCCCCTGTCCAGGGGAGAGGGGAGCATGAGAAAAGACTTACCAGACGTGGACGCGCTGTTCCGGGGTCAGGTACAGCTTCTGGCCCGGCTGCACCTTGAACGGGCCGTACCAGGCGTCGAGGTTGCGCACGGTCAGCACGCGCCACGGGGCGGGGGCGTGGACATCGGTGGCGATCCGCGCCCGCAGCGCCTTTTCGCGCATCTTGGTCCGCCAGCTCTGCGCAAAGGCCAGGAAGAAGCGCTGGTCGCCGGTCAGCCCGTCGATCACGGGCGCGGGCTTGCCGCCCAGTGAGGCCTTGTACGCCTCATAAGAGGCGGTCAGCCCGGCGACGTCGGCGATATTCTCGCCCAGTTCCTGCTCGCCGTTCAGGTGAAGGCCCGGCAATGCCTCATAGGCGCTGTACTGCGCGACCAGCGCCTGACCGGCTCCCTCGAAGCGCTTGAGGTCAGACGGCGTCCACCAATTGTGCAGGCGGCCGGTGGAGTCGAAATCGGACCCCAGATTGTCGAAGCTGTGGCTGATCTCATGCCCGATCACCGATCCGATCGCGCCGTAATTGGCCGCCGCGTCGAACTTCGGGTCGAAATAGGGGCTTTCCAGGATCGCGGCGGGGAAGTTCAGCGCGTTCTGGAGCGGCAGGTTGACCGCGTTCACCGTCTGCGGCGTCATCCACCATTCGCCGCGATCGACCGGCTTGCCCAGCTTGGTCAGGTGATAGCGATAGAGGGACAATTTGGCGCGCTGGGCGTTGCCGACGGGGTCGTCGGCGCGAACCTCGAACTTCGGATAATTCCACCAATGGTCGGGATAGCCGACGCCGACCTTCAGCACCGCCAGCTTGGCGCGCGCTTCCTTCTTGGTCGCGGGGGCCATCCAGTCGAGCGCGGCGATCCGCCGGTCGAAGGCGGCGACGATGTTCTTCACCATCTTCTGGATTTCGGTCTTGGACGAGGCCGGGAAATAGCGTGCGGCGTAGATCTTGCCGACCGCCTCGCCCAGCGCGCCGTTGACGGCGGAGATACCCCGCTTCTCGCGCGGCTGCTGCGCGGGCGTGCCGTTCAGCGTACGGCCGTAAAAGCCGAACGACGCATCGTCGATCGCCTTGGGCAGCGAACTGGTCACCTGGTTGATGCTGTGGAAGGCCAGCCAGTCCTGCCAGCTCTGCAGCGGCTCGCTGGCGACCAGCGCCGACAGCTTGGTGATCGCGTCGGGCTGCCATGCGATGAAGTCGCGCTGGCTGGCGGGTACGCCCGATGCGGTCCAGAAGGCGTTCCAGTCGATGCCCGGCGCCTTGGCGTCGAAATCGGCGCGGGTCCAGGGATTGTCCCCCTTGTGCGCGTCCTGGCTGGCGATGATGTCGGTCTGCGCGGCGGCGATCTTCATCTCCAGCGCGAAGACCCGGTCGGCCCTTCCTTGCGGATCGGACAGCCCGGCCAGCGTCATCAACTGGGTCAGATAGGCGCGGTAGGCGGTGCGGATCTCTGCCATCTCCGGCTTGTCCGACAGATAATAGTCGCGGTCGGGCAGGCCAAGCCCGCCCTGCATCAGATAGGGCACGTTGCGGGTCGGGTGGTTCAGGTCCTGGCTGACGAACAGGCCGAACAGGTCGTTGGTGCTGGCGTAATTGTTGTTGTTGAACGGATCGGTGTCCGACCGCATGGCCGCGCCGATCGCGCGTGACAGGTCGCTTTTGTCCTTGATCGCGGCAATGGCGGCGAGGTCGCTCTGGATCGGCTTCAGCCCGCGCGCCTCGATCCCGGCCGTGTCGGTATAGGCGGTATAATAATCGGCGATCCGCTGCTCATCGCTGCCGGGCGCGCCCTTGGCCGATGCAGCGCCCTTGATGATCGCGGCGGTGCGCGCCTCGGCCCGCAGCGACACGTCTAGCCCGACGCCGATCGAGGAGCGATCCGCCGGAATCTGCGCGGTCTTGATCCACGTCCCATTGGCATAGTCGTTGAAATTGTCGCCGGGTTTGACGCTGGGGTCGATCAGCGCCTTGTCGACGCCAGGCAACAGACCCGTCTGGGCAATGGCGGCGGAGGAGGCGAGGAGGGCGACGGCAAAAGCAAAGCGCTTCATGATGATCCTGCAATCGGGAGTTTATGCCCGATGGAGCACCCTTCACCGCCCCCAAGTCAAGGATCATAACATGAACTTCGCGTCATGATCCCTGCTTATGGAAAGCCCTTGCCGCCATGCGCGCCGACGGCGGTGCCGGTGGAGAAGGTCGCCTCGCCGCTCGCCAGAGCGACATAGAGCGAGGCCAGTTCGGCGGGCTGCCCTGCGCGGCCGAGCGAGGTGTCCTGGCCGAACTCGTGCATCTTGCCCGGCAACTGCCCGCCCGCGACCTGAAGCGGGGTCCAGATCGGGCCGGGCGACACCGCGTTGACGCGGATACCCTTCTTCGCCAACTGCTTGGCCATGCCGCGGGTCAAATTCTGGATCGCCGCCTTGGTCGATGCATAGTCGATCAGGTCCTCGCCCGGATCATAGCTGTTCTGCGAGATGGTGTTGATGATGACCGATCCCGGCGGCATCGACGGGATCGCCGCCTTGGAAAAGCGGAAGACGTGATAGACGTTCGTCTCATAGGTGCGGACGAACTGTTCATCGCTGATCTCCATGATGTCCGCCTTGGACTGTTGATAGGCGGCATTGTTGACCAGCAGGTCCAGCCCGCCGAGCTGCGCGATCGCCTTGCGCACCACCTCCTCGCAGGCCTTTTGCGTGCGGATGTCGGCGGGCAGCAGCACCGCCTTGCGCCCCGCCTGACGGATCAGGTCGGCGACCTCGCGCGCATCGGGTTCCTCGCTGGGGTGGTAGTTGATCGCGACATCGGCCCCTTCACGCGCAAAGGCGATGGCGGCGGCGCGCCCGATGCCGCTGTCCCCGCCGGTCAGCAGTGCCTTGCGACCCGTCAGCTTGCCCGATCCGCGATAGCTGGTCTCGCCATGATCGGGGCGCGGCGTCATCTTGCTGGCGAGCGCGGGCCAAGGCTGGCGCTGCTCGGGGAAGGGCGTGCGGGTATAGGCCGAGCGCGGATCGCGCAGGCTGGGCACGCCGTCGCCACCCGCCTGCGCCATCGCCGTGCCCGGCGCGGCCGTTGCCGCCAACCCCAACGCCGCCCCGCCCAGGACGCCGCGTCGCGAGGTTTCGTAATCGCTCATGTCGATGTCCTTCACGAAAGACAAGGGAAGGGTTCAGGCGGCGATCTCGCCCTCGTCCTCGCCGTTCCAATAGCGGATGCGCTCGGCATGGACCCGGATCATCACCACGCCCGGCGTGTCGATGCCATCGGGGAAATAATGGTCCAGATCCTTGGTCCAGTGCGCCGCGAACTGCGCACGGTCCTGGATCAGCGCGGCGCGCCCCTCGATCGCGACGAACAGGGGCGGGCCACCCAGCATCCCGACCGCCCCGGTATAGCTGAGCGTCACCAGCGGCTGGGCCTGGATCTCGGCGACCTTGCGCGACTGGGCATAGGCAAAGAAATAGCTGTCGCCGTCATAATCGATATCGCCATTGTTGCTCATCGGCCGCGCCGTCATCGCCCCGGACGCACTCTGCGTCGCGAGCATCGCGAAATCGAGCCTGGCCATCTTCTTCGCCAGCTCAGGCAGCGTCATCTTCGCCATGCGATCATTCTCCCGGCAATGTCGCAGGCGATGGCGGAAAGCCAGATACCTGAAATTGCGTGGGTTCTTAACGGGCGAACGGCGATAGGGTTCATCAAGCCCGAAAGCGCATCGACGCGAGCGTCGGATGGCGGAAGAGGTGGGATTCGAACCCACGGATGGCTTGCACCATCGCCGGTTTTCAAGACCGGTGCCTTAAACCGCTCGGCCACTCTTCCGGGGTCGCGGTGGAAGGGGCCTCTACGCCAAGCCGCTGGCCGAATCCACTGTCGATTTGAGGGCGTGCCGCGCGGCTGGACGTGCCCGCCTTGCGGTGGTGCGAGGTTCCGGCTTCGGCGCGGCTATGGCACATAGGCATCCATGTGGGGGGACATTACCCGGCGCCTGAAGCGCCTCGCCATCGTGTCGATCTTTGCGGCTTCGGTCAGCGCGGCACCCGCCTGCGCGCAGGACGAGGCCGGGTTTCAGACCTATCTGCAACAGTTGCGCGGCACCGCGATGGCGCAAGGAGTCAGCCGCGCGACCCTGGACTCCGTGCTGCCGACGCTGACGCTGAATTCGCGGGTGATCGAGCTGGACCGGCGCCAGCCGGGCGGCCCGGCCAATAGCGGGTTCAGCCCCTTTGCCCCCTATAAGGCGGCGCATGTCGATGCCGCGCGCATCGGGCGGGGGCGGACCAAATATCTGGCGCAGCGCCCGCGCCTGTCGCGGATCGAGCGCGAGACGGGCGTGCCGGAATCGATCATGGTCGCGATCTGGGGGCATGAGACGAATTACGGCGCCTATACCGGCAATTTCGACCTGCTCCGCTCGCTGGCGAGCCTGGCCTATGAGGGACGGCGGCGGCCTCTGTTCGAGGGCGAGTTCATCGCCGCGCTGAAGATGATGGACCGCGGCGTGACCCGCGACCAGCTGAAGGGCAGCTGGGCCGGAGCGACCGGCAATCCGCAATTCCTGCCCTCCATCTATCTGCGGCTCGCGCGGGACGGCGATGGCGACGGGCGCGCCGATATCTGGAACAGCGAGGCGGATACGCTGGCCTCGATCGGCAATTATTTCGTCAATGCCGGGTGGCGCGCAGGGCAACCCTGGGGCTTTGCGGTGACCGTGCCCGCCGGGTTCGACCGTTCGATGGTGCGCAACCGGCTGGTCAGCCCGCGCTGCCCGCGCGTGTTCGAGCGGCATAGCGGCTGGCGGACGATCGCCGAGTGGCGCGCGATGGGCATCGTGCCGCAGGGTGCGGCCTGGCCCAATGACCAGGTGCTGGCGACGCTGATGGAGCCGGACGGGCAGGGGGCAACGGCCTATCTGCTGACCGGCAATTACCGGGTCATCCTGGATTACAATTGCTCGAACTTCTACGCGCTCTCGGTGGGGTTGCTGGCCGATGCGATTGCGGGCTGAGGCGATCGCGCTGCTGGCGCTGGCATTCGCCACGCCGGTCACGGCTGCCCCCGCCGAGGACGCGCCGCCGGTGCGCTACGGCAAATATGACGCCACCGGCCAGGCGAGCTGGTACGGGCATGAGCTGGCCGGGCGGCGCACCGCGACGGGCAAGCGCTTCGATCCCGATGACGTGATGATCGCGCACCGCACTTTGCCGCTCGAATCGATGGTCGAGGTGACGGATGTCGATACCGGGCGGGCGATCGTCGCGCGCGTCGGGGATCGCGGGCCGGGGCGGGCCGACCGGGTGGCGGATCTGTCGCTGGGCGCGGCCAAGCTGCTGGGTACGAACCGGCGCGCCGTCGCGCATATCCGGGTGCGCGCGCTGTCGCCGGGCGGCGACCGGCCGGGCCTGATCCTGGCGGGGGCGAGTGCCGTTCCGCCGGTCGCGCGCCCGATCGCGCTCGATCCCCAGGCCCGCTACCGTGTCCAGATCGCCAGTTTTTCCAGCCATGCGCGCGCCCAGGCGCTCGCCCTGCGCTTCACCGCCCGCGCGATCCCGGCCGGTCGCGTCTGGCGGGTGGAGCGCGCCGGACTGAATGCCGATTCCGCCAAAGCGCTGCGTGACGCGGCGGCCGAGGCGGGTTATGACGACGCCCGCATCCTGCATCAGGATTGACCTGTCGGCTCCCTTTGGTCACGGAACACCCATGAAGACCCTGTACGCATCTTTTGCCGCCCCGCTCGCCCTGGTCGCGATGGTCACCCCCTCGGTTGCCGCCGCGCCGCGGTTCGACACGCCCGCGCCGGTCGCCTTCATGAAGGACCTGTCCTCGGGCGCGATCCTGTTCCAGCGCGATGCCGATCGCCGGATGCCGCCCGCCTCGATGGCGAAGATGATGACGGTCTATGTCGCCTTCGACCTGGTCAAGAAGGGCCAGCTGAAGCTGACCGACATGGTCACGGTGCAGCCGGAGACGTGGAAGAAGTGGCACGGGCCGCAGGCCGGTTCGACCATGTTCCTGTCGCCGAACGAGCAGGTCAGCGTCGCCAACCTCCTCTACGGCATCGTCACCCTGTCGGGCAACGACGCGTGCGTCGTGCTGGCCGAGCATATCGCGGGCACCGAGCAGAATTTCACCGAGCGGATGAACCGCACCGCCAAGCAGATCGGCCTGAACAACAGCCATTTCGGTACGTCGAACGGCTGGCCGGACGGCGGCGTGACCTATGTCACCGCGCGCGACCTGGCCGACCTGGCCGAGCACACGATCCAGGACTTCCCGCAGCTCTACAAGCAATTCTATTCGCGCCGCGATTTCTCCTGGGGCAAGACCATGGGCGGCAACGCGATCACCCAGGCGAACCGCGACCCCCTGCTGGGCCGCGTCGCGGGTGCCGATGGCCTGAAGACGGGCCATACCGAAGAGGCGGGTTACGGCTTCACCGGATCGGCCGAGCAGAATGGTCGCCGTCTGGTGATGGTGATGGCGGGCCTGAACAGCTCCAACGCGCGTGCCGAGGAGTCGGTCAAGTTCATGAACTGGGGCTTCCGCGCGTGGCAGGCCAAGCCGGTCGTCGCCAAGGGCAAGAAGGTCGCCGATGCCGAGGTCCAGATGGGATCTTCGAGCAAGGTCGGCCTGGTCGCGCCGCGCCAGCTGACCGTGACGCTGCCCGCCGGACTGGACCCCGCGATCAGCGGCAAGGTCGTCTATCAGGGGCCGATCAAGGCGCCGATCAAGGCAGGCCAGCATATCGCCGATCTGGTCGTCACCTTGCCCGACATGCCCGCCCAGCGCCTGCCGCTGGTCGCGGACAAGGATGTCAACGAAGCGGGCTTTTTCGGTCGCGCCTGGGCCGGGCTGACCTCGTTCTTCGGTTGATCGCCTGACCATGCTGCCGGTCGGCAATGATGCAGCACAGGCCGCCTTTGCCGCCGCGCTGGGCGGAGCCAAGCTGCACCATGCCTGGCTGATCGCCGGGCCGGAGGGCGTGGGCAAGGCCAGTTTCGCGCGCGCGGCGGCCACGCGGCTGCTGGCGCGGGCGAGCGGGGCGGGGGCCTTGCCGCCCGGGCTTGTCGTGCCGGAGGATCATCCGACCGCCAGGCTGATGGCGGCGGGGTCGCATCCCGATTTCCGGGTCATGGCGCGGCTGCCCAAGGATGCCGAGAAACCGGATCAGGACCTTGCGCGGTCGATCACCATCGCGCAGGTCCGCACGCTGCAACCGATGTTCGCGACCGCGCCCGCCATGGGTCCGGCGCGGGTCGTCCTGATCGACGCGATCGACGATCTGGAGCGCGGCGGGGCCAATGCGCTGCTGAAGAATCTGGAAGAGCCGCCAGCGGGCACGGTCTTCCTGCTGGTCAGCCATGCGCCAGGACGGTTGTTGCCGACGATCCGTTCGCGCTGCCGGTTGTTGCGGTTCGAGCGGCTGTCCGACGCCGATGTCGCGCGCGTGCTGCGCCAGCAGCTGCCCGAAGCGGATGAGGGCGAGATCACCTCGCTGGTCGCGGTGGCGGACGGTGCGCCGGGCCGGGCACTGCGGTTTGCCGGGCTCAACATCGCCGGGCTGGACAGCGCGATCGCGCGGATCGCGGAGACGGGCGATCCCGGCAATGCCGAGCGGGTGAAGCTGGCCAAGTCGCTGGCGGGCAAGGCCTCGCAGGCGCGGTATGAGGCGTTTCTGGATCGCGTCCCTGCCTTTATCGCGGGCCGTGCGCGGGGGCGTTCGGGGCCGGGGTTGAAGGTGGCGCTCGATGCCTATGCCGCTTCGCAGGACCTTGCGGGGGCGGCGCGCGGGCTGTCACTCGATGCGCAAGGGACGGTGTTCGAGATGGCGGGGATCATCGCGACGTTGCGGTAGGATTGGGCGGTGAGGGTATCCCTTGGCCTTCGACTTCGCTCAGGCTGAACGGAAGTTGGAAAAGGCTACCCCCAAAACGCCGTTCAGGCTGAGCGAAGTCGAAGCCCACGCCCAGCCGCCAGCCAAAGAGCCGTTTACAGACCCACCCGCTCGAAATGCCCCGGCTCGAACCCTTCGATCGCCAGCGCCAGGATCCGTTCCGCCACCACCTCAGGCGCCTTCACCGAAGCCGGGTCTTCCCCCGGATAGGCCTTGGCCCGCATCTGCGTCCGCGTCGCGCCGGGGTCGACGATGGCGGTACGGATCGCGCTGATCTCGGACGTCTCGTCACCATAAGCGCCGAGCAGCGTCTCGAAGGCCGCCTTGGACGCGCCGTAAGCCCCCCAATAAGCTCGCGGCTTGCGACCGACCGAGGAGGTGACGCCGATCACCCGCGCAGCCTTCGAACGGCGCAGCAGCGGGTCGAAGGCCGCGATCATCGCCGCCTGCGCGCTGACGTTCAGGGTCAGGACGCGCGCAAATTCCTTGGCGTCGATCGCGGGCACGGCGGCCAGCGAACCCAGCATCCCGGCGTTCAGGACCAGCACGTCGAGCGCCTTCCAGCGCTCGCCGATCGCCGTCGCAAGCCGCCCGATCGCCTCATTTTCGGCCAGGTCGAGCGGCGCGATGGTGGCCGACCCCCCGGCGTTGAAGATCGTCTCCTCGACCTCTTCCAATCCCTTGGGGGTGCGCGCGGTCAGGACGACATGCGCGCCCGCCGCGCCCAGTGCGATGGCGGTCGCCGCGCCGATGCCCCGGCTGGCACCCGTGACCAGCGCCAGCTTGCCGTCGAGCGCACCCGCCATCAGGCGACCCGCTCGGCCAGCATCGCGAACTGGTCGACCGACGCGGTTTCGTCATGGTCGGTCAGCGTCGTCGGATAGTCGCCGGTGAAGCAGGCGTCGCAATAGCTGGGTTTGTCGCCGCGCGAGGCGTTCAACGCCTTGTACAGCCCTTCGATCGACACGAAGGACAGGCTGTCGGCATGGATGAAGTCGGTCATGCCGCCCAGGTCCAGCTTGGCCGCAAGCAGCTTGGCACGCTCCGGCGTGTCGACGCCGTAGAAGCAGGAATGGCGCGTCGGCGGCGAGGCGATGCGCATGTGGACCTCCGCCGCGCCCGCTTCGCGCATCATCTGCACGATCTTCAGGCTGGTGGTGCCGCGCACGATCGAGTCGTCGACCAGGATGATCCGCTTGCCCTGGATCAGCGCGCGATTGGCATTGTGCTTCAGCTTGACGCCCAGATGGCGAACCTTGTCGCCCGGCTGGATGAAGGTCCGGCCGACATAGTGCGAGCGGATGATGCCCAGCTCGAACGGAATGCCCGAAGCCTGCGCATAGCCGATTGCGGCGGGGACGCCCGAATCGGGGACCGGGATGACCAGATCGGCCTCGACCGGCGACTCATGGGCCAGCTGTGCGCCGATTTCCTTGCGCACCGAATAGACCGACTGGTCGCCTGCGATCGAATCGGGGCGGCTGAAATAGACCCATTCGAAGATGCACGGACGCGGGTCGACCGCCTGGAAGGGACGGATCGAGCGAATCTCGGTGCCCTGCACGATGACCAGCTCGCCCGGCTCGACCGCGCGTTCGAAGGTCGCGCCGCACACGTCGAGCGCCACCGTCTCCGATGCGAAGATCACCGCGCCGTCCAGGCGACCCATGACCAGCGGACGGATGCCCAGCGGGTCGCGGCACGCGATCATGCCCTCGGGCGTCATCACGATCAGCGCATAGCCGCCCTCGACCTGCTTCAGCGCGTCGATGAAGCGGTCGAGCAGCGTGCGGTAGTTGGAGGTCGCGACCAGATGAATGATCGTCTCGGTATCGCTGGTCGACTGGAAGATCGAACCGCGACGCACGAGTTCGCGACGCAGCTTCATCGCATTGGAAATATTGCCGTTATGCGCGATGGCGAAGCCGCCGGTCGACAGATCGGCATAAAGCGGCTGGACGTTGCGCAGCGAGGTGTCGCCAGTCGTCGAATAGCGGACATGGCCGCAGGCGACGTCGCCCGGCAGGCCACGGATCACGTCGTCACGGTCGAAATTGCCCGCGACATGCCCCATCGCGCGGTGGGTATGGAACAGCGTGCCGTCGAAGCTGGTGATGCCCGCTGCTTCCTGCCCGCGATGCTGGAGCGCATGTAGGCCGAGCGCGGTCAGCGCCGCCGCGCCATCGGCGCCGGTCACACCGAAAATACCGCACTCCTCGCGGAGTTTGTCGTCGTCGAAGGGGTTGGTGGTCAGCATGGGAGAGGCGCTCGCAACGTTCGCAACTAAGGGGCAGACGGGGCGCATATAGGAACGTCGTCCGCGTTTGTCGCCTGTTTGTCATCGTTAGCGGGATCATTTTCGGCAAGACCGCGTTTCGCAGCCGAAAGCAGGAGATGTCATATGGCACGCGACCACGGCGCCCAGATCAAGGATGACGCCCTGTATGAGGAGCTGCGCAAGCAGGGCCAATCCAAGGAAAAAGCGGCCCGTATCGCCAATGCCAGGGCAAAGGGCACGCTGGAGCATAAATCGACCCGTCTGGAGGATCGCACCAAGGACGATCTGATGGCCGAGGCGCGCAAGATCGGGATCGCGGGCCGGTCGAAGATGCGCAAGTCGGAATTGATCGAGGCGATTCGCGGTCACGGGTGATGGAGGGGCGTCATCGTTCGTAGCGGATGACTTCGACGCCATTCCGTTCTAACCCCGCCGCATGGCCGACCACCGCGACACCGGGCTGACGCTCGACCCCAAATTCGACGCCCATGGCTTGCTGACCGCGATCGTGACCGATCGGACGTCCGGCGAGTTGCTGATGGTGGCGCATATGAATGCCGAGGCGCTGGAGGCTACGCGAACGACCGGCGACGCGCATTTCTGGTCGCGCAGCCGTGGGCGGCTTTGGAAGAAGGGCGAAAGCTCTAACAATGTGCTGCGCGTGGTCGAGCTGCGGATCGACTGCGACCAGGACGCGATCTGGCTGATCTGCGATCCGGCCGGTCCGGCCTGTCACACCGGCGCGCGCAGTTGCTTCTATCGTCGGATCGAGGGCGACGGGCTGGCACCGGTCGCGTGATCCGGCGGGCGAGTGCGCTGGCGTCCCTGTTGCTGCTGGCCGCCTGTGGGCAAGCGGGGGAGGGCGGGGACGACAAGGCGGGCGAAAGGCTGGAAGCGGCGAGCATCGCCGCCGGGCTGGTCGCCGATCCGGCGGCTGCGCCGCTGGACGGTATCTGGTCGCGGGACACGGATCGCATGTGCATCCTGCCGGCCGGCACGGGTCCGGCCCGCCGGGTCGGCGTGATGCTGGATTATGGCGAGGGGCAGGGCTGCACCGCCATCGGCACCATGGAGCGATCGGGTGCGGCGTTGAAGCTGACGCTCGGTGCATGTCGCTTTACCGCGCGGTTCGACGGCGATGCCATCCAGTTCCCCGCGACATTGCCCTCCACCTGCAATGCCTTCTGCACCGGCCGGGCTACGCTCTCGGCGCTGAATGTCGAACGGATCAGCGCCTCGGTCGCCGAGGCGCGGACCCTGCGCAGTGCGAACGGCACCGCGCTTTGTGCCGATTGACGTTCACGTAAACGGTATTTAGCCTCAACTGTCATGACCCAGGTCGCCGCCTCCGCCGAACCGCTGCCCAGCGTCGATCGCGACGATTATTCGATCACCGAGCTGTGCAGCGAATTCGGCGTCACCGCCCGTGCGCTGCGCTTCTATGAGGATGAGGGGCTGATCTCGCCGCAGCGGCGGGGCACGCAGCGTATCTATTCGCAACGGGACCGCGCGCGGCTTGCCTGGATCCTGCGGGGCAAGCGGGTCGGGTTCAGTCTGGCCGATATTCGCGAGATGATCGACCTGTACGATCTGGGCGATGGCCGCCGCCTTCAGCGCGAGGTGACGCTGGAACGCTGCACCGCCAAGATCGAGGCGCTTCAGGCGCAGAAGCGGGATATCGATGCGGCGATCGCCGAGCTGACCGAGTTCGTCGCGCTGGTCGAATCGCACCGGGATTAGGAAGACGCGCGTCGCTCTAAGCGATGAATCGCCCTTTCTGCCCATCCTGGCGAAGGCCGGGATCCAGTTGGGGTGAGGTCAGTGAGCCACTCCCTCGTTTTGCGACTGGACCCCGGCCTTCGCCGGGGTGGACGTAAATTTTAAGGCAGGAGAAGCTTATAGCGGCGGAGTTTTGGGTTTGGGCTCGGCCGGTGGCGTGCTAGCGCGACGGACGCCGGTCAGTTCGCCGGTGGGAGTCGGCGTCGGGCTGGGCTGCGGCGTGGGAGCGGCCAACGGGACGATGGCGGTCGACATGCGCTTCATGCAGCGTGGCCCCTTGAACGCCGGATAGACGCCGCAATTCCATAGGGTCCGTTCCAGTCCGATCCCGGCGTTGCGGAAATAGCTGAACGCCATCGTCTCCATCTGGGCCTGGTTGAGCGGCACCGAGGAGGCGGTTGCAGCGGCGTCGCGCCAGGCCATGACCGTGCAATCCTTGCGCGCCCCGCACAGGCTCGTCGCCAGCGCCGGGAAGCCGTCCGGCGAGAGTTCGGCTGGCAGGGTGATGAGGAAGGTGTCGGGCTCGCTGGCCAGTGGCGTCATGGTTCCCGTCGCGACGGCCCCTTCGGCCAGCGCGGCCCCGGCATCGGCGCTGGCATCGGTCCCTGCCCGATGCGCGGGCGAGAAGGCCGCCAGCTGGGTGATGACCGGCTCACCCGCCAGCATGTGCCGGTTGAAGGCAGGCGGCGTGCCCCACCAGCCGGACCAGCGGAAGAACAAATGGCTGCCGACCCGCGCCACCTTGTCCAGGCTCGCCTGCCAATAGGGCACGACCCAATCGGTATGATAATGGGTCGAATGGCCGACCGCCGGGAAGACCTTGCCGTTCAACGCCATCGCCGCGATCTGGCGGGCGCGGGTCCAGGCGGCTTCGGGCGGCTGCCACTTGGTCAGCGCGCCGTCGCAGGTGAAGGTGAACTGACAGCCGGTGCTGCGCTCCTGCCCCTCGAAGACCACGCTGCAGACCGTCTTGGGAAAGGCGGGATGGCGAAGCCGGTTGAGCACGACCTGCGCCACGGCCTGTTCGCCCCTGGCGTCGTCGCCCGCTTCGTACAGCACGCCCGCCGCCAGACAGTCGAGCGCCCGCGCCTTGTCCTCTGCCGATCCGCGATAGAGGAAGGGCCGGGCGGCCGGGTTGGGATCGGCCGAGAAGGGCACGCCCGCATTATAGGCGCGCGCCTCGTCCGGGCTCATGTCGACGAACGCGACCGGCTCGACCGGGGGCAGCTCGGCGGGCGGGACGACGCGCGGCGCCGGTCGCGCCCGCTGGGCCGACCCATGCCGGATGCGGGGAATGTCGGGCGCGTTCGCCACGAGCAAGGCCGGTACGACGCTGGCCGTACCGGCGATAGCGAACAAGACCGCGCGGATGCCGCCGCGCGGCCGGGACGTGTCGCTCACTGTTCGGGCAGGAAGTCCGGCACCGACAGGTAACGCTCGCCCGTGTCATAGTTGAAGCCCAGGACGCGGGTGCCATCGGGCAGGTCGGGCAGCTTTTGGAGGATCGCGGCTAGCGTCGCACCCGACGAAATGCCGACGAGGATACCCTCTTCGGTCGCCGAGCGGCGCGCCATGTCCTTGGCGACATTGGCATCGACCTCGATCACGCCGTCGATCGCCTGGGTGTGGAGATTGGCGGGGATGAAGCCTGCGCCGATGCCCTGGATCGGGTGCGGGCCGGGCTGGCCACCCTGGATGACGGGCGAGGCGGCGGGCTCGACCGCATAGACCTTCAGGCCGGGCCATTCCTTCTTCAACGTCTCGGCGACGCCGGTGATATGGCCGCCGGTGCCCACGCCGGTAATGATGACGTCGATCGGCGAATCGCGGAAGTCGGTCAGGATTTCCTGCGCGGTCGTGCGGACATGGACGTCGATATTGGCCGGGTTCTCGAACTGCTGGGGCATCCAGGCGCCGGGCGTCTCGCGCACGATCTCCAGCGCGCGTTCGATCGCGCCCTTCATGCCCTTTTCACGCGGCGTCAGGTCGAAGGTCGCGCCGTAGGCCAGCATCAGGCGGCGGCGCTCGATCGACATGGATTCGGGCATGACCAGGATCAGCTTGTATCCCTTGACCGCCGCGACCATCGCCAGGCCGACGCCGGTATTGCCGCTGGTCGGCTCGACGATGGTGCCGCCGGGCTTCAGGTCGCCCTTGGCCTCCGCAGCCTCAATCATCGCGAGGGCGATGCGGTCCTTGATCGAGCCGCCGGGATTGGAGCGTTCCGATTTGATCCAGACCTCCGATCCGGGGAACAGCCGCTGGAGCTTGATGTGCGGCGTATTGCCGATCGTTTCCAGGATGGTGTTGGCCTTCATGGCTTGGCTTCTCCGTGGCTAGGTTCGGTGCTGAGGATTTCAGGCGGATCAAAGGTTCGCGCGCGCCGGAGTTCCGGGAACAGCCGCGACCAGAGCAGGGTGACGCCGATCGCGCCCAGCCCGCCGAACACGACCGCGCCGACCGGGCCGAGGATCGAGGCCATGACCCCGCTCTCGAACTCCCCCAGTTCGTTGGACGCCGAGATGGTCAGCTGCGACACCGCGCTCACCCGCCCCCGCATCGCGTCGGGGGTGTGGAGCTGGATCAGCGACTGGCGGACGTAGACCGACACCATGTCCGCACCGCCCGCAACGATCAGCGCGATCAGGCTGAGCAGGAAGGCGGGATGGATGAAAACAGCAACGCCGTTCACCGCCAGGGTTCCGGTATCCAGGCCCAGCGCGCCGGTGATCTGGCTGGCGACGCCGAAGGTCAGGATCGACAGGCCGAACACGACCACGGCGATCAGCATCTTGACCCCGACATTCTGCGTCATCGGCCTGAACGAGAACCAGATCGCGGTAGTGGCCGCCCCGATCCCCATGCCCGCCGCCAGCACGCCCAGACCCTGCGATCCGACATGCAGGATGTCACGCGCATAGACCGGCAGCAGCGAGGTCGCGCCCGCCAGCAGCACCGCGAACAGGTCGAGCGTGATCGCCGCCTGCACCAGCCGGTTGCGGCGGACATAGCTGAACCCCTCGACGATTCGGGTCAGCGGGCGGCGGTCGGTCTGGGCGGGCGGCTGCGGCACCGGGCCGATCAGGAAGATGCAGAACAGGGCGACGGCAAAGAGCAGGGTCGCGACGCCATAAGCGAACTCGGGATGCACGGCATAGAGCAGGCCGCCGACGCTGGGACCCGCGATGGTCCCCACCTGCCACGCGATCGAGCTGACCGCGATGGCGGTCGGCAGGCTTTCGCGCGGCACCAGATTGGGGGCGAGCGAGGAATAGGCCGGTCCCGAAAACGCCCTCGCGATGCCGAAGGCGACGGCGGCGGTGAACAGCGCGCCCAGCGTCAGATGCCCGGACCAGGTGAGGAACCAGAGCGATGCGGCGGTCAGGACGAGCAGCGCGGTCGTCGCCCGCACGATCCAGCGCCGGTCGACGCTGTCGGCGACCAGTCCGGTGATCGGGGTCAGCAGGAACAGCGGCACGAACTGCGCGAACCCGATCATGCCCAGCATGAAGGCGGCCTGCCGCACGTCCATCGTCTCGCGGGCAAGATTATAGACCTGCCAGCCGATCACGATCGACATGGCGGAGACGGCGATGGTCCCGCTGAACCGCGACAGCCAATAGCTGCGGAAATTGGCGATGCGGAACGGGTGTTGGGGTCTATCCATAATCGGCCAGCGTTGTAGGCTGCGGTTCGCCGACAAGGCAACCGAGGCAAAGCTATTCCTCCCTAAATTCCTGCTGTCACGATGGGAATTAAGAGGGGGAATTGAGTTTCATGACAAAGCACGCCAATAGGCGTCCATCCTTCCCTAACGGAAACAAAGGTGTTCCCGACTGTGGCAAAAGCTCCAAGCCGTACCAGCGAGCCCCCCATCCCCAATCGGGAGCGTCCCGCCGAACCGCAACCGTTCCAGGCTACCAAGGAACAGTTGCTGGATTTCTACAAGCAGATGCTCCTGATCCGCCGCTTCGAAGAAAAGGCGGGTCAGCTTTACGGCCTCGGCCTGATCGGCGGTTTCTGCCACCTGTATATCGGCCAGGAGGCCGTGGCGGTTGGTCTTCAGTCGGCGCTCGACGGCGACAAGGATTCGGTGATCACCGGATATCGCGACCATGGCCACATGCTGGCTTACGGCATCGATCCCAAGGTCATCATGGCCGAGCTTACGGGGCGTGCCGCCGGCATCTCCAAGGGCAAGGGCGGGTCGATGCACATGTTCTCGACCGAGCATAAATTCTATGGCGGCCACGGCATCGTGGGCGCGCAGGTGTCGCTGGGCACCGGCCTGGCGTTCGGGCACAAGTATAGCAATGACGGCGGCGTCTGCCTCGCCTATTTCGGCGACGGCGCGGCCAATCAGGGCCAGGTGTACGAGAGCTTCAACATGGCCGAGCTGTGGAAGCTCCCGATCATCTTCGTGATCGAGAACAACCAGTATGCCATGGGCACCGCGGTCAACCGCGCCTCGTCCGAGGACCAGCTGTATCGCCGTGGCGAGAGCTTCCGCATCCCCGGCATCCAGGTCGACGGCATGGACGTGCTGGCCTGTCGTGGTGCGGCCGAAGAGGCGCTGGCCTGGGTCCGTGCGGGCAAGGGCCCGGTCATCCTGGAGATGAAGACCTATCGCTATCGCGGTCACTCCATGTCCGACCCCGCCAAGTATCGCAGCCGCGAGGAAGTGCAGGGCGTGCGCGACAAGTCCGATCCGATCGATCATGTGAAGCGTCTGCTCGAAGAGCAGGGCGTGACCGAGGCCGACCTGAAGGTCCTGGAGCAGGATATCCGCAAGCAGGTCAACGAAGCGGCGGACTTCGCCGAGCAGACCCCCGAGCCGGATGCGGCTGAACTCTACACTGAAGTGCTGGTGGAGCGTTACTAAGATGGCGATCGAGATCAAGATGCCGGCCCTTTCGCCGACGATGGAAGAGGGCACGCTCGCCAAGTGGCTCGTGAAGGAAGGCGATACGGTCAAGTCCGGCGACATCATGGCCGAGATCGAAACCGACAAGGCGACGATGGAATTCGAAGCCGTGGATGAAGGCGTGATCGCCAAGATCCTGGTCGCCGAGGGCACCGACAATGTGAAGGTCGGCACCGCCATCGCGCTGCTGGCCGAAGAGGGCGAGGACGTCGCGTCCGCCGCCGCGTCGGGCTCGCGTTCGGGCGATGCGGCCAATGCCGCGCCCAAGAACGAGGCGACCGACCACAATGCGCCGCCGATGCCGGAAGGCGCGGCGGCCGCCGAGCAGGAAAGCGGCACGCAGAAGCTGGTCGCCGCCGCCGAGCAGGAAGCGCCCGCCTCGCCGGAAATCCCGGAAGGCACCGAGATGATGAAGCTCACCGTCCGCGAAGCGCTGCGCGACGCGATGGCCGAGGAAATGCGTGCCGACGACCGCGTCTTCGTGATGGGCGAGGAAGTCGCCCAGTATCAGGGCGCGTACAAGGTCACGCAGGGCCTGCTGGACGAGTTCGGCGACCGCCGCGTGATCGACACGCCGATCACCGAATATGGCTTTGCCGGCGTCGGCACGGGTGCCGCCATGGGCGGCCTGCGCCCGGTCATCGAGTTCATGACGTTCAATTTCGCCATGCAGGCGATCGATCACATCATCAATTCGGCCGCCAAGACCAACTATATGTCCGGTGGCCAGATGCGCTGCCCGATCGTGTTCCGTGGTCCCAACGGTGCCGCCAGCCGCGTCGGCGCGCAGCACTCGCAGAATTATGGCCCGTGGTATGCTTCGGTCCCCGGCTTGATCGTGATCGCGCCCTATGATGCGGCCGATGCCAAGGGCCTGTTGAAGGCGGCGATCCGTTCGGAAGACCCGGTCGTGTTCCTCGAAAACGAGCTGATGTACGGCCGTTCGTTCGACGTGCCCAAGATGGATGATTTCGTCCTGCCGATCGGCAAGGCGCGGATCATGCGCGAAGGCAAGGACGTGACGCTGGTCTCCTACTCGATCGGTGTGGGCGTCGCGCTCGAAGCCGCCGAGAAGCTGGCCGCCGAGGGCATCGATGCGGAGGTCATCGACCTGCGCACCCTGCGTCCGCTCGACACGAAGACCGTCCTGAAGTCGCTCGCCAAGACCAACCGCTTGGTCGTGGTCGAGGAGGGTTGGCCCACCTGCTCGATCGCGTCGGAAATCACCGCCGTGGTGATGGAAGAAGGTTTTGACGACCTCGACGCGCCGGTGCTGCGCGTGACCAACGAGGACGTGCCGCTGCCTTATGCCGCCAACCTCGAAAAGCTGGCGCTGGTCGACGCGAACAAGGTCGTCGCGGCGGTCAAGAAGGTCACCTATCGCGGCTAAGCCGTGGGGTAACCTTGCGAAATGAAGGGGGCCTTCCGGGAAACCGGGAGGCCCTTTTTCATGGGGCCTAGCTGTGCGAAGGGCAGGGGATGATCGATGCTGCCACCATTCCGTCGTCCGCCATCGAAGCGGTCATGCGCGAACAGGCGCTCGCGGTGGGCTATGCGCCAGCCTCGGCGCGGGACGGGTTCGCGGCGCTGCTCGATCTGGACCATCAGCTTGCGTCGATCCTGCAAAGCACGACCGAGCCGATGATCGGCCAGATGCGGCTGACTTGGTGGTATGAGGCGCTGGAGAAGCTCGACCACGCGCCCGCGCCCGCGCATCCGGTATTGCAGCGGCTGGCGGACTCGGTCCTGCCCGGCGGCGTCCGGGGGGCGGACCTCGCGCCGATGATCGAGGGGTGGGAAGCACTTCTCGATGATGCCGAGGCGCTGGATGACGAGCGCATCGCGCGTCATGCCGAGGCGCGCGGGGGCGTGTTGTTTGCAAGTGTCGGGCGGTTGCTGGGGCAATCGGGGACGGCGCCGCTGGGGGAGGGATGGGCGAAGGCCGATCTAGCGCAGCATGTTTCCGATGAAGCGACCCGCACGCGAATCGGGGTTGCGGCCCTATTGGATTTGGACGCGATACTGGCGTCGAAATCACCCAAGCCGGTTCGGGGTTTGAGTGGATTGGCCATCCTGGCCCGCGAAAGCCTGTGCCACCCGGATCGCTTGCCGGGCCACCCGATGCGCGCCGCGCGATTGGCGTGGCATGGTCTGACGGGGCGCTGACGCCCTTTGCCCAAAGCCGTACCCCGGCGGAGGCCGGGGTCCAGTCGCACTATAGTAGCGATTGCCCCTGACGATTGCCTCCCCCGCCCCGTTATGCCGCGCCACCAGCGGTATGGAGACTGGACCCCGGCCTTCGCCGGGGTACGCCCGAGGTGCGGCAGGGGCCAGCAAGCCCGTTCAGCCTGAGCCAAGTCGAAGGCCAAGGGAATCGCCTTGCCGCCTGCGCCTAACCCCGGTTAACCATAGTCCGTCTGACGGGGGAGACGAAGATGTGGCGCTATCTGGCCGGTGGCTTGGGCACGCTCATACTGGTGGGGGCAGGGCTGTTCCTGTGGGGAAGCCGACCCGACACACCATCCCCGCTTCCCGCCGCAAGCGCGGCGACAGCGGCCTCTCCGCAAACCGCCGAGGACGACGCGCCCTTACCCGAAGCCTCCGCCCGCACCCGCGAGCAGAAGCGCTTCGACCGCTACGACAAGGACCGCGACGGCAACATCACCCGCGAGGAATATCTCGCCGCACGGCGCAAGGCCTATGCCAAGCTGGACCGCGACGGCGACGGCGAGCTGTCGTTCGACGAATGGGCGATCAAGGCCACGACCAAGTTCGCCACCGCCGACCGTGACAAATCCGGCGCGATGAACGCGACCGAGTTCGCCACCACCGCCGTCAAGCGTCGACCGGCTGTTCCGCGGGGCTGTCCGCCGGGGCAAAAGGCACAGGCTGAGGCACCGGAGGCGGCCCCGGCGGAAGAGAGTTGAGCCAGCCGGGCAGCGCCTCGCGCGCGCGGTCGGTGTACATGCGCTTGCGGTCGGCCTTCTTGGTCCGGCCGGGGATGGGCGGGAACAGGCCGAAATTGACGTTCATCGGCTGATAGGTCTCGGCCTCGGCCAGTCCGGTGATGTGGCCCAGCAGCGCGCCAAGGGCGGTTTCGACCGGCGGCGGGGCGATGGTCTTCCCCGTCAGCTCGGCAGCGGCGAACCGCCCGGCCAGCAGGCCGATCGCCGCACTCTCGATATAGCCCTCGCACCCCGTGATCTGGCCCGCGAAGCGCAGGTTCGGCCGCGACTTCAGCCGCAGCGTCGCGTCGAGCAGTTCGGGCGAACGGATGAAGGTGTTGCGATGCAGGCCACCCAGCCGCGCGAACTCGGCCTTCTCCAGCCCCGGAATGGTGCGGAAGATGCGGATCTGCTCGGCATATTTCAGCTTGGTCTGGAAACCGACGATGTTCCACAGCGTGCCCGCCGCGTTATCCTGCCGCAGCTGGACGACGGCATAGGGCCAGCGTCCGGTGCGCGGATCGTCCAGGCCGACGCCCTTCATCGGCCCGAAGCGCAGCGTCTCGACACCGCGCTCGGCCATCACCTCGACCGGCATACAGCCGTCGAAATAGGGCGTATCCTTCTCCCACTCGCGAAACTCGGTCTTCTCACCGTCGAGCAGCGCCTGATGGAAGGCGTAATATTGCTCCTTGTCCATCGGGCAGTTGATGTAATCCTTGCCCGTGCCCTTGTTCCAGCGGCTCTGGAACCAGGCGACGTCCATGTCGATCGACTCGCGGTGGACGATGGGGGCAATGGCGTCGAAAAAGGCCAGCGCCTCCGCGCCGGTCGCCTCGCCGATCCCGCCCGCCAGCGAGGGTGCGGTCAGGGGGCCGGTGGCGATGATCGCAGGACCCTCGGGCAAGGCGTCGATCCGCTCGCGCACGATGGTGATGTTGGGATGCGCCGAAAGCGCCGCCGTCACCCCGCCCGAAAAACCGTCGCGATCGACCGCCAGTGCGGACCCGGCGGGCACGGCATGGACATCGCCCTTGGCCATGATGATCGAACCGAGCGCGCGCATCTCCTGATGCAGCAGACCGACCGCGTTGGAAGTCGCGTCGTCAGAGCGGAAGGAGTTGGAGCAGACCAGCTCCGCCAGGTCGCCGCCATGATGGGCAGGCGTCGTGTCCGCGCCGCCGCGCATTTCGGACAGGCGCACCTTCAGCCCGGCCTCGGCCAGCTGCCACGCGGCTTCCGATCCGGCCAGCCCGCCACCGATCACATGAATGTCATAAGTCATCGGTCGGCCTTAAACCCGGACGGTCCCGGTTGGAAGGACTTGGCTTGCGGGACGCGGCTCCCCATTTCGGGCGTGATGACCACCATCTTCACCATCGGCTATGAGGGCGCGACCGTCGACGGCTTCCTTGCGACGCTGAAAACGGCGGGGGTCGAGCGGCTGATCGATGTCCGTGCGCTGCCTTTGTCGCGGCGGCCGGGCTTCTCCAAATCGCCGCTCGCAGCCGCGTTGAAGGAGGTCGGGATCGACTATGTCCATCTGAAGGATCTGGGCACGCCCAAACGCGGGCGCGATGCGGCGAAGAAGGGCGATGTCGGCACGCTGCGCGAGGTTTATGATGACCAGCTGGCCCTGCCCGAGGCGCAGGCCGCGGCCGCGCGAATGCTCGACCTGGCAGAAGAGAAGCCCAGCGCGCTGCTATGCTATGAGCGCGATCCCTGTCATTGCCACCGGACGCTGTTGCTGGAAGCGGTGGGGGAGGGGATGACCGTCGTCGATCTCTACGTCTGATCCGTCAGAGGACGGATGCGACGAAGGCGTCGGTGCGGTCGCGCAAGCTGCCGATATTGCTTTCCAGCGCCTGGGCCAGGGTCAGCAGCGATCCGGCATCCCGGTCGATCCGGCTCGCGTCCTGCTGCAACTGATGCACCTGCTGGCCCACGCGATGCGCGGAGGCGACCGACTGGTCGACGCTGGCGGCGATGCCGGTCGTCGCGAAGCCCTGCGCCGCCACCGCTTCGTCGATGGATTGCGAGATGGCGCCGATGGTGTCGACCGCCCTGTTGAGCTGGGCCTGTTCGGCGACGAGCGCATGGAGGTTCCCCTTCGCCTCGCCCATATTGCGGGCAGCGTCGCGTGCCGCCTCGCGCGTCTGCCCGGCCAGCGCCTTTACCTCATGCGCGACGACGGCGAAGCCGCGCCCGGCCTCGCCAGCGCGCGCCGCCTCGATCGCGGCGTTGAGGGCGAGGAGATTGGTCCGTGCCGCCACGGCTTCGATCAACGCCAGGAGCGCATCGATCGTCGTCGCGCTGGCCGCCAGCGCATCGGCCCGCTGGTCGGTCGCCGCGATGCGGTGGCGCACGTCCTCGCGGATCGTGCGGGACCGGTCCATGTCGCGGGTAATGGCGGCAAAGGCGCTGGCAAGCCCGTGCCCGCGCGCCGCGATGTCGCTGAGCGCGGAGCCGGTATCGGCCATCGCCTCCGTCATGCGATCCGCGCCCCCCTGCGTCTCCCCGGCATAGCGGGCGAGGTCGCTGGCCATCCCGCCCATCTCGGCGGTGGCGCGCAGCAGTTCCTCCGACAGGGCGGCGATGTCGGCGGTGAAGGCCCGCGCGGCCTTGTCGATGCGCCCCGCCCGCGCCATGCGCTCCTGCGCCAGCGCCATCTGCGCATCGGCGGCCAGCCGGGCGATCCGCGCGGCGTCGAGCAGGCCGGTGAACACCCCCTTGCGGGTCAGGATCAGCGCGTCGGGCGCGCCCCAATCGGCATGAAGCGCCAGCTTTTCGGCCAGGGGCGCATCCTCCTCGCAACTGGGATGCGCACGGATATAGGCGGTCAGGCTGGCGCCGAAATCCGGATTGTGGAGCAGGGCGTGCCCGAACGGGTTGTAGAGCAACCCCTTCACGTCGCGTTCGGTAATCGCCCCCACCGGCCGCCTTTCGGTATCGAGCACGGGCAGCAGCCGCATGTCGGGGCATTGCCGGAACAG
Source organism: Sphingomonas parapaucimobilis NBRC 15100 (assembly GCF_000787715.1). Lineage (GTDB taxonomy): Bacteria > Pseudomonadota > Alphaproteobacteria > Sphingomonadales > Sphingomonadaceae > Sphingomonas > Sphingomonas parapaucimobilis. The sequence continues at coordinate 60,007 of NZ_BBPI01000060.1, forward strand.
GGCGATGGCATCGATCAGCGACGCATCCGCCCCGATGGCCGGGCTTTCCGCACGTTCGGACCAGGAAGAGAAGGCGGGCGGCTTCATCACGGTACGCCATAGGACAAGACCGTAAACACGCCGTGATAGATTTATGACGTTTCGGTTACGGAACGGTATCGGTCAAACCGATAGCGGGATTATCCCGCCACCGGCAGACGGACCGTGCCGTCGTCGTCGCGCTTCAACGGTCCATAGGCGATCACCGCCGTCAGCGGCAGGTCGGCATAGAGATGCGGGAAGAGTTGACCGCCCCGGCTCTCTTCCCACTTCACCGCTTCGCCCATCGCTTCCAGATCGACGGCTGCGACGTGCAGGTCACTCTGTCCCGCGAAGTGCTTGTCCACCGTCTCGGTCAGCTGGCCGGCGGTGGAGAGGTGGATATAGCCATCGGCCAGATCCACCGGGGCGCCCGCAAAGACGCCCCCCTGCTCCAACACCGCCATCTGATCGGCGGTCAGCACCTTGTAGGCGGTAGCGGGATGGCTCATTCTCCATCCTCCGGTCCGGCGGCCAGATTCTCGCCGATAACCGCATCCGGCTCGGGTGCGATCTCGGGAGTGCCCTCGGCCAGGTTCATCTCGGCATCCTCCTCGGTTTCCTCGATGCGTGCGGCCGAGACGACATGCTCGCCCGGTGCCACGTTGAAGAGCCGCAGGCCCGCCGAGCCGCGCCCGATGACACGAAGCGACGCCAGCGACATGCGGATCAGCTTGGCCTGGTCGGTCACCAGCATCAGCTGATGCCCCTTGGACGCCGGGAAGCTGGCGACGACATCGCCGTTACGGGCGATATTGTCGATATTGGTGATGCCCTGACCACCGCGACCCGTGCGGCGATATTCATAGGCCGACGACAGCTTGCCATAGCCATTGGCGCAGACGGTCAGGATGAACTGCTCGCAATTGCGCAATTCTTCATACCGTTCGACCGACAGCTCCGGCTCGCCTTCCTTCTCGCCCTTCCAGGGGGCGAAGCGCAAGTACGCCTCACGCTCCTCCTGGGTGGTGCCGACCCGGTGCAGGACCGAGAGCGAGATAACTTCGTCCTCGCCCTTCAGCGCGATGCCGCGCACGCCGGTCGAGGTACGGCTCTGGAATTCGCGCACATCGTCCGCCGCAAAGCGGATCGCACGGCCGCAGCGGGTGGCGAGCAGCACGTCGTCCCCAGCACCGAGCAGCGCGACGCCAATCAACCGGTCCTCGCTGCCCTCCTCGAAGCGCATCGCGATCTTGCCGTTCGAGGGCACGTTGGTGAACGCATCCATCGAGTTGCGGCGCACTGCGCCCTTGGCGGTGGCAAACATGACGTGCAGGGCACCCCATTCCGCCTCGTCTTCGGGCAGCGGCAATACGGTCGAGATGACCTCGCCCGGTGCCAGCGGCAGCAGGTTGACCATCGGCCGCCCACGCGTCGCCGGGCCGCCCTCGGGCAGGCGCCACACCTTGTAGCGATAGACCTTGCCATGGTTCGAGAAGAACAGGACCGGCGTGTGGGTGCTGGTCACGAACAGCTCGGTGACGACGTCCTCGTCCTTGGTCGCCATGCCCGAGCGGCCCTTGCCGCCGCGATTCTGCGCGCGGAAGGCATCGAGCGGCGTGCGCTTGATATAGCCCTGCATGGTCACGGTGACGACCATGTCCTCACGCTCGATCAGGTCCTCGTCGTCGATGCCATCGGCGGCGGCGGCGATTTCCGAGCGGCGCGGGGTCGCGAACTGGTCGCGGATCGCCACCAGCTCGCCGCGCATGACCTCGTACAGCTTCACGCGGTTGGCGAGGATCTCGAGCAGCTCGGTGATCGAGTCCGCCAGTCCCTTCAACTCGTCGCCGATTTCGTCGCGGCCCAGCGCGGTCAGGCGGTGCAGGCGCAGGTCCAGGATCGCGCGGACCTGCGTCTCCGACAGGCGATAGGTGTCGCCAAAGCCTTCATGCTCGACCGCTTCCACCAGTCGGATATATTGGGCGATCTCGGCGATCGGCCATTCGCGGGCAAGCAAGGCTTCGCGCGCGGCGACCGGCGAGGCCGAGCCACGGATGATCCGCACCACCTCGTCCAGATTCGTCACCGCGATGACGAGGCCCAGCAAGATGTGCGCCCGCTCGCGTGCCTTGGCCAGCTCGAACTTGGAGCGGCGGGTGATGACCTGCTCGCGGAACTGGACGAAGGCCTGGATGATGTCGCGCAGGTTCAGCAGCTCGGGGCGGCCGCCGCGAATGGCGAGCATGTTGGCCGGGAAGCTGGTCTGCGCCGGAGTGTGCCGCCACAGCTGGTTGAGCACGACTTCCGGGGTCGCGTCCCGCTTCAGGTCGATGACGATGCGAACGCCTTCGCGGTTCGATTCGTCGCGAATGTCGCTGATCCCCTCGATCCGCTTTTCCTTGGCGGCCTCGGCGATTTTTTCGACAAGGGCATTCTTGCCCTGCTGATAGGGGATTTCGGTGAGGACGATGGCCCGGCGGTCGCCGCGCATCTCCTCGATCTCGTGGCGCGAGCGCACGATGATCGAACCGCGCCCGGTCTGGTAGGCCGAGCGCGCGCCCGAGCGGCCCAGGATCAGCGCGCCCGTGGGAAAGTCGGGGGCGGGAACGATCTCGTTTAGTTCCTCGACCGTGATCGCGCCGTTTTCCATATAGGCCAGGCAGGCATTGACTACCTCGCCCAGATTGTGCGGCGGGATGTTGGTCGCCATGCCGACCGCGATACCGCCGGCACCGTTGACCAGCAGGTTCGGGTACTGGGCGGGCAAGACCGAGGGTTCGCGCTCCGAGCCGTCATAGTTCGGCTGGAAGTCGACCGTGTCCTTGTCGAGATCGTCGAGCAGCGAATTGGCCACCTTGGCCAGACGCGCTTCGGTGTAACGCATCGCGGCGGGCGGATCGGGGTCCATCGAGCCGAAATTGCCCTGACCGTCGATCAGCGGCACCCGCATCGACCAGTCCTGCGCCATGCGGGCCAGCGCGTCGTAGATCGCGCTGTCGCCGTGCGGGTGGTACTTACCCATCACGTCGCCGACGATACGCGCCGACTTGCGATAGGGCTTGCCCGCGACGAAGCCGCTTTCGGCGGCCGAATAGAGGATACGGCGATGGACCGGCTTCAGGCCGTCGCGCACGTCGGGCAGCGCGCGCGCCACGATCACGCTCATCGCATAGTCGAGATAGCTCGACTTCATCTCGTCGACGATGGAGATCGTCGAAATATCGGAAGGTTCCGCGAGGGTCGTCTCGTCGGCCAAAGTCTGTTGCTTTCCGGCTTGATGGTCAGATGGGAATTGTCGTTCCTAGCCCAGCGGAAAGCGCCTGACCACCCCCGCCCGCCCCATTCGCGAGCGGCCAGTCGGGAGGACCGGTGGAGACGTGGGACGGGGCGGCGGGGGCAGGCCCGACGGAATGTGCTCCCCCCTCGGCAGCATGTTCGCGGGACTTTGGAGGCGCTGGCCGCCGACGGGAGTAAACGGCGGCCAGCCCGGTTCTTATGGGATTTCAGGCGTTTCGGCTGAATGTCTCGGATGTTACGATGTTGTAATCTGAATGATAATCAGGGCTTTGTGATCCTCCCCGGTACGGGGAGGGGGACCATGCGAAGCATGGTGGAGGGGGCGTGCCGCTGGGGGCGTCCAATGAGGAAGCCCCCCTCCGTCAGGCCTCCGGCCTGCCACCTCCCCGTACCGGGGAGGATCGTCAGGGCTGAACCTCTTTCCCCTCCCAGTCGAACAGCTTGCCGCTGTCGGGTGCCTTCAGTCCATCGATGACGTCGAGCAGCTGGACCGCCGCGCGGTCGGGGGCGAACAGGCCGCCGGGGCGGACATTGCCCTGGAACGGCCGGGACAGCGCGGTATCGACGGTGCCGGGATGCAGCGCGACGATGATCGAGCGGTCGTTGCGCCGCTTATGCTCGATCGCCAGCGTGCGAACCAACTGGTTGAGCGCCGCCTTCGACGCGCGATAGCCGTACCAGCCGCCCATCCGGTTGTCGGAGATCGACCCGACCCGCGCCGACAGCACGGCGAACAGCGTCTTGCCGGTGCGCGGCATCAGCGGCAGCAGATGCTTGGCGACCAGCGCGGGGCCGATTGCGTTGACCGCGAAATTGCGCGCCAGCCATTCGGGCGAAAGCTGGTCGATCGCCTTTTCCGGTCCCCGCTCGCCGTCGTGGAGCAGGCCGGTGGCGACGATCACCAGTTCGGGGGCGGGGCCTTTGCCGATCCGTTCGGCGGCGGCGGCGATGCTGGCCTCGTCCTCGATATCGATATGGCCCTCGCCCTGGCTCGACCGGGCGAGGCGCGTGACGCTCACGCCTTCTTCCTCCAGCGCATCGGCCATCGCCAGGCCGATCCCGCCCGAGGCACCGACGACGATCGCCCGCTTCCACTCGCTCATCGCACAAATCTCCATTGGCTCGGCGTGCTTGCCTCGGCATCGAACGCATAACCGTCGCTATCGAACCCGCGCATCGCATCGGTTTCGGTGACGTGATGTTCGATCATCCAGCGCGCCATCGCGCCACGCGCTTTCTTTGCGTGGAAGCTGACGAAACGGTCGCCCTCGCGGAAATCGACCGCGATGACCCGGATGGCGGCGGGCAGCTTGCCCTCGACCGCGTGCCAATATTCCTGGCTGGCAAGGTTCAGGACGGTGCCGGAACCCTCCGCCTCGACCTCCTGGGTCAGCCGCTCGGCGATGCGGTCGCCCCACCAGTCGGTCAGCTTGCCACCACCCGGCGCCCAGCGCGTGCCCATTTCCAGCCGATAGGGGCGCATCGCGTCCAGCGGACGGAGCAGGCCGTAAAGGCCCGACAGCATCCGCAGATGACCTTGCGAGAACAGGACAGCCGGCACGTCGAGCGACTTGGCCTCCAGCCCGGTATAGACGTCGCCCGCAAAGGCGAACATCGCAGGCCGCTCCGGCGCGGTGGCGAAATCGCGGAAGCGATCTGCGTTCAGTTGCGCCAGCGCGGGAGAGATCCGCATCAGCGAGGCGAGCTTTTCCTCGCCCAGCCCGGAGGCTGCCTTGGCCAGCGTCTGCGCCTCTTCGGCGAAATGGGGCGCGGTCGGCGCGAGGTCGGGCAGGGGGCTCTGATAGTCGAGCGTCTTGGCGGGGGAGATGACGGCGATCATGCCGTGCGCGCTAGCGTCGGGAGCGTTCGCGTTCAATCCGCGTTCAGCGGTTGTTGGATAGAGGGGGCATCCATCAATCGCTCTGCTTGAACGGGACGCGCGCTGTCCCTATCAAGCCTGCCATCGACGATCCCGGACCGACCGGCTGTATTCTTGGAGAGAATTCGCATGAAAATCCTACCGAAGCTCGCGCTGGCGGCCGCGCTCGCGACGGGCATGGGCAGCGTCGTGCTGACCGCGCCGCTGTCTGCGCAGAAGAAGAAGGAAGAAGCGGCCGGCGGTCTGAAGCTGAGCCCTGAAGCGCTGAAGGCGGCCCAGGCCGCGCAGCCGGTGCTGCAGCAGAAGAATTATGCCGCCGCCGAGCCGCTGGTCGCCGCGGTCGAAACCGCTGCCAAGACCGAGGATGACAAGTACATCGCCGCGGCGATGCGCTACGAGCTCGAATCGGGCAAGCTGTTCGCCGCCCAGCAGGCCAATCCGAACGCGCCGATCGACGAGGCGGTGCTCGCCAAGCCGCTCGACGCGCTGATCAACAGCCCGTCGACCCCGGCGGCCGACAAGCCGCGCTATGTCTATCGTCGCGGCGCGCTGGCCTTCAACGGCAAGCAGTATCCGATCGCGCTGCAATATTTCCAGCAGGCCAAGCAGCTGGGCTATAACGATCCCAACCTGCCGATGCTGATCGTCAAGTCGAAGTTCGAAACGGGCGATGTCGCAGGCGGAAATGCCGAGCTGGCGTCGGTGATCGACCAGATGAACGCATCGGGCCAGAAGGCGCCGGAGGACTATTACAAGTTCGCTATCGGTCGCGCGAACAAGGCGAAGCAGGTCCCCGAGACGCTGAGCTGGATGCGCAAGTGGCTCGCGGCCTATCCGACCCCGCAGAACTGGCGCAACGCACTGGTCATCTATGGCCTGCAGCAGGGGTCGCTGGCGACGCTGGACAAGAACCAGAAGCTCGACCTGTTCCGCCTGATGCGCGCTTCCAAGTCGCTGGCCGACCAGAACGACTATATGGAATATGCGCAGTACGCGACCGACAAGGGCCTGCCCGCCGAAGCCGCGACCGTGCTGAAGGAAGGCATGGCGACCGGCAAGATCCCGGCCGGCAATGCCACGGCCAAGGCGATGCTGTCCGCCGCCGAGACCAAGAACCGCCAGGAAGGCTCGCTCGCCCCGACCGAGGCACGCGCCAAGTCGGCCGCCGACGGCAAGCTCGCCGCGCTGACCGGCGAGGCCTATTATGGTCAGGGCAACTACGCTAAGGCGGCCGAGCTGTATCGTCTGGCGCTGCAAAAGGGCGGCGTCGACGCCAATGAGGTGAACACCCGCCTCGGCATCGCACTTGCCGCCAGCGGCGACAAGGCGGGTGCCAAGGCTGCGTTCGACGCCGTCAAGGGCGCGCCGCGCGCCGATCTGGCGAGCTTCTGGAACACCTGGCTGTCGACCCAGGCGTAAGGAATGGGGACCCGCGTCGGGGACGGCGCGGGTCTTTTTTCTTGGCGAGGTGTAGGGCGTGGCCTTCGACTTCGCTCAGGCTGAACGGCGGTTGCCGTTTATCGGCGCAACATCCCACATCCGTCCAGCCTGAGCGAAGTCGAAGGCAACGCCAAAGCGCCAACAAAAAAGGCCGGTCCTCCCGAACGGAGAACCGGCCTTTTTATTGCCTCCGAAACCGGATCAGTCGGCTTCGATCGGAATTCCCGAAACCTGCTTGGCCGTCCGGATGGTCAGCGACGTCTTGACGCTGGCGACGTTCGGCGCAGGGGTCAGATGGCCGGTCAGGATTTCCTGGAAGCTCTTCAGGTCCGAGGCGACGATCTTCAGGATGAAGTCGATCTCGCCGTTGAGCATATGGCATTCGCGCACTTCGGGGATGCCCGCGACATGCGCCTCGAAGGCGGCGAGGTCATGCTCGGCCTGGCTGCGCAGCGATACCATCGCGAAGACGGTGATCGGAAAGCCCAGGCGCGCGGCGTCGAGGTCGGCATGATAGCCGCGAATGGCGCCAGCTTCCTCCAGCGCGCGAACGCGGCGCAGGCAGGGCGGGGCGGTCAGTCCGACGCGTTCGGCCAGCTCCACATTGGTCATACGGCCATCGGCCTGCAACAGCGCCAGGATCTGCCGATCGATGCGATCGAGCGCCATTACACGATACTCCACATAAACTGCCGAATCCCTATGCTCTTTGACGGCGTACTATAAGAAAATTACGCACTACCGTAATTCTCGGGCATTGCAACGCCACCGATAAGGATATTTGCAGGTTACCAGTTGGAAGGATAAGGACGTTAAGACAGGGGCGTTAGGGCCAATCGGCCATGCGTGAAGGGAGCTCAGTGCGGTTCGACGATAGTCTGGCGACGATTTTATCGGCCGACACTGCGACGCCTTTCGGCGCGCAGACTGCCTGGCGGCAGCTGATCGACCTGATGAGCCGTGGGCGCGTGCCCGCCGATCCGCCGATGCTGGAGCGGCTCGCCGAATTGCGGCACAGGGTGGCCGAAGGCGTGCGCATCGCCAGCGCGCGTATGTTGAGTGCCGGTCGCCCGCCCATCGCGCTGGTGGCATTCTTCGCCCAGGACACGCTACCAGTCGCCGCGACCGTGCTGCGCAGCGCGCAACTGGCGGATGAGGACTGGCTGGCCATCCTCCCCGCATTGAACCCGCGAACCCGCTCGGTCCTGCGGCACCGTCGTGATCTGTCCGATAGGGTGATTCGCGGGCTGGAGAGTTTCGGCCCGGTCGATTTTGTCCTGCCGCACCTCGCCGGCGCGGCCGAGCCAGCGCCGCACGTCGCCGCGGTGCCGTTCGAAACCGTGTCCGAACCGCTGGTCGAGCCGGTCCCCGCCGCGCCCCTAGGGGAAGAGCCTGTGATGGCTCCGCAGCCCGTCGAAGAACCCGACGCCGCGCCGGTGTCGATCCTGCTCGACCCGCTGCCGACCCAGGCGGCAACGCCGTTCGTCGCGCTGGGCCAGGTTGCACGCAGCTTGCCCTTCATGGCCGAGGCGATGCGCCACGCCCCGCCGCCAGCCGCGCCGCCACGTTACGAGATCGCGGATCTCGTGGCGCGTATCGACGCCTTCAACCAGCGGCGCGAGGAAGTGACCGGCGCGACGCAGAATGATGCCGGGCCAGCCCATTTCGATTTCGAGACCGACGCCAACGGCCTGATCCTGGGCGTCGAGGGCGTCACGCGTGGGCCGCTGGTCGGCGTCAGCATCGCCGAGACCGCGATGCAGGGCTTGGCGCAGTTCGACGGCGTGGCGATGGGCGCATTTCGCCGCCGCTCCGGTTTCCGCGACGCGCGGCTGGAAATCGGCGGCAGTTCGGCGGCGGCAGGATCGTGGCGGGTCTCCGCCATGCCCTTTTTCGACCCCGCGTCGGGGCGTTATGCGGGCTATCGCGGCAGCGGACGTCGTCCGCGCCGGGACGAGATGGCCAATGTGGTCGAGGCAGCGCCCGAGACGTCCTCTTCCGATTCGCTGCGCCAGCTGGTCCATGAACTCCGAACGCCCGCCAATGCGGTCGCGGGCTTTGCCGAGCTGATCGAAAGCGAATTGCTGGGGCCGGTGGCGCCCGTCTATCGCGATCGTGCCAGCGCGATCCGCGCCATGGCTGCCGATCTGCTGGCCTCGGTGGAGGATCTCGACACCGCCGCGCGGATCGAGGGGCATGTGCTGGAGCTGCGACCGACCATCGTTCCGCTCGCGCCGCTGATCCAGCGGGTGCTGGCCGAACTGGGTCCACTGGCTCAGTTGCGCCGTGCCGAAATCCGTTTCGATCCGGCGTCCGCGAACCTGTCGGCACTGGCCGATGATCGGGCGTGTGAGCGTCTGTTGACCCGTCTGTTCTCGGTGCTCCTGTCCAATTGCGTGGTGGGAGAGCGTCTGTCGGCCAGCCTGTCGGTCGACCAAGATATGGCGGCGCTGCGGATCGATCGCCCGCTCGCGCTGACCGTCGAGGCGGATGCGGCGCTGCTCAGCGAGGCGGGGGACGAGGAACAGCGCGACGGCGCGCCCCTGCTGGGCACGGGCTTCTCGCTGCGCCTGATCGACAAGCTGGGGGCCGAGATGGGGGGCGGCCTGACCATCGGTCTGCACCGGGTCGTACTGGCGCTGCCCATCGGTGGCGACCAGCGCGCAGGGCAGGCGTCGAACGCCTGATCATGCCCAGCGCCGCTCGCCCCCGGCGCCATGAGGCCGCCTCCGCTGCCGAGCGGATCGTCTGGCCCGAAGCCTTTGGGCGGCGGTTCCTGGTGACGGTCGATGTCGAGGAGGAGTTTGACTGGACCGCGCCGCTCGATCCGCGCCATCGTTCGACCAAGGCGATGCGGGCTTTCGGTCCGGCCCATCGCCGCTTTGCCGAGGCAGGTGTCGGCCTGGCCTGCATGGTGGACTATCCGGTCGCGGTGGACCCCGCCGCCGTGGACATATTGTCCGAATGCCTGGCCGATGGCCGCTCCGAGATCGGGGCGCAACTCCATGGCTGGGTGACGCCGCCCTATCATGAGGTCGTCGATCCCTTCACCAGCCATGCGGGCAATCTGCCGCTCGAATGGGAAGCCGCCAAGCTCGACACGCTGACGGACAGGCTCGCCCAGGCCTTTGGCGCGCGGCCGCGCTTCTTCCGGTCGGGCCGTTATGGCCTGGGTCCCGCCTCGCTGGCGTTACTGGCTTCCCGGGGCTATCGGATCGACAGTTCCATGCGGGCCTGCCATGATTATGAGCCGAGCGGCGGCATGGATTTCAGCGCGATCGACGCGCATGGCTTTCGCCGCGAGGGGATGGTCGAACTACCCTTGACCAGTGTCTATACCGGCTTGCTCCGGCGGGGCGGGGCGGGGCTGTATCGCCGGGCAGGACGCTGGCCGCGCGGGCACGGTATCCTCGCCCGGGCCGGGCTGCTGAACCGGATTCCGCTGACGCCCGAGGGCGTGGGCATCACCGACGCACTGGCGGGGATCGACCGGGCGCTGGACGATGATGTGCGGCTGCTGACCTTCTCCTTCCACTCGCCGACGCTGGAGCCGGGGCATACGCCCTATGTCCGCGATGCGCGCGACCGGGCGATGTTCGATCGGTGGTGGGATCAGGCCTTTGAGCGGCTGGCCAAACATGGCGTGACCGCGACGACCATCGACGAGATTCTTGCCTTCACCGGATGACCGGGCTGCCGGGTACGGGCAGCCCGGTCGCCGCTATCAGCGCTTCATCGCCTCGATCAGCTTCTTGACGTCCTGGCTGCGGCCGCGCGGCAGGATCAGGATATCGTCACCGCTGGCCACGACGATCAGGTCCTGAACATCGACCGCGGCCACCCGGACGCGGTCGGTGCGGATCAGGCAGTTCTTGGTATCGATCGCCAGCACTTCGCCGCGATGCGCGTTGCCGAAGCCGTCCAGCTCGCTGATCGAATGTAGCGCGTCCCAGCTGCCGACATCGTTCCAGCCCATGGCGACGGGTACGACAGCGACGCGGTCCGCGCGCTCCATCACGGCATAGTCGATCGAGTCCGACGGGCAGGCGGCGAAATCGGCCTCGTTCGGGCAGATACGCTTGCCGTCATGGCTGGCGGCACGCATCGCCTTTTCGGCGGCGACCAGCATTTCGGGGGCGTGCTGGCCCAGTTCCTCGAGGAATCGGTCGGCGCGGAACAGGAAGATGCCGCCGTTCCAGGCATAGTCTCCCCGCGCCAGCATGGCCTCTGCGCGTTCCAGCCGGGGCTTTTCGACGAAGCGCGCGACCTGATGCACGCCTGGCGCGATCTCGCGGCCCACCTGGATCCAGCCATAGCCGGTCTCGGGCTTGTCGGCCGCGATGCCGAAGGTGGCGAGCCAGCCCTGCGACACCATCGGCAGCGCGGAGCGGATGGCGGCGTGGAAGGCGTCGAGATCGGCGATGACGTGATCCGACGGCATGACCAGCAGCACGTCCTCGGGCTTGGCGGCCAGGGCGGCCAGCGCGATCGCGGGGGCGGTGTTGCGCGCCACCGGCTCAAGGATGAGCGCCTGGGGCGGCGTGCCCGCTTCGGTCAGCTGCGCCTCGACGATGTCGGCGTGGCGCTGTCCGGCAACGACGATGGGCGCGGCGAAGTCGTTGGAAATGGTCCGTTGCGCGGTAAGCTGCAACATCGTCTCGTCGGAGGTCAGCGGCAGCAGCTGCTTGGGCATTTCCGGTTTCGACATCGGCCACAGACGTGTGCCGGATCCACCGGAAAGGATGACCGGCACGATCGGATTATGCATGAATGCCCCTCAGGATTGTCCGCGCCAGACGGGAATGACATGGCGGCGGGATCGGTTGTAACGCCTGCATAACGCATATCTTCACGGTTCGTTTGTCATTATTTGCAAAAATATGGAAAATCGCTCCAATGACGGGGCTCAGGGTGTGCGTCGGGGAAGCCGGTCCATTAGATGATCCGTCTGTTCAAACATTATGTCCCCCATGCGGCGCTGCTGCTTGGCCTGGCCGACTTCCTGCTGCTGATGGTCGCGGCGGAGCTGGGCTGGGTCCTGCGCGCGCATCAGATCGACTATCCTGTCGGCAGCTTTGCCGAACGGCTGCCGCAGGTGCTCAGCTTCGCGATCCCGCTTCAGATTTCGCTGCTGGCGGTCGGGGCTTATACGGCGGCGTCCTTCCTGTCGCTCCGGTTCGCGGCAGCGCGATTGATGGTGGCGATCTCGCTGGGCGTGATCTTCCTGTCGCTGATCTTCTTCTTCTTTCCCAGTGTCAGCTACTGGCGATCCAGCCTGTTCTTTTCCATGGTTTTCGCATCGGTGCTTCTGGTCGTGGTGCGTGGGCTGCTCGGGCGATATCTGGGGGGGGATCGGTTCAAGCGGCGGGTGGTCCTGATCGGTGCGGGCGCGCGGGCGGCGCAAATCGCCGCGCTGGCGGAACGGCCGGGCTCCAATTTCGTGATCGCAGGCGCGATCGCGATGCGCCCGGAGGAGAATGCGGTCCCGCGCGCCGTGCCGCGTTCCGCCATCCCGAGCCTGTCGGCCTTCGTGCTCGAGCGTGAAGCGGGCGAGGTGGTGCTGGCGCTTCAGGAACGACGCGGCTCGCTGCCCTATCAGGACTTGCTGCGCGTTCGTACGACGGGCGTCCATGTATCGGAGATATCGACCTTTCTGGAGCAGCAGACGGGGCGTATCGATCTCGCCTCGGTCAGCCACAGCTGGTTGATCTTTTCCGATGGCTTCGCGTCGGGCCGCATGTGGTCGGCGATGGCCAAGCGCGCCTTCGACATTTCGGTCAGCCTGATCCTGCTGGTCTTCGCGGTGCCGGTAATCCTGGTCACGGCCATCCTGATCCGGCTGGAATCGCGCGGACCAGCTTTCTATCGGCAACGGCGCGTTGGCCTGTTCAACCAGCCCTTCGATATCCCGAAACTGCGTTCGATGCGGCAGGATGCCGAACTGGCCGGGCAGGCGGTCTGGGCGGAGAAGGACGATCCGCGCATCACCCGTGTCGGGCGTTTCATCCGCAAGGTGCGGATCGACGAACTGCCCCAGATCTGGTCGGTGCTGATGGGCGAGATGAGCTTCGTCGGCCCGCGCCCGGAGCGTCCGCAATTCGTCGAGCAACTGGAGCAGCAAATTCCCTTCTATGCCGAGCGTCATATGGTGAAGCCGGGAATCACCGGCTGGGCACAGCTCAACTATCCTTACGGCGCCTCGATCGACGATGCGCGGCACAAGCTGGAATATGACCTGTATTACGCCAAGAACTACTCCCCCTTCCTCGACGCCCTGATCCTGCTTCAGACGTTGCGGGTGATCCTCTGGCCCTCGGGCGCGCGCTGATCGTGAGCGAGGACAGGAGGGCGATATCAAGGGGACGCGACCGGCGGCGATCGCATCCCTATCCGATGATGCGGCGCAAGCGGCGCATCTGGCGGCGGCGCTCGGTCCAGCGGCGTCTCCGCATCCTGGCCGTGCTGGGCGTCATCGGGATGGCCGTGGCGGGGCTGCTGGCCCTTGTCTACACCAGCAAGCCGCCGGTCGATCCGGCCCAGGCGCTGCGGCGCGCCACGGCGGCGCTGGAAGCGGGCAATTACCATGCGGCGCATGACCAGGCCCGGCAGGCAGCCGAGGCGGCTCCCCGCTCGCAGGCGGCGCAGATGATGCTGGCACGGACCAGTTTGTTGCTGGGCGAGGGCGTGACGGCGGACGCCGCTCTCGACCGGGCGCTGAAGGACGGCGTGCCGCTGGACCAGACGTTGGCGGCGCGGGCCGAGGCGCGGTTTCTTGAGGGCGATCTGGCAGGCGCGCAGAATGCGGTCGATCATATGCCTGTCGAGCGCGACGCGGCGATGGCGCGGATCGCGGCGCAGGTGGCGGCGCAAGAGGATGGCGGCGTTCCCCTGCGACAGGCGCTGCAAGGCCTTGTCGCCCTCTATCCCGATGACGCACGCATCTGGACCGATCTGGGGCGCAGCCGCTTTGGCGCGGGCGATATGGACGGAGCGTCCCGGGCGGCGGCGCGAGCGGCGGCACTGGCTCCGGCCGATCCCGATGCACTGACCCTGCAGGGTGAGGTGCTGCGCGCCCGCTATGGGCTGGCGGCGGGGCTGCCCTGGTTCCGGGCGGCGTTGGGACGCGATGCCTATCACTTGCGGGCCCTGATCCAATATGCGGCGACGCTCGGCGATCTGGGGCGGGCGAGCGACGCGCTGGCTGCGACCCGATCGGCGCTGGTGTCGCAGCCCGGCAATCCCGACGCCTTCTATCTCCAGGCGGTCATCGCCGCGCGGGCGGGGCGTTATGCGCTGGCGCAACAATTGCTCCAGCTCACCGGCGGCGCGCTGCGGATGCGGCCCGGCACGGCGATGCTGGAGGGCGCCATCGCCTATGCGCAGGGACGGCCGCAGCGGGCCGCGCGTGCGTGGGCGCGGCTGGTGACGATGCAGCCCATGAACGTGGTCGCCCGCGAACTGCTGGCGGCGGCGCAACTGGGCGTGGGGGACCGGCCCGCCGCACTGGCGACGCTGCGCCCGATCCTGACGCGGGCCGATGCGGATGGATATGCGCTGCGGCTGGGCATGATGGCCGACCCCGAGAATGCCTTGGTGCTGAGCGACCGAGCCGCCTCCGGGCAGCGGGGCGACGCCGCGATCTTCCGGCCCGATCGCGCGGTCGGCGAACTCAGGATGGCGGCGGCCGAGTCCCCGACCGATCCGACCTATGCACTGGGCCTGATCCGGGGGCTGGCGAGCCAAGGCGACCGCGCGGGGGCGATCCGGGTCGCCCAGTCGCTGGTCCGCGCGAGCCCCGGTGCTCCGGCCGCGCAGCTGGCTTATGGCGATGCCCTGGCCACCGCCGGGCAACATGCCGCCGCGCTGGGCCCTTATGCCAGGGCGGCGGACCTGACCTTTGACGAGCCGACCATGTTGCGGCTGGTCGACGGCTATCAGCGAACCGGGCGCGCCCGTGACGCGGCGGTGAGCCTGGGCCTGTATCTCTCGCAAAATCCGCAGAGCATCCCCGCCCGCCGCCTGCTCGCCCAGTGGCAGATGACCGCCGGGCGCTGGGACGATGCGATCGAGACGCTGGAGGGGCTGCGTACCCAGCTCGGTCTGCGCGACGTGGCGCTGCTCCACGATCTGGCCATCGCCTATGCCGAGGCGGGGGATGGGGTGGTCGCGCGGCGCTATGCAGCGGCGGCCTATCGACTGGCGCCGATGAATGCGGGCGTGGCCGATGCCTATGGCCGAGCGCTGGCCGTGGCGGGTGAGCGCGAGGGCGCGCGGCAGCTGTTCGAGAAGGCGCTGGCCCTGGCACCGGGGAACCCCACGATCCTGGCACATCGCGCCCAACTCTGACGTGGCGCGCTTGGCAGGAGGGGAGTGGTGCCGTACCAGCGGCGCCATGACCGACCTCGCCACCCCCGTCCTGGAACGTATCGCCGCCGCCCTCGAACGGCTGGCGCCGCCGCTGGCGCCGTCCGCCGATCCGCTGGCGCATCCGGCCTATATCTGGCGGAGCGGGGCGCTGCACGCCGCGCGCGGTTTCGCACCGGTGCCGCTCGACCTGTTGCACGGGCTTCACCAGCAGCGTGAGGCTCTGCTCGCGAATTTGACGCGTCTGGCGGACGGACATGCCGCGCAGGACGTGTTGCTTTGGGGCGCGCGAGGCACCGGCAAGTCGGCGCTGGTCAAGGCGGGCGTCGCCGCCGTTCAGGCGGATCGTCCGGGGCGGCTGGCCCTGGTGTCGGTGCACACGCTCGACAGCCTGCCCGAACTGTTCGCGATGCTGGAGAGCGTCGACCGGGCCTTTGCCGTCTTCATCGACGATCTGGGCTTTGAGGAAGCGGGCGAGGCGCGCAAGCTGCGTTCGCTGCTCGATGGCGGGGCGGAGGCGCGGCCGGCGCATGTCCGTCTGCTCGTCACCGCCAACCGCCGCCATCTGCTGCCCCGTGATCTCAGCGAGCAGGACAGCGCGATCAACCCGCGCGATGTGGTGGACGACCAGCTGGCTCTCGCCGACCGTTTCGGATTGAGCCTGGGTTTCCACACGCTCGATCAGGACGGATATCTGGCGATCGTGCGCGCCTATGCGACACGCCATGACCTGCCGTTCGACGGTCATGAGGCGGTCAACTGGGCAACCCGCCGCGGTAGCCGTTCGGGACGCGTGGCATGGCAATATATCGTCGATCTGGCGGGACGACTGGGGCGAAATCTGTAATAAATCGGGCGACGGATAAAAAACCTCTTGCACCCATCGGAGCCGCTGGCTATTGGCGCGCCTCCAGCACGGATCGGCCTTCCCGAAAGGCTCTGAAAACCGATCCGTACTCTCTAGTCGGGGAGTAGCTCAGCCTGGTAGAGCACTGCCTTCGGGAGGCAGGGGCCGGAGGTTCGAATCCTCTCTCCCCGACCATTTCCATAAAATCCTTGTGAAAACGTCCTAACATCCCTCAGGGGAGCATCTGTACTTCAGGATGATCCTCTCGCTGTACACGGACGTGCATGCGATGGATCATCACGATCTTGCCCGACGCGGGCACCTATTCCGGTATCGTCGAAAAATCGCCCTTTATGGCACGACGAATCCGATCGCCCCGCCATGGAGCACGGTACGTCTTTTCCATGCGTGCAATATCTCTGGGCGCCTCGGCGCCGCTTTGGAGGCGTTGCGATGGGAGCACCGAGCCTGTGGCAGCCTCTATGCGACGCTCTGGCAGCACCGCGCGAACCATAGTCCAGATATCTGCTGGGTGCAGGGCGATCAGCGGCATTTGGCCCGTGGCGGATCGTCAGGAAAAAAACGTCGGGACGTGCCCCCGTTTGTTCATCCATCCGGAAATGGAAGCCGCGCTGTAGAAGGGGCGGACGGAATGAAGCCGAAGCAGGTTCCGGAAGAGCAGATCATCGGCATTCCGAAGGAAGCCGGGGTACGGCAGGCGATCTATGGAAAAACGAAACTGCACGTTCGACGGTGTCGATATATTCGCGATTATTGCGAATGCCATGCTGGCTTGGTGATACCTGTATCCGTGTTGACGCCAGTCCATCATTTTTGAAACCGGCCTATGCGGATACCGCCTTGACCACCCGGCTCGCGACGGCGGTCAGTGCGCACCACGGCTGACCGCCACGGCCATCGGAGATCGCCTTTGAGTGAGCGAGGCCGAGATGAGGAACAGGAGCCGGGTCATCGGGCCTTGCTGACGCTGGCGCCGGTGGCCAGTTCCTCGGCATCCTGCGCGATCGTCAAAACATGGTGTATGGCGGCCTCCTCAAGGACGGCCCTGCACTGTCAGCCGTGTTTCGCATGTGCCGTTTCCAGTGGAACGAGGTCTATCGCGCCGTCCCGCGCCTGGTGACGGAGTCGTCGCATATGCGCGCCGTCCGTCGCCGGAACGATACTGCGATGGGCGAGAGCCACGCGGGGTCACGGTCTTGCTCAAGATATCATGGCCCATGGACCAGCATTTTAATTAATATTACGCAATAATATACGTTACCGCCGTAGCAAAAATCAACAATTGACGGGAGTGGAAGCTAAAGCGTAAATTGATTTCAGGCGATTTTCGAAAAAATCGTAGAATCATAAAGTTTGAATAGTTCGAGCGGCTGAAAAGCGATTGGAGGCGGCCTGTGCATCGCTTTCTTTTGAGAGAAAACATAGCGTTATTTCGTGCGCGTCTTGCCGAAAGCCGCGACCCGTCGGGACGGGCCAATCTGATGCGCCGCATCATCGAAGCCGAGGCGGATTTTGCAGAAATCGAGGAGCAGTCGGCGGCGGCATCCTATCGCGATCAGTCTGCTTTGATCGTCGCCGCGCACAATGGCCTGCACGATGCGTTGGTGCGGCATGGTGCGCAATTCGGGACGATCCGTCTGTTCGATCTTCAAAGCGACAGTCTCGATCTGCTGGCACAGGTCAATCTGCCACTGCTTTACCTCGTCCACTTCGCAATCATCACGAAAAACAACGGGTCCGCCGATGGGCGTTGTATCCAACGGCAAGCCCCCGTGACGATCGATGATGTCGAACAGGATGGAAATTACGGCGCCCACCTGCTCGTCGCGCGCTTCACGGGATATCGATCGGTCGAGTCCGTGCCGATCAACGGGGGGGATGGCCATCTCGTGGGCACCATGTCGCTTCTGTACCGTTCCCTGCGCGGCTTCGCCCAGGTCGATGCGCCGCCACTCGCCGAACAGGCCCAGTCACTCGGCCCCATGATCGAGACCCTGCTGCCGGATCGGGGCCGGTGACGGAGACCGTGTCAGGGCGGACATGATCCTACCGTCCTTCACGCCGATCTCCACGTCGGACGTCGCCGCGATCCCCGGATCGTGGGTGAAGCACATAATGGCGCGGCCCTGTTGATCGGCGAGCATGGTGAACGTCTCCACGACCCTCGCGGTATTGCGCTGTCCGGATTGCCCGTCGGTTCGTAGCCCGCCAGCCCCCGCCTCCGCGAGCAGGGCTTCTGCCCGGTCGCGGCTCTGGACGCGATCGACCACGCCGGGTTGTCGCCACGACTCGCGCCGTCACCACGCGGCCGGGCCATGCTTTGGAGGGCAGCCATGCGCGCTGGCCCACATGGACAGGTGGGGAATGTCGAGTTCGTCCACCGTGGCGGGGATACCGTTCCGGTCAGTATGTCCGATCTGCGCCAGGACATGGGTGGAGACCGCCCTCACGCCAGGCTGGATGGCGTGCCTGATGACGATGCCGTCGATGCGTCGCTAGGCCAGGGTGGCGATCGCGATCAGCCAGATGATCCTGCCTGTCGTCCCATCGCATGGACCAGCCTGCGTGCCCCAGCCGCGATATGCCAGCCAGCCGCGATGCAAACATCGGACCTGCGGGATGCGGTGGAGCATCCGGGACAATACGGACGGCGGATTGATGTCGGGCTCGCTATCACGCTGCTTGTCGAATGAACGGAGAGGTGGTCATGGCGAACACCGTAACGCGAACGGGCACAGCGCAGGCCGCGATCAACTTTGAGGCCAGGAACTGGTACATCGGGGTTGGCGGGGTCGCGATGGTCAGCGGCGTCGTCGCCCTGATCGACTTGTTCATCACGACGATCCAGGCCCGCTACATCGTCGGCGCCGTCGTCGCGGCCGGTGGCACGCTGATGCTGTTCTACGCCATAGGAATCCGTTCCCGGCTCTGGACGGCAACCTTCTTCCTGGGTGCTGTCGCCTATCTCGTCGTGTCGTTCGGCCTGTTGCACGACCTTCTGTTCAACAAGAGGGTCCTGATGATGTGGTCGATGGGGCTTTTGCTGATGTCCGGGGGCCTGCGCTGCGCCTTCGCGGCCTATCACGCCATGCCGGGGCGTCAGGCCATGCTGCTGTCAGGCGTCATCAGCCTGGCGGCGGCGGGCTGCATCGCCCTGACCTGGCCCAGCATCGGTTTCTGGACGCTGGGTCTGATCCTGGCGACCAATCTCGGTTTCGAAGGCATGGCCCTGATGCTGCTGGGCTTCACGCTGGATGCCCGGTCCGCGCGATAAGGCGGCCGTTCGCGGGCCGCGCCGGGGCCTTTCCGCCATCGCAGTCCAAGGAGAGAATGTCATGTTCGACGAGACGATCACGCGTCTCCGCGCCGATGGGATGCGGACGACGCGGTACGAAAACTTCATCGGCGGGCGCTGGGTCGAGCCGGTGGACGGCGGATATTTCACCGACCACAGCCCCATCAACGGGCGTCCGATCGTGCAATTCGCCGAGTCGACCGCGCGCGATGTCGAACTGGCGGTGGACGCGGCGTGGCGCGCTCGTGGGGCATGGGGCGATCGTTCCCCCGCCGAGCGGGCTACGTTGCTGTTGCGCATAGCCGATCGGATCGAGGCCCATCTCGAAAGCCTGGCGCTGGCGGAGACGATCGACAACGGCAAGCCGATCCGTGAGACGCGCAGCGCCGACCTGCCGCTCGCGATCGACCATTTCCGCTATTTCGCCGGGTGCATCCGCGCCGAGGAAGGTGCGGTTTCGGTCATCGATTCCGATACCGTCGCCTATCACTTCAACGAGCCGCTGGGCGTGGTCGGTCAGATCATACCCTGGAACTTTCCGCTGTTGATGGCGGCGTGGAAGATCGCGCCCGCTTTGGCCGCCGGGAATTGCGTGGTCATCAAACCGGCCGAGCAGACGTCCCTGACGCTGATGATGGTGGCCGACCTGATCGCCGACATCCTGCCGCCGGGCGTCCTGAACATCGTCACGGGGGCGGGCCATGTCGTCGGCCGCGCGATCGCCGAGAATCCGCGCGTCGCCAAGATCGCCTTCACCGGATCGACCGATACCGGCCGCACGATCATGCACTATGCCGCCGAACATGTGATACCCCAGACGATGGAGCTTGGCGGAAAGTCGCCGAACATCTTCATGGCCGACGTCATGGACCGCGACGACGACTTCCTTGCCCGCGCGATCGAGGGTTTTGCGATGTTCGCCTTCAACAAGGGCGAGGTATGCACCTGTCCCAGCCGGGTCCTGATCGAGGACAGTATCTTCGAGCCGTTTCTGCAAAAGGCGCTTTCCCAGGTCGATCGCCTGCGGGTGGGCGATCCGCTCTTGCCCACCACGCAAATGGGGCCGCAGGCCTCGTCCGGTCAGCTCGCCAAGGTGCTCGACTATATCGATATCGGCCGGCGCGAAGGGGCGGAGTGCCGGATCGGTGGCGAGCGTCTGCGCCCGGGGGGCGAACTGGACGATGGCTATTTCGTCCAGCCCACGGTCTTTGTCGGCGACAATGCCATGCGCGTGTTCCAGGAGGAGATATTCGGCCCGGTCCTGTCCGTCACCCGCTTCAAGGATCGCGACGACGCCATCCGCATCGCCAACGACACGCGCTACGGACTGGGGGCCGGGGTGTGGACGCGCCATGGCAACGACGCCTATCGGCTGGGTCGCGGCATACAGGCCGGAAGGGTCTGGACCAACTGTTACCATGTCTATCCGGCCCATGCGGCGTTCGGCGGTTACAAGGACTCCGGCTTTGGTCGTGAGAACCATCGGATGATGCTATCTCATTATCAACAAGTGAAAAATCTTCTCGTCAGCTATGACGAGCGACCGCTTGGCCTGTTCTGAGGGCCGTGTCCTGATGATCTTGTCTGTCATGGGGTGCCGGACGGGTTCTGGCCGCCTGCGCACATGGGCTTGTATGAGATACGTATTTGCATCGGATAGTACGAGACTGTAAAAGATAGATCCGTAAATTATGAATGTCATGATTCTATATTATGAGTTATATTGGAAATATTGACAGTATTTAAATAGCGGATGTTTTCATGCTGGATTGAAAGTTGCTTGCCGCGATTGGTCTTGCGTTGGCCGGTGTCGCCGGTTCGGCCTATGCCACCATGCCGGTCGGCGTACCCGACGCGACCGTGGCGGCTGGCTTCTCGGTCACGCTGTTGTCGAAGTGCTCCATCTCTTCCTGGCGGGACCGGCTTGATCCTCCCCCCCTGGGCGCGGTCCCGCCCTTTTTTGGGGTTCGCTATCAAGGGATGACCCGGGCTCGTGTCCGTGATGGTCGGACCCAATAGCTTGCGTCTTCACCGTTACGGCGACGCTGGCGGATCGGTCGTCGCCAGAGGCTATCTGCGTCATGGCTTTGCCGGGAGCGGTCCGGCGCTTGGCGCGCTGATGCCGGAAAGCGTGCCGCGTGCGCAGGTCAGTCTGGCACGCGTGACCTATTCGGACAGGGTGACGATCGATATCTCACCCCGATCGCAACGGAGAAGGCGACACAGGGGACAGGGCAGGGCGCTTGCACCCCTCCGCCATCGCCAGATAGGCGAGCACCAGCCCGCTCACGCAGGCCCAGACCGGCAGCGGCAAAGGCCCGAACCCCAGCCCGGCGGCCAGCGGCGACAGCGGCAGCGCGACGGCGAGCGCCAGGCCGCCCAGCAGCAATCCCGCCATGACCGGATCGGGGCGACTGCGCCAGAAGGGGCCGCGCGTGCGGATGACGAAGACGACCAGGATCTGCGTCGCCATGGATTCAATGAACCATCCGGTGCGAAAGGCGGCCGGATCGAGGTGGAACAGGTGGCGCATCGCTGCAAAGGTCAGGAGATCGAAAACCGACGATAACGGCGCCATGATCGCGGTGAAGCGGATCAGCGCGTGCATGTCCCAGCCTTGCGGTTGGCCGACATCGGCGGCATCGGTGCGGTCGAACGGCAACCCGGCCTGCGACAGGTCGTAGATCAGGTTGTTGAGCAGCACCTGAACCGGGGTCAGCGGCAGGAAGGGCAGCCACAGCGACGCCAGCGCCATCGTCACCATGTTGCCGACATTGGAGCTGGTCCCCATGCGGATATATTTCATGATATTGGCATAGGTCCGCCGTCCCTCCGCCACGCCCGCCGCGACAACCTCCAGATCGGGGGCCAGCAGGATCATGTCCGCGGCCTCGCGCGCAATGTCGGTCGCGCCGTCCACCGACAGGCCGACATCGGCGGCGCGGATCGCGGGGGCGTCGTTGATGCCGTCGCCCAGAAAGCCGACCGTGTGGCCCCGCGCGATCAAAGCGCGGACGATCCGCGTCTTCTGGTCGGGCGAGACCCGCGCATACAGGTCGACCGTGTCTACCCGCGCCGCCAGCGCGGCATCGCTCAGCCCGGCGATCTCGTCCCCGCTCAGCAGCTCGGTGGCTTGAAGTCCCAAGGCCGCGACGACATGGCGCACGACCGCGGGGCTGTCGCCGGAGACGACCTTCACCCGCACCCCCGCCATGCCCAGATCGGCGATCGCGCGGCTCGCGCTGATCTTGGGCGGATCGGCGAAGGCGCAATAGCCGACCAGCGTGAACCCCGCCTCGTCGACGATCTCGTCCTGTCCGTCCGCGGCCTTGACGGCGATGGCCAGCAGCCTCAGCCCCGCTGCGTATCGCTCGGCCTCCAGCCGGGCCAGCCGCCCGCGCGCCGTCTCGCCGCACGCGGGTGGTCAGCGCGATCGAGCGGCGCAATGCCTCGACCGAGGCGCGCGCCCGGTGCTCCTGTACCATGTCGAGCGCGATCGAGGCGGCCACGACTAGCGTGATGATGGCGAGGCTGGCCACGTCGCCGGTTAGGCCCGCCATCCCGGCCGCGACCAGCAGCACGAGGATCAGCGGGTTCGTCAGCCGGTGCGCGACATCGGCCAGGTCGCGACTGGGCCGATCGCCGATCGCATTGGCCCCTTCGGCCCGCAATCGCGCGGCGGCCTGCGCGTCGGTCAGCCCCGTCGGGCTTGCCCTCAGGCTCGTCAGCAACTCCTCGGGGCTGCTCGTCCAGAAACGCGCTGGCGCGCGCGGCGTCAGCACGGGGTCATCGCGCCCAGCAGTGCGGCGATCCCGACACGGGCGAAGGTCGCGAAGGAATCGGCGACGCCGTACGGGATGTAGAGCATGTCGCGATGGACCAGGCCGCCGCAGCTATAGACGCTGTTGGGCACGAAGCCCGCCCAATGATCGCTGTCCGCCGCGATCATTGGGAAGGACAGACGGCCGAGCAACCGCGTCGGATTGGCGCGATCGAGCAGGCAGGCGCCGATCGCATAGGATCGCATCGGGCCGACGCCATGGGTCAAGACCAGCCACCCCTCGGGCAGTTCGATCGGCGAACCGCAATTGCCCAGCTGGATCGCCTCCCACGGATAGGCCGGGGCAACGATGCGGATTCCCCCGTCCCATCGGCGAAGATCGTCCGAGGTCATCAGCCAGAGCGTCTCATGGTCCGGCCGCCCCAAGGCCGCGTAGAATTTTAAGATGCGACGCGGGAAGAGCGCCATGCCCTTGGTCGCCGCATAGGGGCCTTCGATCGGGTACAGGTCGAAGGTCCGGAAATCCCGGGTCGTCAGGATCTCCTGGCGTATCCCCTCGGTACCGACGCCGGTCAGCGTGCCCAGATAGCGGCGATCCATGCCATCCTGGAAGGTGGTCATCCGCAGGTCCTCGATGCCGTGGCGATGCGCGCGGCTGGCGGGAAACAGCACGACGCCGGACAGGTCCTCGCCCGCCGCGCAGTCCAGGCGCAGGCCCTCGCCGTCGCGCGTGGTCACCGCCGCGTCGATCGGACTGGAGCCGGGGGGATCGACGAGGATATCGCCGCCCGGACCGATGGATCCGGTGCGGAAGATGACCGAGGAGACATGGCCTTCGCCCACCGCGCGCAGCGACAGGATGAAGCGCAGCGTGTCCGCCGCCATGCCCGTCTGATCGGGATGGGCGATCATGCAGGGGTTGAACAGCGCCGCCGCCTCGAAGGCATATTCCTCCGTGAAGCATGCGCCGATCAGCCGTCGCCGATCGACACCCAGGCCGGTCAGCCCGGGATGGTCGGCGGCGATCTGGTCGAACCGGCGATCCAGCACCGCCTCGGCATCGTTGTGCCGGGCGATGACGGGGCGCAGAAGATCGGCACAGGTCGCGACGACCATCGCCTCGGGCATGGCCTGAACGCGGTCGATCACCGCGTCGCGATGCTCGCGGGCGGCATGGCCGACGAGCGGGGTGTCGGCGGGCATGAACGGGCGCAGGACCGTGCGGCCCGGATCGGGGCGCAGCATGACCCGGAGATTCTCGACGGTCAGGGACACCAGCGCCACTCCGTGACCTCGGGCATGTCCTCGCCATGGTCCAGGATGTAGCGGGCATGGCGGTCGAGCGCCTGGGTCATATGGTGCCGCGCCGCTTCGGTCCGTCCGGCGTGCCCCGGCAGCAGGTCGATCATGGCAATGGCCAGGCTATAGCGGTCCAGGCGATTGCGCACGACCATGTCGAACGGCGTCGTGGTCGTCCCTTCCTCCGTATAGCCCCGCACATGGATGTTGGCATGGCCGGTGCGCGGATAGACCAGCCGGTGGATCAGGTGCGGATAGCCGTGAAAGGCGAACAGGATCGGCCTGTCGGTCGTGAACAGCGCGTCGAAGGCGCCGTCGGACAGGCCGTGCGGATGGGCGCGGGGCGATTGCAACACCATGAGGTCGACGATGTTGACGACGCGCACCACGACATCCGGGCAGTGGCTTCGCAGCAGGTCGGTCGCGGCCAGCGCCTCCAGCGTCGGCACGTCGCCACAACAGGCGAGCACGATGTCCGGCGTCCTGCCGTCATTCTCGTTGCCCGCCCAGGGCCAGATCGCGGCCCCGGCCCGGCAATGCGCCTCCGCCGCGTCGGCATCCAGCCATTGCGGCATCGGGGCCTTGCCCGCGACGACGACGTTGATCCGGTCCCAGGTCTCGAAACAATGGCTCATCACCCGCAACAGGCAGTTGGCATCCGGGGGCAGGTAGACGCGAACCACATCGGCCTTCTTGTTGGCGACATGGTCGATGAAACCGGGGTCCTGATGGCTGAAGCCGTTATGATCCTGTTGCCAGACATGGCTCGACAGCAGGATGTTCAGCGACGCGATCGGATGCCGCCACGGCAGGCCGCGCGCGACCTTCAGCCATTTGGCATGCTGGTTGATCATCGAATCGACGATCGGGGCAAAGCCTTCGTAACAGGCGAACAGGCCATGGCGCCCGGTCAGGACATAGCCCTCCAGCCACCCTTCGCAGCAATGTTCGGACAGCATCTCCACCACCCGGCCGCCGGGCGCGAGATGCTCGTCATAGGGCATCGTCGCTTCCATCCAGGCGCGGGGCGTCACGTCCAGCACCGCCTCCAGTCGGTTGGAGACGGTTTCGTCGGGGCCGAACAGGCGGAAATTGCGCGTTGCCTCGCTGCGTCGCATGATCTCGGCCAGCCAATGGCCCAGCGCCCGCGTCGCCTCGCCGCGTACCGCGCCGGGGGCGGGCACCGCCAGCGCATGGTCGCGCCAGTCGGGAAGGGGCAGCGGCGTGCCGGACCGACCATCGGCATGAGGGCTGACCGACAGCGGCTCGGGCGGGGCAAGCGCGGTCAGGAGCGGGATCGGGCGCCCCTCGGCGTCGAAGAGTTCGTCGGGGCGATAGCTGCGCAGCCACGCCTCGAGCTGGGCGCGGTGCGCATCGTCCTGGCGAGCATTGGCGATCGGCACCTGATGGGCGCGCCAGAAATCCTCGACGCGTAGCCCGTCGACCTGACGCGGGCCGGTCCAGCCCTTCGGCGTGCGCAACAGGATGATCGGCCAGTCGGGCGGATGGGCGAAGCGGATTCCTTCCGCCCGCGCCTGATGCTGGATATGGTCGATATGGGCAAAGGCGGTGTTCAGCGCCGCCATCATCAGCCAGTGCATCGCGCGCGGCTGATCGCCCGACACCATGATCGGCCGGTATCCCAGTCCCCGGAAAAAGGACTCGACCTGCGCATCGGACATGCGCCCCAATATGGTCGGGTTGGCGATCTTGTAGCCGTTCAGGTGGAGGATGGGCAGGACCGCGCCGTCGCGCTCGGGATCGAGAAAGGCGATCGAGTGCCATGCGGCGGCCAGCGGCCCGGTTTCCGCCTCGCCGTCGCCCACGACGCAGGCGACGGTCAATTCGGGATTGTCGAACGCCGCGCCGAAGGCGTGGGCCAGCGAATAGCCGAGCTCGCCGCCTTCATGGATCGATCCGGGCGTTTCTGGCCCGGTATGGCTGGGCACGCCGCCGGGAAAGGAAAACCGCCGGAACAGGCGCTGCATCCCGATCGCGTTGCGCGACACTTCGGGGTAGGTGCGCTGGTAACCGCCGTCGAGCCACGCGCAGGCGAGCATCGCGGGACCGCCATGGCCGGGGCCACAGACGAACAGCATCGGCCGCGCATTATGCCGGAGAATGCGGTTGAGATGGGCGTGGATGAAGGTCAGCCCCGGCGTCGTGCCCCAATGGCCCAGCAGGCGCGGCTTGATGTCCTGCGGCAGCAGCGGTCGACGGAGCAACGGATTGTCGAGGAGATAGATTTGCCCGACCGCCAGGTAATTGGCCGCGCGCCACCAGGCGTCGATCGCGTCCAGTTCGCTGTCGATCCGGTCCGGTTCGGGCAGGCGGTACAAGGTCACGCCGCCCCGGCGACCGATGCCCGGCGGCGACGCAGGATCATCGGGAGGATCAGCAGCGCGACGGCCATGGCACCGGCGAACAGCAGGACGACGGCCAGAGCCATGAGGATCGCCCTGAGCAGGATCAAGGCGAATTGGGCGAGGGTGACGAACAGATGTATCATGACGGAAAGACGTCCTGTGATGTCCGTGCATCCTATTGGCCGGTGCCGGGGCGCGGGATGCGGAATGCTACGTAGGGGAGGGCATCACGCGGCGATCCGGCCCGTCACGACGAGCAGGGCGGCGCGTCGGCACTCGACCTGTACCGGGCAGTGCCTGCACAGGGATCTGCGCAAGGCGGGCTGGCTGGCGCAGTGGCGCACGAGGATGGCCATCAGCGCCTTGTGCGCCGCCCGCGCCTCGAATGTCGTTGCACGCTGGGCAAAGCTGCGTTCCTGACGGGCACGCGCGCGGAACCAGTCGATCATCACGGGTCTCCTTCCTCATGGTCCCGTGTGTCTGCCCTGGCGCGGAGGAAGGGTATCGGTGGTTTTCCCGATGGGGAAATCTCAAGGCCGCAACAGGGCGGCTCCGTCGATGCGGCCGTCGCGAACGGCCTGGATGGCGCGATTGGCATCGCCCAGCGGGAAATGCGTGACGCGGGACGTCAGGCCCGAGGCGACAGCCATGGGCAGGAACGACAGGCCGTCCTCGCGGGTCAGGTTGGCGATCGAGCATATCTCGCGCTCGCCCCACAGATCGGCATAGGGAAAGTTCGGAATGTCGCTCATATGGATGCCCGCGCAGATCACCCGGCCTCCCTTGCGGACCGCCTGCAACGCCTTGGGGACCAGCGCCCCATCGGAGGCGAAGATCAGCGCGGCGTCCAGCGCCATGGGCGATGCCGTTTCGGAACTGCCCGCCCAGGCGCAGCCCAGTTCCCGCGCCAGCGCCTGTCGGGCCGTATCGCCGGGCCGCGTGAAGGCGAGAACCCGTCGACCCTGCCCGATGGCGAGCGGCGCGACGAGGTGCCCGGCCGCGCCGAAGCCATATATGCCGATCGGGTCGGCCTGCCCGGCCCGTCGCAAGGCCCGCCAGCCGATCAGCCCGGCGCAGAGCAGGGGCGCGGCCTCGGCCTTGGCGAGGGCGGGCGGCAACGGCAGGCAATAGGCCGCTTCGGCGATGACATGGGTGGCGAAACCACCGTCGCGCGTCGCGCCCGTGAAACCCGGCTGGTCGCAGAGATTTTCGCGTCCGCTCCGGCAATAGGGACAGGTGCCGCAGCTATGCCCCAGCCAGGCTATGCCGACCCAGTCGCCGCACGCCAGCGTGCCGGACGGACCGGGGCCGAGCGCGATCACCCGGCCGACGATCTCGTGGCCCGGGACGATGGGAAAATGGGCGGGGACCTCGCCATCGATGATGTGCAGGTCGGTCCGGCAGATGCCGCACGCGACGACCTGGACCAAGACCTCACCGGCCTTTGGCTGCGGGATAGGACGCTCGACACGCCGGAGCGGTTGCCCCGGCGCATCGAGGACCATCGCGATCATCGTCGCCATGGCCATGGGGTCAGCCCGCGTGGATTTCGATCCGTCGGCCGCGGGCGGATTCTCCCTCACCCTTGGGCACGGTGACCGTCAGCACGCCCTTGTCGAAACGCGCCTCGATCCCATCGTCCCTGGCGTCGAGGGGCAGGGGGACGTGCCGCTCGAAACTGCCATAGCGCCGTTCGCGCAGCAGGAAGCCGTCGTCGCGCCGCTCATCGTCCGACTTCTTCTCGCCCGAGATGACCAGGGCATGGTCGGTCACGGTGACGTTGACGTCCTTTTCGGTCAGGCCGGGCAGTTCCGCCGTCAGGTGATAGGCGCCATCCTTTTCCAGCATGTCGATACGCGGCGAATGGAACGCCGACAGGCTGCCCAGGAAGAAGTCGCGCGAAGGGCGGCCAAGATCCTCGGCCATCCGATCGATCTCGCTGCGCAGCCAGGCGATCGGGCCGGACCGTGCGGGGGAGAGGGCGGCGGAAGGTGCGGTGGGGGTGTCGGGCATCGTCGTCTCCTGTGGAAAGCCGATGGTCGCGATACACCTCCGCCGATAGCGCGATGATTGGGAAATCTACGGATAGGCGCGTTGCCCGGTCTGGAGGATCGGAAGGGACCGCTCGTGGCGCAGCCTGTGCCACCGATCTTGCAGGATCACATCATGGCCGCCAGCACGCTTCGCCCGTTTCTCCGTCCCTCCAGCATCGCCGTGATCGGCGGATCGCAGCGCATCGGATCGGTGGGGCGCGCGCTGCTCGACAATATCCTGGCAGCAGGGTTTCCGGGGCAGGTCGTCGCGGTCAATCCGCATCCCGTCGGAATTTCGGGCGTGACCTGGGTCCAGGGCATTGCCGCCCTGACGTCGCCGCCCGATCTGGCGATCATCGCCTGTCCCGCACATGGTGTCGTCGAGGCGGTCGGCGCGCTCGGTCGGCTGGGCACCCGTGCGGCGGTGATCGTCTCCGGTGGCCTGACCGACGCCACGATGCGTGTCGAACTGCTGGCGGCGGCGCGGGCGCACGGCATGCGGCTGATCGGGCCGAACAGCATCGGCCTGCTCAGCCCCCCGGCACGCCTCGACGCCTATTTCGCCTATGGCACCGCCAAGCCGGGACGGCTGGCCTTTCTGTCGCAGAGCGGCGCACTGGTCGCGGCGATGCTCGACGCCGCCTCCGCGCGGGGGTTCGGCTTTTCCGGAGTCGTATCGATGGGCGACATGGTGGATGTCGATCTGGCCGACCTGATTGATCTTTATGTCGCCGATCCGACGACGGACGCGATCCTGATCCATGTCGAGGGGATCACCTCGGCCGCCCGCTTCCTGTCCGCTGCGCGCGCCGCCACGCTCATCAAGCCGGTCATCGTGCTGAAGGCCGGTCGCGTGCCCGGGGCCAGCCAGGCCGCCTTCTCGCACACCGGCGCGATCACCGGATCGGCGGAAGTGCATAGCAGCGCCTTTCGGCGCAGCGGGATCGTCGAGGTCGGGACGATGGCCGACCTGCTCGACGCCGCCCAGGTGCTGGGCCGTTATCATGCCATGGGGGGCGACCGGATCGCGGTCGTCACCAATGGCGGCGGTGCGGGCGTACTGGCCGCCGATGCGCTGGCCGCGACGGGGCTTTCGCTGGCCACGCTGTCTTCGGAAACCGTCGCCCGGCTCGGCTCCGGGTTGATGTCGGGGGCGCATTTCAATCCGGTCGATATCGGCGGTGATGCCCGGTCTCCGCGTATCGCCTTCGCGGTCGCCGCCGTGCTGGCCGATCCCGGCGTCGATGCCCTGATCGTAGCGCATTGCCCCACGGCGGTCGAACGGGCCGAGGTGATGGCGCAGGCCGTGGTCCGCGCGGCGCAAGGGGCGACACGGCCCGTCATCGCCTGCTGGCTGGGGCCTGCCGATGCCGCCGCGGCGAGGCCGGTCTTCGGCGAGGCGGGCATCCCGCTGTTCGAGACGGTCGAGGATGCGGTGCGGGCGTGCGGTCATCTCCACCGGGCGGCGGCGGGGCGGGCGGCGGCCCTGCGCGCGTCGCCACGTCTCTTCATTCCCGATCGTGACCGCGCCGCGGCGCAGAAGATCATCGCGGCTGCGCGGGCCGAGCAGCGGACCCGCCTGCACGGTTACGAAGCGCGCGCGATCCTGACGGCCTATGGCATACCGGTGGTGGCGGCCCATCGCGCCCTCACGCCCGACGCGGTGGAGCAGGCGTGCGACGGGCTGATCCCGCCCTATGTCGTCAAGATCGACTCGCCCGATCTGCCGCACAAGTCCGATGTCGGCGGCGTCGCGCGTCATTTGCCGTGCGCCGCGGCCGCCCGCGACGCCGCCCTCGCCATGGCGGCGCGTATCGCCCGCGAGCGGCCGGAGGCGCATCTGATCGGCTTCGACGTGGAGCCGATGGAGACGGAGCCGAACGGGATCGAACTGCTGGTCGGCGTGGCCGACGATCCTGTCTTCGGGCCGGTGCTCGCGGTAGGGGCGGGCGGCGCAGCGGTTCAGGTGCTGGACGATCATGCGGTGGAGCTGCCGCCGCTCGACGATCAGCTGGCGCGCGACATGATCGCGCGGACCCGGGTATCCGCGCTGCTCGCCGGATATCGCGACGTTCCGCCCGCCTGCATCGACGGCGTGGTCGCGGTGCTGGAGGCGGTGTCGACGATGGTCGCCGATCTGCCCGACCTGGCCGAGCTGGACATCAATCCCTTGCTGGTCGGGGCAAAGCGCGTGATCGCGCTCGACGTTCGGATGCGGATCACCGCCATGCCCGCGCGCGGCCGCATGGCGATCCGGCCGATGCCGGTCGAATGGGCGGCCGACGTGATAACGCTCGACGGAACCGCGCTGCATGTCCGCCCGGTTCGCGCCGACGACGAGGCGCTGCTGGCCGACCTGTTCCACCACGTATCGCCCGAGGATCTGCGCTTTCGCTTCCTGACCGGGCTGCGCGAGGTCGGGCGGGACCGGCTCGTCGCGATGACCCAGCTGGACTATGCGCGGGCGATGCACTTCCTGGCCTTTGTGGACAGCAGGCTGGTGGCCAGCGCGATGATCGTCGGTGACGCCGATCGCGCCCATGCCGAGGTCGCCCTGTCGGTCGATGCAGGCTTCAAGGGGCGGGGGATCAGCTGGACCCTGATGCAGCACGTCCTCGCCTATGCCCGTGCCGAGGGATATCAGACGATCGAGTCGATCGAAAGCCAGGGCAACCGCGCCGCCCTGTCGCTGGAGAAGGAAATGGGCTTCGCCACCGTTTCGAGTTCGGGGGGCGAGGAAGTGGTGCGTCGCTCGCTCGACGCCTGACCCGGTCAGCACAGCACGCGCCCGCCGCCGCCAGCCCCGGCACCAGCCTGCGCCGGGGGCGCGGGGGTGCCGGACCGGACCAGAACCATGTGCCACCCCTCCATGACGGCCAGATTGGAGAGAATCCGGGGGAGGCGCGCCGCGGTCCGTCCCTCCGGCTCTTCCGGGCGACCGGCCTATTGGTGGCCGGCGGGGCTTCCGATGCGGGATATTGCGTATGCCGCCGTCGTTGCCGGATCGGCATCTTGCGGTCTCGATCCATGAAGGGGGTGACGCGGAGATGCAGGGCGAGATCGGTCAACGGATTAGCCAGTTTCCGATGCTCCATCTGGTGGCGCAGGTCTATCGGCGGTTGAGCATCGCGATGGTGGTCGCCGCATCGGGCGCCGCGCTGGTCGGATATAACGAACGGGTCTGGAATGTCCTCGTCCGCCATACGGATGTCCAGCCATTCGGCTGGTTCGTCATGGTGCTGCCGCTGGCGATGCTTTTCGTCTTCACCCCATCGGCCGAGCGCACGTCATTTGCTGCGGCCCGTCTGATGCTGCTGCTATGGTCGTTCGGCTGGTCGGTCGCGCTGACTGCGGTCGTCCGCCATCTGACCGGTATCGATATTCTGCCGGTCTTTATGGGGGCCGGAGCGGGCTTCGCGCTTGCTGGGCTGGGCGGTAATGCCGGGCAGGGGGCGCCGGACCGGCTGGGGATTTTCGCGACGAGCGGCGTGATCGCGGGGCTCGTCGCTCTGCTCTGGACGGTGATCGAGGGCGTGCCACCGCTGGATATGGTCGTCGGGGTCGGCGGGGCGCTGGCCCTGGCGGCACTGGTGGCGTTCGACATTCCGCGCATCGAGCGTCTGTATGAAGGCGGCATTCTCAACGAAGACGCAAAGGAACGGATGGCGATGGTCGGCGCCCTGATCGTGGCGCTCGACGTGCTGGCCCTGCCATTGTCGGTCTTCCGGTTGCTTGGCCGCCGCCGCTAGGGCTGCTGGCCACCCGTCTCCAGCAGTCGTACCTTGCGGCCGGTTCCCGCTTCCGCCAGCGATTCCCGTACGACGAGCAACGTCGCGCCGGGTTTCAACAGGTCGCGCAGCGCCGCGCGGAATGCGTCGGGAAGATGCGCCTTTGCGCGGTCATCGTCGGACAGCTCGCGTTCCGCCCCGTCCGGTTCGCCGGGCAGTGGCACTCGCAACCAGTGCGCACCCGTCCGGTCGATGCTGTTCAGCAGATAGGCCGCATTGTCGCGGACGGGGGCGGTGAGGGTGATGGTCGCCCGTCCGATCTCTATCCCGTTGCGCAGGACCACGATGCGCCGATCCCGTTCGCTCACCACCAGCGAGACCGGACCGGAGGGCGATCGCGCCGGTTGCCAGGTATAATGCTCGGGCAAGGCGGCGGCGGGGGCCGGGCCTTCCTCCAGCGGTGTGGCGGACGGCAGGATGGTCGGGGCGTCGAGACGGTCCGAGACCATCACGCTGGCGCCGATCCGCGTCACGGAATAGAGCCACCGTGCGAACGCCTTGGGCAGTCTGATGCAGCCATGGCTGGCCGGATAGCCGGGCAGATCGCCACCGTGCAGCGCAACCCCGTCCCAGGTCAGCCGCTGCATGAAGGGCATGGGCGCGGATGCATATTTGCTCGACCGGTGATCGGCATGCTTCTGAAGGATGGTGAACACGCCCGTCGGGGTGCGATGGCCGGGGCGCCCGCTGGAGATGGTGGTGATCGCGATCGGCACGCCGTTGCGATAGACCCATGCGCGCTGTGACGGCAGGCTGATGAAGATCGTGACCGGGCCGTCGGGGATCATCGACGGGGCGATCACGGCGTCACCCGGATTCAGGGGCACGGGTGACCCCGGCGTGATCTGGACCGCACCGATCAGCACCAGCGCGAGCGCCAGGCCCGTTCCGCCCAGGGCCGTAGCCCGCCACCCGCCCCGGACCATGGCGCTGTTCAATGGGCGAGGAACACGGGCACCGGGCTCTTGTTCAGCATCGTCCGGGTCACGCCGCCGAACAGCGCCTCGATAAAGCGGGCATGGCCGAAGCCACCCATGACGAGATAGCCGAAGCCGCCCCGGCCCAGTGCCTCGATCAGGCGTTCCCCGGCCTCGCCGTGACGGCAGGTGCTGCGTTCGACAAGCGTCGGGATGCCGTGTCGGGAAAGATAGCTGGCGGCCTCTTCGGCCGGGGCGGCGATCAACCCGTCCTGCAGTTCGACCAGGACCACATGCCTGGTCTTCTGGAGCAGCGGTACGGCCGCGCGCATCGCGGCGGCGGCGCAGATCGATCCATCCCAGGCGATCATCGCCGCATCCAGCGACAGCCGCTGGCACGAGGCGGGAACCGCCAGAACCGGCTTGCCCGACTGGACGACCAACTCGCTCGCGGTGCGGCGCATGTCGATCGTGGCGGGATCCTCCAGCCGTCGATTGACGATGATCAGGTCCGCCAGCGTGGCGGCCTGGCGCAACGTCTGCGCAGCGTCGCCGGTGACGTCGACCCAGTTCCAGCTGACATCCTCATGCTCCAGCCTGCTCTTCATCCGCGCGCGATTGGCCTCCTCGCGCGTCGATTCCTGGGTCAGGAGATCGACCATGACATAGGCGCTTTCATAGATGCCGGACGTCATGGGCGGGATATAGGTCAGGTCCAGGCACGTCAGATGCCCCTCCAGCGCCCGTGTCACGTCCAGGGCCACCTGATAGCGCGCCTCCTGGCCGCTATCATCATGCATGAGCGCAAGAATATTCTTCATGGCTGTGTCTCCGGAAGAATGGAATGTACGGGCTGGGGTAACCGGCCCGAGGACGGTGCGGCATTGCTATGTTTACGGACTTGACGTCACAGGGCGGCCAGCAGCGTCTGCTGCCGCAGCGGCTTTTCCAGGACGCTGTCAAACCCTTGCGCGCGCGCATCGGCTTCGATCGCGGGGGTATGGAAGCCGGTGATCAGGATCGAACGGCCCCGCCAGCCGCGATTGCGCAGGCTGCGCAGGACGTCCAGTCCCGTCCCGTCGGGCAGGTTGAAGTCGGCGATCAGTAGATCGGCGGACTCGACATCCCCGCTCGTCAGCGCCGATGCGGCCCCGGCATAAGACCGCACGTCATAGCCGCGCCAGTGTAGCAGCAGCTGAAGAGAGCGCCGAACGCCCTCATCATCTTCGACCAGTAAAGCGCGGCGTACTGCCGACTCATTCTTGTTGATTGCCATCGTGACGCCACCTCCTCGTTCAAGGCTCTTGTGATGGCGGCCGGACGGCGCAGCGTCTTTACGTGAGATTACTGACATGCGCTGCAAGAGGTTGTTCTCGATCCATGCCCAGCCCTGCCGCGAAGGCGATGCGCAGGGCATCCGACAGGCTGTTGACGGCCAGCTTCGTCATCAGGTTCGCGCGGTGAACCTCGACCGTGCGGGGACTGATACCCAGGTCGAAGGCGATGGTCTTGTTGGGCAGGCCGCGCGCCAAACCGTCCAGCACATGCTGTTCGCGTGGCGTCAGGCCCGCCACCCTGATGCGCGCGTCGCGGGCATTGTCGGACAGCTCGGCCTTGTGGTCCAGGCGGCGAAATCCTGCGTCCAGTGCGGCCAGCAAGACGCTTTTCTGAAACGGTTTCTCGAGGAAGTCGACGGCGCCCGAGCGCATCGCATTCACCGCCGTCGTAATGTCGCCATGCCCGGTCAGGATGATCACGGGCATGGCGATGCCCCGTGCCGCCAGTTCGGATTGCACGGTCAGGCCGTCCATGTGCGGCATCCTGACGTCCAGCAGCACGCATCCGGGTGCCGCGGATCGGACCTGGGAGAGAAAGGCGAGGCCGTTTTCCCAGCTTTCCACCGCATAACCGGCTGTCTTCAACATGAAGGCGATCGACCGACGCATCGCGATTTCATCGTCGACGATATGAACAAGCCGTCTGTCAGCCATGGCTTTCCTCCGGTTCCCCGCTCCAGATCGTAAAGGTGAACACGGTGCCGCCGCCGACATTGGGCTGGGTCCAGATGCGCCCGCCATGCGCCTCGACGATGGTCCGCGAGATGGACAGGCCCAGGCCCAGACCGTCCGACTTGCTGGAATTGAACGCATCGAACAGGCGCCCCATGATGGCGGGCGGGATGCCCGACCCGGTGTCGGCGACCGCGATCGCGATCATATTTCCCTGCTGTCGTGTCGACGCCGTAATGTCGCGTATGTCGCTTTCCGCAATGGCCTCCACGGCATTGCGGAGCAGATTGACCAGAACCTGTTGGATCTGGACGCGATCGGCCAGCACGGTCCGCGCCTTGGCATCGAGGTGCGTGAAGAACCGGACGCCGCGCTCGGCCGTCCCGGACAAAGCCAGTCGGGCCGCCTCGTCGATCATGGCATGCACGTCGTGCAGGGCCTTGTCCGTCTCACCCCGCGCCACGAAATCGCGGAGGCGGCGGACGATCTGTCCGGCCCGGAACGTCTCCTGGGCGGCTTCCTCGACCGCGTCCCGCAGCAGCGATGCGGCGGCTGCGCCGTCCTGATCCAGCAGGTCGCGTCCGGTTTCGAGATAGTTGGCGATCGCCGCCAGCGGCTGGTTCAGTTCGTGCGCCAGGGTGGACGCCATGGTGCCCATCGCGCTGAGCCGCGCCACATGGATCAATTCAGCCTGCAATTCCTTCATGCGCATCTCGGCGAGCTGCTGGACCGTCAGGTCGCGGATGAAGCCGGTGAAGATGTGGTGGATGCCCTCTCCGGCCTCGCCCACCGACAATTCCATCGGGAACTGGGTTCCGTCGCGACGCAGACCGGTGACGATGCGGCCGATCCCGATGATCCGGCGCTCGCCGGTCGCGTGATAGCGGGCGATATAGTCGTCATGCTGGTGGCGATAGGGCGCGGGCATCAGCACCTTGACGTTGCGCCCGATCATTTCCGCCTCGGTATAGCCGAAGAGCCGTTCGGCGGCGGAACTGAAGGACAGGATCATGCCATAGCGATCGATCACGACCATGGCATTGGGCACGGTCGTCAGGATCGAGCGGACATGCAACTCGCTCTGCTGCAACGCCTGGTCGCGTGCATGGCGGTTGGTCACGTCGGCGATGGTCAGGCCGAACCCGATCAAGGCGCCATGATCGTCCCGCAGGGCCACGATCGTGTTGGCGGCCAGAAACTCGGACCCGTCACGCCGGACGCGCCACGCCTCTTGATGCCAGGGCGAGGACCGCGAAGCCTGGTCCAGATCGCGGCGCAATTCCTTGTCGATGTCGCCATTCGGCTCGTAGAGCAGGGCGGCGGATCGGCCGATCAAGGTTTCCACCGGCCACCCCAATGTCGCCGCCACGCTTTGCGAACCGTTCAGGATGATCCCGTTCGTATCCAGCATCAGGATCACGATATCGCGCGACCCCTCGACGAACCGGGCCAGCAGGTCGGCGAGCGTCGGCTCCGTCCATCGATTCATCATGTTTCGCGTCCGACCCGGTTTTCGATCGAATTGATCCGGCCCACCATGGCGACGAAGAAGGCGGTCGACCATCCCAGAAGGATGATACCGCCCGCGCCCTCTATGGCGCCGATCACCCGCCATGGGCGGGCGAGCACCACATCGCCATATCCGATCGTCGTGTAGGTCGCCGTCGAAAAATACAGGGCCGTCTCGAAATCGCCCAGCGCCCCGCAGGCGACATAGAACAGGGCATAGCCCCAGATTTCGGCCCCGTGCAGGATGAACAACCCGATCGCCGCCATCAGGACCGCCCACGCATCGTGCCGCCAGCCCTCGAGCCGCCGTCGCTGCCGGATGATCAGGAGCAGCGCCGACAGCCCCAGCAGATGCAGCAGCATCGACGCCAGCGTCATGGCGGTCGCGACAGCCAGTTGCATGGGGAGGGTCATGGCGTCGGGTTAGGCGGGGCGGGGACATCCGCCTATTAGGGCAATCCCGTAGATCAGGAGCGTTCATACCGTGGATCGTCGACCGCAGGGGGAAGGGCCAGCTTGGCATGAACCTGACGCCGATGCGCCTCGCTCAACAGGGTCGCGCTGATCCGCCGCGCGCATTCGCCGGTGTGGTAAAGACACTCGGCCGCATAGCTGGGCAGCAGCGAGGTGACGATCGAGTCGAAATGCTCATGCTCGCAACCCGCCAGGGAAAAGATCGACTCGATATAGGTGTCGAACGCGGCCTTCAGCCCGTACCACTGCCCCTTCGCGGATAGCCATGGCAGGGTCGCGCCGGAGGTGGTGAAGAGCAGGAGATGCTTGCCCGCCAGCATCTGGTACGGTTCGTCATGGCGAAGGGCGCGCGACCCCAGCCTGGCCCCCAGCACACGATCCACATAGCCGACGATCGCGGCCGGGGGCATGCCGAACCATATGGGAAAGACGAGGACGATGACGCTCGCCTTCTCGACCAGCGCGACTTCGCGCCGGACATCGTCGGACAGGGCGAAGTCCGGGGCGTCGGGGCGTTCATGGGCGCGCAGCAGCGGGTCGAAGCCGGTGGCGTAGAGGTCATGCTCGGTCACGCTCTGGCCATTGGCGCGCACCGCCTCGGCATAGGCATGGGCGATGGCGTGGCTGAATCCGGTGGGGGAGGGGTGACCGATCACCACCAGATGATCGATCGCGGTGGGGCGGGCGTCGAGGGCGGCCATGGGCGCGGCGTCGGACATGATGGATTATCTCCTTCACCCCGAGTCTGATCGCAGCGTGGCGTGTACGCGATACGGTATTTCCCGGATGGGCTAGGTATGATTGCGGATGGCGGCGTCCGGGATGGATTGCGACGACCATGGCCGTCACAGTCGTCGCAAAGGCCCGGCCATGCCCGATCTTCCATCCGTGCCACGTCATCTGGTCATCTGTTCCCATCCGTCGCCCCATGGCTTTGGCCACAAGGTGCTGGACACCTATGTCCGCACGGTCGAGGCGCAGGGGCAGGACGTCATGGTGCGCGATCTCTATGCGATGGGGTTCGATCCGGTCCTCCGTCCCGAGGAGCATCCCAGGGCGGGGCCATGGCTTCCGTCGCCAGACGTAGCGGCGGAATGCGACCTGATCCGGCCGGCGAGCATCGTCGTGCTCATCTATCCCATCTGGTACGGCCTGCCGCCCGCGATGCTCAAAGGCTATGTCGAGCGGGTGCTGGGGGCGGGGCTTTCCTATAGGCAGCTGCACGACCGGATCGGGCAACCGTTCCTGATCGGCAAGTCGCTCTTGTCCTTCAGCACGTCCGCCCTGCCGCTCGCCTGGCTCGACCAGCAGGGACAGCTCTTTGCGCTGCGGGAGATTTTCGACGTCTATCTGTGGCGCGGCTTCGGCATGGCGCGCAGCGAGCATATCATGCTCGACGGCATCATCCCCGGCATGAGCAGCCATGAGGCGGAGGGGCATCTGCGCCAGGTGCGCGAGACGGCGGAGCAGACCTGCGCCAGGCTGGCGGGCTTTCCACCAGCGTCCGTTCCGTTCGAGGCATGATCCGACCGCGCTGCGCCGTGCTGCTGGTCGCGGCGGCGGGATGGGCGCAGGGCGGGTGCGTGCCGACCCTCGCCTATGCGCCGGAGGGCGCGGGCGGATCGGCGGGATATTACGAACAGTATCTGACAGCGAAGCAATATCGGATCGGCTATTCGGCGCCAGCCGACGCACCGACCAAGGAGGTGGAGCGCCTCCTCCTGCGCCGCATAGCCGAATCGACGCTTCTCCACGGCTATTCCCGGTTTTCGCTGGCGGACCGGCGGATCGACCGGAATGTCTATATTCTGTACGGGGCGGACGGCGTGCGCGCGGAGTATCGCGGCGATTTCATACGGTGGCATCGCTATTGGCGTTGGTATTGCCTGGCCCGCCGATGGAAGGGCTGCCATGACGATCCGCTCTGGCCGTCGCCGAAGCCGCCGGTCCGGCGGATGGCCCTGTCGTACGTGGTCACCTTCCATCATCAGGATGAGGCGCGCTGGGATGCGCTCGATGCCGAGTTCGTGCTGGGGCAGCTTGGTCTTCCCGTGCCGCAGGTCGCGCCCTGACCCCATCCGGATCATTACGGATATTCGGTGCCGATGCCGCAGCATATAAGGAGGGCGCTGGAACGGAGCGACGTATTGTTTTGGGTCGAACGCGCAAGCCGAGACCCTGGTCCGATACGACGCGATGATAGGCTGGCAAAGGCTCGCGGCGTCTCCGAAAACATCACCCGCACCGGTGATCGACCACGGAGGCGCCGCAGTTTGTCCGGTGGTGTCTTGTCGCCCGGAACGCGGTAAAGCCCGGCGCAAGAGGCGGTCGTGGCACGGGTTTCCTAAAACCCGCCCTATTCCGCGACTTCCTTCAATGTTTCCTGTCGATCGATCGCGGGAAGATCACCGAAATGCGCCTCGTATAGACCTTGTAGGGCTTCGGGACGGGCCAGCTGCGTGCCCGGCTCGATCAGGGCGGCCGCGCCCGCCGCGACACCGAAGCGCAGGGCGGTGACCAATGTCCAGCCGCGCGTGAGCGCGACGACGACAGCCGCCACCATGGTGTCGCCTGCGCCGACCTTGGTTCGTGCCACGATCGGGATGGCACGGCATCGATCGACGCCTTGCCGGGCTACCACCATGGCACCCCGGTCGCCGAGCGAGACGAGCAGGACTTCGGCGAACCCCTGGTCGATCAGAAGCCTGGCGGCTTGTTCTTCGTCCGCCTCCGACAGGAGCGATCGGCCTGCAAGCTGGGCGAGTTCATCGGCATTGGGCTTCAGCAGGAACGCGTGACAGGTCCGCGCCTGCTGCAATCCCTCGCCCGATGTGTCGAGGACCAGGCGGCAGTCATGTGCCCGACAGAGGTCCGCGATACGCGGCAGCAGGTTGGGGGCCACATCGGCGGGCAGGCTGCCGCTGACCACGACATAGCGCGCCGACGGGGCCAGCCGCGCCAATTCGTCGATGCAGCTCTGCTGATCGACCGCGCGCAGCGGCGGTCCGGGCAGCACGAAGCGATATTGCGCGCCCGAACGACGATCCACGATCGACAGGTTCTCGCGGGTCGCGCCGGCGGTGAGGATCCGCAGGAACGGCGTGCCGGTCGCCGTGACCAGCGCTGCCAGATGGTCGCCGGTCAGGCCGCCCGCCGGGAAGAGCGCCACCACCGCTGCGCCCAGGGCATGGGCCATCCGCGCGACGTTGATCCCGCCGCCGCCGGGATCGTATCGCGGCGGATCGCAGCGCAACTTCTCGTCGGCCAGAATCATCGCGGTCGCCGTGCTGCAATCCAGCGCGGGATTGAAGGTCAGGGTGATGATATCCGGCATGTCACGCCGCCGCCTGAGCGGTCGCTTCGGCTGCGGCCACCGCCCTGAGCGTGGTGACGAAGCTGTCGGGATTGAGCGACAGCGAGTCGATGCCCTGCGCCACGAGGAAGGCGGCGAAATCAGGATGGTCGCTGGGCGCCTGGCCGCAGATGCCGACCGATGCACCGCTGCGATGCGCACGGGCGATGACATCGGCGATGGCCCGCCGCACCGCCGCGTCACGCTCGTCGAACAGCGGCGCGAGCAGGTCGGAATCGCGATCGATACCGAGGATCAACTGGGTGAGGTCGTTGGAGCCGATCGAGAAGCCATCGAAACGGCGCGCGAATTCCTCGGCCAGGATGACGTTCGACGGCACCTCGCACATCATCCAGATGCGAAGCTCGCGCGCACCGCGTCGCAACCCGTGATGCGCCATCTCGGCCAGCACCTTGTCGGCCTCGGCCGGGGTGCGGCAGAAGGGGACCATCACCGCGATATTGGTCAGCCCCATCTCGTCGCGCGCCCGGCGGATCGCCCGGCATTCCAGCGCGAAGGCCTCGCGATAATTGGGGTGATAATAGCGCGAGGCGCCGCGAAAGCCGATCATCGGGTTGTTCTCGACCGGTTCGAAGTCCCGGCCGCCGATCAGATGCGCATATTCGTTGCTCTTGAAATCGCTCAACCGCACGATCGCGGGATGCGGGTGGAAGACGGCGGCGATACGCGCCAGCCCCTCGGCCAGCCGCTCGACGAAAAGTCGGCCGGATCGGAGTATCCCCGCACCATCCTGGCGATATGGGCGCGGTCACGGGGGGACGTGACGGCGTCGGGCCGGACGAGCGCCATCGGATGAATGCGGATCAGGTCGGCGATGATGAACTCCATCCGCGCGAGGCCCACGCCCTGCGCCGGAAGACGCCACCAGCGCATGGCCCCCGACGGATCGGCGAGATTGACCATCAATCGGGTCCGCGTGCCGGGAAGATCGCCCAGCGTCACCTCGTCCCGCACGAAGGGGACGATGCCCGAATAGACCGCACCGCGATCACCCTGCGCGCAGGACAAAGTGATCGCCTCGCCATCATTCAGCCGCGTGGTGCCGTCGCCGGTGCCGACGACGGCGGGCAGCCCCAGTTCGCGCGCGACGATCGCGGCATGGCTGGTCGGGCCGCCATGGTCGGTGACGATGCCCGCCGCGCGCCGCATGGCGGGCATCCAGTCGGGATCGGTGCTGCCGGTGACGAGGATCGCGCCGCGTGGAAAGCGGGCGAGGTCGCGGGGATCGCGGATGATGCAGGCCGCGCCGCTCGCGATTCCCTCGCCCACCGCCGCGCCGGACAGGATCGGGTCCGCAGGCGCGGTCAGCCGCCATGTCGCCATGATCGCGCCGCTCTTGCGCGACTGGACCGTTTCGGGGCGGGCCTGAACCAGGAACAACGCGCCGCTTTCGCCGTCCTTGGCCCATTCCAGGTCCATGGGGCAGCCATAATGTGCCTCGACCGCGCGACCGCCCAGCGCGCGAGTTGCAGGATCTCCGCATCACTCAGCACGAAACAGGCCTGCTCGGCCGGGGGCACGCGCCGGGTGATCGTGCCGCCATGGCGACCATGGATCAGCCGGACCGCCTTTCCGCCCAGCCGCCGGTCGATGATCGCACGGCATCCCGCCTTGGCCAGCGAGGGCTTGAAGACCTGATAGCTGTCGGGGTCGACCTGTCCCTGCACGACCGTCTCGCCCAGGCCCCAGGCGGCGCTGATCGTCACGACGCGTGGGAAACCCGTCTCGGTATCGAGCGTGAAGATGACCCCCGCGCCCGCCAGATCGGAGCGGACCATCGCCTGCACGCCGATCGACAGCGCGACAGCCATATGGTCGAAGCCCTTCGCCTCGCGATAGGCGATGGCGCGCGCGGTGAAGAGCGAGGCATAGCAATGGCGACACGCATCGAGCAGAGCGGCGTCGCCGACGATGTTCAGGAACGTTTCCTGCTGTCCGGCAAAGCTCGCCTCAGGCAGATCCTCGGCTGTCGCGCTGGAGCGGACGGCGACCGCCGCCTGCGCCTTGCCGGTCCGCCTGGACAATTCGGCATAGCCCGTGACGATCGCCTGACACAGCGGCGCGGGAAGGGGCGCCTTCAGGATCAGGCGGCGTATCTGCTGCGCCGCCAGGGCCAGCGGCACGGTGCCGGCGCGGAGCGCGGCAAGGCGCTTGCGGATCGCCGCCTCGATCCCGGCGGCGGCCAGGAAGCTCCTATAAGCCGCAGCCGTCGTCGCGAAGCCATCGGGCACCGCGATCTTGCTGCCCTTCATCGCCCCGATCATTTCGCCGAGTGACGCGTTCTTGCCCCCGACCTGGCCGACATCGCCACGGCGCAGTTCTTCGAACCAGATGATGTCGTGCTTGGTCATGGCCGGATCGCCACCTTCAGCACGCCATCGCGCTGATGGGCGAACAGCTCATAGGCGCTCTCGATCCGGTCGAGCGGGAAATGATGGGTGACCAGCGCGCCGGTGTCGACGCGCCCGCCCGCCACCATGGCCATCAACCGCCGCATCCGCTCCTTGCCGCCGGGACACAAAGTGGTGCGGATCACATGGTCGCCGAGCCCGCCCGCAAAGGCCTGCAGCGGAATCGTCAGATCCTGGGCATAGACGCCCAGCGACGACAGGGTGCCGCCGGGACGCAAGACCTTGAGCGCCCACGCAAAGGTCTCCGCTTTGCCCAGCGCCTCGATCGCGACGTCCACGCCCCGGCCTCCGGTCAGCCGGTCGATGGCCGCCACCGGGTCCTCGCGGGTGAAATTGACGACCTCGTCCGCGCCCATGCGCCGCGACACCGCGACGCGCTGGGGCACCGATTCCACCGCGATGATCCGCGCCGCACCCATCAGGCGCGCGCCCGCCGTCGCGCATAGCCCGATCGGGCCTTGCGCGAATATCGCGACCGTGTCGCCGATGCGGATGCGCCCCGCCTCCGCGCCGCCAAAGCCGGTCGACAGGATATCGGGGCACATCAGGACCTGGTCGTCGGTCAGGCCGTCGGGGATCGGCGCCAGATTGGCCATCGCGTCGGGGACCAGCAGATAATCCGCCTGCGCGCCGTCGATCGTGTTGCCGAAGCGCCAGCCGCCCATCGCCTTCCAGCCATGGGCCGTGCCCGCGCCGCATTGCGCGCCGCAGCCGGACAGGCTGGCATTGTCCCAACCCGCCGGGGTGATGGCATCGGCAATGACCCGCTGGCCCTCGGTAAAGCCGGTGACGGCCGATCCCAGTTTCTCGATGACGCCGACCGGCTCGTGGCCGATGGTCAGCCCGCTGGCGACGGGATATTCGCC
Organism: Sphingomonas parapaucimobilis NBRC 15100; assembly: GCF_000787715.1. Taxonomy (GTDB): domain Bacteria; phylum Pseudomonadota; class Alphaproteobacteria; order Sphingomonadales; family Sphingomonadaceae; genus Sphingomonas; species Sphingomonas parapaucimobilis. Next base: position 103,997 of record NZ_BBPI01000060.1, read on the forward strand.
CTTCAGGATATGGATGTCGGTGCCGCAGATCGTCGTCGTGGTGATCCGGATCAGCGCATCGCCCGGCCCCGGCTGCGGCACCGGCTTTTCACCCAGGATGATCCGTCCGGGTTCGATGAAGATCGTCGCGCGCATCGTCTCTGGCATGGCCTTCTCCTTCGCCTTCGCCGATCTTCTATTCCCGGCATGCCCGACGTGGCTGTACGGGAAGATACGCAGCGCGGGCGCTCATCGCCCCGCCCGTGGCCAGGCGCGGTTGGTCGCCGGCAACAACAGGACCAGAGCCAGGCCGCCCGCCAGGACGACGAGCCATTGCGACGGGCCTGGGCGGTCGAAGGCCAGGATCGTTCGCAGGTCCGTCATGGTCAGGATCGTCGTCAGGACAAGGGCGATGCCCAGGAGGACGAAACGGAACGCCCGGTTCCCCCGGCGCAGCGTCGGGATCAGGCCATTCCTGCCCGCCCGGTCGGCGACGACCAAGGCCAGGATTCCCGCCACCAGCAGAAGGAACACGGTGACGCGCACCGCTCCGCCGCTCCAGCCGTCATGGGGCAGGGTAATGGCCAGTGTCGCCAGCAGTCCCAGGACGATCCCGCCCTGAAGCAGGCTTCGGACGACCATGTCCCACGATACCAGTCGCATCTCGGGCGAGCGGGGCGGCCTGGTCATCGCGGCCTCGTCACTGGCTTCGGATTCGAACACCAGGGTGCAGACGGGATCGATGATCAACTCGAACAGCGCGATGTGGATCGGGCCGAACAGGATGGGCGTCCCGGTCAGCAACGGCAGCAGCGCCAACCCGGCGATCGGCATATGGACGCTGATGATGAAGGCGATGGCCTTGCGCAGATTGGCATATTCGCGGCGTCCCAGCCGGATGGCCGCGACGATCGCAGGGAAATTGTCATTTAGCAGGACGAGCGCCGCCGCCTCGCGCGCGACATCGGTGCCGCGCTGTCCCATGGCAATGCCGATATGCGCGGCCTTGAGCGCCGGGGCGTCGTTGACGCCGTCGCCGGTCATCGCCACCACCTCTCCGGCGGCCTTCAGCGCCTCGACGATGCGCAGCTTCTGGACCGGCATGATCCGGGCGCAGACCGATGTTTCCCGCAGGCGCGCGACGAGCGCGGCGTCGTCCAGCCGTTCGATCTCGGCACCGGTGACCGGCTCGCCAGCGTCCAGCCCCGCGTCGCGCGCGATCGCCATTGCCGTGCCGGGATGGTCGCCCGTCATCATCACCGTCCGCACGCCGGCTGCGCGACACTCGGCGATGGCGGCAGGCACGTCGGGACGCAGCGGATCGGCCAAGGCGACCAGCCCCTTGAAGCGGAACGGCAATTCGCCCTGCGTTCCCGGCAGGCGTTCGTCCGGCACCTGGGCTTCCGCGATGCCCAGCACCCGCCCACCGCGCGCCGTCATCATCTGCATCGCCGCCTCCATCGCGCTCCGCTCGGCCGGGGCGAGGTCGCACAGCGCCGCGATCGCCTCCGGCGCCCCCTTCGCCGCGACGAGCAGCGTTTGCCCGATCCCGCGAGACCAGACGTTCGACATCGCCAGCAGCTCGGGCGTCAGGGGAAAGCTGTGCCGCAGGGTCCATTGGCCCTGCTCGACGGACAGGGTGGCGGCATCGTCGATCGCGATTTCCATCGGATCCTTGCCGATCGCGGGACTGGCGAGCAGGGCCAGGCTCAGCACCTCGTCGGCATTCTTCGCCCCGGTCGACGGCATGAGCCATTCGCCTGCCGGTCGCCACCATCCGACCAGTTTCATCCGGTTTTCGGTCAGCGTCCCCGTCTTGTCGACGCACAGGATCGTCGCGGCCCCCAAGGCCTCGATCGCCATGGCCTGCCGGGTCAGCACCCCGGCCCGCGCCAGCCGCCAGGCCCCCATCGTCAGGAAAACGGTCAGGACAACCGGAAACTCCTCGGGCAGGAGCGCCATGCCCAGCGCGATGCCCGCCAGCACGGCTTCCAGCCAGCTTCCCCGCAGCAGGCCGAATAGCAGTGTGACCAGGCCGACCATCAGGATGGCGCCGATGGCGGCCACGCGGACGATCCCGTGGATTTCGGTGCGCAATCGCGGTGCCTCGGTGTCGAGTGCGGCGAGCGCCTGTCCGATCCGGCCCATCTGCGTACGCGGTCCGGTCAGGACCACTCGTGCGATCCCGCGCCCGCGCGTGATCAGCGTCCCGGCATAGATCAGCGGCATGTCGTCGCCCCCGGGCGGCGCGGTCACGCTGTCCCCCGGTTGCAGCGTCCGCTTGCGGACGGGCAGCGATTCGCCGGTCAGCAGCGACTCATCGCTCTCCAGCTCGGACGCATTCAGAAGCATGGCGTCGGCGACCACCCGGTCGCCCTGTTCGACGACCAGGATATCCTCGGGCACGACCTCCCATCCGGCGATCCGCCTTGGCGTTCCATCACGCAGGACCATGGCTCGCGGCGCCGCCATGTCGCGCAGGGCCTCCAGTGCGCGTTCGGTTCGCGCCTCCTGCACGATGGTCAGCACGATCGAAAGACAGGCGAAGCAGAGCAGCACCAGCGCCTCGACCGAAGAGCCCAGCATCAGATAGGCGAGGCCGCCGACCAGCAGTAACGAGAGCATCGGTTCGCGCAGCACGTCCAGGATGATGTGCACCATGGTCCGCCGCCGCCCGGACGGCAGCCGGTTCGCGCCATCCCGGGCCAGTCGCCGCGCCGCCTCCTCGCTACTCAGGCCATGGACGGACGGATGGGGGGGCATGTCGGATGGGGGTGTTTCCGTGTGAGGCGATTGGGCTGACACGTCTGTGACCGGCATCCGCAATTCCCTTGTCCGACCGTGATGGAACGGTCAGCATTCCCGGCCCATCCCTTCGCGCCAATGCGTAGATTACCGGAGGCGCTGAGGGTGCGGCCGTCATCCTCCGTATAAGTGCGGATTTTTTGGCCGGGCGATCTGCAAGAAAAGGGCCGCCGGATCGCCGCCGATGCCTGGCGACGCCAATCGAAGGAGGTTCGTCATGAAGAAGAGCGACAGCCAAGTGCAGGAAGACGTCATGGAAGAGCTGGTCTGGGAACCCAGCGTCGACCATGCCGATATCGGCGTTTCGGTTCATGACGGTGTCGTGACCCTGTCCGGCTATGTCAAAAGCTATCCCGAGAAGCAGGCCGCGGAAGCGGCGGCACGCCGGGTGGCGGGAGTCCGCGCGATCGCGGAGGACATCAAGGTCCGGTTCAGTACGCAACCAAAGACCGCCGATCATGAAATCGCCAAGCGCATCGTCGATGTCTTCACCTGGAACGTGCTCGTTCCCGTCAACGATATCTCGGTGAAGGTAGAGCATGGCTGGGTGACGCTGGGCGGTACGGTGCAATGGGCCTATCAGCGCGACGAGGCGCGCAAGGCGGCGGGCCGGATCAACGGCGTCATCGGTGTCACCAACCTGATCTCGGTACGCACCGCCCCCGTGGCGAGCGATGTGCGCGAGCGCATCCTGGCGGCCTTCAAGCGGCAATCGAACCTGTCGGCAGAGGCCATTACCGTCACGACCGAGGGCAATGCCGTGCGGCTCGGCGGAAAGGTCAACCATTGGAGCGAGCGCGGCATCGCGGAGCGCGCCGCCTGGGCCGCGCCGGGCGTGACCGATGTGACGGACGACATCATCGTCGCCATCTGATGCACGATCTCAGGACCGCCCGACACTTTGCGGCCTTACAGACCTGCTCCCCATTTTCAGGCCGCTGATACGCCAGCTGCGATGCTATCAGGCCCGTGGCGGTGGGCGGTTGGTGAACTCGGCGGGTTCCATCCCGCCGAGGCTGCTGTGCGGTCATGTGGTGCCGAAATCGGCCTGCCTGCCTCAAGGCGGTATCGTCGTCAGATAGCGGCGAACCGTACCCCGACTTCGGACCACTTGCCTGGTCAGTGCGTCCACTCCTGTGCAGCGGGAGGGGTTGCAAAATTGCCACCGGGGCATTGCCCACGGGGCGGCGCTGCCCAGCGCGGCAAGTGACCTTTATCGCGATCCTGCTCCAGCCCGGTCCTTCGACCAGCGGTTTTGCGATCCGACCCCTTCCGCCCCGGGCAATTCATTCTGACCCGAACGGACGACAAAGTCATAAGACAAGCGCTTTGGCATCCGCCCGCATCTTTGCTAGTGGCCTGATCGAATAGCTTTTCAGGAAACCATTTCCCCCGTGTCCACGCCGCTCGACAAGATCCGCAACTTCTCCATCATCGCGCATATCGACCATGGCAAGTCGACGCTCGCCGATCGCCTGATCCAGTTCACCGGCGGCCTGACCGACCGCGAGATGAGCGAACAGGTTCTCGATAACATGGAGATCGAGAAGGAACGCGGCATCACCATCAAGGCGCAGACCGTGCGCCTGTCTTACAAGGCACAGGACGGCGAGACGTACACGCTGAACCTGATGGACACGCCGGGCCATGTCGACTTCGCCTATGAGGTCAGCCGCAGCCTCGCTGCGTGCGAAGGCGCGCTGCTGGTGGTCGACGCCGCGCAGGGCGTCGAGGCGCAGACGCTGGCCAATGTCTATCAGTCGATCGAGCACGACCATGAGATCGTGCCCGTCATCAACAAGATCGACCTGCCCGCCGCCGAACCCGAAAAGGTCCGCGCCGAGATCGAGGATGTGATCGGCATCGACGCTTCCGGCGCGGTGCTGGCCAGCGCCAAGTCGGGCATCGGCATCGGCGATATCCTGGAAGCGATCGTCAAGAACATCCCTGCGCCCAAGGGCGATGCGACCGCGCCGCTCAAGGCGATGCTGGTCGACAGCTGGTACGACCCCTATCTGGGCGTCGTCATCCTGGTCCGCGTGATGGAAGGCACCCTGAAAAAGGGGCAGCAGATCAAGTTCATGCAGGCGGGCACCACCCACCTGATCGACCGCGTCGGCTGTTTCCGGCCGAAGATCGAGCAGCTGACCGAACTGGGCGTCGGCGAGATCGGCTTCATCACCGCGCAGATCAAGGACGTGGCGCAGGCCCGCGTCGGCGACACGCTGACCGACGCCAAGAAGCCGACCGAGCAGGCGCTGCCGGGCTTCAAGGAAGTCCAGCCGGTCGTGTTCTGCGGCCTGTTCCCGGTCGACGCGAACGACTTCGAGAAGTTGCGCGAGTCGATCAGCAAGCTGCGGCTGAACGACGCCTCGTTCAGCTTCGAGATGGAAACCTCGGCCGCATTGGGCTTCGGTTTCCGTTGCGGCTTCCTGGGCCTGCTCCATCTGGAAATTATCCAGGAGCGGCTGACCCGCGAATACGACCTCGACCTCATCACCACCGCGCCGTCGGTGGTTTATCAGATCGAGCTGAGCCATGGCGGTGGGCAGATCGACCTGCACAACCCGGCCGACATGCCCGATCCCAACAAGATCGCGTCGATCGCCGAGCCGTGGATCGAGGCGACCATCTATGTCCCCGACGAATATCTTGGCTCCATCCTGAAGCTGTGCCAGGACCGGCGCGGCATCCAGAAGAACCTGACCTATGTCGGTGGGCGCGCGCAGGCGACCTATGAACTGCCGCTCAACGAAGTCGTGTTCGACTTCTACGACCGGCTGAAGTCGCTGTCCAAGGGCTATGCCAGCTTCGACTATCACCAGATCGGCTATCGCGAGGGCGACCTTGTGAAGATGTCGATCCTGGTCAATGAAGAGCCGGTCGACGCGCTGTCGATGATCGTCCACCGCGGCACCGCCGAGACGCGCGGGCGCGGCATGTGCGAGCGGCTGAAGGAACTGATCCCGCGCCACCTGTTCAAGATCCCGATCCAGGCGGCGATCGGCGGCAAGGTGATCGCGCGTGAGACGATCAGCGCCATGCGCAAGGACGTGACCGCCAAATGCTATGGCGGTGACGCAACGCGTAAGCGCAAGCTGCTGGAAAAGCAGAAAAAGGGTAAGGCGAAGATGCGCGAATACGGCTCGGTCAGCATCCCGCAGGAAGCCTTCATCGCCGCGCTTCGCATGGGCGACGAGGCGTAAAAGCCCTTTCCTCCCCGGCACGGGGAGGGGGACCACCGCGAAGCGGCGGGGAGGGGGCTCTCCACATGGCTTTGCCTTGCTGGAAGCCCCCCTCCGACAGCCCTTCGGGTTGCCACCTCCCCGTGCCGGGGAGGATTTGGTGGGATAAAATCGTTCCTTGTGCGTTACAGCCGTCTGACGCCATGAAGGCGAAAAGGGGGCTGTCGATGAAGGGGTTTGGGTTTGTCGCGCTGATCGGCGCATGGTGCGTGTCCGCGCCCGTGATCGCACAGAACCGTGCCCCGCTGGTCCTTGCCGCCGCCAGCCTTCAGGAATCGATGACCGCCGCCGCCGATGCCTGGGCAAAGAAGGGGCATCCGCGCCCCGTCATCTCCTTTGCAGCCTCGTCCGCCCTCGCGCGACAGGTGCAGGCGGGCGGCAAGGCCGATCTGTTCGCTTCGGCCGACGAAGAATGGATGGACGTCCTGCAAAAGGACGGGCTGCTGGCCGACCGCACCCGCAGTGCGTTTCTGGCCAACCGCCTGGTCGTGATCGCACCCGCGGGCAAGGGCGGGCAGGTCACGACGCGCACGCTGGGCAGGACGCTGTCCGCCGGGCCGCTCGCCATGGCCGATACCGACAGCGTGCCTGCGGGCAAATATGGCAAGGCGGCGCTCGAGAAGCTGGGCGCCTGGGCCATGGTCGCACCGCATGTCGTGCGCGCCGAAAATGTTCGTGCCGCGCTCGCCCTTGTCGAGCGGGGTGCGGCCCCTTACGGCATCGTCTATGCCACCGACGCCAAGGCCTCGTCGCGCGTCCGCGTGGCGGGCCTGTTCCCGGCGGCGAGCCATCCGCCGATCACCTATCCGCTCGCCCGGCTGAAAGCCTCGACCAACCCGGAGGGCGAGGGCTTCCGCCGCTTCCTGCTGTCGGGCGAAGGCAAGGCGATCTTCCGTCTTCATGGTTTCGCGACGCGATGACGGCCTGATGCTGTCGGCCGAGGAATGGGGGATCGTTCGCCTGTCGCTGCTGGTCGGTGGCACGGCGATGCTCGTGACGCTGCCGATCGCGTTCGTCCTGGCCTGGGCCTTGGCGCGGTGGCGGTTTCCGGGACGGGTGCTGCTCGACGGGATCGTCCATCTGCCGCTGGTCGTGCCGCCCGTCGTCACCGGCTGGGTGTTGCTGCTGGCCTTCGGGCCGGAAGGGCCGGTCGGGCGCTGGCTGGCGGCGTGGTTCGGGGTAAGCGTGCTGTTCCGCTGGACGGGAGCGGCGATCGCGGCGGGTGTCATGGCGCTGCCGCTGGTCGTGCGCGCCATCCGTTTGTCGATCGAGGCGGTCGATCCCCGGCTGGAGCAGGCCGCCCGGACCCTGGGGGCCGGGCGGGTGCGGGTCTTCGCCACCATCACCCTGCCGCTTTGCGCACCGGGCGTCCTCGCGGGGCTGGTGCTGGGCTTCGCACGCTCGATCGGGGAGTTCGGAGCAACGATCACCTTCGTCTCCAATGTGCCCGGCGAGACGGCGACCCTGCCGCTGGCCATCTATTCCGCGCTTCAGCGGCCGGGCGGCGAGGACATGGTATGGCGACTGGCCAGCGTGTCGGTGGTGTTGTCGCTGGTCGCGCTCGTCGCCTCCGAATGGCTGGCGCGTCGGATGGGGCGGGGGCTGCATGTCCTTTGACGTCGACGTCACGGTGCGGCGTGGCGAAGGGCAGGTCGCGGCCTGCTTCGCCACCGGGCCGGGTGCGACCGTGCTGTTCGGGCCGTCAGGCGTGGGCAAGACCACGATCCTGCAAATGGTTGCCGGGCTCGTCCGGCCGGACACGGGCCATGTAAGGGTCGCGGGCGAGACGCTGTTCGATGCCGCTGCCCGTATCGATGTCCGCGCCGAGCATCGCCGTATAGGCTATGTCTTTCAGGAGCCACGACTATTCCCGCACCGGCGGGTTGCGGCCAATCTGCGCTATGGGATGGGGCGGGGCATTGCGCAGGGCGGGGGCGACTGGGACGGCGTCACCGCGATGCTGGGTATCGGCCATCTGCTGGACCGCTGGCCGAGAAGCCTGTCGGGCGGAGAGGCCCGGCGCGTGGCGATCGGGCGAGCGCTGCTCAGCAACCCGCGCGTGCTGCTCCTCGACGAGCCGCTGTCCTCGCTCGATCGGGCACGGCGGGGGGATATCCTGGATGCGCTGGAGGTCGTGCGCGACCATAGCGGCATCCCGATCCTGATGGTCACGCACGACCCGGAGGAAGCCGAACGGATCGCCACCGCCATCGTCCGGCTCTAGCGCGGTGCCTTGGCGGGCGGATCGGCGCACCACAGGACCTGCGCGATCAGCCGGGGTCTGGGACAGGCGCGGTCGGGCAGGGGGATCGTTTGGCCTGGGTGCCACAGCTTCAACCGGCGCAAGGTTTCGGGCATTTCCGAGTCGATCACCGCCAATGGATTGCCGTCACCATAACGCGTTCCGCTGCGATAGCGCAGGACGGGGGCGTAGCGCCCACCGGCATTGATCCGGTTCACGGTGATCCAGAAGCCGAACGGTGCATCGGATGTGGGCACGGCGGAAATGATCGCGCCGCGCAGCGGACCCGTTTCGACGAAGCGCACCTCCTGGTTGTTGTTGCGGCTCGTCTGTTGGCGAAAGACGGGCACGAAGCGGTCGCCCGTGCGGTCATAGGACAGCGCCATGCGGCCGACGCGCTGGTCGCCATTGCCGGCATGGACGCTGGCGACCTGGACCCAGAGCAGCGCACGTTCGGCGCTGGGGCGGACGATCCGTGCGGTTTCCAGATAATGGGCTTCATCGAACGCGTCGGGCTGGTCCGGACCGGCGAGCAGGTCGTCGAGCGCGGGACGACAGGTCTTCCCGCTATTGCGAGTCAGGCAAAGATGGAGCTTGCCCGGTGCCGTATTGCCGCCCGGGTCTTCCACGTCCGGCCCCTGGCTTGCCACAAGCCGCCAGCCGGGGGCCAGGGCAGAAAGGTCTACCGGAGCCGGCGCGGCGGCAATGGCGGGCAGCGCCAGAACGGCGAGCCATGGGAGCAGTCGATCATGGCCCCGACGCGCTTTCATGTCCTTCCTCCTCTACCGCCCTATGAACGAATGTGCCGCGACGTGGATGGCCGCCTCATAAAGTCCGTGTGACATTCCCGTCAGGGGTGTCAGAACAGCGTCGTCAGCAATACGCCGCCGATGATCGCGATTCCCGACAGGATCTGCCGCGCGCCCAGTCGCTCGCGGAACAGCCGGTGTCCGGCCATGGCAGCGATGGGGGCCTCGATGATGCCCAGCGCACGAACCGGCGCGGCGGGGGACAGGGCAAGCGCCACGAACCACCCCGCCGAGGCGCAGGCCCCGCACAACCCCGCGCCCAGCGACGGTTGCCAGCGGCGCGCCACCTCGACCAGCGTCGCCGGATCGCGCCATGCGAGGATCAGGCCGAGCGCCACCGTCTGCAACGCCTGAACGACGGCGACGCAGACCAGCGCGGCGAAGACCGGGTGGACGGGATCAAGTGCCAGTGCGGCGTGGCGAAAGGCGTTGAGCGAAAAGCCGAAGAACAGCCCCGATGCCAATCCCATCGCTGCACCGATCAGCGAGGCGCGGCGCTGCTCGGGCGGCGGCCAGGACAGGGCGACCAGGCCGGCCGTGGTGATGGCGACGCCGATCCAGGCCACGCCGCTGATCCGGTCATGATAGACGATCAGGCCGAGCAATGCGGCCAGCGGCAGCGAGCTTTGTTGAAGTGCGGTGCCGACTGCGAAGCCGGACCGCTGCATGGCGTCAAGCAGCGCGGCCGTTGCCAGCACCTGAGACGCGGCACCCACGATCGCCGACAGCCAGAAGGCGCCGCTCCAATGGAGGTCGGCCCCCGGCATGATCAAATGGGCCAGCATGACGAACAGGATCGAGAAGGGCAGGCCGAACAGGAACCGCACCAGCGTCGCCCCCCATGGTCCCGAGGACGCCATGACCCCGCGTTGCAGGGCGTTGCGACCGACCTGAAAGGTCGCGGCCGCGATGGTGGCGGGAATCCATAACGGGTTTGTCATAGGGGAGGCGTCCTGTCGGGCGGGTGAAGTCCGCTCCAAACGAAAAGAGCGGCCCGTTGCCGGACCGCTCCTTCGTGCTTGATGGCAAGTCCACGGATTGCTTGCGCAATCCGGGGCAGCCCGCAACTTAGCGCTTCGAGAACTGGAAGCTGCGACGCGCCTTGGCGCGGCCATACTTCTTACGCTCGACGGTACGGCTGTCGCGGGTCAGGAAGCCAGCGGCCTTGACCGGAGCGCGCAGGATCGGCTCGTACTTGGTCAGCGCCTGGCTGATGCCGTGCTTGACCGCACCGGCCTGGCCCGACAGACCGCCGCCCTTGACGGTGCAGATCACGTCATACTGACCTTCGCGCTCGGTGATGCCGAACACCTGGTTGATGACGAGACGCAGCGTCGGACGCGCGAAATAGACTTCCTGGTCACGACCGTTGATCGTGATCTTGCCCGAACCCGGCTTCAGCCAGACGCGAGCCACGGCATCCTTACGACGGCCGGTGGCATAGGCGCGGCCGAACTTGTCCAGTTCCTGCTGACGCAGCGGGGTGGTGCTGACGCGCTCGACGGGAGCGGCGGCGGGCGCTTCACCCGCAGCGGCGGGCTGCGCGGTGACGGCAGCGGCCTGCTGGTTCAGGGTGGCGCCGAGATCGGCGAGCGACTGGCGGTTATCGGACATTATGCGCCCACCTTGTTCTTGCGGTTCATCGACGCGATGTCGAGGACTTCGGGGTTCTGAGCGGCGTGCGGATGCTCGGTGCCGGCGAAGATGCGCAGGTTGCGCATCTGCTGACGCCCCAGCGGACCGCGCGGGATCATACGCTCGACGGCCTTTTCCAGGACGCGCTCGGGGAAGCGGCCTTCCAGGACCTTGGCGGCGGTGATGCCCTTGATACCACCGGCATAACCGGTGTGCTTGTAGTACACCTTCTGGCCCAGCTTGTTGCCGGTGAAGCGCACCTTGTCCGCGTTGATGACGATGACATTGTCACCGCAATCGACGTGCGGGGTGAACGACGTCTTGTGCTTGCCGCGCAGGATGTTCGCGATGATGGTGGCGGCACGGCCGACAACCAGACCGTCGGCGTCGACGATATGCCACTTCTTCTCCACCTCGTGCGGCTTGGCCGCCTTGGTGGTCTTCATGAGCGCCTTCATGGGCGTGAGACCTTTCGGTTTGAAATGCAACACGCCGCCCGTGAACCCGGGCGGCGCGAACAAGGGTCCAATGCTGGAGGACCCCCAAAATGTCAAGCAAAGTGGGGCTTTGCTGACGGGTATTATGATACCTTGCGGTTTTGCCCGACGCTTCCCAGGTAATGCGCGGCGGCGGTCGCGGCGATCAGCAGGAGGGCGGCATTGGCCTGATGCGCGACCGCGATGTCGATCTGCACACCCGACAGCAGCGTGGCGATGCCCAGGCCGATCTGGCCGACGACCAGCACGATGACCAGCCAGCCCGCACGCAATGCGCCGTGCCGGATCGCTCGCGCGGCCATCCAGACGAGCAGCCCCGCCGCCGCGAAGGCGAACCACCGATGGATGAACTGCACCACGACCGGGTTGTCGAAGACATTGGCGATGGCGGGCGTCATCATCGGCGTGCCGGCCGGGAACCAGGCGTCGCCCATCAGCGGCCAGCTGGAAAAGGCATAGCCCGCATCCAGCCCGGCGGTCAGCGCACCGAACATCAGCTGGACGAACAGCGTGACGATCGCACCCGCGCCGAGCAGCGTCAGCCGGGCAGGGGCCGCCAGGCGGTTGCGATGCAGCGCCATCAGGTCGAGCGCGGTCCATACGATCCCCGCCAGGATGAACAGCGCGGTCAGCAGATGCACCGCCAGCCGGATATGGCTGACGTCCGTGCGCTCGACCAGGCCCGACGCGACCATCCACCAGCCAATCGCCCCCTGCAATCCGCCCAGCGCCAGCAGCGCGACGAGCCGCGGCTTGTAGCCCGCCGGAATCGCCTTGCGCGCCCAGAACCAGATCAGGGGCAGGGCAAAGGCTATGCCGATCACCCGGCCCAGCACGCGGTGGAGATACTCCCAGAAGAAGATCGCCTTGAACCCTGCCAGCGTCATGTCGCGGTTGAAGGTCCAATATTCGGGGATGCGCTTGTAATTGGCGAACTCGGCCTGCCACTGCGTGTCGGTCAGCGGCGGCACGATCCCGGTGATCGGTTTCCACTCGGTGATCGACAGGCCGCTATTGGTCAGGCGCGTGATGCCGCCGACCACGACCATGGCGACGATCAGCCCGGCGACCGCGAACAGCCAGCGGGCCAGGCTGCGGGGGCGGGCGGTGATCATGAAGGCGGGGCTCGGTTGCAGCATGACGCCATGATAGGGTTTCGCGCGCCCGCGCGATAGTGGACCGAATGCCCCGCCGCCCGGACCTTGCCCGGCGGGGCGGCACCGCCTAAATCCCCTTCATGGCGCATGTTCACACCCATCAGGAGCCCCAGGGGGCCGACCTCTCCGTCGCGGCCAAGGCTACCCTGGAGCGCGCCGGGGAACAGTGGACGGCGATGCGCGCCAGCGTGTTCGAGGCGCTGGCCGGGTTCGACAAGCCCGCCTCGGCCTATGACATCGCCGATGTCATGTCGCAGTCGCAGGGGCGGCGCGTGGCGGCGAACAGCGTCTATCGCATCCTCGACCTGTTCGTCGGCGCCAATCTGGCGCGGCGGGTGGAAAGCGCCAATGCCTATGTGGCCAACGCGCATCCCGACTGCCTGCACGACTGCATCTTCCTGGTCTGCGACAAATGCGGGCAGATCACCCATATCGACGATGATCGCCTGACCGGCGCGGTCCGCGACGCGGCTGTCGGTGCGGGGTTTCGCCCCGAGCGGCCGGTGATCGAAGTGCGCGGTCGCTGCGGGGATTGTTCCGGGGACTGAGCCGTTTCTATTCCTCCCCGATGCGGGGAGGTGGCAGCGCGCAGCGCTGACGGAGGGGGGCTTCCGCAAAGGTCGTCGCTGGCGGCACGCCCCCTCCACCAGCTTCGCTGGTCCCCCTCCCCGTGCCGGGGAGGATAAATGGATCCAGGCGAGAACGTCGCTTATTCCCGCAAATCCGCCAGCGTGTCCGACGTACATGTCATTTTGCAACATTGACATGCACGCAAAAACAGGAAATGAATGCTGGTAACGTTACCAGATAAAACAGAATCAAAAGGGATGAGGATGATGATGAAGACGGGAACGCGCACCCGGCGGCTGCGCCGTCACGCGCGGGGCGCAGCCAGCCTGATGGTTCTGGCGGGCGGCATGATGGCCGCACCGGCCTGGGCGCAGGTCCCGCCGAGCCAGGCAGCGCAGGACGCTTCATCCGATCCGACAGCCGTTCAGACCCCTGCGCCCCAGACCGATCAGGCTGACGAAGCCCCGACCCGTGACATCATCGTGACCGGATCGCGCATCACCACCGGCGGCTTCACCGCACCGACCCCGACCACGGTGATCGGCGAGGAGCAGATCGCCGCCAACGCCCAGCCCAACGTCTTCACCACGGTCGCCCAGCTTCCCTCGCTTCAGGGTTCGACCGGCACCGCGACGAACACCTTCAGCACGTCGAGCGGCCAGCAGGGCCTCAGTTCCTTCTCGCTGCGCGGCGTCGGGGCGATCCGCACCCTGACCCTGCTCGACGGGCAGCGCGTCGTCGGCGCGAACGTGACGGGCGTCCCCGACATCAGCCTTTTCCCGCAGCTGCTCATCAAGCGCGTCGATGTCGTGAACGGCGGTGCCTCCGCCTCCTACGGCTCGGACGCGGTCGGCGGTGTGGTAAACTTCATCACCGATACCCGGTTCAAGGGGATCAAGGGCAATGTCCAGGGCGGCCTGACCACCTATGGCGACGATCAGCAGGTGCTGGTCCAGCTGGCGGGCGGCACCAGCCTGCTCAATGACACGGTGCATGTGATCGCGAGCACCGAATATGCGCATGAGGACGGCGTCGGCGGGGGCGACTTCGGCATCAATCTGGCCAATGGCCGCGACTGGTTCCGCCAGTCGACGCTGATCAACCGCAACGTCCTGAACGACGGGTCGCCGCAATATCTGTTCCGCGACTATGCCCAGTCCTACAATTATACGAAGTACGGCCTCATCACCGCCGGGCCGCTACAGGGCATCGCCTTCGACCAGTCTGGCAATCCGTTCCAGTTCCAGTACGGCTCGAACGGCGTGCCCGCGCGCGACGCGGCGGGCAATGTCCGGGGCTGTCTGCCCGGCTTCTGCCAGGGTGGCGACCTGTCGGGCAATGTCGATGCCGGACGCTCGCTCCAGTCGAAGATCCAGCGCGTCAACGGCTATGGTCGTATCGGCTATGACTTCGCCCCCAATGGCGAGCTTTACGGCACGATCAACATCGGCCAGGTCAAGACCAACAACCAGCCGGTCGGCGGGCAGAACCGCCCGAACCTGACCATCCAGTGCGCCAACCCTTACGTCCCCGCGCTGGTCAAGGCACAGTGCGCCACGGCGGGCATCACCAATTTCCAGTATGGCACCAGCAACGCGGCGCTGGGCAACACCCAGGTCTATACCGATCGCCGCCAGTTCCGCTTCGTCGCAGGCGCCAAGGGACGTGAGAGCGTCGCCGGGTCCGACTGGTCCTACGACATGTATTTCGAACACGGCACCAACTACACCGATGTCGATGTCAGCAACATCATGCTGTCGCGCCGCTTCAACCAGGCGATCAACGCGACCACGCTGAACGGCGCGATCGTCTGCGCCGATGCGACCGCGCGCGCCAACGGGTGCCAGCCGCTCAACATCTTCGGCGGCAATCCCTCGGCGGCGGCGATCAGCTATATCATGCCGCAATATGGTCCGTATCAGCGGACCCGCCAGACTCAGGACGTCATCAGCCTGAACTTCTCGGGCTCGCCCTTCTCGTCCTGGGCCGGGCCGGTGTCGGTCGCGTTCGGCGGCGAGTTCCGCCACGAATTCTACCGCGTGCGCGCCGACCCTTACGGCGCGGGCTTCGCCAACACGCCCGCCAATGCCAACTACCCAGCCGACCCGGCGCTGCTGGCCGACGGCAACAACTGGTATGCGGGCAATTACAAAAACGGGACCGGCGCCTATAGCGTGAAGGAAGCGTTCGTCGAGGCGAACCTGCCGGTCATCAACTCGGACGCGGGCGGCCGTGCCAACATCAACGGCGCGGTGCGCGTCACCGACTACAGCACCTCGGGCACGGTCTGGGCGTGGAAGATCGGCGGCACCTGGGACCTGCCGGTCGATGGCCTGCGCATCCGCGGCGTGACCTCGCGCGACGTGCGCGCGCCCAACCTGTCGGAGCTGTTCGCCGCGCCGGTCACCACGACGCTACCGGGCTTTTTCGATCCCTTCCGCAACGTCAATGTGCTGGCGCTCCAGAACACGATCGGCAACGTCAACCTGAAGCCGGAGATCGCCCGCAACACGACGCTGGGCATCGCCTTCTCCAACTCGCAGGCGATACCGGGCCTCAGCCTGTCGGTCGACTATTACAAGATCAAGATCACCGACGTGATCTCCAGCTTGGGTGCGCAGGACATCGTCAACCTGTGCTACCTCAACATCGCGCCCGAGACCTGCGGCGTGTTCAACCTGAACAACCCCAACGGCCCGAACTTCATCAACGTCCAGTCGTTCAACCTGGCCTCGATCCTGACCGATGGTTTCGATATCGAGGCGAGCTATCGCTGGCGCAATCCGCTGGGCCTGCCGGGCAACCTGACGCTGCGCGCGCTGGCGACCAATATCCGGCGCTTCATCACCGATACCGGCCTGCCGAACACGATCCCGAACGACACGGCGGGCGTCAACATCGGTAACACGCCCAAGTGGAAGTGGCTGGCGGTGCAGACCTATGCCACCGACGACTGGTCTCTGCTGTTGCAGGAACGCTGGTTCAGCGACGGCAAGCTGGGCAATCAGTACATCCAATGCACCACCGGTTGCCCCGCCTCGACCGCGAACCGGCCGACCATCGACAACAACTTCATCCCCGGCGCCTTCTATTTCGACATTGGCGGCACCTATAATGTGAGCAAGGCGGTGACGGCCTATTTCAAGGTCGACAATGTGTTCAACCGCGATCCGGCCAAGTCGCCCTATTTCGTCAACCCGGCGCTCTATGACGTTCTCGGGCGGGTGTACCGCGCGGGCGTGCGCTTCAACTTCTGACGGGGACCCACATGATGACGAAGTCGCGGACGATCGCATCCCTGCTGCTGCTGGCCGCGTCGGGGGCTGCGCTGGCGGCCGACCGGCCGGGGAGCAACCCGATCATCCGCGACAGGTTCACGGCGGACCCTGCGCCGCTGGTCGTGGGCGACCGGCTGTACCTCTATGTCGGCCATGACGAGGCGCAGCGCGACGAGATGTTCAACATGAAGGAGTGGCTGGTCTATTCCACCACCGACATGAAGAGCTGGACGCCGCACGGGGCCATCATGAACGTCAAGGACTTCAAATGGGCCAAGAAGGACGCCTGGGCGAGCCAGGCAATCTATAAGAACGGCAAATACTGGTTCTACGCTGCGGTCGAGCATGACAACAGCCATCCGGGCAAGGCGATCGCCGTCGCGGTCTCGGACAAGCCCACCGGCCCCTTCGTCGATGCCAAGGGATCGGCGCTCATCACCAACGAGATGACGCCGAAGGGTACGCATAGCTGGGAAGATATCGACCCGACCGTCATGACCGATGACGACGGCACGACCTGGATCGCCTGGGGGAACCGGCAATGCTATATCGCCAAGCTGAAGCCCAACATGATCGAGATCGACGGCCCGATCACCGAGATCACGCCGCCGCATTTCGAGGAAGGGCCGTGGCTGCACAAGCGCGGCAAGCTCTATTACCTGACCTATGCCTCGCTCGACCGGACGACGCAGCGGGACGAGCATATCTCCTACGCGACCGCGACCTCGCTGAAGGGGCCATGGACCTATCGCGGGCTGCTGACGGGCTCGGGCAAGTACAGCTTTACGATCCATCCGGGCATCGCCGAGTTCAAGGGCAAGTCGTACCTGTTCCTGCACAATGCGAACCTCGCCATCGGCGACCAGAGCGGCGCGATCGGACGGCGCGCGGTGACGGTCGAGCGGCTTTACTACAATCCCGACGGGACGATGAAGCCGGTCGTGCAGACCGATGCCGGTGTGACGGCTTCGGCGCGGTAGGGCGCGTATGGAGCATGGCATTTTATGGTTTCAGGCCGAACCCCTCCCCTTTAGGGGAGGGGCTGGGGTGGGGCATCTCCACGAGCCGCTTGTTTGCGGAAG
>NZ_BBPI01000059.1 GCF_000787715.1 Sphingomonas parapaucimobilis NBRC 15100
AGGGGCCATGCCCCTCCACCACGGCCTGACGGCCGCGGTCCCCCTCCCCATCATAGATGGGGAGGAATTTGCGTTACCCCTGTTCCCCCAGCCGTCGCAGCCGCCGGATACGCGGCTCGCGCTGAAGCTGTGCCTCGCGGCGTATGACCTGCCGCAGCTCGTCGCGTTTCTCGTGGATCGATGCGATCACCGGCCCCATCGCGACGCCTAGGTCGACCAGCACCGCCTCGGAGAGTTGCAGCGAGCTTTCCAGCGTCTCCGGCACCGCCTCGCTGACACCCGCGCGGTACAATTCGGTCGCATGCGCCATGTCGCGCGCGCGGGCGATGATCGGCAGGTCGGGCGCCGCCTCTCGGATACGTCGCGCCAGCCGCACGGTCAGCACGGGATCGTCCATCGTCAGGATCAGCGCCCGCGCGGCGGGCAGGTTCAGCCGGTCGACCAGTTCCGCGCGCGCCACGTCGCCGAACAGCACGGGATAGCCCGCTCGCCGCGCCTCACCGACCGAATCGATATCCGCCTCGACCGCGACATAGGACTGGCCGTGGACGGTCAGCATGTCGGCGATCATCTTGCCGACGCGGCCAAAGCCGATGATGACCGTGCGCCCGGTGTCGCCATCGGCCTCGGGCGCGGGGGGCAGGTCGCCGCTGCGCGCCTCGATCCGGCGGGAGATCACGCGGCCCGCCTTGGCGAGCAGCGGGGTGATGGTCAGGCCGATCGCGGTCACCGTCTGCCAGAAGCTGGCGGTCGAGGGCAGGATCAACTGCGCCTGCGCCGCCGTCCCCAGCACGATCAGCGTGGTCTCGGACGGGCTGCCCATCAGCAGCCCCGTCTCCGCCGCCACACCGCGCCGGGCATGGGCGACCCGCAGCAGCAGATAGGTGACGATCGCCTTCACCGCGACGACGCCGACCACCGCGAGCAGCAGCATGTCCCAGTTCTTGGCGATCAACCGCAGGTCCAGGCTCATGCCGACGGTAATCAGGAACACGCCGAGCGCGAGGCCCTTGAACGGCGCGGTCATCACCTCGACCTCCGAATGATATTCGGTCTCGGCGATCAGCAAGCCCGCCAGCAGCGCGCCGACGATCGGCGACAGGCCCGCCGCCGTGGTGGCCACGCTGGCGACGATGACGACCAGCAGCGAAGCGGCGAGGAACAACTCCGGGCTCTTGGTACGCGCGGCCTGCGCGAACAAGCGGGGCAGGACCAGCTTGCCGCCCAGATACATGGCGACGACGGTCAACCCGCCGCGCAAGGCGACACCCGCAATGCCGACCCAGCCCTCGTCGCTGGCGGTCGGGGCCATGGCGCCCAGCGCGAAGATGATGGGGACCAGCGCCAGATCTTCGAAGAGCAGCATCGCGAACGCGCCGCGACCCACGGGGCTGGTCGTGCCGACCAGCGGCAGCACCAGCGCGGTCGAGGAGAGGGTGAGGGCGAGGCCCAGACCGATCGCTCCCCCCCAGCCTTGGCCCAGCATATGGAGCGCGATCCCGATCAGCGTTGCCGAGCCGATCAACTCGGCCGCGCCGGTGCCGAACACCAGCCTCCGCATCGCCCAAAGCCTGCGAAAAGACAGCTCCAACCCGATGGAAAACAGCAATAATATGATGCCGAACTCGGCAAAGGGTTCGATCGACTCCGGGTTTGAGATGGTCAGATAATAGAGCCACGGCGCATGGGGCACCAGCGAGCCGAGCCCGGCCGGACCGACCAGCAGCCCGACCAGGATGAACCCGATGACCGGGCTGACCCGGAAGCGCGCAAAGGCCGGAATGACGATCCCCGCCGCCCCGAGGATCACGAGGGCGTCGGAAAAGCCCTGATTGTCTAACCGAAGTGCCATGACGACAGACTAACCCGGCTTTGCCGCGCTTGTCAGGTCGTTAATCCCACGAAACGACGATGGGGCGATTCGTCCAATGGGGTATGATGCGGCGGCGGCGTTAGGGCGGCGGGATGAAGCCGCTTTCGTTGACCGTCCTGTTCGCCATCCTGCCTTGCCTGGCCCTGACCGCCTGCGGGGATGGCGACCGGGCCGAGCGGTTGAAGGCGGCGGGGCCAAATCCCTCGCTCGACGCGCTGATGCGGGTCGCGGATGCCGATGCGGGCGCGCGAACCTTTGGCCAGTGCCTGGCCTGTCACACCATCGGCAAGGGCGAACTCGACCGGGCGGGGCCGAACCTGCACGGCATCATGGGCAAGCCGGTCGCGGGCGGGAGCGCGCGCTATGGCTATACCGCCGCACTGGAGCGGATCGGGGGACGCTGGGATCGGGCGACGATGAACCGCTGGCTGACCTCGCCACAACGCTTCGCGCCGGGCACGAAGATGACCTTTCCCGGCCTGCCCGATCCGCTCGCGCGAGCGGATGTGATTGCGTATCTGGAGCGGGAAGGGCGGGAATAGGGTCTTGCTTGAGCCGAGAGGGCGGGGCGTGCGCTTCGACTTCGCCCAGCGCGAACGGCTGGGGGGATAGGCGCGGCTTTAATCACCAACCGCCGTTCAGCCTGAGCGTAGTCGAAGGCCACGCGACAAGCTCTCTAATGTGCTTTTGGCAAAGGTATGCCCTTGGCCTTCGACTGCGCTCAGGCTGAACGGAGGTCGGGGAATAGAAAAAAGGCCCGGAGACAACGCCTCCAGGCCCCTTTTCACAACCTTGTGGCAGAAATTACTGCCAGTTGGCCATTTCGGTTTCGAGGTTGACGCGGATCGCCTCGAAGAACTGCTCGGTGGTCATCCAGGGCTGGTCCGGACCGATCAGGATCGCGAGGTCCTTGGTCATCTGGCCGTTCTCGACGGTCTGGATGCAGACCTTTTCCAGCGTCTCGGCAAAGCGAACGACGTCCGGCGTGTTGTCGAACTTGCCGCGATACTTCAGGCCGCCGGTCCAGGCGAAGATCGACGCGATCGGGTTGGTCGAGGTCGCCTTGCCCTGCTGGTGCTGGCGATAGTGACGGGTCACGGTGCCGTGCGCCGCTTCCGCCTCGATCGTCTTGCCGTCCGGGGTCATCAGGACCGAGGTCATCAGGCCGAGCGAGCCGAACCCCTGCGCCACCGTATCCGACTGCACGTCGCCGTCATAGTTCTTGCAGGCCCAGACGAATTCGCCATGCCACTTGAGCGCCGAGGCCACCATGTCGTCGATCAGGCGATGCTGATACTCGATGCCCGCCGCCTTGAACTGATCGGCGAATTCGGCGTCGAACACTTCCTGGAAGATGTCCTTGAAGCGGCCGTCATAGGCCTTCAGGATGGTGTTCTTGGTCGACAGATAGACCGGCCAGCCACGGTTCAGGCCATAGTTCATCGAGGCGCGCGCGAAGTCGCGGATCGAATCATCCAGATTGTACATGCCCATGGCGACGCCAGCGCTGGGGAAGTTGAACACCTCCTCCTCGATCTTCTCGCCATTCTCGCCTTCCCACTTCAGGGTCAGCTTGCCCTTGCCGGGGACCTTGAAGTCGGTCGCCTTGTACTGGTCGCCGAAGGCGTGACGGCCGACGACGATCGGGTGCGTCCAGCCCGGAACCAGACGGGGAACGTTCTTGATGACGATCGGCTCGCGGAAGACCACGCCGCCCAGGATGTTGCGGATCGTGCCGTTGGGCGACTTCCACATCTTCTTCAGGCCGAATTCCTCGACGCGCTGCTCGTCGGGGGTGATCGTCGCGCACTTGATCGCGACGCCGTACTTCTGGGTGGCGTGGGCGCTGTCGATCGTCACTTGGTCGCTGGTCGCGTCGCGGTTCTGGACCGACAGGTCGAAATAGGCCAGTTCGATGTCCAGATACGGCTTGATCAGGCGTTCGCGAATCCATTCCCAGATGATCCGGGTCATTTCGTCGCCGTCGATCTCCACGACGGGGGTGTTTACCTTGATCTTCGCCATATGCGCATCCTTCAGATTAGGCGGGTTTGGTGACGCGTCTAGGGGAGGGGGCGCGGCGGATCAACCACCCCCGATGGTTGGGGAAAGGGCCGGGGCGAACCGAAAAGATTGTGCGATGGCCGGTGGACAGGTAGACAGGCCCGATGCCTTCGCTTGAAAAGCCCCCCGTCGCGACCACCACCGTCAAGTGGCGCTTTCCCGCCGTCCATCCCGAAGGGCGCAAATATGTGCTGATCGGGGCGGGCCTGACCATCATCGCCACGCTGATCACCAAGGTGCTGTTCTGGCCGTTCGTCGGCCTGTGCATCTGGATCGCGGCATTCTTCCGCGATCCCGTCCGCACCACGCCGCAGGGCGACGACCTGATCGTCGCGCCCGCCGACGGCCTGGTGACGATGATCCAGCGTGTTCCGATTCCGCGCGAGCTGGTCGGCGAACTGGGCGAGGCGCCGCTGGTCCGGGTGTCGATCTTCATGTCGGTGTTCGACGTTCACATCAACCGCACGCCCGTTGCGGGCGTCATCCGCCAGGTCGTCTATATCTCGGGCAAGTTCCTGAACGCCGATCTGGACAAGGCGTCGGACGAGAATGAACGCCAGCATTTCGTGGTCGAAGGCCGCGACGGCCGGAAATACGGCTTCACCCAGATCGCCGGTCTGGTCGCGCGTCGTATCGTCGGATTCGTGAAGCCCGGGGACATGGTTGCCGCAGGGCAACGCGTTGGCCTGATCCGCTTCGGCAGCCGCGTCGACGTATATCTGCCCGACGACGTCACGCCGCAGGTCTGTCTGGGCCAGCGTTCGGTCGCGGGCGAGACGGTGATCGGCCGTGTCGGCGGCAAGCCGATGACCGGCATCGCGCAGTAAGCCGCGCGCTTCGATGGCCCTTTCCCCCCGTTTCGCCCGTCGCCGTACCGATGGCGAGCCGCCCCGCGGTCTGCCGCTGCGGGCGATCATTCCCAATGCGGTGACGGCGCTTGCGCTGGTGTCCGGGCTGACGGGGGTGAAGTTCGCCATTGCGGGATCATGGGAGGCGGCCGTCACCATGATCATGGTCGCAGCCGTGCTGGACGGGCTGGATGGCCGGATCGCACGGTTGCTGCGCGGGGAAAGTCGGTTCGGGGCGGAGCTTGATTCGCTGTCCGACGCCATTTCCTTTGGTGTCGCACCTGCCCTTATCCTCTATCTCTGGTCGCTCGAAAATCTGCCGCGCATCGGATGGATCTGCGCTGTGCTGCAGGCGGTGTTCTGCGCGTTGCGGCTGGCGCGGTTCAATTCGCAACTCGACGTGGCCGATCAGCCGCGCAAGACGGCGGGCTTCTTTACCGGCGTTCCGGCCCCCGCCGGGGCCGGACTGGCGATGTTGCCGCTCTATCTCTGGTTCTGGACCGGCGAGCCGATCTTCTCGTCGCCCTATCTGGTCGCGCCCTGGGTCGCGCTTGTCGCCATGCTGATGGTATCGAGCCTGCCGACACTGTCCTGGACCTCGTTCCGCCTGCGTCGCCATGTGCGGTTCGAGGCCCTGGCGATCCTAGTGCTGGTCGGGGTCGCGCTGATCTCGGCACCGTGGCATGCACTGACCGCGCTGTGCCTGGCCTATCTGTTGAGCATCCCCGCCACCATGATCGCCTATGCGCGGCTCAAGCGGCCACGCGGCGGCGGACCAGCGAAGGGGCAGGGGACCCCGCCGCCCAGCGCCTGACGGCGATCCGGCGCTCGGCCACCACCAAGGTGGCCAGCGGCGTGAAGGCTGGCTCGACATGGCCCGTGGCCAGATGCAGGATGCGGCGCCATTGGGGTGTCACCATTATCGCTATGGTGGTCAGGGCGGCGACCAATGCGCCCGTGAAAACCAGAACACTCACCACGATTATCATGATGCCAGCCTCCTGCCGTTCGTGACGAACCGGCATATTAACCGGGTCGTAACCATTGATTTTTTCGTCCAGTTCCGTCGCCGAAACGGCGACATCAGGTTGAGTCGTGCCAAATTCACGATGTTGCGAAATCGCAATGCGACGATCAACCTGTGTTCCCTGTTGTGATCGCTTTATGTTCCGCTGATGTTCCTGTGTCAACGGTGTTCGGAACAAAAGTGAACGTCCTTCGGCGCTTGCCATGGGGTTTCGCATCGGCTAAGGGCGCCCGCCTCAACACCGCATGGGAAGCATCATATTTCGGTGCGCATGGGCTTGGCCCGCCGCGTCATCCGCTTCCCAGAGGACTAACCGGAAGGAATTATCTTATGGCGGCACCCGTCGTCACCATGCAGCAGCTGGTCGAAACCGGCGCGCACTTCGGCCACCAGACCCACCGCTGGAACCCGAAGATGAAGCCCTACATCTTCGGCGACCGCAACGGCGTCCACATCCTTGACCTGTCGCAGACCGTGCCGCTCTTCGCGCGCGCTCTGGAGTTCATCAGCTCGACCGTCGCGGGCGGTGGCAAGGTCCTGTTCGTCGGCACCAAGCGCCAGGCGCAGGAGCCGGTCGCTGAGGCCGCTCGCCGTGCTGGCCAGCACTTCGTCAACCACCGCTGGCTGGGCGGCATGCTCACCAACTGGAAGACGATCTCGAACTCGATCAAGCGCCTCAAGACGCTCGAAGAGCAGCTGTCGGGCGACACGCACGGCCTGACCAAGAAGGAAGTGCTGAACCTGACCCGCGAGCGCGACAAGCTCGAGCTGTCGCTGGGCGGTATCCGCGACATGGGCGGCATTCCGGACGTGATGTTCGTGATCGACGCCAACAAGGAAGAGCTGGCGATCAAGGAAGCCAACACGCTGGGCATCCCCGTCGTTGCGATCCTCGACTCGAACGTCTCGCCCGACGGCATCGCCTTCCCGGTTCCGGCGAACGACGACGCCAGCCGCGCGATCCGTCTGTATTGCGAGGCCGTGGCCATTGCCGCGACCCGTGGCAACAACGAGCAGCAGCGCCGCAGCGGCGCCGACTTCGGCGCGATGGCCGAGCCGCCCGTCGAGGAGGCGCTGACCGTCGCCCCGACCGAAGCCGCCGAGCAGGCGGTCGAGGCCGAGCGCCAGATCGACGCGTAATCGCGTGACACAGCCCCGCGGTGCGGGCGGGGCGATCATCGACCGGGCGGGGCAACCCTTCGGTCGATGACATCGGCTTGACATGCAAGCCGTGCTAAGGGCCGCCTCCGATGGGGCGGCCCTACCCGCATCCCCCTTTTCAGACAGAGGATTGAGACAATGGCCGATATCACCGCAGCGATGGTCAAGGACCTGCGCGAAAAGAGCGGCGCGGGCATGATGGACTGCAAGAAGGCGCTCAACGAAGCCGCTGGCGACATGGACGCCGCGCTGGATTGGCTGCGCACGAAGGGCCTGGCGGCCGCGCAGAAGAAGTCGAGCCGTACCGCCGCCGAAGGTCTGGTCGGCGTCGCCACCAGCGGCACCGTCGGTGCTGCCGTCGAAGTGAACTCGGAAACCGATTTCGTCGCCAAGAACGACCAGTTCCAGGCGTTCGTGAAGGACGTGACCGAGATCGCGCTGAAGACTAGCGACGATATCGAAGCGCTGAAGAACGAAGCGATGCCGCAGGGCGGCACCGTCGCCGAAGTGCTGACCAACAACGTCGCCACCATCGGTGAGAACCAGTCGCTGCGTCGCGCCAAGCGCCTCGAAGTGTCGAAGGGCGCGGTCGTGTCCTATGTCCACAACCAGCAGGCGCCGGGCCTGGGCAAGATCGGCGTGCTGGTCGCGCTGGAGTCGGAAGCCGCCGATGACGTGCTTCAGTCGCTGGGCCGTCAGCTGGCGATGCACATCGCCGCTGCCTTCCCCAAGGCGCTGAACGAGGCCGACTTGGACGAGGCCGAGATCGAGCGCGAGCGCGCGATCGCGACCGAAAAGGCCGCCGAATCGGGCAAGCCCGCCGACATCATCGCGAAGATGGTCGAAGGCTCGATCGCCAAGTACCGCAAGGAGCACGCGCTGGTCAGCCAGCTGTTCGTGATCGACGGCAAGACCAAGATCAGCGACGTCGTCGCGAAGGCCGGCAAGGACGCCGGTGCCGAGATCAAGCTGGTGGACTATGTCCGCTTCCAGCTGGGCGAGGGCATCGAGAAGGAAGCGTCGGACTTCGCGGCCGAAGTGGCCGCCGCGTCGGGCGTTCCGCAGAAGGCGTAATGCTTCGCGCCGTCCCTTGATGGGACGGTGAGGGCAAAGGGGAGCGGCTGCCGCAGGGTGGCCGCTCTCTTTGCATGTGGGGCTTTGCAAATCCTCCCTGAGCTTTGCTCGGGGAGGGGGACCGCGGCCGCAGGGCGTGGTGGAGGGGCATCGCCGGTTCGTCCCGCCCCTCCACCATCGCTGGCGCGATGGTCCCCCTCCCCAAGCAAGCTTGGGGAGGAATGGGTTTTCGTTCGCGAAGGGCGCGGGGTGAACGGTGCCGCATGGGCTTCGACTTCGCTCAGCCTGAACGGGGGTAGGGGCGAAATGCCAAGTCTCTTCGGTGAGACGCGCTGTCCGACGAAAATCCCCGCAACCCGCCGCTCCGTGGTTGCCCGCTGGCCGGACGCCGCCTAAGGTCCGCGCCACTTTCATCACCAAGATCCGAGAAACGATGACCACCCCGCGCTTCAAACGTATTCTTCTGAAATTGTCGGGTGAAGTCCTGATGGGCGAGGGCGGCCTGGCCATCTCGCCGGAGATCACCGCGCGCGTGGCGCAGGAAATCGCCGATGTCCGTGCGCAGGGCTATGAGCTGTGCATCGTCGTGGGCGGCGGCAATATCTTCCGCGGCCTGTCGGCGGCGGCCAAGGGGATCGAGCGGGCGACCGCCGATTATATGGGTATGCTGGCGACCGTGATGAACGCGCTGGCGGTGCAGAATGCGCTGGAGCAAATCGGCGTCGACACGCGCGTCCAGTCGGCCATCCCGATGTCGAGCGTGTGCGAGCCTTTTATCCGTCGTCGTGCCGAGCGGCATCTGGAAAAGGGCCGCGTGGTGATCTTCGCCGCCGGTGTGGGCTCGCCTTTCTTCACCACCGACAGCGGCGCTGCGCTGCGTGCCGCCGAGATGAAGTGCGACGCGCTGTTCAAGGGCACCAGCGTCGACGGCGTCTATGATGCCGATCCGAAGAAGGTGCCGACCGCGACCCGCTACGAAACCGTCACTTTCTCCAAGGTGCTGTCCGACGACCTGAAGGTCATGGACGCCTCGGCCATCGCGCTGTGCCGCGACAACAATATCCCGATCGTCGTCTTCAACATCCGCGAACATGGCAATTTCGGTGCCGTGCTGTCGGGCGAGGGTGTGTCGACGATCGTCCAGAACGCAGGAGCATAAATCATGGCAGCCTATGACAAGTCCGACCTCGAGCGCCGTATGCAGGGCGCGGTCGAATCGCTGAAGCACGACCTGAACGGCCTGCGCACCGGCCGCGCCTCGACCGCGCTGCTCGATCCGGTGACGGTCGAGGTCTATGGCAGCCACATGCCGCTCAACCAGGTCGCCACCGTCTCCGCGCCCGAGCCGCGCATGTTGTCGGTGCAGGTGTGGGACAAGTCGAATGTGTCGTCGGTCGAAAAGGCGATCCGTTCGGCGGGCCTGGGCCTGAACCCGATCAATGACGGCCAGACGCTGCGCCTGCCGATCCCCGACCTGACCGAGGAGCGCCGCAAGGAACTCGCCAAGCTGGCGGGTAAATATGCCGAGGGCGCGCGGATCGCGGTGCGCAACGTGCGTCGCGACGGCATGGACAGCCTGAAGGTCGACGAGAAGAAGGGCGTGTTCGGCGAAGACGAGCGCAAGCGCCACGAGACCGAGGTGCAGAAGCTGACCGACGCCACCATCGCCGAGCTGGATGCGGCGGCGGCGGCCAAGGAAAAGGAAATCCTGGGCAAGTGAGTCCTCCGGCCGCCTCGGCCCAGACGGCTCTGGGGTCGCTGGTGGCCGTGCCCGATACGGGTGCGGTCCCGCGTCACGTCGCGATCATCATGGACGGCAATGGCCGCTGGGCCAAACGCCGTCTGCTGCCCCGCTTCGCCGGTCACAAGGCGGGGGTCGATGCCGTGCGCCGGATCGCGCGCGCGGCGCGGGCGCAGGGGATCGAGGCGCTGACGCTTTATGCCTTCTCCTCGGAGAATTGGCGGCGGCCCGAGACCGAGATCAGCGACCTGATGGGCCTCTTGCGCATCTTCCTGCGCAAGGACCTGGCCGAGCTGGTGTCGGACAATGTCCGGTTGCGGGTGATCGGCGACTATCGCCGCTTTCCCGCCGATCTGGTCGCGATGATCGACGATGCGGTCGCGCGGACGGCGGCGAATAGCGGCCCGATCCTCGCCATCGCGCTGAATTACGGGGCGCAGGCCGAACTGGTCGAGGCGACCCGTCGGCTCGCGCTCAAAGTGGCTGCGGGCGAGATGGCGGCGGACGCGATCACGCCGGAGGCGATCGAGGGCGAGCTGCAGACCAATGGCCTGCCGCCGCTCGACCTGGTGATCCGCACCTCGGGCGAGCAGCGCCTGTCCAACTTCCTGCTGTGGCAGGCTGCCTATGCCGAGTTGTTGTTCGTCGACACGCTCTGGCCCGATTTCGACGAGGCGGCGCTGGCCGATGCGGTGGCCGAGTTCGGTCGACGACACCGGCGTTTCGGCGGCCTGTGACCGACCCCGAATCCCCCAAGGCTGGGGTGCCCGAAGCGGCTCCGGTCGAGATCCCCGCGTCCGGCATGTCGAACCTGACCAAGCGGGTCCTGGCCAGTATCGTGATGATCGCGGTGGCCAGCGTTTCACTCGTGCTGGGCGGTCTGGCCTTCTGGCTGCTGGCGGTCGTCGTCGCTCTGTTCATGATGGCCGAATGGTCCGATCTGCTGAAGGTCGATGCCAGGCAGAAGCGGCTCGCCCAGTTCGCGCTGTCGGTGCCGCTCGCCATCATGGCGCCGGGGCTGGCCGCGGGGCCGGGCTTTTTTGCGCTGGGGCTGATTGCGGCGACCTTCTTTTTCCTGACCATCGTGTCGCGCCGCCCGGAATATGGGGCAGGGGCCTTTTATGTCGGGCTGCCGGTCTTTTCGCTGCTGGCGATCCGGCTGCACGATGACGGGCTGGTCCTGTCGCTCTGGTCGATGGCGATCGTCTGGGCCTGTGACAGCGGCGCATTCTTCGTCGGGCGGCAGTTCGGCGG
Source organism: Sphingomonas parapaucimobilis NBRC 15100 (assembly GCF_000787715.1). Classification (GTDB taxonomy): domain Bacteria; phylum Pseudomonadota; class Alphaproteobacteria; order Sphingomonadales; family Sphingomonadaceae; genus Sphingomonas; species Sphingomonas parapaucimobilis. The sequence goes on from NZ_BBPI01000059.1 coordinate 11,043, forward strand.
GCCGAAGCTGGCCCCGAGCATCAGCCCGGCCAAAACCTGGTCGGGCCTGATCGGCGGTATCATGGCGGCGACGCTGCTGGCAGTGCTGATGCGCTGGGCGCATGGCCTGCCGCTGCATCTGGTCGTTGCGACGCCGCTGCTGGCGGTGCTGGCGCAGATGGGCGACCTGTTCGAGAGCGCGCTGAAGCGGCGCGCGGGCGTCAAGGACAGCGGTAACGTGCTGCCCGGTCATGGCGGCGTGATGGATCGGCTGGACGGCATCGTGCCGGTCGCGCCGATCGCCGCTCTCCTGATCTTTCTGCCGGATCTGTTCTGATGCGTAGCGTGACCATTTTGGGGGCGACCGGATCGGTCGGCACCTCGACGCTGGACCTGATCGAGCGTGAGCCGGATCGTTACCGCGTCCGCGCGCTGACCGCCAATTGCGACGTCGCCAAGCTGGCGGCGGCGGCGAAGCGGACCAAGGCCGAACTGGCGGTCGTCGCGGACGAAAGCTGCCTGCCCGATCTTCGCGCGGCGCTGGCGGGAACGGAAGCCCGCGCGGCGGGCGGCCGGGCGGCGGTGATCGAGGCGGCGGCGATGCACGCCGACTGGACGATGGGCGCCATCGTCGGCTGTGCCGGGCTGGAGCCCGCCATGGCCGCGATCGCCAATGGCGGCACGGTGGTGCTCGCCAACAAGGAGCCGCTGGTCTCGGCGGGCGAGGTGGTACTGGCGGCGGCGGCCAAGGCCGGGGCGACGCTGCTCCCGGCCGATAGCGAGCATAACGCCATCTACCAGTGCTTCGACTTCGCGCGGCCCGAGCGGGTGCGCCGGATCGTCCTGACCGCCAGTGGCGGGCCGTTCCGGCAATCGACGACGGAGGAGATGCGCCGCGTCACCCCCGAACAGGCGGTGGCGCATCCCAACTGGTCGATGGGCGCGAAGATTTCGGTCGATTCGGCGACGATGATGAACAAGGGGCTGGAACTGATCGAGGCCGCCCGCCTGTTCCCGGTCCCATCCGACCGGATCGAGATCGTGCTGCATCCGCAATCGGTGATCCACTCGGCGGTCGATTATGTCGACGGCTCGATGCTGGCGCAGCTGGGGCCGTCGGACATGCGCGTGCCGATCGCGCATTGCCTGGCCTGGCCCGACCGGATGCCGACGCCGATGGCGCCGCTGGATCTGGTCGCGCTGGGGCGGATGGACTTCGCCGCGCCCGATCCCGTGCGTTTCCCGGCACTGCGGCTGGCGCGGGCTGCGCTGGAGGCAGGCGGGGCGGCTCCGGCCATATTGAACGCCGCCAACGAGATCGCGGTCGCGGCTTTTCTGGCCCGGCGCATCGGCTTCCTCGAAATTGCCGCAATCGTCGAGGATGTTCTCCATCGCTACGACCCCGCCCCACCGGAGTCGCTCGACGCGGTGATCGCGATCGATGCGGAGACCAGGGCGATAACGGCCGAGCGCGTTGAGGATTGCGTCGTTTGATCGAAACCCCCGGCCTGTTATTGACCGTCCTGGCCTTTGTCCTTGCCCTCGGCCCGCTCGTGTTCGTTCACGAGATGGGGCATTATCTTGCCGGGCGGCTGTTCGGCGTGAAGGCCGAGACCTTCTCCATCGGCTTCGGGCGCGAGATCGCCGGTTTCACCGACAAGCGCGATACGCGGTGGAAGATCGGCTGGCTGCCGCTGGGCGGTTATGTGAAGTTCGCGGGCGACATGAACCCGGCAAGTCAGCCTGACGCCGCCTGGCTGTCGCTGCCGTCCGAGGAACGCGCCCGCACCTTCCAGGCCAAGCCGGTGTGGCAGCGTGCGGTCATCGTCGCGGCAGGGCCTGCGATCAATTTCGTCGCGGCGATCCTGATCCTGGCGGGCTTCGCTTATGCGTATGGCGAAGCGGTCGTGCCGCCGGTCGTCGGGCAGATCATGCCGGGCAGCGCGGCGGCCGCGACCTCGCTACGCCCCGGCGACCGGGTGACGGCGATCGACGACCGAGCCGTCACCGACTTTTCCGATATCGCCCGCTATGTGCAGATTCGTGCCGGGGACCGGGTGACGATCGCGGCGACGCGCGGCGGCACGCCCTTCACGACCAGCGCGACCATCGGCACCGAAGAGCAGCGCGACCGCTTCGGCAACAGCTATCGCATCGGCCGCCTGGGCGTGCGTGGCGCGGGCACGGTCGATGTCCGGCCGGTGGGCCTGTTGCGCGCACCCGTCGTGGCGGTTCAGCGCACGGGTGAGATCGTCCGCATGATGGTCGAGACGCTGGGCCAGGTGATCTCCGGCCGCCGCTCGGTCAAGGAACTGGGCGGGCCGGTATCGATCGCGAAAGTATCGGGCGAGCAGATGGCGCTGGGCCTGGACGCCTTCGTTTTCTTCGTGGCGCTGGTCTCCATCAATCTGGGGTTCATCAACCTGTTGCCAGTGCCGATGCTGGATGGCGGTCATCTTCTCTTCTATGCGATCGAAGCGGTGCGGCGACGCCCCCTGGAGCCGGTGGCCCAGGAATGGGCATTCCGTGGCGGTTTGATCGCGATCCTGGCCCTGATGCTCTTTGTAACGTTCAACGATCTGGGCAATTTGGGGCTGTGGAACAATATCCGCAGCTTGATCGGCTGACGCCGATGGGGCAGGGCGCGACGACGACAGGGGTCGGTTCGACTTTTCTGGGGTGGGTTTGGTGACAGCAATGACGGGTATGAAGACTGTGCGCGCGGGCGCCATGCTGCTGGCGGGCACGATGCTGTCGGGAGTTCCCGTCATGGCGCAGACCGCGCCTGCCGCGCCGAGCGCCGGGGCGGGTGCCGCTCCGACGCAGGCCGTGGCGCCAGCGCCGGTGCGCACGATCAAGACGCTGCGGGTCGAGGGCGCGCAGCGTATCGAGCCCGAGACGGTGTTGTCCTACACCAAGCTGCGGGTCGGCATTCCCTATACCCCGGAGACGCTCGACCAGGCGCTGAAGGATCTTCAGGCGTCCGAACTGTTCGCCGACTTCTCGATCTCCGGCGTGGAGACGGGCGATATCGTGCTGCGCGTGCGCGAGAACCCGATCATCAACCGGGTCATCCTGGAGGGCAACAAGCGCCTGAAGGAAGACAAGATCAAGAAGGAGATCAAGCTGTCTCCCCGCCAGATCTTCACCCGGACCGCGGTTCGCCAGGACGTGGCGCGCATCGTCGAGCTGTATCGCCGCCAAGGCCGGTTCGGCGCGGTGGTCGAACCCAAGATGGTCAATCTCGACCAGAACCGCGTCGATGTGGTGTTCGAGATCAGCGAAGGGCCGAAGTCCAAGGTCCGCCAGATCAACATCATCGGCAACGAGAAATTCTCCGACGACGAACTGCGCGGTGCGATGTACACCAAGCAGTCGCGCTGGTTCCGTTTCCTGTCCTCGGCGACCAGCTATGACCAGGATCGCCTGGCCGCCGACCAGCAAAAGCTGCGCCTGTTCTACCTGACCAACGGCTATGCCGATTTCCGGGTCACGAGCGCGGTCGCCGAGCTGACGCCGGACAAGAAGGACTTCATCATCACCTATGTGGTGGAGGAAGGTCCGCGCTACAAGTTCGGCGACGTCAAGGTCGACAGCCAGATCCGGGACTTCGACAATGAGAAGCTCGCCCAGTCGCTGCCGATGAAGAAGGGCGACTGGTACAACGCCAAGCTGATCGAGGACTCGATTGACAGCCTCAGCCAGACGGCGGGCCTGTTCGGCTATGCCTTCACCGATGTGAACCCCGACTTCCAGCGTGACAAGGACACGCTGACCATGTCGATCACGTTCAACATCGCCGAGGCCAAGCGGACCTATGTCGAACGGATCGACATCAACGGCAACACGCAGACGCAGGACAAGGTCGTCCGCCGCGAGATCCGCGTGGCCGAGGGCGATGCCTTCAACAGCTTCCAGGTCCGCCGCAGCCAGGACCGCATCAACTCGCTCGGCTATTTCCAGGAAAAGCTGGAGATCAAGCAGAACCCGGGTTCGACGCCCGACCGCATCGTGCTGGAAACCAATGTCGAGGAACAGTCGACGGGTTCGTTGCAGCTGTCGGCCGGTTACTCGTCGTTGGAGCGCTTCATCATCCAGGCGAACATCACCCAGCGCAATTTCCGCGGCAAGGGCCAGGAACTGCGCGCAGGCGTGAACTATTCGGCCTATTCCAAGTCGATCGAACTGGGCTTCACCGAGCCCTATGTGTTCGACAAGAATATCGCGCTGGGCGTCGACGTGTTCCGCCGCGACTTCAACTCGTTCAACTATCTGGGCACCACCCGCCAGACGACCTACAGCCAGGTGTCGACCGGCTTCCAGGTCCGCGCGGGCGTACCGCTGACCGAATATTGGTCGCTGTCGGGTCGCTATGGCCTGACCTATGACCAGGTCGGCCTGGCCTCGTCCTTCTTCAACGCGGACGGCAGCTGTAACTTCCAGCAGGCCGGGCGTTACCTCTGCGACTCGATCGGCAATCGCTGGACCTCGTCGGTCGGCTACTCGCTGATCTACGACAGCCTGAACAGCCGCCTGCGTCCGACGGCGGGTCATCGCTTCTCGTTCAGCCAGGACTTTGCCGGTCTGGGCGGTGACGTGAAATATATCCGCACCCGCGCGGAAGGCGCCAAGTTCAAGGGGCTGGGCAAGGGCTTCGTCTTCTCGATCCTGGGCGAGGGCGGCTATATCCACTCGCTTGAAGGCAGCCGTGGTCCGGGCATCGATCCGGTCCGTATCGTCGACCGCTTCTATCTGGGCGAGCCGCAGTTCCGCGGCTTCGACATTCGCGGCGTCGGCCCGCGCGTGCTGCGCGTGCCTTATGTCATCGGCAACGACGGCAGCCAGTCGCTCAGCAAGGACCGCCAGCAGTTCGTCGACGACGCGCTAGGCGGCCGCGCTTACTATCTGGCGCGTGCGGAGCTGGAAATCCCGTTGGGTTCGGGCGCGCGTGAGATGGGGCTGCGTCCCAGCGTCTATGTCCAGGCGGGTAGCCTGTGGGGCGTCACGCGCCCGCTGCCCTCGCTCAACTTCCCGCAGGCGAAGGACGCCAACGGCAATCCGTTGTTCAACAAGGACGGTTCGCCGACGCTGGCGCCCGTCGCCCAGACCGATGCGCAGGGACGTCCGCTTTTCCAGGTGCCCACTAACGACAGCACCACGGCGGACAAGACGGCGGGCCTCACCACCACCTGCCAGACCGGCTATTCGGCGACGCTGGGTGGCGCCTGCTCCGGTGGGACGGCCAATATCGCGCTCCAGAACACCAACTATGCCCAGGAGCAATTCTACCTCGGCACCTGGAAGCCGCGCGTGTCGATCGGCATCGGTGTGAACTGGAATTCACCATTCGGACCGCTGCGCATCGACCTGGCCAAGGCATTGGTCACGCAGCCGGGCGACGACCCCAAGCTCATCACTTTCAACGTAGGGACTCAGTTCTGATGAAGACGATTTCGAAGCTCCTCCTGGCGGCGGCCCTTGTCGCCCCGGCCGCGACCGTCGCCACCACCGCCAGCGCGCAGGTGAACGGCGTCGCCGTTGCCGACCCGCAGGGTGCGATCGCCGGTTCGCGCGCCTGGGCCGCCGCCCGTCAGCAGATCGAGACGACCTACAAGGCGCAGCTCGATCAGGCCGAAACCCGCCGCACCGCGCTTGGCCGCGAGCTGGAGCCGCTGGTCCAGGCGTTCCAGACTGCCCGCGCCGCGCCGAACGCCAACGAAGCCGCGCTGCGCACCCAGGCCCAGTCGATCCAGGCCAAGCAGCAGGCTGCCGAGCAGGAACTGGGCCGTCTGACCCAGCCCGCCGTCCGTGCGCAGACCTATGCGGTCGAACAGATCCAGGCGCGTCTGGGCGAAGCGGTGCAGAACGCCGTGCGCGCCAAGAATGTCAGCCTGCTGGTCAGCCCGCAGGCCGTGCTGTTCATGCAGCCGACCGCCGACATCACGTCCGCGGTGACGGCGGAATTGGACAAGCTGGTCCCGACCGTCAGCATCACGCCGCCCGCCAACTGGCAGCCTGGCCAGCAGGGTCAGCAGGGCGCTGCCCCGGCCGGGGCTGCTCCGGCCGCCGCCGCCGCCCCGGCGCCTGCCCGTCGCCAGAACAGCGGCCGGTAATATCCCCGTGAGCGACGTCGTGAACGAAGAGGCGAAGACCGTCATCGGCCCGATGGACGTGACGCGGGTCATGGCGGCGATCCCGCACCGTTACCCGATGCTGCTGGTCGATCGTGTCGAGGAACTGGTCCTCGACACGTCGATCCGCGCGGTAAAGGCGGTGACGATCAACGAGGCCTTTTTCCAGGGCCATTATCCCGGCCGTCCGATCATGCCGGGCGTGTTGATCGTCGAGGCGCTGGCGCAGGCCGCCGGTGTCCTGGGCGTGGAAAGCCTGGGCCTCGCGAATTCGGGCAAGCTGGTCTATTTCATGTCGATCGACGGCGTGAAGTTCCGCAAGCCCGTCGAGCCGGGCGTGCTTCTGCACCTGGAGGTCGAGTTCGTGTCGAAGCGCACCCGCGTCTGCAAGTTCGCTGGGGTCGCCAAGATCGACGGCGTCGTCGTGGCGGAAGCCAATTTCACCGCGATGATCGCCGATCCGCCCGCAGAAGCTTAGAGTCGAAAACGATCAACTCTGCTCACCCCTCCTCTGAAGGGGAGGGGCTAAAACCGTGCAATGCTGATCGCTTTCAACTCTAAGCTGGGGCATAAGCGACCGTCACGGGCTTTTGACTAACGGAGCGCGGTCCGCTATGGGCCGCGCCTTGAGCTTGAAGGCTGGTCGGAACCAGCCATTTTCCGGAGCAATATCATGAAGACCGATACGCATCCCGACTATCACATGATCAAGGTGCAGATGACCGACGGCACCGTGTTCGAAACCCGCTCCACCTGGGGCAAGGAAGGCGACACGATGCAGCTGGACATCGATCCGCTGGCGCACCCCGCCTGGACCGGCGGCCGCGGCACCATGCTGGACACCGGCGGTCAGGTCGCGCGCTTCAACAAGCGTTTCGGCGGCGGTCTCACGCTCCGCAAGTAATCGCTTCCGGCCTCATCGCCGGACGATCGAAGGACCCGGTGCTTCCCATGAAGCGCCGGGTTTTTTGCGTCTATGGGAGGAAGCGAGCCGGAAATAGGTTTGCAGTCTGTTAACCAGCGGTGTTTAGACTGGCCCCATGTTCGCCGCTGAATTCGAACCTGCCGAATTTGCCAATCGCCGTCGCTCCCCGCGCACGGCGACTGCGCTGGACACCGAAATGGGGCGCGGCGGGCTCGACCGAGCGCTATGCCGGGTGACGGACATTTCGATCAGCGGCGCGCGGCTTCAGACCTATACCGAATTGCGGCGCGGCCTGAAAATCTGGTTGCGCCTGCCCCATGTCGGCGAGATCGAGGCCAAGATCGTGTGGGCGTCCGACTTTGCCGCGGGGTGTCATTTCCAGACGCCATTGACGCGTGAGGCGTTCGACATACTGGCCCCGATGACCGCCTGATCCGTTCCATCGGCTGGTCAGTGCATGGCGAGTGCGCTAGACGAGGCAAAAGCCGTAACAATTGGAACGATCTTGACGCTCTCCGCCATTCCCGTCGGCACACCACGCAGCGAGGACAGCATCGCCGCGGTCAGCGTGACCGAGCTGTTCACGATCGGCATCGGCCCTTCCAGCTCGCACACCGTCGGTCCGATGCGCGCGGCCAAGGCGTTTGCGGTCGAGATGCTCGACACCGGCCTGGTCCCCGACCGGGTGCAGGCCGAGTTGTTCGGCTCGCTCTCGCTGACCGGACGCGGGCACCATAGCGACAGGGCGGTGCTGCTGGGTCTGGCGGGCGAGACGCCGGAACGGGTCGACCCGGACGCCATTGATGGCTTGCTCGCAAAGATCCACGAGACGCGGCAGCTGATGCTCGACGGACGCCATGAGCTTCCGTTCGATCCCGAGCAGGATCTGCTCTTTCGGCCGGGCTTTTTGCCCGCGCATCCCAACGGCATGGTCTTCACCGCCTTCCTGCCCGATGGCAGTTCGGTGGTCCGCCGCTTCTATTCGATCGGTGGCGGTGCGATCCGCATGGAGGGCGCCGAGCCGATGCGGAACAACCGGCGGCTGGCGCATCCCTTTGCCTCGGGCGCGGAACTGCTGGAACGCACCGGCGAAACGGGCCTTTCCATCGCCCAGATCGTCCGCGCCAACGAAGCCGCATGGCGCGAAGATGGCGACACCGACGCGTTTCTCGACCGGGTGCGCGACGCCATGTGCGCCTCGATCGAGCGGGGCTGTGCGGCGTCGGGTATCCTGCCCGGCGGGCTGAAGGTCCAGCGGCGCGCGCAGGCGATCCGGCAGAAGCTGCTCGACCGGGGACCGCGCACCGACCCCAGCCTGGTGTTCGAGTGGGTCAGTCTCTGGGCGCTGGCGGTGAATGAGGAGAATGCGGCGGGCGGCCGGGTCGTGACCGCGCCGACCAATGGCGCGGCGGGCGTGATCCCGGCGGTGCTGCGTTATTATGAGACCTTCGTCCACGGCGCGACGCGCGACGGGGTCCGCACCCTGCTGCTGACGGCGGCGGCGGTGGGGATGCTGTACAAGAAGCGCGCCTCCATCTCGGCGGCCGAAATGGGCTGTCAGGGCGAGGTCGGCGTCGCTTGCTCGATGGCGGCGGCGGGGCTGGCGGCGGCGCTGGGCGGCTCGCCCGCGCAGGTCGAGAATGCGGCCGAGATCGGCATGGAGCATAATCTGGGCCTGACCTGCGACCCGATCGGCGGCTTGGTCCAGATCCCCTGCATCGAGCGCAACACGATGGGCGCGATCAAGGCGATCAACGCGGCCTATCTGGCGCTGCACGGCGACGGCAAGCACATCGTCAGCCTGGACCAGGTGATCGAGACGATGCGCCAGACCGGCGAGGACATGAAGTCGCAGTACAAGGAAACCAGCCTCGGCGGCCTGGCGGTCAACGTCGTCGAGTGCTGATCACTTTCCCGCTGCCCAGCGTACCGCGTTGGTCAGGATGCGGCGGTAATTGGGATCGTCATACAGCTGCGGCTCATGCCCCAGCGCGGAGTAGAAGACCCGGCCCTTGCTGCGTGGGTTGATCCACATGACGGGATGCGCCGCGCCCATGCGCAGCGTCTCGCCAGGGCGATAGCTGGCTTCGTCCACCTGCGCCAGGATGGTCATGCCGCGCGTCGCGGGGTTGCTGTCGAAGCTGTACCATTCGTCGCGGGGCGTCCACGGCGTCTTGACCCCGGCCATGATCGGATGGCGGGGCTGCACGATCTCCATACGGGCGGGCTGGATATGGTCTTCGCCATTCGGATGGCCGGTGAAGGTCGTGCCGATGATCGTCTCGACATACCAGGGGGCCTTGTGGCTGTTGTCGCCTGCCGCATGAAGCGCCACCACGCCCCCACCGCGCGCGACGAAGCGGGCGAAGGCGGCCTGCTGCTCGGGTGACAGGAAATCGCCGCTGGCGCTGTTGAGGACCACGACCGAGAAACGGGAAAGCTGGTCGTCGTTGAAGACGGCGGCGTTTTCGGTGGTGAAGCTGGGGTGGTGCAGGCCCTTGGCGATGTCGGCCAAGACCGCGTTGGAATGCGGGATATGCTCGAAATGCCGCCAGCCGTTGGTCTTGGAGACGATCAGCACGCCGCGCGGCAATCCGGCGGGCAAGGTGGGAGCGATGCTGTCGACCACCTTGGGCGGCAGATGCGGGTCGGACGGTGCCTGCGCCACCGCGACCAGCGCCATCATCATCAGCGTTTTCAACATCATCCGTCTCCCTTTTCGGGGAGCGTAGCAAATCCTCCCCGGCACGGGGAGGGGGACCATGCGCAGCATGGTGGAGGGGGCTTTCCACCGGGGACATCTCTTGCGGAAGCCCCCCTCCGTCAGCGCTGGAGCGCTGCCACCTCCCCGAATCGGGGAGGATTGTTCATCAATCCGCCGCGATCGGGCCGTCATGCGGCTTGGGCCGCCGGGTGAACCAGGTCAGTGCGGCCAGCACGATGCACAGCCAGGCCGACACATAGAAGATGTCGGTCGAGGCGAGCAGATAGGCCTGCCCCACCATCTGCCGCGTCACGGCGGCGGCGGCCTGTACGTCGGTGAAGCCCAGATGACCCAGGCCGTTCTTCGCCATCTGCCATACCGGGCCTTGGCCGATCGCCTCGGACAGATGCGCCTGGTGCATCGCTTCGCGTCGATCCCACATGGTCGTGGTCAGCGAGGCGGCGAAGCTGCCCGCCGTGATGCGCGCGAAGTTGGAGATGCCGGTCGCCGACGGAATCCGCGCCTGCGGCACGCCGTCCAGGGCGATGGTCAGCATGGCGAGGAAGAAGGTGCTCATCGCGATGCCCTGCACCATCAGCGGCAGCACGAAGTCGCTGAAGCTCGCCTGCGTGTTCAGCCCCGAGCGCATCCAGTAGGAGACGCCGAAAGCAGCAAAGGCGATGGTCGCCATGATCCGCGCATCGACCTTGCCCGACAGGCGCGCGACGACGGGGGTCAGCACCACCGCCACCGCCCCGCTGGGCGCGGCGACGAGGCCCGCCCAGGTCGCGGTATAGCCCAGCTGCGTCTGGAGCCAGAGCGGCAGCAGCAGCGTGTTGGCGAAGAACACGGCATAGCCGAGACAAAAGGCCAGCGTCCCGATGCTGAAATTGCGCCCCTTGAACAGCGACAGGTCGACCGCCGGATTGGCGTCGGTCAGCTCCCAGATCAGCCAGGCGATGAAGCCGACGATCGCGATCACCGTCATGACGACGATCCGGGTCGAATGGAACCAGTCGTCATTCTTGCCCAAGTCCAGCATCATCTGAAGCGCGCCGACCCAGACGACCAGCATGATAAGGCCCACCTTGTCGATCGGCAGGTTGCGCGTCGGCGTCTCGCGGCTCGACAGCCCGCGCCAGCACACGCCCGCACAGAACAGGCCGACGGGGACGTTGATGAGGAAGATCCAGCTCCAGTGATAATTGTCGGAGATGTATCCGCCCAGGATCGGCCCCATGATCGGCGCGACCAGCGTCGTCATCGACCAGATGCCGAGCGCGGTCGACCGCTTCTGCGGCGGGAAGATCGAGATCAGCAGCGCCTGGCTGCCGGGGATCATCGGCCCCGACACCGCGCCCTGAAGGATGCGGAAGCCGATCAGCGAGGACAGGTTCCACGCGATGCCGCACAGGAAGGACGCGATGGTGAACAGGAAGACCGAGACGCAGAAGGTCCGCACCACCCCGAACTTGCCCATCAGCCAGCCGGTCAGCGGCACCGCCACGCCGTTCGCGACGGCAAAGGCGGTGACGACCCAGGTCGAGTTGTCCGAGCTGACGCCCAGATTGCCCGCGATGGTGGGCAGCGAGACGTTGGCGATGGTCGAATCGAGCACCTGCATGAAGGTGCCCAGCGCCAGCGCGAAGGCGACGAGCGCCAGCGCCGGGCCTTTCAGCGGGGCGGGGCCTTGTCCCGCACCCGCCTGAGCGGGAGCCCCGGCCATCAGCGATTGGCCGCGATGATCTGTGCGATGCGCGCCTCGATCGCCGGGTCCTTGCCATCGGTGCCGCGGGTGCTGTCCACCTGGGTCGCGGCGGAGCCGATGCGCGGCCCGCGCTGGTCGGCGGTATCGACCGTCACGGTCGCCGACAGGCCGACCCGCAGGGGATTCTGGCGCAGCTCATTGGCGTTCAGCCCGATGCGCACCGGCACGCGCTGGACGATCTTGATCCAGTTGCCGCTGGCGTTCTGCGGCGGCAGCAGTGCGAAGGCGTTGCCGCTGCCCGCACCCAGGCCGATGACCTTGCCGTGATAGACGGTCTTGCCGCCATAGATGTCGGCAGTGATCGTCGCGGGCTGGCCGATGCGCAGGTCCTTGAGCTGGGTCTCGCGGAAATTGGCATCGACCCACAGCCGGTCGAGCGGCACCACCGCCATCAACGGCGTGCCCGCCGCGACCTGCTGCCCGACCTGTACCGTGCGCTGGGCGACGACGCCGCTGATCGGCGCGACGACGTGCATATGGCTGCGCGTGATGGCGGCGCGGCGATAGGCGGCGATGGCGGCCATCACGGCAGGGTTGGTGTCGACATCGGTACCCTGCACGGCGGTCCGCGCCTGCGCCGCCTGGGCGCGGGCAAGGGCGAGGTTTGCATTGGCGACCTTCACCGCATCGGCGGCGTGGGACAGTTCCTCGCCCGACACCGCACCCTCGGCCGCGGCGCCCTGACGGCGGGCATAGTCGGCGCGGGCGCGGGTCAGTTCGGCCTGGGCCTGGACGATGGCGGCGCTGCTCTGGTTGACCTTGGTGAAGTCGGCGCGAGTCGCGCGCACCGCACGCGCCAGCTCGGCGGCGGCGGAGGCCAGGCCGACATCGGCGGTCGCCGGATCGAGGTCGATCAGCGGCTGGCCCGCCTTCACCGTCTGGGTGTTGTCGGCATGGATGGCCAGTACCTGCCCCGGATCGCGCGCGGTGATCGCCACCACGTCACCCGCGACATAGGCGTCGTCGGTTTCTTCCTCGGGCTTGGCGAGCAGGAAGTGGAACACTGCCCAGACGATCGCGGCGAGGACGACGACGATCGCCAGGATGGTCAGGCCCATGCGGCGGGCCTTGGGCTTGCCGCCGCTCGGGGCTTGCGTCGTGGGAGCGGCGGGGGAGGGGGCGGCTTCGGTGTCGCTCATTGCGTGATACCCTGCGAAGAAGAAGAGAAACCGCCCCCAAGGGCGACGGCCAGCGCGATACGCGCCTGGACCGCGTCGGCGGCGAGATTGGCGTCGGCCTGATCCGACTCCAGCTGGCGGATGTCGGGATCGATCAGGCCGAGTTGCGATTGCAGCCCGCTCGACACGCGGATCGCGTTCAGGCGGCGGGTTTCTGACAGGCCGCGAGTCACCTCGGCCTGGCGTGCTCGCTCCGTGGCGATGGTGCGGCTGCGCGTGACCGCATCGGCCGCCTCACGTACCGCGCCGACGACGCGGTTGTTATAGTCGGCGGTTGCCAGATCGAGCGCGGCGGTCGCCCCCGCCAGCCCGGCGCGCAGCCGTCCGCTGTCGAAGATCGGCAGATGGATCGCCGGACCCGCCGCCGCCGCTCCCGCATCGGCGGTGAACAGATTGCCGAGGCCCACCGCCTGGAAACCGGCCAGCGCGGTCAGGTTGATATTGGGCAGGAACGCCTTTCGCGCGACCTCCTGCCCCTTGCCCGCGGCATCGATCCGGGCGAGCGCGGCGGCGATGTCGGGCCGCCGTGACAGCAGGTCGGCGGGCACGGTCGCGGGGATGGGCAGCGCGGCATCGAAGGCGAGCTTCGTCGGTGCGATGGTCGCGGGATAATCCAGCCCTCGCCCGGCCAGCGCCGCCAGCGCATTGCGCGACAGCGCTGCCTGCGTCTCGGCCCGCGCCAAGGCGACCCGCGCCTGGGCGAGCAGCGTCTGTGCGCCCGACGCGTCGATCTGGCTGGCCAGCTGGTGCCGTATGCGTGTCTGTATCAGACCCAGCGAGCGGGTGCGGGTCGCGATGGTCTGGCGTGCGATCGCAGCCTGCCGTTCGGCCCGGGCCAGTTCGACATAGGTCTGCGCGACCGAACCTGCCAGCGCGAGGCGCGCCGCCGTCACGTCCAGCGCCGCCGCGCGGGTCGAGGCGCGGGCGGCCTCGATCGCGGCGGCCTGTCGCCCGAACAGGTCGATGGTCCAGTTCAGATTGGCCTGCGCCTGGCCCAGCCACTGGGTCGTGCCCGCATAGGGCGGCGGGATGATGTAGCGGCCCGACAGCCGGTTATATTGTTCCTGCGCGTCCAGCGTCACCGAAGGGCCGTCATCGGCGCGGCGTGTGGCCAATACCGACTCCGCCTGCCGCAAGCGCGCCAGCGCGATGCCGAGCGAGGGATTGCCGCTCAGTGCGTCGCCGATGATCCGGTCGAGCTGCGCATCGCCCAAGCCCCGCCACCAGTCGGCGGCGACCAGCGGGGCCTGCGCATCGGCCAGACCCAATTTCTCGGGTGGGGTGGCCGTGATGGCGGGATGCGCCTGAGGCACGGAACAGCCCGCCAACAGCAACCCGGTCAGAAAGGCGAAGCGCTTCATGCCACCGTCTCCAGCTTGTTACGCAGGCGCAGCAGGTCGCCGACGAAGCGTTCGATCTCCTCGGGCGACCAGTCGGCCAGCCACTCGTTCCACTGCGCGACGACCTTGACCTTGCACCGCGCGGTGACTTCGCGCCCCGCCTCGGTCAGCGACAGGCGCACGACACGGCGATCCTCGGTACAGCGGCAGCGTTCGATCAGGCCGCGCTCCTCCAGCGTGTCGACGATCCGCGTCGTCGCGCCGGTATCATGGCACAGGTGGCGTGCCAGCTCGGCCGCCGTGCCGCCCACGCCATGGTGCAGCGCCATCAGCGCGCTCCATTGGACATGGGTGACTTCTTCATCGGCGAAGACCGGCTCCAGGCCGATGCGGGCAAGCTGATACACGCGCTTGGTCAGATACCCGACCGAGCGTTCGGGGTCGAAGGGATCAGGCGTAGGGAATGTCATATCGCTGCCATGGCAATGATTGCCTTGGCAGTCAATTGTCGTTGCGAAGATGACATGAAATTCATCTGATGCGGGGCAGGCCGATCCGCCCGCCCCGCAAAAGGCTTCAGCGATGCTCCTTCGTCGCCTCGATCGCGGCATTGGCGGCCAGGATATAGGCGGAGGTGGTCGCGACCGTGTATTCGTTCTCGAACCACAGGAACGGCCATTCGGTCTTCAGCTCGGGGAAGTCGGGCTTCACGATCAGCACACCCGGCACCACGCCGCCGGGGATGAAGCCGTAATCGGCGCGGTTGTGGCCATAGCCGATCAGCTTGGACGCGGTGCCCACAGTCGAGACGAGCGACAGGTTGTTGGCCGGATGCCGCCCCAGCACATAGTCGATGGCGTTCAGCGTATAGTCGGTGCCGATGATCTCCGGGAACGCCTTGTGCATCAGGAAGGCGGTCGAGCCGAACTCGACGACCTGATGCGATCCGGCCCAGCCGCCTTCGCTGATCGGTACGCCGAAGGGGTTCCTGGCGGCTTCCGCATCCATCTTGGCCTTGCTCTGGCGGACCAGCGGGACCAGCGCGGCACGGTATCCGGCATCCATGAACGGAATGGCGCGCACCGCCGGAGCGCGGACCCAGTCGAAATTCCTGGTGATGACGGGCATCAGCGCGCGCAGGCGGTCGGCGTAGATGCGCTCGCCCTTGCTGGCGATCAGCATCTCGACGGTCGCGCCGACATTGGCGCCGTCCGCCGACCAGGGCGTACCGGAATCGTCGCGTCCGTCACCCGATTTGATCGGCCCCTTCTGATAGCGTCCCCACAGCACCTTGGCCGCGTCCCAGGCCTCGGCCGCCATCGTCGGATCGCTGTCCGCCAGCGCGCGGGAGGCGGCGGCGAGAGCCCCTGCGACCGCCAGATTGTTGGCGGGCAGGTCGGTGGTGAAGGCCCAGCGATCGTCCTGCGCCCCCGACGACCCGCCCTTGCCCTCGCTGACCCCGAGCGATGCGTCGTAGGTCAGATTGTCGGTCTGCGACCCGGCATCGCCCAGATGGGCATATTGGCGCTGCACCGGATCGATGATGCCGACGATGGCATGGCCGAACACCTTATATTGGGCGAGCAGTTGCAGGACGCCGTGGCGGATCTGCTGCAACGCGTCCTGCTTGCCGTCGGGCTTGCGGATCTCGACCGCGCGGGCGGCCTCGTCCACGCTCGTCTCGTCCCAGTCCAGGCCATAGAGTTCGCGACCCCAGGCGAGGTCCCGGACCACCTGGGCATTCTGCGGCGTCTGGATGTCGTAATCGCCCGCATCCTGGAAGCCGCCGACATTCAGGCCGGGGATATGCTCGCCCGGCTTGAACGGTGAATCGAGGTTCGGCCCCATCTTGTACCCGTCGAAATGGACATGGTTGGGCGGCGCCTGGCGGGCATCGTCGAGATGCGAGGGCGCGGACCAGACCCGGTACTGCTCGCGGATGCCGACATGGTCCATCTGCTCGGCGATGAAGGTGTCGAGCGAGGTCTGCCAGATACGGTCATAGGCATCGGCGGCGATACGGAACGGGTTCGTCACCTGACCGCCATAGGCGATGGCATAGATGCCCGGCTCGCGGACCTGGGAGAAGTCGAAGGCGGCGTAATTGTACCGCATCCAGCGTCCGCGCGGGGCAATGGCGGCACGCAGCACCGACTGGCGCGTACCGTCTGCGGCCAGCCGAACCAGTTCCGCCTCGCCCGGTGCGGTTCCGTGCGGATCGGTTTCGATCAGGGCGACCTTGGCGCGGCCGGGCGTATAGCCCGCCTGGTTGAACGAGACGACCGGCGGACGCACCCAGTCCTTCACGACATTGGGACGGACATGCCAGACGACGGCATTCTCCTTCGCCCCCGCCGCGATCAGCGAGCGGACGACGAACCAGCCATTCTGCGCCCGGTTGCGCGCATCATAGAGCGCCAGCCCGCCCGCATCCGAGGTGATCGTCACGCGGGTCAGCGGGTCTTCGGGCGACAGGGTGATCGACTTGCCCCCCGCGGCCAGAGGTGTCGGATCGCCTGATCCGTCCCTGGCCATCGGGCCGGTGGGATGGCGCGGGAACAGGCCGGGCGCGGTGTCCATCAGATAGGTCTTGCCGAAATAGCTGGTCGGCAGGAAATCGAGGTTGAACCCCGCCTTGCCCGCAAGCGCGGCGGGCAGCGGCTGGTCGAGGTCGACCGCGATGCGAAAGCCGTCTCCCTCCGCCGTCACCTTCACTCGATAGGCGAGATTCTGGTCCTTATAGGTCGAGCGAACGACGATCTGGTTGGGCTCGGTCCCGCGTGCTCGGCTGACAAAGGCGGGGACGGGGTCCCATTGCTCGGGCGTGGGATTGAGGCGCACTGCGCCATCGGTGGCGATCCTCTCGCCGTGCAGGACGATCTGGATACCGGCATTCTTCTCGTCGAAGAAGATGGGGCTGAACTGATTCTGGTCGACCATCACGGTCAGGCCCTGCCGCTCCAGCGTCTCGGCGGGGGTGACGGACAGTGCCGGTGCCGTGCCCTGCGTCGTTACCTGTGCCTGGACGGCGCAGGCCGCCATGATGCTCGCCGACGCCAGCAAGGCGACACCTATGTGTTTCAGCATAACCCCTCCTCAATATAGATAGCGCTATCATTTTCGATCGAGGACAAGGCGACGAACTGTACCGGCCCTATGCCTTGTCCAAAACGCGGGGCGGCGCGGTTTCCACGCTCGCCTTGTCCGCAATCTGTGTCAGATCTTTCGATTAAACAACGAAAAAATAGCGCTTTAGTCCGGATCAGCTTTGGCGGAGCAGATGGTTGTGGCAAGCGGTCCGAGGTGCGATGTGGCGCTGTGGTGTTTACCGCTCACATGTAATCCACGGATATGAGAGCGACAGAAGGAGCGTTCCTCCTGCGACGTGTGGCGCGGCTGGACCCGGCCCGCTTCGTCGGCGGCCTGCTCGACCCGCGGGGTATTGCGCTCGATCGATGCGGTGAGCGCCGAGCGGACCGATCGGAGAAGCAAAAAGGGCGGCCCCGGGACCGCCCTTTTCGTGCCTGCCAAAGAGGACGGTGAAGAGCCGGGTCAGGCGGCGGCGCCGTTCAGCGTCTCCATCTCGCCCAACACCCGCGCCCGACGGCCATAGACATATTCGAACAGCGGACTGGCCATCATCGTGGTCACGATCGCCATCAGCACCAGCATCGAGAACAGGGTGGGGCCGATAATACCCTTTTGCAGCCCGATATTGATGATGATCAGTTCCATCAGCCCGCGTGAGTTCATCAGCGCGCCGATCCCCATGGCGGTGCGATTGTCCTCGCCGCAAGCCCGCGCCGCCAGATAGCAGGCACCGAACTTGGCGGCGATCGACGCGGCCAGGATGCCGAGCGCGATCAGCAGCAACGGCAGCGAATTGACCATGTCCATCCGCGTGTTCAGCCCCGAATAGGTGAAGAACATGGGCAGCAGCAGGACAACGGCCAGCGGCTCGACCTTCTTCTTCAACTCGGCGACGAAAGTCCCACGCGGCATGAAGACACCCAGGATGAAGCCGCCGAAAATACCATGCACCCCGATCGCGTCCATGATGAAGGCGGACAGGCAAAAGGCCATCAGCGTGATCGCCAGCACGGTCGTGCTCATCTCACCCCGCGCCTCGACCGCCCGGCCCAGCGGCGCGAGCAGGCGGCGGCCGAACAGGATCAGGAAGCCGACATAGACAAAGGCTCCGCCGATCGCGAGGATCGCCACCCCGCTGCCGCCGCCAAAGGTCGCCAGCACGATCGCCAGCACGCACCAGGACGCGGCATCGTCGAACGCCCCGGCCGCCAGCGACAGCGTGCCGAGCGGGCTGTCCGCCAGCCCCCGCTCGTTGATGATCCGCGCCAGCATCGGAAAGGCGGTCAGCGCGATGCATGCGCCCATGAACAGCGTGGCATTGGCCTGGCTGATTCCGGCGGTGAACAGGCCGGGCACCTTCAGCAGCAGGGGGGTGATCGCCACGGCGATCAGGAACGGTGCGATCACGCCCGAGGCCGACACCGCCATCGCGCTGCGCGCCTTGGACCGGAAGTGATCGAGGCGGAGCGTCAGCCCGACCAGGAACATGTACAGCGCCACGCCCAGCTGTGCCCCCGCATAAAGGACGTTGCGGGTTTCCTTGGGAAAGATCGCCGCCTGCAGGTCGGGAAAGAACAGGCCGAGCAGCGAGGGGCCGAGCACGACTCCGGCGATCATCTCGCCCACGACCGGCGGCTGGCCCAGGAACCGCTGTCCGGCCCAGCTGACGACGCGACAGGCGAGCAGGATCACCGCCAGCTGCAGGAAGAAATGGATGCTGTAATCGCCGGGAACATAGGTGGCGGCCGCCCCGGCGCTGGCCGGGCCATGCGGTGCCAGGATGCCGCCAAAGGTCTTCCGGAAACTGTCGATCGCGTCGTTCATCGGTCTTGGCATCCCCCCTCGCGCCCGGCCTTGCGCGGTCCGGCGCAAGCGATAGCGACGCCAAGTCGCGGCGCGTTGCAACGGGATTTCATCGGATGGGACGCGATTGTACCGGGTCACTGGCAAACTGTGTCGTTACCGCTACAAGGTAGGTACATACCTACATATTCGAGGGGCGGATGAAGACGCTGACCAGCCGCGAGTTCAACCAGGATGTCAGCCGCGCCAAGCGGCTGGCCCGAATCGAGCCGGTGTTCATCACCGATCGCGGACGGCCCACCCATGTCCTGCTGGGCGTCGAGGCGTTCCGCCAATTGGCGCGCCAGACCGAGACGATCGTCGACTTGCTCGCCCAACCCGATGCGGTGCCCGGCGAGGTTCCGCCGCCGCGCGACTGGGACCGGACGCGCTGATGTATCTGCTCGATGCCGATGTCGTGACCGCGTTGCGCGGCGCGCGGCGGGGACAGGCCGATCCGGGGCTGGTCGACTGGGCCACGGGCGTGCCGCGTCACGAACTGTTCCTGTCGGCGGTGACGCTGCTCGACCTTCAGCAAGACAAGGACGCCGACGACTGGATCGCGGCGCAGGTCCTGCCTGCCTTCGAGGGACGCATCCTGCCGGTCGATGTCGCGGTGGTGCGGCGGTCGGCGGGGCTGGCCTATGCGCAGACCCGCGACGCCCTGCTGGTGGCGACGGCGCTGGTCCATGGCCTGACCCTCGTCACGCGGCACGTCGCGGCCTATAAGGCCGGGCGGCCGAAGCTGTTCTGCCCCTGGGGTTTCGTGCCCGACGATATGGGCGAGGACTGGCGGCAGGCGACGAAGGGCGGCTCGCAATGGTTCCGCAACCTGTTCGTGAGGATGTGAGGGTGGTGGAGGGGCAGGCCAGGTCGATCCTGATCGTCGGCGGCGGCACGGCGGGCTGGCTGACTGCGGCCTATCTTGCGCGCTTCCTGGGGCCGGAAACCCGCATCACCCTGCTGGAGGACCCGGCCATCGGCGCCATCGGCGTGGGCGAGGGGGCGTTTCCCACGATGCGCTCGACCCTGCGCTTCCTGGGGATCGACGAGGCGCAATTCGTCCGCGCGGCGGGTGCGACCTTCAAGCAGGGCATCCGCTTCGACGACTGGCGGCACGCCCCGGACGGGGGCAGGCGCCATCGCTATGTCCACCCGTTCGAGCCGCCCTTCCAGGCGGACGGTGTCGACCTGGTCGCGCACTGGCTGGCGCAGGACCCGGCGGCCCGTGCGCCCTTTGCCGAAGCGGTGACGATCCAGCACCGCGTCGCCGCCGCCGGGCGGGGACCGAAACAGGCGGGGGAAGGGGCGTTCGACGGGCCGCTCAGCTATGCCTATCATTTCGATGCGCATCGGCTGGTCGCGCTGCTGGCCGATTGTGCCATGGGCCTGGGCGTGGGGCATCTGGAGGGCAGGCTGACGGGCGCGGTGGTCGGCGCGGATGGACTGATCGCGCATGTCATGACCGACCGTCAGGGCATGATGACCGCCGACCTCTATGTCGACTGCACCGGACAGCGGGCCGAACTGATCTCCGGTGCGCTGGGGGAGCCTCTGGCGTCGGTGCGCGACCAGCTGTTCACCAATCGCGCGCTCGCCTGCCGCCTGCCCTATGATGCGACGCGCGGGCACGCCCTGCCGACCATGACCATCGCCAGCGCGCATCGGGCCGGGTGGACCTGGGACATCGGACTGGCCGAGGGGCGGGGGATCGGCACGGTCTATTCCGACGCCCATATGGATGACGAGGCCGCGCTGGCGACGCTCGCCGCCTATCTGGAGCGTGATCCGGACAGGCTGGAGCCGCGGCTGCTGACCTTCGAGCCGGGTTATCGCCAGCGGCCGTGGATCGGCAATTGCGTGGCGATCGGACTGGCCGGAGGCTTTCTGGAGCCGCTGGAATCGACCGGCATCGTCCTGATCGAGGCGGCGGTCGCCATGCTGGCCGAGCTGTTTCCGCATCGCGGGCCGATCGCTGCCCCCGCCGCACGCTTCAATGCGCTGATGACCGCGCGGTATCGGACGATCGTCGACTTTCTGAAGCTGCATTACTGCCTGAGCAGCCGGGACGAGCCGTTCTGGCATGACAATGGCGCGGCGGGAACGATCTCCGACCGGCTACGGGATCTGCTGGAGCAATGGCGCTATAGGCCGCCGGGGCGGTTCGACTTCACGCTGGATGTCGAGAGCTTCGCCCATTTCAACTATCAGTACATCCTCTATGGCATGGGCTTTGCCGATGGCGATGCGAGGCCGACGCGCGCGTCCGGCGAGGCGGAGCGGCTGTTCCGCAAGCTCCAGATGTTCGGCGACCGCGCCGTGGCGGACCTGCCGAGCCATGACGAACTGGTCGCGGCGATGCGGGGTTAGGGCAAGACGGCATTACATGGTGGCAGTGTGAGCCCCTCCCTCCAGGGGAGGGGTTGGGGTGAGGCCTTTCCACGAACGCCACGCTTGCGGAAGCGCCCCACCCCCGGCCCCTCCCCTGAAGGGGAGGGGTGGGTTTGTTTCAGGCCTTTATACTCTATGCGGCTGGGCGCTCGCTGACCCCTCCCTCTCTCCCGTCCAGGGAAAGGGACGGAAAACGCATCAGGCGATCGCGGGCAGGCGGTCCAGATGCTTTTCCAGCGTCAGCGGATAGTCCCTGATCCGCACGCCGGTGGCGTTGTAGACCGCATTCGCCACCGCCGCGCCGACGCCGCACAGGCCCAGTTCGCCGACACCCTTGGCCTTCATCGGATTGGCCTTGTCGTCCGCTTCCTCCAGGAAGATCACTTCCTGATGCGGGATGTCGGCATGGACCGGCACTTCATAGCCCGCCAGGTCATGGTTGACGAAGAAGCCGAAGCGCTTGTCGACCGCCAGTTCCTCCATCAACGCCGAGCCGACGCCCATGGTCATCGCGCCGATCATCTGGCTGCGCGCCGCCTTGGGGTTCAGGATGCGCCCCGCCGCACAAACCGCCAGCATCCGGCGGAGCCGCGTGACGCCGGTATAGGCATCGACGCCGACCTCAACGAAATGCGCGCCGAAGGTCGACAGCTGATAGGTCTTGTCGAGCGTTCCGAACTCGATCCGGTCCTCGGCGGTCAGCGGAGCCGAGGATGCGGCATCGCGAAGGGCGACCGATCGGTTGCCGCCCGTCACCCGACCATCGGCGAAGGTCAGGTCGGCCGAGTTGAACCCCAGCCGTTGCGCCACCGCCTCGCGCAGTTTCACGCAGGCGGCATAGACGCCCGCCGTCGCATTGGCCGCGCCGAACTGGCCGCCCGATCCGGCCGATACCGGATAGTCGCTGTCGCCCAGCCGGACATCGACCGCGTCCATCGGCACGCCCATCATCTCGGCGGCGGTCTGGGCGATGATCGTGTAGCTGCCGGTGCCGATATCGGTCATGTCGGTCTCGACCACGACCCGGCCATCCTTGTTCAGCGTGACCCGCGCGCCCGACTTCATGTTCATGTGATTGCGGAAGGCGGCGGCGACGCCCATGCCGACCAGCCAGCGTCCATCGCGGACCTGGGCGGGCCTGGCATTGCGCTGCGCCCAGCCGAAACGCTGTGCGCCTTCTTCCAGGCAGCGGACGAGTTGGCGCTGCGAGAAGCGGCGATCGGGCTTTTCGGGATCGACCTGGGTATCGTTCTTCACGCGGAAGGCGACCGGGTCCATGCCCAGTTTCTCCGCCATCTCGTCCATCGCGATTTCCAGCGCCATCATGCCCGGCGCCTCGCCCGGGGCGCGCATCGCATTGCCCTCCGGCAGGTTCAGCACCGCCAGCCGCATCGCGGTCAGGCGGTTGGGACCGGCATAGAGCAGCTTGGTCTGGTTGACCGCCGTCTCGGGACCGCCACCGGGCTGGTCGCCCGATCCGCTTTCATGCGCGATCGCCTGGATCGCGCCGTCCTTGGTCGCCCCGATGCGGATGCGCTGGGTCGTCGCGGGACGGTGAGTCGCGTTATTGGCCATCAACGGCCGCTGCATCGCGACCTTGACCGGCCGCCCGACCGCCTTCGCGCCCAGCGCCGCCATGACGGCGTCGGCGCGAAGGAACAGCTTCCCACCGAAACCGCCACCGACATAAGGCGAGATCAGTCGGACCTTCTCCTTGGGCATCCCCAGCGTCTTGGCGAGGTCGCCGCGGCCCCACGCAATCATCTGGTTCGACGTCCAGACGGTCAGCTGGTCCCCCTCCCAGATCGCCAGTGAGGCGAAGGGCTCCATCATCGCATGGCTGTGGTCGGGGGTGGTGTATTCGGCGTCGAGCTTCACCGGCGCGGCGTCGAAAGCGCTTTCGAACGAGCCGGTCCGATCTTCCTTGCCGGGCTTGCCCTCTTCGCCACCCGCCAGCGGCGCGCCCTTCAGCGCCTCGTCCAGATCGAACTGGCCCTTGGCGCGGTCATAGTCGATCCGTACCAGCCCGGCGGCGGCGCGCGCCTGCTCGAAGCTCTCGGCGACGACGATGGCGACGGCCTGGTGATAATGGTCGATCTCCGGCCCGCCGAGCAGCTTGGCCGTGTTGAAATTGCCCTTGTTCAGCTTGCCCGCCTCGGCGGCGGTGACGATGCCCAGCACGCCCGGTGCGCCGCGTGCGTCGTCGAGGTTCATCGACCGGATGCGGCCCTTGGCGATGGCCGCGCCGATGATCCAGCTATAGGCGGCGTTCGGAGCCTCGGCATGGCGTTCATAGGCATAGGGCGCGGTGCCGGTGGTCTTGCGCGGGCCGTCGATACGGTCCTGCGGACGACCGACCACGGTCATGCGGTCGATGGGGTTGGCGCCGGCTGGTTCGGTGAATTTCATGCGGTCCTCACCTGGCTGATGGCGGCCGCCAGCGTCCGTTCGACGAGCGGCACCTTATATTCGTTGTCCTTGGTCGGGCGGGCATCGGCGAGCAGCGTCGCCGTCACCGCCTTGGCCCCTTGCGGCATGGCAGCCTCGGCCGCTTCGACCCGCCAGGGCTTGTGCGCGACACCACCGACCGCGACGCGGCCCGAGCCGTCCTTCTGGACGATCGCCGCGACCGAGACGAGCGCAAAGGCATAGGAGGCGCGATCACGCACCTTCTCATAGATATGGGTGCCGCCGACCGGGCGGGGCAGGGTGACGGCGGTGATCAGCTCGCCCGGCTGGAGCGCGGTTTCGATATGCGGCGTGTTGCCGGGCAGGCGGTGGAAGTCAGCGATCGGAATGGCGCGCGTCTTTCCTTCGGGGTTCACCGTCTCGACCACCGCGTCCAGCACCCGCATCGCGACGTTCATGTCGCTGGGGTTGGTCGCGATACAGTCGTTGCTGGCGCCGACAATGGCGAGCTGGCGCGAATAGCCGCCGATCGCGCTGCACCCGCTGCCGGGCCTGCGTTTGTTGCAGGCCATGTTGGTGTCGTAGAAATAGGGACAGCGCGTCCGCTGGAGCAGATTGCCCGCCGTCGTCGCCTTGTTGCGCAGCTGTCCGCTGGCCCCCGCCACGATGGCGCGGGACAGGACGCCATAGTCGCGCCGCACGCGCTCGTCGGCGGCCAGTGCGGTATTGGTGACGAACGCGCCGATGCGCAGGCCACCTTCCCTGGTCTTCTCGATCCGGTCGAGCTTCAGCTCCTGCACGTCGATCAGATGGGTCGGCGTCTCGACCTCGATCTTCATCAGGTCGAGCAGGTTGGTGCCGCCTGCGAGGAACTTGGCGCCGGGCGTCGTCGCGGCGCGTGCCGCCGCAACGGCGTCTTTTGCACGTTCGTAGGTGAAGGGCTTCATGACTTGGCTCCCGCGACCTCAGCCATTGCATCGGCGATGTTGGAATATGCCCCGCAGCGGCAGATATTGCCGCTCATCCGCTCGCGCATCTCGATGCCGGAGTTCTGGGGCCTGGCGGTCAGGTCGGCCTGGACATGGCTGGGCACGCCGCGCTTGATCTCGTCGAGCACCGCCACCGCCGAGCAGATCTGGCCCGGCGTGCAGTATCCGCACTGATAGCCGTCATGACGCACGAAAGCGGCCTGCATCGGGTGGAGCTTCCCGGGCGTACCCAGCCCCTCGATGGTGGTGATGCTGTCGCCCTCATGCTGAAGTGCAAGGGAGAGGCAGCTGTTGATCCGCTCGCCATTGACCAGCACGGTGCATGCGCCGCACTGGCCATGGTCGCAGCCCTTCTTGGTGCCGGTCAGGTGCAGATGCTCGCGAAGCGTATCGAGCAACGTCGTGCGCGGGTCGAGCGACAGGCTGCGGGCCTTGCCGTTGACCGTCAGCGTCACGGGCATGGCGGGGGGATCGGCGGGCATGGTGCTCCTCTGGTTCTGCGCCTCGGCCGGGGCGGAAGCGGCCATCGCGGTGGCCGCGCCTCCGACGATCACGCCGCGTCGCGACACGGTAAATTCACTGCTGTCCGCCAATGTCCCGGCTCCCTTGCACCCTGTCCAGACCCCTGTCCGGCCGCTGGTGCGTACACCGCTGGCTGACATTTTGTTCATAACGCACGTAAGGGGTTTTGGTGGCGGGTTAAAATATCATGGGATAGAAATTGTCGCGCTCGCCACCGGGGCGCATCGGGCGCGCCAGAAATCCGAAGACGCCGCCCGCCGGGCGTGATAGCATCGCCTATCGCCGGTTTGACGACCGCAAGCACTGGCGGCTGAGAGACCCTTGTGCTCCCGCTTGTTGCGAAGGAGCCGTCCCCAGTGAACCATTTCTCCTGTCTTCAGGGCACGGGCGCTTGATCGCCCGGTTGCTGGGCCGTTGGCTGCGACGCTGGTACTGGCACCGCCGAATGGGCGGCCGATGAGGGCGAACACGGCGGAGCGGGACCGGGCGCATCGGGCGCTGATGACCGGCATCGACGTGCTGGAGAGGCGGATCGCGCCGCTCTGGGCGGTGGAGGCATGCGCCTTGTCCGCCCGGCATCGCCATGTCCGGGCGCGGGTGACGGCGAACGGTCTGCGCGAGCTGGACGTCCTGCTGGCCCATTGGATCGGACTCGTCGCGTGTCGGCCGGTCCGCATGGCGGACATCGGCGACTGGCGTGAGCAGGAGGAGGAGGATGTGGGGCGCTATGACCGCGACTTCACCGTCATGGACCTCGCCCGGCTGGCGGACGATTATCGCTTGGCCGCGCCGATGCCATGTCCGCCTGACACCGTATCGGCAGATCGCGGGCTGGCCGCGTGAGGCGCCGGTTCGATAGGCGTTGATCGGGCGCACCGTCCGTTGCACAGCCTGAGGCCAATCATCGCGAAAAAGGAGGGGACGTGATGCGCCTGGCAAAGGGGTTCGCCGTCTTGGCACTGGGGCTGGCCAGCCCGCTGGTGGCGCAGACGACGCCGGTGCCGCAGAGGACACCGGTGCCGCAGATCGTCGGCAAAAACGGCCGCCACGCGCTGATGGTCGATGGTCTCCCCTTCCTGATGCTGGGGGCGCAGGTCAACAACTCCAGCAACTATGCCTCCGCGCTGCCGCAGGTCTGGCCGGTGCTGGACCGCATCCACGCCAATACGATCGAAATTCCCGTCGCCTGGCAACAGATCGAGCCGGACGAGGGGCGTTTCGACTTCGGCTTCGTCCAGACCTTGCTCGATCAGGCGCGCGCGCATGACAAGCGCGTTGTGCTGCTGTGGTTCGCGACCTGGAAGAACACCTCGCCCGGCTACACGCCCGACTGGGTCAAGCTCGACAATCGCCGCTTTCCCCGGATGAAGACGAAGGCAGGGCAGGATCATTATGCGCTGACCCCGATGGCGCGCACCACGCTGGAGGCGGACAAGCGCGCCTTCGTCCGGCTGATGACGTACCTCAAGGAGCATGATCCGCAGAACACGGTCATCATGGTCCAGCCCGAGAATGAAGTGGGCAGCTATCGCAACCCGCGCGACTATTCGGCGGCGGCGCAGACGCTGTTCGACGGAGTCGTGCCGGAGGCGCTGACCCGCAGGCTCGGCAAGCCGCGCGGCACCTGGGCGGCGGTGTTCGGGGCGCAGGCCGACCGTGCGTTCAACACCTGGTATACGGCGCGCTACATCGAAGAGATCGTCGCGGCGGGCAAGGCGGTGAAGCCGCTGCCCATGTACGTCAACGCGGCGCTGGCGGGGCCGTCCAACGTGCCCGATCCCGACGGCGTGGCGAGCGGCGGGCCGCAGCAGGACGTGCTCGACATCTGGAAGGTCGCCGCGCCCTCGATCGATGCGGAAGCGCCCGACATTTACGACCGGGCGAGCGCGAATGTGGCCGCTTACATGAAAGCCTATGCCCGGCCCGACAATCCGCTGCTGGTGCCCGAGATCGGCAATGCCCGCGAGTTCGCGCGTTATTTCTACGAGGCGCTGGGCCACGGCGCGATCGGCTTTGCGCCGTTCGGCATGGATGACACCGGCTTCTTCAACTATCCCCTGGGGGCCAGGGCGCTGGACAACGCCACGCTGGATGCCTTTGCCGGGCCCTATGCGGCGCTGGGCGGCGTGATGCGCGACTGGGCGAAGGCGGCGTTCGAACATCCGAGCTGGGGCACCGCCAAGCCCGATGACGGCAGCGACCGGGAGGCGGTGCTGGGCGACTGGCGGATCCGGGCGGAGTTCGGCCAGTGGCAGTTCGGCGAGAAAAGCTGGAGCTGGCTCAAGTCCGAACCCGCGCCTTGGAAGGCCGAGCCGGTCGGCGGCATGGCGGTCGTCCAGCTGTCGCGCGACGAATATCTGATGACCGGCAACCATGTCCGCGTCCGCTTCGAGCCCGTGACCCCCGATCCCAAGGCCATGATCGTCCGGGTCGAGGAGGGGCATTTCACCGAGGGGCGCTGGGTGATGGACCGGCTGTGGAACGGCGACCAGACCGACTACGGCATCAACCTGATCGACCGGCCGGTCGTGCTGAAGGTCGTGATGGGACGCTATCGCTAGGGACGCGGACAAATCTCTTTGCACGCCCGGATCAACGGCTTAGCCTGATCCGCGAAGCCAGAAATGATCCGGGAGTGTTCATGCAGCGTCGCCAGTTCCTCGCCTTCGCCAGCCTCGCTGCGGCGGCCGCCGCCACGCCGTCCTGGGCCAAGGTTTCCCGAGGGACGGGGCCGCGTGATGCCGAGTTGCGGGCGATGCTCGACCGTTTCTTCTATGCGCGGCTGGACGACAGTCCGGAGCAGGCGACCTCGCTGGGCCTTGACACCGGCCCGCGCGCTGGCCTGAAGGCGCGGTTGAGCGATGCGTCGCGGGCGGGCGAGATGCGCCAGTTCGCGCGCGCGCGGCAGGAACGTGCGCAACTCGCCACCATCCCGCGCGATGCGCTGGGCGAGGGCGCGCGACTGGATTACGACATCCTGGCCTACAGCCTCGACCGGATGATCGCGGGCGAGCGCTTTTCCTATGGGGCGAGCGCGGGCCGCTATGCCCCCTATGTGCTCAGCCAGCTGTCGGGGGCTTACCGGGACGTGCCCGATTTCCTGGGCAACCAGCACCGCGTCACCAACGCCGCCGATGCCGACGCCTATGTCGCGCGGGTCGCGGCGTTCGGTCCGGCGATCGATGCCGAGACCGAGCGCCAGCGCGAGGATGCGGCCAAGGGCGTCTTCGCGCCCGACTATATCCTCGACACCACGCTGAAACAGCTGGCAGCGGTCCGCGACAAGCCCGCCGAAGGAACGGGCCCGGCGGTCGATCTCGCCGCCAAGTTGAAGGCCGCCAACCTGCCGCCCGACCGCGCGCAGGCGGTTGCGCGGCTGATGGCCGAGCGGGTTTTCCCCGCTCTCGATCGGCAACGTGCGCTCGTCACCGAATTGCGCGGCCGCGCGGTCCATGATGCAGGCGTCTGGCGGCTGCCGGATGGCGAGGCCTATTATACCGCCGCGGCGGCCGCCGCGACGACGACCGAGATGACCGGCGACGAGATTCACCGGCTCGGACTGGCGCAGGTGGCGGAGATCGGGGCGAGGATCGACACCATCCTGAAGGCGCAAGGCATGGCGCAGGGCAGCGTCGGCGAGCGGCTGGTCGCGCTTAACAAGCGGCCGGACCAGCTGTTCCCCAACACCGATCCGGGGCGTGAAGCGCTGCTGGAGCAGTTGCGCGCACAGGTCGCCGCCATGACCCGGCGTCTGCCCGAACAGTTCGCCGTCCTGCCCAAGGCGCCGGTCGAAATCCGCCGCGTGCCCGAGGCGATCCAGGCGGGCGCTCCCGGCGGTTATTACCAATCGGCGTCGCTCGACGGGTCGCGGCCCGCCATCTACTTCATCAACCTGCGCGATACGTTCGACCGGCCCAAATTCGGGCTGGCGACGCTGACCTATCATGAGGCGGTGCCCGGCCATCACCTGCAGGTCATGTCCGCGCTGGAGAGCCAGGACATTCCGCTGATCCGCAGGCGCGGCTTCTATTCGGGCTATTCGGAGGGCTGGGCGCTCTACTCTGAGCAGCTCGCCGACGAGATGGGGATGTATGAGGGCAATCCGCTGGGGCAGGTGGGCTATCTGCAATCCTTGCTGTTCCGTGCCACCCGGCTCGTCGTCGATTCGGGGATGCACGCCAAGCGCTGGAGTCGCGAGAAGGCGACCGACTATCTGATCGCCACCACCGGCATCGCGCGTGGCCGCAGCCAGGGGGAGATCGACCGCTACACCGTCTGGCCGGGGCAGGCGTGCAGCTACAAGATCGGGCACACCGTATGGACCCGGCTGCGCGACGAAGCCAAGGCCAAGGCGGGCACGAAATGGGACTCCAAGGCTTTTCACCGCGTCCTGACGCTGGGCGCGATGCCGCTCGACGTGCTGGAACGGGTGGTGCGCGAGCGGATGGTGTAACGTCCTTCTTTCCCCTCTCCCCTGGACAGGGGAGAGGGTTAGCCGAGCTTGCCAGCGTGCTGGCTGGAGTCGAA
>NZ_BBPI01000058.1 GCF_000787715.1 Sphingomonas parapaucimobilis NBRC 15100
CGTTGTCCTCGGTGGAGGTGTGATTGATTGCGGGCGTCGTCATGGCTTTGCCTTTCTGGCGGATGATGCATGGATGAAGGTCGGTGGTCGCGCGGACCTGCGCACCGGGGTCGAGCGGCACCGGGACGAAGCTGATCTCGGTGGGCTCCCAGTCTATTGCGCGCCAAATCGGCGTTGTGCCGTTGCGCTCTTCGACCTCCCACGCGTGGACGATGTAGCCGACCGAGATGTTTCGGATGATGCCAGCGGCAATATCGTCGATAATCGAGGCGATCTCCGGCCGGGCCGACAAGCGGAGGAGCGCCACACCCTGGCCACTGACCATCTTGGCACTGCCCGGCACGACGACGCCAATCTGAGAGGAAAGGTCGCCCCGGCTGTGGGCGTTGAGGACGGGCGCTCCGCTATTCAGGCGCTGGAGGTGAACGCTGGTCGCGTCAGTCGACAGCTCTTCTTCGATGACACGGAGATTGTCCCAGTCGAACTGGGCACCCCGCGCGCCGGTCGTCCATACGACCTCGATCGTCCTGTTGGTCGAATCCCAGGTCGCCGGATTGAGCGATGCGGAACGCGAGATCGCGGGGGCATCGGCGCGCCGTTCTACGGTGATTTCGCTCGCGTTGATCATGCGAGCATCTGGCCGATTGACCTTGGAGCGGTCGATTACCGTTAAGCGGCAGTATGCGGCAATGTGCGGCCATTCGCGGCGGGGACGCACCCAGCGCGCTGCACGTCTATCAGTTGCTCGACGCTATACCGCACCCGGCCCCCTGGGGTGCGGTAATAGCCGATCTTTCCACCCTTCCGCCATGCTCTCAACGTGCGTGCAGATACACCCAGAATTCGCGCGGCGCTCTTCTCGTCGTGGTCATACATGCAGCCCTGCGACATAGTTCATGTGTCCTGTTCAAAAGTTCATACAGTTCAAAATTCAGGATTGGGGGTAGGTGGCGTAAGGTCGCGCTCAGCCACACCGCGACTAGGCCCTGGGCCTGGGAAGGACCCGCGATGGTCAGTGCTTTGTGGCAACTATCCCGCTCCCGCCGACGATCTGGGCCTCAGCGTCCAATGCGATCTCACGTATGAGGCGGGACGCCTCGACCGATCCAAAGCGACGATCGAGAATTGCCGCAGCAGCGTGCATCAGGGCCGATACGGCCTGCGGCTCATCCGGGGTTGCCACAATCGCCGCGTTAGCGAGGGTGACCCACAGCGGCGCGTCATTGTCCTGCGCCATCAGTCGAACAGGCCCAAGGTGCGCTGCGCAGCCGCGACCGGGTTGCCGCGATCAGCGGCGTTGCTGACGATCTGCCGGAGGTTGAGTATTTCCTTCAGCATGCCGTCGATGCGTGAGATAACCTCACGAGCGACCGCCGCATCCATCGGCTCGCCCGCTGCAACCATGCCCCAGAACGGATCGGGAAGCGTGTCCCCTAAGCCTGGGTGATCCGCAGCGAAGGCGAGGTCCAGATACTGGACTCCATTCGAGTTTTTACGACTGTGTCCGATGAAGGCCATCAGTCGCTTGATGTCGTGAAATTCCAGACCAGGTGCGTTGCGGTCACAGGCCCACCCCAGATAGGCGTTGCGAAGGTCAGTCGCGTTGATCCGCGATCCCGCCACACGACGCAGGCTGGCACGATAGAACTCCTCGAATTTCGGTGGCAGGCCCACCGGAAGGAGTTGTGGTTCCAAGTGGAGGTTGCGAGTCACCGGGGGTCCTTCCAAATTATAATTTGAGAAACGGCTGATTTCTGCGGCTTTTCGTGCGGAGGAAGTGATGGAAATTCGAAATGGAAGGGGTGTGATGTGCTCCCCAAAGCTCTACCAGTCATAACTGGAGTCCGGGGTTGGTATGGTGCCCCTCGGGGCGGTGTTGCACAACCCGCCTGGCAGCATCGGCGGGCGTCAGCCCGCCAACACCACTATGCGGCCGCACATGGTTGTAATCGTCGCGCCAGAGCCGCAGCACCGAGCGGGCATGGCCGAGCGACACGAACAGCGTCTCGTTGAGGCATTCGTCGCGCAGACTGCCATTGAAGCTCTCGACGTAGCCGTTCTGTTGCGGCTTGCCCGGCGCGATGTAGTGCCACTCGACAGGTCGCTCCTGCGTCCATCTCAGGATCGCCAGGCTGGTCAGCTCGGTGCCGTTGTCGCTGACGATCATCAGCGGCGGCACGCCTCTGACGGCGATGATGGCGTCGAGCTCACGAGCGACACGCGCGCCTGACAGCGAGGTGTCGGCCACCAGCGCCAGGCATTCCCGCGTGAAGTCGTCGACCACCGCCAGGATGCGGATGCGCTGGCCGCTGATCAGCGTGTCGCTGAGGAAGTCGAGGCTCCACCGCTGGTTCGGACCCTGCGGCAGCGTCATCGGCGCTCGGGTGCCCATCGCTCGCTTGCGGCCACGCCGGCGCCTGACCCGCAGGTTCTCCTCGCGGTACAGCCGCAGCAGCTTCTTGTGGTTCATGACCAGACCCTCGCGGGCCAGCATGATCCCCAGCCGCCGGTAGCCGAAGCGGCGACGCTCGGCCGCGATCTCGCGCAGCCGCGACCGCAGGTCGCCATCATCACTGCGCCGGGGCGCGTAGCGCACCGACGTTCGATCTATGCCGAAGATGGTACACGCCCGACGCTCGCTGATGCCGAACAGCTGCCGCGCATGCTCGACAGCCTTCCGCTGAGCGGCGGGCTTCACCAGCTTTTTCCCGCCACCTCCTTCAGCACGGCATTGTCGAGCATGGCGTCGGCCAGCAGTCGTTTGAGCCGGCCGTTCTCCTCCTCCAGCACCTTCAGCTTGCGTGCCTGCGACACATCCATGCCGCCGTACTTCGCCTTCCACGCGTACAGCGTCGCGCTGCTGATCCCATGCTTGCGGCACACATCGGCGGTCTTCATCCCGCCCTCCTGCTCGCGCAGCACCGCAATGATCTGCTCCTCGCTGAACCCGGTCTTCTTCACGTCCGTCTCCTCACGAAGCCGGACTCTAGCTCAAACTGGCGGAGTTTCAGGGGAGCACGTCACCGAGAGGCGAGTGACGCTCTCTTCGATCGATCGCAGTTCGGACGCTATCGCTTCGCGCTCACCACGCAAATGCGATAGCCGATGTTCGAGATTGTGGACGAGGTTGGACGTGGCGCTCATGCCCCGTCAGATAGGTATTTAGCTTCCGGCACGCTTGGTGCCGTTGCGCCATAATACCGCATTCATATGGCCTTCTAAACACCACCGAAGGGAGGCCCTGGCATCCCGGAGCCGATGGGCTCATTCCGGTGTCAGTCCGGTGCGCTTGCGACGGCCTCCTCTTTTTCTCTGATCTGCTCAACTTGACCACGCGCATGGCCGCTCGATTAACAGTCGAGCGCTCGCTTCGCCTCAACACGCAACCGCGCTTGGCGGAAATCGCCCCACGCGATAGAAGCGGCGGGAACCAATTTAGTGTATTGCACAACTAAAACGGCTGTGCGACAGGGTAGGGCGATGATGACAACCAGCTTTGATTCCTCGAATTTCGACGCGATGCGCCATGCGATGGTGGCCAGCCAGCTGCGCACCACGGCGGTCAGCGACCAGCGTGTCGTCGCCGCGATGGCGCGTGTCCCGCGTGAGGCGTTCGTGCCCGAGGCGCTGCGGCCCGTGGCGTATCGCGACGGGATGCTGGACCTGGGCCAGGGGCGGGCGGTCAACCTGCCGATGGCGACCGGCCGTCTGCTGACCGAGGCCTATCTGGAGGCGGGCGACCGCGTGCTGCTGATCGGTGCCGCCACCGGCTATACCGCCGCGCTGCTGGCCGAAATCGTGACCCGGGTGATCGCGGTCGAGGAAAATGCCGATCTGGTCGCCGCCGCGCGCACCGCGCTGGCGGGTGAGGCCAAGGTCGAATTCGTGCAGGGCGCGCTGAACGCCGGGCACGCCGCCGCGGCCCCCTATGACGTGCTGGTCATCGACGGCGCGGTCGAGGAACTGCCGACCGCGCTGGTCGAGCAGGTCAAGATCGGCGGCCGGATCGTCACCGGCCTGGTCGAGAACGGCGTCACCCGTCTGGCCAGCGGTCGTCGAACCGAAGGCGGCCACGGCGTCCGCGCCTTTGCCGATGCCGAATGCACCATCCTGCCGGGCTTTGCCCGTCCTCGCGCCTTTCAATTCTGAGGGACCATGCGCCTGCACCTGACTTCCTCCCTGACCTCCGGCGTTCTGATCGGTTCGGCCCTGTTGCTGGCCGGATCGGCTTCGGCGGAGACGTTGCGCGAGGCGATGGTGCGGGCGTATCAGAGCAATCCGACGATCACCGGTCAGCGCGCCGCCCAGCGCGCGACCGATGAGAATGTGCCGATCGCGCGGTCCAATGGCCTGCCGTCCCTGCAATCCACGGCGCAGTTTACCGACAATGTCGTCGTCGCGAACAACAACTTCCTGAATCCGGAGCGGGTGGCGACCGGCGCATTGCAGTTGTCCGTACCGCTCTATCAGGGCGGCGCCGTCAAGAATGCGGTGCGCGCCGCCGAGACGCGGGTCGATGCGGGGCGCGCCCAGCTGCGCGGGGTGGAGGCGAACCTCTTCACCAATGTCGTGGCGGCGTACATGAACGTCATCCGGGACGAGGCGATCGTCAACCTCAACACCCGCAACGTCAATGTGCTGGACACCAATTTGCGCGCCTCGCGCGACCGGTTCCAGGTCGGCGACCTGACCCGCACCGACGTCGCCCAGTCCGAGGCGCGTCTGGCGCAGGCCCGTGCGCAGCTTCAGTCGGCGCAGGCGAACCTGATCTCCAGCCGGGAAAACTACGTCAACATCGTCGGCGTCGCGCCGGTCGGTCTGGAACAGCCGCCCGCGCTCCCCGCGCTTCCCGCTTCGCCCAACCAGGCGGTGGCGGTCGCGCTCGACCAGAATCCGCAGTTGATCGCTGCACGGCGCGCGGCGGATGCGACCCGCTATGACATCAATGTCGCGCGCGCCAACCGGCTGCCCCGGATCTCGGCCGTGTCGAGTGGGAATTATTTCAACTATCTCGGCTCGATCAACGTGCCGCCGGGGGCGGGCAGCGTGCCGGGCTCGGGCATCAACGCGACGGTCGGGGCGCAGCTGTCGATGCCGCTATTCCAGGGCGGACGTCCCGCGGCTCAGGTCCGCCAGGCCGAGGCGCTGCGTGGCCAGGCACTGGAAAACGCCACCGGCACCGAGCGGCAGGTCGTGGCGCAGGTCCGCTCCGCCTATGCCGTCTGGCAATCCTCGCAACAGGTGATCGCCTCGGCCGAATCGGCGGTGCGCGCCAACTCGCTGTCGCTGGAGGGTGTGCGGGCCGAGAACAGCGTCGGCACCCGTACCGTGCTCGACATATTGAACGCCGAGCAGGAATTGCTCAACAGCCAGGTCACTCTGGTGACGGCGCGACGCGACGCCTATGTCGCGGGCTTCGCGCTGATCGCGGCGATGGGCAATGCCGAGGCGCGCGACCTGGGGCTGGACGGCGGTTCGCTCTATGATCCGGTCGCCAACTACACGCGCGTCCGCAACAAGATCAACGACTGGGGCGGCGACGGCGAGCCTGCGCCGGTCGCTGGCACCACCGCCGGAACCCCGGCCCAGACGGCGGCGATCACCCGTCCGCTCGACCCCGACGTCAACGCCCCTGTTGACAGAAGCCCCGCATTAACCACAGGTGCGGAGGCACCAAGCCGGCAATAAGGCCGGGCAGGGGCCTTGGGGGCAAGAATGGGGTTTGCGGTCATGGGTGAGATCAGCGCCGAGCCGTCGATGGAAGAGATCCTCTCCTCGATCAAACGGATCATTGCCGAAGAGGGCGAAGTGCCTGCCCGCCAGCGTCGCCAGCCGCGCCCCGTGCCCGCGCCTGCGGTCGAGGATGATTCGCCCGAGGTCCTGGAACTCAGCGATCCCATGCCGCTGCGCATGAAGGTCGAGGCCGCCGCCGCCCGTGCCGCCGAATCGGCGATGCGCGCCGTGGCGCCCGAACCGGTTCCCGCGCCGACCCCGGCTCCCGAGCCGTCGGCCTATGTTGCCGCACCCGCTCCCGCCGCCCCGTCGGTCCAGGCCGATCTGGACGATGCCGAGGAGGCGATCGTTTCCCCGCGCGTGGCCGAGGCCAGCCGTGGTTCCCTGGAGGCGCTCAGCCGTATGATGGTCAAGCCCGAACCCACCAGCGACGGCACGCTCGAAGGGCTGGTTCGCGACATGCTGCGCCCGATGCTGCGCGAATGGCTCGACACCCATCTGCCCGAGATGGTCGAGGCGATGGTCGCGCGCGAAATCGCCCGGATCACGCGCGAAGGCCGTTGATCCTGCCCGCCGGCTTTTCCGTTCGGGGGGAACCGGCGGCATTCGTCCGGGTTCGTTGGGCATGAACCCGACACCCGAGACGCCCGATCTGTCGAAATCGACGCGTTCGCACGTGTCGTCCCCGCCGATCGCCGATGCGACACAGCCCCATTCGGGCCAGTCGGACATCTTCTTCGCCGCCGTGAAGACGACGCGGATGCCGATGATCGTCACCGATCCCCGGCAGCCCGACAATCCCATCGTCTTTTGCAACGAAGCCTTCAGCTTCATGACCGGCTATTCCGAGGAAGAAATCCTCGGCACCAATTGCCGTTTCCTGCAGGGGCCGGAAACCGACCGCGACGTGGTGGCCCAGGTCCGCGCGGCGATCGCGCGGCGCGACGAGATCGCGGTCGAACTGCTCAACTATCGCAAGAACGGCTCGACTTTCTGGAACGCGCTGTTCGTCTCGCCGGTCTATGACGATGCGGGCGAGCTGGTCTATTTCTTCAGCAGCCAGCTGGACATCTCGCGCCGCCGCGAGGCCGAGGATGCGCTGCATGAGGCGCAGAAGATGGAGGCGGTCGGCAAGCTGACCGGCGGCATCGCGCACGACTTCAACAATTTGCTCCAGGTCATCATCGGCTATGCCGATATCCTCGAGGCGCGGGTCGACCAGAATGATCGCAGCGGTAGGCGCGCGGTCGAGGCGATCGGTGCGGCTGCCGCGCGCGGCGCGACGCTGACCCAGCAATTGCTTGCCTTTGCCCGCAAGCAGGAATTGCGCGATCGGCTGCTCAACTTCAACCAGTTGATCGAGGATTTCCGCCCGATCCTGAACCGCACGGCGGGTGACGGCATCATGATGCGCCAGCGGCTGGAGGAAAATCTCTGGAATTGCCGGATCGATCCGGTTCAGGCCGAGATGGCGCTGCTGAACATCGTCACCAATTCGCGCGAGGCGATCGGTCGACGGTCGGGGCAGGGTGAGATCACGATCTCGACCCGCAACATGATCCAGTCCGGCGAAAGTCCCGAGGGGCCTGCCAATCTGGAACCCGGCGAATATGTCATGGTGCGTGTCGCCGATGACGGGCCGGGCATCGATACGCAGATCGCGGACAAGATTTTCGACCCCTTCTTCACCACCAAGGAAATGGGCAAGGGCGCAGGCCTGGGGCTGGCCATGGTCTATGGCTTCATGCGCCAGTCGGGTGGCCTGGCCACGGTCGAGACGGACGCGGACGGCGCGGCGATCTCTCTTTATTTCCCCCGCGCCGCCGGTGTCACCGAACGTCGCGCCGCTCCCGTGCAGGCTGCTCGCAGCGGCGGGGTCGAACGCGTGCTGATGGTCGAGGATCAGCAGGATGTCGGCGATCTCGGCAAGTCGATGCTCGAGGATTTGGGCTATGACGTTATCCTGACCCGCAGCGCCCGCGAAGCGCTCGACCATCTGGCGCAGGACAGCGACTTCGCATTGCTTTTCACCGATATCCTGATGCCCGGTGGCATGAACGGCGTCGGGCTGGCCCAGGTCGTGCGGCGCGACTACCCGCATTTGTCGGTCCTGCTGACCACCGGCTTTGCCGACGAGGCGATCGATGAGGGCGCGCGCTCCTATGAGCTGATCCGCAAGCCCTATCGCCGCGCCGACCTGAACGAGCGGATTCGCGCGGTGCTCGACCGGCCGGGCGCCCGGACCTGATAGCATCTGGCGTCACGCCGCGCGGGTGATTAAGGCAGCGTCATGACTGAGCTGCCGAAGACGTTCGACCCCGCCGCAATCGAAGCCCGCTGGTATGGCCATTGGGAGGAAAAGGGCCTGTTCCGCCCCGACCGCCCCCATGCCGAGCCGTGGACGATCGTCAACCCGCCGCCCAACGTCACCGGCAACCTGCATATCGGCCATGCGCTCGACAACACGTTGCAGGACATCTTGGTCCGCCATGCCCGGTTGAAGGGCAAGGACGCGCTGTGGGTGGTCGGCACCGACCATGCGGGCATCGCGACCCAGATGGTGGTCGAGCGCCAGATGAACGCGCGCGGCGAAAAGCGCACCGACTTCACCCGTGACCAGTTCCTGGAAAAGGTCTGGACGTGGAAGGCGGAGAGCGGCGGCCAGATCACCGGCCAGCTGCGCCGACTGGGCTGCTCGATGGACTGGGCCAATGAGCGCTTCACCATGGACGAGGGCTTCAGCAAGGCGGTGCTGAAGGTCTTCGTCGACCTGTATAAGCAGGGGTTGCTCTATCGCGACAAGCGGCTGGTCAACTGGGACGCCGGGCTCGGCACCGCGATCAGCGATCTGGAGGTCGAGACGCGCGAAGTGAAGGGCAGCTTCTGGCGCCTGCGCTATCCGCTGGCCGACGGGTCGGGCTTTATCGAGGTCGCGACGACGCGGCCGGAGACGATGCTGGCCGACATGGCGGTCGCGGTACACCCGGACGACGCGCGCTACACTGCGCTGATCGGCCAGCAGGTGCGCCTGCCGATCACCGGCCGCCTGATCCCGATCGTCGCCGACGAACATGCCGACCCCGAACTGGGATCGGGCGCGGTCAAGATCACGCCCGGCCACGATTTCAACGATTTCGAGGTCGGCCGCCGCGCAGGGATCGAAGCGCGCGACATGCTCAACATGCTCGATGCCAAGGCGTGCATCGTCCAGACGGCGGACGGACTGATCCCCGACGCGTTCCTCGGCCTGACGACTGCCGACGCGCGCAAAGCGGTCGTGGCGCGGTTGAAGGACGAGGGCGTCCTCATCCCGCACATTGACAAGGACGGCGAAGAGCATGACGCCGAACCGCGCACGATCCAGACCCCGTTCGGCGACCGCTCGGGTGTGGTGATCGAGCCCTGGCTGACCGACCAATGGTATGTCGATGCCAAGACGCTGGCCCAGCCCGCCATCCAGGCGGTGCGCGGCGGCGACATCAAGATCGTGCCGCAGGCGTGGGAGAAGACCTTCTTTAACTGGATGGAGAATATCCAGCCCTGGTGCGTCAGCCGCCAGCTTTGGTGGGGGCATCAGATCCCGGCGTGGTTCGCCGAGGATGGCCGCGTGTTCGTCGCGGAGAGCGAAGAGGAAGCGCGGGCTGAGGCAGGCGAGGGCGTCAACCTGACTCGCGACCCCGACGTGTTGGATACGTGGTTCTCCTCCGCCCTCTGGCCCTTCGCGACGCTCGGCTGGCCCGACAACGGCGACAAGACGCTGGCGGGGCGCTACCCGAACGACGTGCTCATCTCTGGCTTCGACATCCTGTTCTTCTGGGATGCGCGGATGATGATGCAAGGCATGCACTTCATGGAAGATGTGCCCTTCAAGACACTGTATCTCCACGGTCTTGTTCGTGCTGCCGATGGCTCCAAAATGTCGAAGTCGAAGGGCAACACGGTCGATCCGCTGGGCCTGATCGACCAATATGGCGCCGACGCGCTGCGCTTCTTCATGGCGGCGATGGAGAGCCAGGGCCGCGACATCAAGATGGATGAACGCCGGGTCGAGGGCTATCGCAACTTCGCGACCAAGCTGTGGAACGCGGCGCGCTTCGCCCAGGCCAATGGCATCGGCGCTTCGACGACGCTGGAGGCTCCGAACGCCACCCTGGCGGTCAACAAGTGGATCATCGCCGAGACGGTGAAGACCGTGCAGGCGGTTGACCTGGCGCTGGCAGACTACCGTTTCGACGGCGCGGCGAACGCGATCTACCAGTTCGTCTGGAGCCGTTTCTGCGACTGGTATCTCGAACTCATCAAGCCGGTCCTCCAGGGCGGCGAAGCAGGTGGCGACGAAACCCGCGCGGTGGCGGGCTGGGTGCTCGACCAGATCCTGGTCCTGCTCCACCCGTTCATGCCATTCATTACCGAGGAGCTGTGGCACGCCATGGGCGCGCGCGATCACGACCTGATCGTGGCGCACTGGCCGATGGCCGACGCTCGCGCACTCGATCCGGAAGCGGAGCGTGAGATCGACTGGCTGATTCGTCTGGTCAGCGAAATCCGCGCCGCGCGCACCGAACTCAACGTGCCGCCGGGCGCGCGCCTGCCGATGCATGTGCGCGATGCGAATGACGGCACCACGGCGCGGCTGGCGCGACAGGCCTCGGCGCTCGCACGTTTGGCGCGCGTCGATGCGGCCGAGGGCGAAGCCTCGGGCGGTGCGGCGCAGGTGGTGGTGGACGAAGCGACCTTCGTCCTGCCGCTGGAGGGCGTGATCGACCTCGACGCCGAACGCCAACGCCTGACCAAGGCGATTGCGGCGGTCGAGAAGGAGCGTGACGCGTTGGGCGGGCGGCTGAGCAATGCCAGCTTCGTCGAACGCGCCAAGCCCGAAGCGGTCGAGAAGGCGAAGGCCGACCACGCCGACAAGATGGCCGAAGCGGCCCGCCTGCACGCCGCGCTGGGTCGCCTGGGTTGACCCTAAAATCCTCCCCATGCTGAGCATGGGGAGGGGGACCATCGCGCAGCGATGGTGGAGGGGCGAGG
>NZ_BBPI01000057.1 GCF_000787715.1 Sphingomonas parapaucimobilis NBRC 15100
AATAGTTAGGGTCTTACTTCTTCGGCTTGCTCTCGCCCGACGCGTCCGAAATCGCGGACCCGGCCGAGCGCAGGTCGCGGCCCGCGCCGTTCACGGTGTTGCAGGCCGACAGGGTCAGCAGGGCGAACAGGGTAGCACCCAGAGCGATCTTCCTGGTCATGTCGATCTCCTCTTCCAAAAAAGGGGGGTGCGGCGGGCCTGATACGCTGGCCCGCCGCGGGCACTCAGCGCAGACGACGGCGGCTGGCCGCCGTTGCACCAAAGGCGGAGGCACCGGCACCGATCAACAGCGCAAGCACCAGGATGAACGAGGTCTTCGCACCGGCCCCGGCGGCGGCATCGGCGGCCTGCTTGGCCTGGGCGACGGCTTCGTTCTTGGTCTGGACGAAATCGGCTTTGGCCTGATTCACCTGGGCCTGTGCCTGGTCACGGCTGATCTTGCGCTGCGCGGCGACGATGTCGACCACGCGCGATTCGGCCCGTGCGCCATCCGCACCACCACGCGCCATGGCGGGCAGCTGCTTGGCGATTTCCTTCTGCGCCTGTTCCGGGGTCATCTGCGCCGGATCGGCGGGCGTGTCGGTCAGATACTTGGCGGCCTCGGAACGCACGTCGGTTTCATCGACACCGGCAACCTGCGCCACCTTGGGAGCAGCGGCGCCCACGGTCGAACCGGCGGCCCCCGCCACCGAACCCAGGGTACGGAAC
Source organism: Sphingomonas parapaucimobilis NBRC 15100 (assembly GCF_000787715.1). Classification (GTDB taxonomy): domain Bacteria; phylum Pseudomonadota; class Alphaproteobacteria; order Sphingomonadales; family Sphingomonadaceae; genus Sphingomonas; species Sphingomonas parapaucimobilis. The sequence goes on from NZ_BBPI01000057.1 coordinate 709, forward strand.
GCACCACCGATGATCCCACCGACCGCCGAGGTCAGCAGATACAGGGTCAGGATCAGCGTGACGCCCCACACGACCAGCCCATGGACCAGCGCGTCGAACTTCTCGGTCACGCCCGACATGCGCGCCGCGGCATAGCCGCCCGCGCCCAGCGCGACGATCGTGGTGATCAGCCAGTAGATTCCGGCGCCGATGCCGAAGCCCGCCGCGCCAGGCGTCGCCCCCTGGACCGGATCAACCATCGACAGGCCGATGCCGGTGCCAAGAATGCCCATCACCAGCTGGACCGCGACGGCGATCACCACACCGGCGAAGATCGCGCCCCACGAAATGCGACGGGTCCCACGGACGATCGCCCCCTCTTCCACCGGCGCATAGCCGGGCGTTACATGCGTAGCCATATTCACTCCTGTTCTTTCGGTTCTTGGGCGGGACCGGCCGTTTTGGGCCGGGCCGCCGCCTCCTGTTCCTTGCGCCCCTGGCTGATGGCGGTGTCGTCGCCGATCAGCTTCCCGATCGTCTCGCGTGCCGCACCCTTGGCGTGACGCACGCGATCGACCGGATCCTTGAAAGTCTTGTCCGTCATGACGGCATCTCCCGTCGCCCCAGCACACCCTCGCCATCGAAGCCGCGGGCATGCGCCCAGGCGGCGGCGGCGGTACGGCGGTTCACGCCGATCTTGGCGTAGATGCGCGCGACATGGTTGCGCACGGTATTGCCCGACACGCCCAGCGCCCGCGCAATGCTCTTGTCGTCCATGCCCCGGCAGATCAGGCCCAGCACCTCGCGCTCGCGTGCGGTCAGGTCGTCCAGGCTCGCGCCGCCCAGTTCGTCCTGCGGCGCGCGCAACCGGGCCAGCTTGTCCATGATCGACCGGCTGAACCAGCTGGTATCCTTCATCACCGCGTCGATCGCCTCGACCAGCTCCAGCTCGGTCGCCTTGCGCTGGGTGATATCCTGAAATGCCCAGAGGACGCAGGTATCGCCGCCCAGCGTGATCAGCTCGGTCGACACCAGACAGTCGCTGCACCCGCCGTCCTTGGCGACGATCCGCGCCTCGACCCCGCGCAGGTCGCGGCCATCGTCGATCGCCGCCTCGATCTCGGCCTGGGCCGCGTCGTTCGCCCACAGCCCGACATCCGCCAGCGAGCGCCCGATGATCTCGGTCGTGCCATATCCGGTCAGTTCGGCGAAGCTGGCATTGACCTCGCACAGCACATGGCCGTCGCGCGCGCCGATCGCCATCGGCACCGGCGCCATCTGGAAGGTACGGGTGAACCGCTCCTCGCTATGGCGCAGCGCCGACTCGGCCTTTCGGCGCGGCTCCAGATCGGCGAAGGTGAACAACATGCAGGGCTCGTCGCCCATGTCGATCGGCTGGCCCGCCACGATGACCAGCTTGGTCCCGCCGCCCGGCAGCGCCAGTTCCGCCTCCATCTGCGGAATCGTCCGCCCCTCGGCCAGCCGCTCCTTCGCCAGTTCCTGCCGCTCGGCCCCGCGCAGCACGTCAATGTCATAGACGGTGCGGCACAATATCTGATCGCGGGCATAGCCCGTCATCTCGACAAAGCCCTGGTTGACCTTGACGAAGCGCAGATCGGCCAGGCGACAGATGATCGCGGGCGCCGGGTTGGCATTGAACGACTGTTCGAACCGGTCCTCCGCCTCATAGCGGGCGGTGACGTCCTGAATGACCAGGACGACGCAGGTCGGCTCGCCGTCATCGCGATCGTTCAGGACCAGGCTGCGCACCTGATGGACCCAGCGCGGGTCCTTCTCGCCCTCGACCGCGACCTCGACCACGACCTCGGAAAAGGACTCGCCCGCCGCGACCCGCTCGACCGGATAATCGTCGGCCTCCAGCCGATGGTTGTTGCGGTAGCGCAGGCGGAAGCGGCTGCGATACTCGTCCACCGTGCGGCCCAGCTGCTCCAGGCGCTCGACCCCGTGCATCGCCAGCGCGGCATCGTTCGCCCAGAGCAGGCTCTGGTCGGGATCGACCAGGATCACCCCCTCGTCCAGCCCCGCGACGATCTGTCGCAGGTGCCGGAGGTCGACGGTGTCCCGCAGGGTGGCGAGCGAGGGGGCCAAGGCGCCCGTCCTTAGTCCCGGCGTCCGTGGATCAGCGCGGCGAGCGCATAGCCGCCCAGCGCCGCGGCGATGGCCCAGACCACGCCGTTATTGCCGTTATTGGCGCGCACCGCATCCACGGCCTTTTCCGAGCCGCGACGCGCGGCCGCGACCGAGCGGTCGGTGGCGTCGCCGATCCGCTCGCGCGCTTCCTCGATCAGGCTGGGCGTCGCGTCGGCGACCTCGCCCGCGACCGACTGGGCACGACCGAACAGATGCTCGGCGCTGCCCGCGACCTGATCGGTGACGCCCGCCACCTTCCAGTCGCGGCTGTCGACCGCATCGCCGATCGCCTTTTCCACCTTGCCACCGAAATGGCGCGCATTGCCGTGCAGTTCATGCTTGTTCATCGTTCGTCTCCGAAAATGAAAGGGAAAGGGTGTCAGGGAGCCACGCCGCAGGTGGCGGCCGCCTTGCCGACTTCCAGCGCGATCTTGGGGTCCTTGATCTCGCCCGCGACCCGGATCAGATCCCCTGCGGTCAACTGGCCGGGATTGGGATCGTCACGGCGATAGGCCGCGGCGGCATTGCCCAGCTGTTGCAGCTGCCCCAGCGACAGGTTGCGCTCCAGCCGCTGGCCGACACAGGTGGAACGCTGGCTGTCGAGGCCATAGCGCTCCAGCCCGGTGGCGATCCGCGTCGAAGGCGGGGTGCATGCCACCGCGACGAGCGCGATGCCGATGCTTGCGAGGATCTTGGCCATCCGGTTGCTCCCATGCGACCGGCGGCAAGAATGCGACCGATCTGGCCGGGTACAACTTATGATAAATTAAGCCGTTCCTGGTATTTTTGCGGCAATGGTTGGTAGTCTTCTACCAGATGGACGACGGCGGTCGGCCCATGGGCCGGGATGTCCGCGCTATCATCCCATCGTCGGGCCTGGCGGCACCGCAAAGGATTTCATCCACAAGCCACTGTCTTCTCATCATTTTCTTCCGGTGCGCCTTGTCTGGTCCGGTTATAAACGGCACCATATCGGCTCCGGCATGGTCGAAATGAACCAACGGATGACGAGGGAGGACGATCGATGAAGATCCTGCTGGCGGCTGCCATCACGGCGATGACGGCCACATCCATGGCCCCTGCTCAGACCACGCCGCCGACCAGCCCATCGGCGGTGATCGAGGATTTCCGTCCCTCGTCGCTCAACCAGCCGGGCCAGTCCTATCCACAGGTCAATTCGCAGGGCTATGCGCGTTTCCGCATCACCGCTCCCGATGCCAGGGCGGTAAAGGTCAGCCTGGGCCTGGGCGGACGCGGCGGCACCGTGCTGAGCAAAGGCCCCGACGGCAGCTGGACCGGAACGTCGGAGGGACCACTCGACGAGGGATTTCATTATTACCACCTGACGGTCGATGGCGGCACCTTCAACGATCCCGGGACGCTGAACTTCTATGGCTCGACCCGCTGGGAGAGCGGCATCGAGATCCCGGCGCATGACGCGGACTTCTATGCGCTGAAGGATGTGCCGCATGGCCGGGTCGAACGGATCCTGTTCCCCTCGCCCAGCACGGGGACGCAGCGACGCGCCTTTGTCTACACACCGCCCGGCTATGACCGGAACACGCGCGATCGTTTTCCGGTGCTGTATCTCCAGCATGGCTGGGGCGAGGACGAGACGGCCTGGTCCAACCAGGGCCATGCCAACCTCATCATGGACAATCTGATCGCGGCCGGAAAGACGCGCCCGTTCCTGATCGTCATGACCTATGGCATGACCAACGACATCCGCCCCGGTGCGCCCGGCGGATTGGCGAGTTTCGACATCCGCCCGTTCCAGACCGTGCTGCTGGACGAACTGATCCCCTATATCGACGGGCATTATCGCACCCTGTCCGACCAGCGCCACCGCGCCATGGCCGGGCTGTCGATGGGCGGCTTCGAGACCAAGCTGATCGCCCCCAGGCATCTCGATCGTTTCGCCTATATCGGCCTGCTGAGCGGCGGGACCGTGGCGCCCGACGATGTGAAGGCGTGGCCGGGCTATCGTGACAAGGTGAAATTGACCTTCGTCAGCTTCGGCAGCCGTGAACTGGAGGGTGGGCGCAGCGGCCCGCCCGGTGGCCCGCGCAGCGATCCACGCGCGAATGCGGCCGCACTGACGGCGGCGGGGATCAGGAACGTCTTCTACGTCTCGCCGAATACGGGCCACGAATTCCAGACGTGGCGGCGCAGCCTTCAGGCGATGGCGCCTCTGCTGTTCCGGGACTGACGAAAAGGGGGCGGCGGTCGCTCGGGCCGCCGCCCTCTGTCCGTCATTTTAGTTGCGCAGGCTGTCGGGCACGATCCCGCCATTTTCGGCCAGCTTGGCCATCACTGCCTTGTGAAGCGCGATATTTTGCTCGGCCGAGCCGTCCTCGGCGGCATGCACGCCCAGTTCGTCGGCCAGTTCCTTGCGCGCCGACAGGCTCGAATCCAGATCGAGCAGCTTCAGCAGATCGACGATCGAGCTTTGATAATTGCCCCCGCCGCCCTTCATCGATGCCATTTCCGACAGGACCGCGCCGACATCGACATTCTGCGCCGCCGGGGTCGGGACGGCGGCGGGAGCCGGAGCCGGTTCGGCAGCCGCGGCCGGTGCGGGTTGCGCCTGGGCCGGAGCGGGTGACGGCGCAGGCGCGGCTTCGGCCTTGCTGCCATGGTGGAATATCTTGTTCAGGATATTGCCGAAAATGCTCATCGGATGGTTCCTTCGCTGGTCGGATGCGACGATGTCCGCTTCAACGACGCAAGCGCGCTGCGGGTCCACTCTCCCGGCGAGACGGCCGGTGCGGGAACGTCATCGCCCGACAGACGCTTAGACAGCATCTGTGTCGTCTTTTCAGGGGTTTGCCATGACTATCCGTTCGACCCTCATCGCCACCACTGCCCTGCTTGCGCTGGCCGCCTGTGGTCAGAAGCAGGACAATGCGTCGACCGCCGCGATGAACAGTGCCGATACGTACAACCAGGCGGACGCGTCCGCGCCCGCCCCGGCGCAAACCCCCGCCATGGGTGCGGCGCAGAGCTTCGTGAACACGGCCGCGGCGAGCGACGCCTTCGAGATCGAGACGTCCAGGCTCGCGCTGACCAATGGTGCTTCGGCCTCGGTGAAGTCCTATGCGCAGAAGATGATCGACGCCCATACCGGCTCGACCGCGAAGCTGAAGGCGTTGTCCGCCGGGATGACGCCGGCGCTCACGCCGGACGCGACGCTGAACGCGCAGCAGCAGGCCACACTGGACCAGTTGAAGTCGCTGAAGGGGACCGCCTTCGACCAGGCCTATATCGCGGCCCAGACATCGGGCCACCAGCAAACGCTGGATGCGCTGAAGGGGTATGCGGCGACGGGTGACGCCCCGGCGCTCAAGAGCTTCGCAAGCGATTTGATCCCGACCGTGACGGCGCATCTGAACATGGCGAAGGGTCTGAAGGCGTAACGCGATCGGCCTCCGGCATTATCGAGTCACGGATCGCCCCGAGGGATGGGCATGGCAATTGCCATGTCCATCCCGCTGCTTCTGGGACGCGAGGGTCGCATCTGGATAACCAGGGCCGGGAAGCCTTTGTCAATCGGGTCGTCGGGTCGTGCTGCCTGAAACCGTCGTTCTGCCTGAATGAAGGCGAAGGCCCTGGGCGGGTATATGGCTATTCCCCGCTTTCAGATGAACAGTTTGCGGCTCATCCATCCTGCGGATGAATGTTTCGGCAACTGGTGGCGTAAGCCGTAAACAACAACGCCGCCGGTGGGGGCGACGTGTTGGGTGCCAACACGTCAAACTGACAGAAACGTGCGCTGAGCCGCAGCATCAGATCGCATATCACGCGATAGTTGGCAGCCAGTTGCGACGCGCAAGACCCATGCGCGTAGAAATCTTGTTCGACGATATCCAGACCGGTCGTGGCAACCTCTGACAGGGACGTCTCCCTCAGCGGTGTAACACCTCCACTCTGCCACATTGATGTCGTCGGGGGGGCTTCCTGCCCTTTCGCTGCGGCATGATCCAGAAACGGTCATTCACGCTCACACTCGTACCTTCCGGGAGCAGGCGTTCGTTCGGACGATGCCGGCCTGCTGCGGTTGACCGGATTCCATCAGGTCAGATGGCGCAGGCGTGCTGAAAGCGCAGACGCCTCAGCTCGATCACATTTGCATGTGAACATTGTCACATATGTGAAAAACCTTGGTCATAAGGAGACCTTCTCCCAAATCTCCCATGGAGGAATAGTTGAACAAGAACTGGACCGGCTTGGCCGGTATCGGTGGCGTTTGCCTGTGCGCCCTGATCCCCCAAATGGCACTTGCCCAGACGGCTGGCACAATCGCCGCCGAAGATCAGGCCAAGGACGATGTCGTCGTGACGGCCCAGCGGGTGCGCAAGTCCGTGGTCATGGAACTGCCCAACTCGCCCAAGGCGCGTGCGATCGTGACGCAGGACTATATCGAGCACACCGTGCCGGGACAGTCGATCTTCAACGCGATCAACCTGGTGCCCGGCGTCAACTATGTCGCGGGCGACCCTTATGGCGGCAATGGCGGCGGCATTCGCATGCGTGGCTTCGACGCCAGCCGCATCGCCTTTACCTTTGACGGCCTGCCGCTGAACGATGCGGGCAATTATGCCATCTATGCCAACCAGCAGATCGATCCCGAACTGGTCCAATCGGTCAACGTCAATTTCGGGTCGACCGATGTGGACTCGCCGACGGCCAGCGCGGCGGGCGGTACGGTCAATTACCGCACGATCCTGCCGACCGAGGCAATGAGCGCGACGGCGGTCTATTCGCATGGCAGCGGCAACATGAACCGCGTCTTCGGCCTGATCAACACGGGTGATCTGACGTCCAGCGGGACGCGCGCCTGGGTTTCGGCCAGCAGCCAGAGCTACGATCTCTATCGCTACGCCAATGTCCGCAAGAGCCAATATAATGCGCGGATCTATCAGCCTCTGGGTGGCAAGGACTTCCTGTCCCTTGCCGGCTTCTGGTACCAACATCGCAACAACGGCTATGGCACGCCCTCGCTCGCCAACATCAACAGCGTGCTCGGCAATCCCTATCCGGCATCCACGAACGGGCCGGTTCGGGTCGACCTGACCCGTGCCCAGTTCGACAAGCTGTTCGCCGACCAGAGCAACAGCTATCTTAAAAGCCCCATCTGTGCGCTTCCGTCGCAGCTTCAGGCCGCGAACGGCACGGTACAGGACGACCGGTCGAGCTGCACCAATACGCGGCAGATCGGCCTGAACCCGGTCGATACCGGCAATCTCCGATTCAACAGTCTGTTCACCCTGACGGACCGCGTGACCTTCTCGTTGGATGGCGGCTATACCTATACCCGCGCCAATGGCGGCGGTTCGACGGTGTTTGCCGAAAGCGACGCCAATGCGGGCACAAAGGGGGCCAATGGCAACCAGTTCGGGCGCATCGGGGCGGGCGTTGCCAAAGGCCGCGATCTCAACGGCGATGGCGATACGCTGGACTATGTCCGCGCCTATTACCCGTCCAATACCCTGACCAACCGCCTGATCGCGATCGCGGGCCTACGGTATGATATCGATCCGAACAACCTTCTGCGCCTGGCCTATACCTGGGATCGCGCCCGGACGCTGCAGACTGGCGAGGCCAGCTATCTGCGCCCCGATGGTACGCCCTGGCTGCCCTTCAGCACGAGCGATGTCAGCAATCCCCATGCGATGCTGGATGCAGCCGGTCATGGGCTCAACAAGCGCCATCGCCTGACCTATTCGATCCTGCATCAGCTGTCGGGCGAATATCGCGGCAAGCCATTCGACGATTCCCTATCGCTGACGGTTGGCCTGCGCGCCGCGCTGTTCCGGCGCAACATGAACAATTACTGCTACACCATTCCGGGCAGCAGCAACGAAGCCTATTGTACGTCGCAGACCCAGGCGCAGGTCCAGGCCGACAGCCGGACCGCGAAATTCGCGCCGCCCTATACGGGTCGCATCAAGGAATATCGCGCGCTCCTGCCCAATGTCGGCCTGACCTGGCAGATGACGCCGGTGCTCAGCCTGTTCAGCAGCTATACCAAGGGCTTCTCTGCGCCGAGCACCGAAGTCTATGCCTATGACGACAAGGTCGTTCGCCCGCTCGGCGATGAGGCAAGGCCCGAGCGGACCGACTCCTATGATCTCGGTCTTCGCTACACCATGGGGATCGCGCAGGCGCAGCTGGGCGGCTGGTACATCCATTACGACAATCGCATCGTCAACGTGACTACCCCGGTAGAGGGCGGCGGGACGATCAGCACCGCGCGCAATGTCGGCGCGGTCGACAGCAAGGGCATCGATGCCTCGCTGTCGATCAGTCCGACCAAATGGCTGTCGCTCTACGGCTTCACGTCTTACATGACCGCCACGCTGAAGGACGATGTCATGAACGCCGCGACGGGCAAAGTGGCCATTGCGACGAAGGGCAAGTCGTTGGTCGATACGCCCAACTGGCAATATGGCGGCCGGGCGCAGGTCAACCTGCCGTTCGGCGTGATCGGACTGTCGGCCAAGCATGTCGGCGACCGCTTCGTGACCGATGTCAACGACGTGAAGGCGGCGGGCTATACGCTGGTTGATCTGGATGCCCAGATCGGCATGGACTGGGTCGGCCTGAAAAAGACCTATATCCAGCTGAACGTCGTCAACCTGCTCAACAAGGCCTATTTTTCCAATCTGGGCACGGCCACGAGCAATGGCGGCTTCTTCAATTTCGGCAATCCGCGCACGCTGATCGCAAGCGTCCATTTCCAGTTCTGATACAATCTTCGGAACGGAACGGCCCGGACGCAACGGCGCGAAAGCCCCGTTGCGTCCGGACTTTGGTCATGAGGCGGGGGAACAGATGATGACGCGCAAGACGATACGGGGTGTGGTGGCGATGCTGGCGGCCGGGTTCGTGCAAGCATCCTCCATGGCGGAGCAGGCCAAGGCCCCGGAGCTGACACTGATCGGCATGACGGCGATCCCCCATGATACTCGCCTTCAGGGCATCGCGGTGGGTGGATTGTCCGGACTCGACCGCCTGCCTGGCGGTGACTATCTTGCCATTTCGGACGACAAGGGCGACGGACGGCCGCCACGCTTTTACCGGCTGTCGATCACGCTCGATCCGGTGCGCCACCGGATGCGGGTGCGGTTGAACGGGCAGGTGTCGCTGCGTGACGCCCATGGCACGCCATTCCCCACCGATCGCTCGGTGGTCGACCCCGAGGCTATTCGTCATGCCCGTGGAAACAACGTCTATTGGTCGTCGGAGGGGACTTGGAGTGCCGACCCCGCCCGGCGCGTTCAACCCGCCATCTATGAGAGCGATGCGACGGGACGCATCCTGCGCCGCTTTTCGCTGCCGGCTGCGTATCTCTACGACGACAACCGAACGCTCGGCGCGGTGTCAAACGGGGTGATCGAAGGATTGGCGGTCGGGCCGCAGGGCACAGTCTACGCGATTAACGAGGCACCCGCCTATCAGGACGGCCAGGCCGATGGCGAATCCAACACGGTCATGCGCCACCGGCTGACCAGCTTCGACCCGAAAAGCGGCAAGCCGCTTCATCAATATCTGTATGAGGTACCCGGCGGGCGATATAGCGTATCCGAGTTGCTGGCGATCGACGACCGGCATTTTTTGTCGATCGAGCGCATCCTTCCCTTTGATGCGCGCAAGGGCGTCATGGCCAGGATCGTTCTGTCGGGCATCGCCGATCGAACGACCGATATCCTGTCCTGTCCAGCACTGACATCCTGCCCGGCTGCCCCAATGACCCGCGCGGTGCTGCTCGACCTGCCGGAGCGGTATCAGGGTCGTAAAATCGACAATCTTGAGGGTATGGCCTGGGGGCCGAGACTACGGGATGGTCGCCGAACTCTTATTGTTGAGGCGGACGACAATTTCAGCAAGGCCGAGGAGTCCCAGTTCCTCGCATTCGCGTGGCGCAACCCGATGTTTGGTCCCGGCGATTGATGGTGCATTATCCGCAAGCGAGCGGAAGAATACACTATGGGCCAGGCTCTACACGGGAGCGCTTTCAGCTTGGCAGAGGCGTTTTCGATCGGGTTGAAGTCGGACGAATAGGGCGGAAGGAAGAGCAGCCGGGCACTACGTTCCTCGATCGCCGTTCGAGCCGCAGCGCTCTTGTGGGCAGGCAGGTGGTCGAGGATCACGACATCGCCGGGTTTTCAGCGTCGGAACGAGCACCTGGGCGACCCAGGCTGCGAACCACGCCCCGGTCATCGGGCTATCGATCACGAGCGGGGCGGTCATGCCCTGGCTGGCGCAAGCCCCCGACGAAGGTAATTGTCTTCCAGTGGCCGTGCGGCACGGCCATGCGCAGCCGCTGTCCACGCGGGGCACGTCCGTAGCGGCGCGCCATCTTCGTGCTGGCACCGGTTTCGTCGACGAAGACCAGCTTTTCCGGGTCAAGGTCGAGTTGGCCGTCGAACCAGGCCTCGCGGGCGCTCAGGACGTCGGGGCGATCCTGTGCCTGCGCATGGCCGGTCTCTTTTTGCGCATATGCCCGTGGCGCGCAAAGAACCGCCACAGCGTCGATACCGCCACCGCGATCCCCTCGTCGGCCAGCGCCACGCGCAATTCGGCAAGGGTGATATCGGACGCCGCTTCGTACAGCGCCCAGATCCGCACTGCCTTGGCCTCGGTCGCGGCTGAGCGCATGTCACCGCCCTGCGGTTTGGCCGCGGGCTTTCCCGGATTCCGCTGACGCGCCGCCCACCGCACCGCACTGGCCGCACTCACCCCAAACCGCACAATCCGCGGCCTTCACGCCGTACTTATGTATCGTTCGATAGAGCGCCGCCAGGATATGAGTTTTAGGTATCAGCCGCTGGGCGCCCATCCGACTTTCGTCGATCATTGACGACAGGCGTACGGAAGTGGGGAACTGGCTGCTGGATCACCCGTCCAGCCTGCCAGGCGCGCAAACGACAACGCCGCCCTTGGGGGCGGCGTGTCGGGTTTTATAGCGATGGTTGCGGGGGCAGGATTTGAACCTGCGGCCTTCAGGTTATGAGCCTGACGAGCTACCGGGCTGCTCCACCCCGCGGGGGTGTGAGGTTGTGAATGGGTTTTGTGTATACGCGGACTATAATGCCTGGCGACGCCCTACTCTTCCACTGCTTGAGCAGTAGTACCATTGGCGCAGTCGGGTTTCACGGCCGAGTTCGGGATGGGATCGGGTGGGACACCGACGCTATGGCCACCAGGCAATAGAGTCCGCGAATACTGTTTTCCCCACCAAGTGGTACTTGATGGGGACCCCGAGGAGAGGATGTC
>NZ_BBPI01000056.1 GCF_000787715.1 Sphingomonas parapaucimobilis NBRC 15100
TGAAGGGGAGGGGTGGATTCATATGGCGTCCTCCCCGCCACTGGGGGGATCGTGTTTGCCCCAAATGAACCATCGCACGGCCCCTGCGTAGCCACCCCGCAACGTCACGTTCCGGGAATGCCGCGATGAATCACGACCATCTGCCACGACCACCGCTGATCCTGGGCGTGGCCGGAGTCCTGCCGCCCCTGCTCTGCGTCACGCTGGCGCTGGTCGACCCGGCGCTGTCCCTGCCCGCGACCATCGGCGGCGGGCTCTACGGCGCGCTCATCCTGTCCTTCCTGGGCGGCATGTGGTGGATGGAGGCGCTGCTGCGCCGCGACGATCGGGGCTGGCCCTATCTGGTGGCGGTGCTGCCCAGCCTGATCGGATGGGCGTTGTTGCTGCCGCCATTACTGGCGGGCGGCTCGATCCGGGTCGCGTCGATCCTGCTGGGCCTCGTCATCATGATCACGCCGCTCGCCGACCTTCGGATCGGCGATGCGATGCGGGCGGTCACGGGCTGGGCCAGGTTGCGCTGGGCCTTGTCGCTGGGTCTGGGCGGCCTGACCCTGGTCCTGGGGCTGATCGCCCCCCGCTGAACGTTCAGGCGGGTTCGTCGCGCGGGGCGGGATCGGGCGCAGGCCCTTCGCCCTGCTCTCGTGCCTGGGCCTTTCGCCGTTTCAGATTTTCCCGGAGCGCCGCCGCCAGCCGCTCCGCCCGTTCGTCTTTTGCCATGGCATTTCGCATAATCCGCACAAAGGGCGCTTGACAATGCCCGCCCAATCGTCTCTAGGCGCGCTTCCCGCGGTGAAACGCGAGTGCTGCCGTAGCTCAGTGGTAGAGCGCATCCTTGGTAAGGCTGAGGTCGTGAGTTCAATCCTCACCGGCAGCACCATTCTCCCCCAGCCTTCTCAAAAGGCCGCAATGGGGAGCTTTCTTACCCCCACGCAAAACTTGATTGGGATCGTTTCGCCGGCTTGCTAGCTATGGTCGGATGAGATTCCGTTTTTCTTTCGGCGCGCAGGTGTTCGTCGGCATGGCCGTGGGCCTGCTGCTCGGCCTGCTCGCCCGGTCGCAGGGCCTGGCCGGATTGGCCGAGGGCCTGCGCATCGTCGGTGAGAGCTTCGTCCAGCTGCTCAAGGTGCTGGTCGTCCCGCTGGTGTTCACCGCCATCGTCGCGTCGATCGCGGCGCTGCGCGACCTGAACAATGCCGCCCGGCTGGTCGCGGCCACCTTCATCTGGTTCGCGATCACCGCGCTGATCGCCGTTACCATCGGGCTGACGCTGGGCACCGTGCTGCAACCCGGCCTGCACGCGGGCGTCGCGGCGGGCAGCGCGGTGCGGCCCGATACGGCGGGCTCGTGGCTCGACTTCCTGCGCGGGCTGATCCCGTCCAACATCCTGGGCCTGTCCGCCTCGACCAGTGCGGGCGACGGCGGCGCACTGAAGACCGGGCTGTCGTTCAACATCCTCCAGATCATCGTCATGGCGGTCGCGATCGGTGTCGCGGCGGTGCGGGTCGGCGACAAGGGCGAGGGCTTCCTGTCGTTCAACGCCTCGGCGCTCGCCATCTTCCGGCGCATCCTGTCCTGGGTGATCCGGCTGACCCCGCTCGGGTCGGGCGCACTGCTGGGCAATGCGATCGTGCGCTATGGCTGGCAGTCGCTGTTCGCGCTCGGCAGCTTTGCGCTGGCGGTCTATATCGGCCTCGGCCTAGTGCTGTTCGTCGTCTATCCGCTGCTGCTGCTTGCCAATGGCATGTCGCCCAGGCGCTTTTACGCCGCCGCCTGGCCCGCCATCCAGCTGGGCTTCGTCTCGCGCTCGTCAATCGCCACCCTGCCCGTGACCGAAGACGCGGTGGAGCGGCGGCTGGGCGTACCGCGCGCCTATTCGGCCTTTGCGGTCCCCTTTGCCGCGACCACCAAGATGGACGGGTGCGCCGCCATCTATCCCGCCATCTCGGCGCTGTTCGTCGCGCAATATTATGGCCTGCCGCTGCATGTCGGCGATTATGTGCTGATCGTGCTGGTATCGGTGCTGGGCTCGGCGGCGACCGCCGGGCTGACCGGCGCGGTCGTCATGCTGACGCTGACGCTGTCCACATTGGGCCTGCCGTTGGAGGGTGCGGGGCTGCTGCTGGCCATCGATCCAATCCTCGACATGGGACGGACCGCGATCAACGTGGCGGGGCAGGCGCTGGTCCCGACCATCGTCGCGCACCGGGCGGGCCTCATCACCGACACGCCCCCGGCGGAGCGCTTGCCGGAGGTGCCGCAAACAGGGTAAACGCGTGCATGAGCTTGCGCGCGGTGTTCTGGTGGAGTAATACACGCGAGTGGCCGACCACCGGAACCCTGTGATGCGCCCCGACCCGTTCAATCCCGATCGTACCCCCCTGGACCGTCCTTACGAGCCGGTGGGACCCCATTATCCGCTCTATGATGCGGAGACGCAGAGCTGGACCTTCGGCCCCGATGAAGACGATGCGCCGCCCGAGCGGCCGCGTCGGAATATCCGCTGGGGCCGGTGGATCGCGCGGGGCATGGGGGCGGGCATCATCCTGCTGGTCATCGCCATCGCCTGGCTGGCCGTCACCGCGCCGCTGTCGCGCTCGCTCCAGCCGCCGACGCCGCCCTCGATCACGCTGACCGCCGATGACGGCACGCCCATTGCCCGGCGCGGGGCGATCATCGGCGCGCCGGTCGATGCCGCCAAGCTGCCCGCCCATGTGCGCGAGGCGTTCATGGCGATCGAGGACCGGCGCTTCTATTCGCACTGGGGCATCGACCCGCGCGGTATCCTGCGCGCCGCCTGGCACAATATCGGCTCGGGCGGGGTGCGCGAGGGCGGATCGACCATCACCCAGCAGCTGGCGAAGAACGCGTTCCTCGATTCCGACCGGACGGCGGGGCGCAAGATCCGCGAGGCGATGATCGCCTTCTGGCTGGAGGCGTGGCTGACCAAGGACGAGATCCTGTCGCGCTATCTGTCCAACGTCTATTTCGGCGACAATGTGTACGGCATCACCGCCGCGTCGAAACATTATTTCGGCCGCACGCCCGACAAGCTGAACATCGGCCAGGCCGCGATGCTGGCGGGTCTGGTCAAGGCGCCCTCACGCCTGGCCCCCACCACCAATCTCAAGGGCGCACGCGCGCGGCAGGCGGTGGTCGTCGCGGCGATGGAGGATGCGGGCTTCCTGACCAAGGCGGAGGCCGATGCCGTCCAGCCGCAGCGCGTGCTCGCCTCGCGACCCGAGACCTTGCCCAGCGGCACCTATTTCGCCGACTGGGTGCTGCCCGAGGCGCGCGACCAGGCGGGCGAGATCAAGACCGAGGCGACCGTCCAGACCACGCTCAACCCCCGGCTTCAGCGGATCGCCGAGCGCACGGTGCGCAGCGCCGGGCTGAACCAGGCGCAGGTCGCGCTGGTCGCGATGCGCCCCGACGGCCGCGTCGTCGCGATGGTCGGGGGCAAGGATTATTCGAAGAGCCCGTTCAACCGCGCCACCCAGGCGCGGCGCCAGCCGGGTTCGGCGTTCAAGCTGTTCGTCTATCTCGCCGCCTTGCGCTCGGGCATGACGCCGGACTCGACCATCGAGGACGAGCCGGTCGATATCGCCGGGTGGAAGCCGCGCAACAGCGATGGCCGCTATCTGGGCAAGATCACGCTGCGCCAGGCGTTCGCCCGCTCGTCCAACGTGGCGGCGGCGCGGCTGACCCAGGCAGTCGGCGTGAAGTCGGTCATCAAGGCGGCGCGCGACCTGGGCATCACCACGCCGATCCCGAACGAGGCGACCATCGGCCTCGGCACCTCGACCGTCAGCCTGCTGGAGCTGACCGCCGCCTATGCCGCGGTCGCCAATGAAAGCTATCCGGTCGCCGCGCGCGGGCTGAACGACGTCAAGGACAAGGGCTGGTACCAGTCGCTGACCGAGCGCAAGACCGGCTTCTCCTCGGCGGTGCATGACGGGATGCTCGACCTGCTGTCCTCCTCGATCAAGACGGGCACGGGGCGGCAGGCGCTGCTGACCGTAGATGCCTATGGCAAGACGGGGACGACGCAGGATTCGCGCGACGCGCTGTTCGTCGGCTTCGCGCGCGATCTGGTGGTCGGCGTGTGGGTCGGCAATGACGACAACACACCCAATCCCGGCCTGTCGGGCGGCGGCGTGCCCGCGCGCATCTGGCGCGCCTTCATGCAGTCCGCGCTCGACATCCCGCCGGTGGCCGCCCCCGTGGTGCAGGAAGAGGTCGATCCCGACGCCATCTCCAATGGCATGGACGAGGAGATGATCCCGACCGAAAGCGATCCGGTCGGTGAGATCATCCAGGGTCTGGGCCTGGACGTACGCACCGGCGACGATGGCTCGATCACCGTCGGCCCCGGCCGCCGCCGCCCCGACCGCGCCGGTCCGCCCCCGGAGGATCGCCGCCCGCCCGACGAACGTGACGAAGAGGAATAGCGCACGCTTTCGGGCGGGAGACCTCTTGTCGCTCTTCGCGCCGTCGCGGCTTCGCGGGATCCATCCTTGTTCGCGCGAAGCCGCGATGACGCGAAGATGATCGGGTTCGCGCAGAGGCGCGGAGGACGCAGAGAAGCGATCTGCTCAATTCCTCCCCTGTAAGGGGAGGGGGACCATCCGCAGGATAGTGGAGGGGTGTCGGCAGGGGTGAGTGCAGTCCCACCTGACCAACGGCTACACCCCTCCGTCAGGCCTTCGGCCTGCCACCTCCCCTTACAGGGGAGGAATGTCGATCGCTCTCTCGCGTCCTCCGCTCCTCTGCGCGAACAAAAACGGTGAGCCGGAAGGGGCTTGCCCTCTCCACCCCTTCCCCGTTAAACGCGCGGTCATTCGCAAGGACCCGGTGAAATTCCGGGTGGCTATTCCGGCCGCCGATCCGCCGGACAACAGAATGCATGGCCCTATCCCCGCTCCTGACGTCAGGACGCGCGTCGCCATGCGCGAAATTCTGGTATTCCATGACTGTTCAAACCTATCGAACCCAATGGTTCACGAGCCCGGGCGAGGCTGGCCGCGACGTGCTCGCCGGACTGGTCGTCGCCCTCGCGCTGATCCCCGAGGCGATCGGCTTTTCGATCATCTCGGGCGTCGATCCGCGCGTCGGACTCTATGCGTCGGTCGCGATCGCGATCGTCATTTCCTTCACCGGCGGGCGGCCTGCGATGATCTCCGCCGCGACCGCCGCAGTGGCGGTCGTCGTCGTGCCGCTGGTCCGCGAGCATGGTGTCGAGTATCTGTTCGCCGCAACGATCCTGATGGGCGTCATCCAGATCGGCGCGGGACTGCTGCGCCTCGACCTCGTGATGCAGTTCGTGTCGCGCTCGGTCATCACGGGCTTCGTCAATGCGCTCGCCATCCTGATCTTCATGGCGCAGCTGCCGCAACTGACCGGCGTGACCTGGCACAGCTATGCGATGGTCGCCGCCGGGCTTGCCATCATCTATCTGTTGCCGCGCGTCACCAAGGCGGTGCCCTCGCCGCTGGTCGCGATCCTGGTGCTGGCGGCGGTCAGCATCGCCATGGGCCTGCCGGTGCGCACGGTCGGCGACATGGGCCGCCTGCCCGAAGGGCTGCCCAGCCTGGTCCTGCCCAACGTGCCCCTGACATGGGAAACGCTGCGCATCATCCTGCCCTATTCGCTGACCATGGCCGCCGTCGGCCTGCTCGAATCGCTGCTGACCGCGCAGATCGTCGACGACATGACCGACAGCGACAGCGACAAGCGTCGCGAATGCATGGGACAGGGCGGCGCCAACATCGCCGCCGCGCTGGTCGGTGGCATGGGCGGCTGCGCGATGATCGGCCAGTCGGTCATCAACGTCACCTCCGGCGGGCGCAAGCGGCTGTCGACGCTGACCGCCGGTGTCGTGCTGCTGATCCTGCTCGCCGGGCTTGGCCCCTTTGTGGGGCGTATTCCGATGCCCGCGCTGGTCGCCGTCATGGTGATGGTGTCGATCGGCACGTTCAGCTGGAACTCGATCCCGAACCTGCGCCGCCATCCGCCGACCTCCTCGGTGGTCATGCTGGTCACGGTGGCGGTGGTCGTCCTGACCCATGATCTGGCGAAGGGCGTGGCCGCGGGCGTGCTGCTGTCGGGCATCTTCTTTGCCGGAAAGGTCCGCCGCCTGTTCGGGGTCGCACGGACCGAGGATGCGGGCACGATCCGCTACCGGGTCACGGGGCAAATCTTCTTCGCCTCGGTCGACCGCTTCACCCGCGCTTTCCAGGCCGAGCCGGGCCGCGATGTCGTGATCGACGTGTCGGCGGCGCATTTCTGGGACATTTCGGGCGTGGGTGCGCTCGACAAGATCGTCGCCCGGCTGCGCCGCGACGGCGCCAGCGTCGAGGTGATCGGCTATAACCAGGCGAGCGCCGACCTGGTCGACCGTTTCGCACTGCACGACAAGACCGGCGTCGAACTGGGCCTCGCGCCACACTGACGCACCATATGGGGGAGCGGTGTTGACCTGTTCCGCCGCCTCCCCCAAACGCATGGGCCATGCGCTTTTTCTCGGACAATGCCGCCCGTATCCATCCCAAGGTGATGGAGGCCATCGCCGGCGCCGACCAGATGGACACCGCCTATGACGGCGACCGCTGGTCCAGGGCACTGGACGGGCGCCTGTCCGAGCTGTTCGGCACCGAGGTGGAGGTGTTGTGGGTGCCCACCGGCACCGCCGCCAACTGCCTGGCGCTGGCCGCGCTCTGCCCACCCTATGGCGGCGTGGTCTGCCACCGCGACTCGCATATCCAGAATGACGAGGGCGGCGCACCCGAATTCTACACGCACGGCGCCAAGCTGATGCTGGCCGATGGCGAGGGGGCCAAGCTGACCCCCGGCACGATCCGCATCCTGATCGACGCCATCGCCAACGACGTCCACCGGGTCCAGCCGCACGCCGTGTCGATCACCAACGCCACCGAATATGGCCGGGTCTACAACCCCGAGGAGGTCGCCGCGATCGGCGCGCTGGCGAAGGAACGGGGCCTGGGCTTCCACATGGACGGCGCGCGCTTCGCCAATGCGGTGGCGCGGCTGGGCTGCACGCCCGCCGCGCTGACCTGGCAGTCGGGCGTCGACGCGCTGTCCTTCGGCTTCGTCAAGAATGGCGCGATGAGTGCCGAGGCCTTGGTCTTCTTCAAGCCCGGCCTCGCCGACGCCACCCGCCGCCGCCGCAAGCGCGCCGGGCTGTTGATGTCCAAGGGACGCTATCTGGCGGCACAGGTGCTGGCGATGGTCGAGAACGACCTGTGGATCGCCAACGGCGCGCTCGCCAATGCCTGTGCCGAGCGACTGGCCGAGGCGGCGGGTGAGCGTCTGGTCCATGCCGTAGAGGCGAACGAGGTCTTCCTGCGCGCCACGCCGGAGGAAGCGGCGACGCTCCGCGCACAGGGCTTCGATTTCTATGACTGGGCGGAGGGTGAAATCCGGCTCGTCACCGCCTGGGACACCGACGCGCACCATGTCGCCCGTCTCGCCGACGCGATCTCCAAACTGTGAGCGAGTTCGACACCGCCCCCCGCTCGACCCGCGCCGCCGTCCTGATCCCCTTTGCGATCGTCACGCTGATCTGGGGGTCGACCTGGCTGGTCATCCGCGACCAGATTTCGGTGGTGCCCGCCACCTGGTCGGTCAGCTATCGCTTCCTGGTCGGTGGCCTCGCCATGGGCGCCTTCGCGCTGGCCAAGCGGGAGAGTTTCCGGCTGGGCACCACCGGCCTCCTGTTCGCCGCCGGAATCGGTCTGTTCCAGTTCGTCCTGAACTTCAACTTCGTCTATCATGCGGAGGGCTACATCACCTCCGGGCTGGTCGCGGTCGTGTTTGCGATGCTGCTGATCCCCAATGCCGGGTTCGCGCGCCTGTTCCTGGGGCAGCGCATGGGGCGGCAGCTGCTGGTCGGCTCGGCCATCGCGATGGCGGGGGCGGCGCTGCTCTTCGTTCACGAGGCGCGGGTCGATCCGGCGGGGCCAGCCCGCGCGCTGACCGGCATCGCGCTGACCATCGTGGCGATCCTGTCCGCCTCCACGGCGAACGTCATGCAGGCGACCAGGACCGCCAAGCGCTTCCCGATGCACGCTACCCTCAGCGTCGCGATGCTGATCGGCTCGGCGCTGGATGCGGTCATCGCCTATAGCCTGAACGGGCCGCCGGTGTTCGAGATGCGCACCGGCTATGTGCTCGGCATCCTCTATCTCGGCCTGTTCGCCTCGGCGCTGGCCTTCCCGCTCTATTACCGGGTGCTGCGCGCGATCGGCCCGGCCAAGGCGGCCTATTCCAGCGTCATCGTGCCGGTCATCGCGATGAGCCTGTCGACGGTGTTCGAGGGTTATCGCTGGTCGCTGCTGGCGGGCGCGGGGGCGGCGGTGACGGCGGCGGGGCTGGTCATCGCGCTCAAGGCGCGCAGGCCCAACCGGTAATCGGGATAGCGCGGACGCCAGTTCAGCACGCGCTTGGCTTTGCCGTTCGCCACCCGCCGGTTCTCGGCATAGAAACCACGCGCCGCCGCCGACAGGCTCTCCAGCGGCATGAGCGGTGGCGGCGGCAGTCCGGCGAGCGTGGCGGCGTAGGACACCACCGCGTCCTGATCGCACGGGAAATCGTCGGAGAGATTGTACGCGCCCGCCGGACCGTCGAACCCGGCGATCACGCCCGAGACGATGTCGGCGATATGCACCCGGCTGAACACCTGTCCGGGCAGGCCGACCCGGTGCGCGCGACCGGCACGAACCCGGTCGATCGGCGAGCGGCCGGGGCCATAGATGCCGGGCAGCCGGAACACCCGCGCGCCCAAGGCCTGCCAATCCGCATCCGCCGCCGCCCGCGCCGCGCGCCGTCCCGAGCCGATAGGCGCGGTTTCGTCCACCCATGCGCCCTTCGCGTCACCATAAACGCCGGTCGAGGACAGATAGCCGAGCCATGCGTTCGACTTGGCCAGTTGTACGCCATAGGTGACGAGAACCGGATCGACCTCGCCCTCGGGCGGGACGGAGGACAGGATATGCGTGGCGGCGGCGATCTCCGCCTCCACCCGTTCCCGATCGTCGAAGCGAAGCGTGCCGCCGCGCCCGTCACGGGTCGTCCCCGCCACGGACCAGCCACGCCCTTGCAGCAACGCCGCCAGATGACCCGCGGCATAGCCCATGCCGAAGACGAACAAACGGCTCATACCTTGAAACTGCCTGCCGTCATCATGACCACCAACCCAACCTCCGTTCGCACTGAGCGAAGTCGAAGTACACATACCAGCGTTTCCGCGTGGCCTTCGACTTCGCTCAGGCTGAACGAATGGAGGGGATTTTGGTCTCCGTCCATGATGAACCGCCTATCGCCTCAATCTCCGTTCGTGCTGAGCGGAGTCGAAGCACATGTACCAGCGGTCCCGCATGGCCTCCGACTTCGGCGCTATGCGCCGAAGTCTATCCCGAGCGGGGGTTGGGGGATTTGGTGCCAGGCCCGAGGCTTGTTCACTTGCCCGCCATCGGTCCCTTGTAGAGCGTGCCGAAATAATCGCCCTTGTTCCACACCGGCCGTTCGGGCGCGTCGGCGATCTCGCGCGCGATGGCGTAGTTCACGCTGACGAAGCGCGGCCCCTGGCTCCAGTCGATGCCCTGGTCGATCTCGTCGCCGACCCGGTGATAGCGGTGGCTCATGAAATCCTCGACCGCGGCCTTGCCCGGCCCCTTCTGACCCGGCCACAGGAAGACCGAGGGAATGCCCTTCTGCACAAAGCGGAAATGGTCGGAGCGGACGAAAATGCCTTCCTCGGGCATCGGATCGGGCGAGACGGGCAGGTCCATCGCCGCCACCGCCTTGCGCACGATCGGCCCCAGGGTCGAGCGGTCCGCGCCGAACACCACCATATCCTCGAACTTGTAGGTCAGGATCGGCATGTCGAGATTGACGTCGGCGACGATCGATTTCAGCGGCACGGTCGGGTGGTTGGCGAAATAGTCGGAGCCGACCAGCCCCTTTTCCTCCGCCGTCACCGCCAGGAACAGGACGGTGCGCTTGGGCGGGGTGGCGGCCTTGAAGCGCTTGGCCTCCTCGATCAGGCTGGCGATGCCGATGGCGTTGTCGAGCGCGCCGTTGTTGATCCGGTCGCCCTCGCCCCCTTCGTTGGTGCCGATATGGTCGAGATGCGCGGACAGGACGACGACCTCGTCCTTCAACTTGGGGTCGCTGCCGGGGATCAGGCCGACGATATTGCTGCTGTCCATCGGCTTGAAGCTGGTCTTGGACGAAACCGTCAGCTGCCCCCTGGCAGTCAGCGGCTTATAGGCGGGCTTCGGCGCGGCGGAGGCCTTGACCACCGCGTCCCAGCCCTTGCCGAACAGCTTGGCCGCGCCCGCCTGCGACAGGGTGCCGAGCACCGGGGTCGTCGGCGTCATGGCATGCGCGGTGCCGTCCGGGTTCGCCCAGGTCACGCGCGGCGCATTGTAATAGCGGGCCAGCGAGGCGAAGGGCCGCTGCCGTCCTCCGGCGCGGGGCATGTCGACCTGGATCGCGCCGACCGCGCCGCGCGCCGCCGCCAGCGAGGCCTTGTTCGCCGCCGACCCGAAAAAGGCGCGCTCCTCGCCGCCCAGCCCTGCCGGCGTACCGGGGACGAAGGCGACGATCTTGCCGCGCACATCGACGCCCTTGTAATCGGTCAGGCCATATTGCGCAGCATCGATGCCGTAACCGACAAAGACGACCGGCGCCGACAGGCTGGTTTCCTTCGCGTTGGGCACGGGCGATGGCACGAAGTCCTCGCCGAAGACCAGTTCCTGTGCCTGGCCGCCCGCCGGGGTCCACAAGGCGCTGCCCTTGTCGGCGACATTGTACGCGACCAGCGGCACCTTCTGCAGATAGCCGCCCTGGTCGCCGCCGGGCCGCAAGCCCGCCGCATAGAATTGCGCGGCGACATATTGCGCGGCGATGTCATAGTCGCGGGTCCCCGCCTCGCGTCCGGCCATCGCGTCCGACGCCAGGAACATGACATGTGCCTTCATCGCCGCCTGATCCTCGGGGAGAGGCGCTGTGATGACGGCGTTGCGTTCGGCCGGGCTGCGCGTCGCCTTCGCCTCGACCGGCGCGGTGCCAGTGGTTTGATAAGGCAGGTGATCGTGATCATGCGCGATCGCGGCGGTGGACAGGAGAAGCAGCGGCAACAGAGCCGTCATACGCGACATGCAGGACCTTTCGGGGAAATGGTGTGGCATAGGCGTATCACGCCATCTCGACCGATCAACCCCGCTTAGGGCGGAGTGCCATCTAGGCTGCCCCCATTTTCCCTCTCCCCTGGATAGGGGAGAGGGAAAATGGGCATATCTGATTGTCGATCCCGCCCAGGACACGCTGTCCGGTTTTTCCTGACCAGCCCGGTGGTCGCGGCGGTCCCGCCCGGCTATATCCGCGTCATGGACATTCAGCGCAGCGCCGCCCAGCCCAGCACCACCCCCGCCGCCATCCGGCGCGAGGATTACAGCCCCCCCGCCTGGGAGGTGCCGCAGATCACGCTGGACTTCGCGCTCGACCCCGCCGACACCCGTGTCCGCGCCGCGCTGACCGTCACGCGCAGCGGCGCGCATGACGAACCCCTGCGGCTCGACGGCGCAGGCCAGACGCCGCTGTCGGTCACGGTCGATGGCGTCGCCGTCAACGACTGGCGGATCGAGGGCGAACAGCTGGTCGTGCCGCTGACCGGCGACAGCCATGTCGTCGAGACCGAGGTTTCGATCGCGCCCGAAAGCAACACCCAGCTCATGGGCCTTTATGCCTCGGGGGGAAACCTCTGCACCCAGTGCGAGGCGGAAGGGTTTCGCCGCATCACCTGGTTCCCCGACCGGCCCGATGTGCTGAGCGTCTACCGGGTGCGGATGACGGCGGACCGGCTGCGCTACCCGGTGCTGCTCGCCAATGGCGATCCGGTGGCGAATGGCGACAATGACGACGGCACGCATTGGGCCGAGTGGCACGACCCCTTCCCCAAGCCATCCTATCTGTTCGCGCTGGTCGCGGGCGATCTGGCGGTCAACGCTTCCACCTTCACCACGATGAGCGGGCGCAAGGTGCAACTGGGCATCTGGGTCCGCGCCGCCGACCTGCCCAAGACCGACCATGCGCTCCATGCGCTGAAGCTCTCCATGGCGTGGGACGAGCGGGTCTATGGCCGGGAATATGACCTGGACGTGTTCAACATCGTCGCGGTCGACGATTTCAACTTCGGCGCGATGGAGAATAAGGGGCTGAACATATTCAACAGCCGCTACATCCTGGCCGACCCCGACACCGCGACCGATTATGATTACGACGCGATCGCCGCCGTCGTCGCGCATGAATATTTCCACAACTGGTCGGGCAACCGGATCACCTGCCGCGACTGGTTCCAGCTGAGCCTCAAGGAAGGCTTCACCGTCTATCGCGACCAGTGTTTCTCCGCCGACCAGGGATCGGCCGCGGTCAAGCGGATCGAGGATGTGCGGGGCTTACGCGCCAGCCAGTTCCCCGAGGATTCCGGCCCGCTCGCGCATCCGGTGCGCCCGGAAAGCTATATCGAGATCAGCAATTTCTACACGGCGACCATCTACAACAAGGGCGCCGAGCTGATCCGCATGATGGCGACCATGCTCGGCCCGGTGAAGTTCCGCGCCGCGACCGACCTGTATTTCAGCCGCTTCGACGGCACGGCCGCGACCTGCGAGGATTTCGTCGCCTGCATGGAGGAAGCGGGCGGCGTCGACCTGTCGCAATTCCGCCTCTGGTATTCCCAGGCGGGCACGCCGCGCGTCTCGGCGGGGCTGTCCCACGAACCCGGCGGCGGCCGCGCCGAGCTGCGCCTCGCCCAGCATGTCCCCGCCACGCCGGGGCAGACGACCAAGCAGCCGATGCTCCTCCCGCTCAAGGTCCGGCTGTTCGGCGCGGAGACCGGCCGTCCGCTGACCGACGAAAAGCTGATCCTGCTCGACCAGGTGGCCGAGACGATCGTGTTCGAGGCCATCACCGAACGTCCCGTCCTGTCGATCAATCGCGGCTTTTCCGCCCCCATCGTGGTCGAGAGCGACCGCACGGCCGAGGACCTCGCCTTCCAGTCCGCGCATGACGACGATCCCTTCGCCCGCTATGAGGCGATGCAGCAGCTGATGCTCGACACGCTGGTCGCGGGCACTATTCATGGCGCGGTGAAGGGGCAGGCGGTGATCGACGCCGTCACCCGCACGCTGGAGTCCGAGGGGCTGGAAACCGCCTTCCTCGCCGAGGCGGTGCTGCTGCCGTCGGAGAATTTCATCGGCGACCAGCTCGCCACGGTCGACCCGGACGCGATCCACGCCGCACGCGAGGCGCTGCGTACGCAACTGGGCCAGGCGCTGCTGCCGACGTGGCGGCGGCTCTATGCCGAGCTGGCGCAGGGACCCTATGTCTATTCGCCCGAAGCCAAGGGGCGGCGGCGCCTGCGCAACGTCGCGCTCGGCTACATCGCGGCGAGCGGTGCCGAGGATGCCGCCGCGCTGGCCTTCGCGCAGTTCGAGGCGGCGGACAACATGACCGACCGGCAGGCAGCGCTGACGACGCTGGTCAGCTCCGACGCGCCCGAGCGCGAGGAAGCGCTGGCGCGTTTCCATGCGCGCTATGCCGGTAACGGGCTGGTGCTCGACAAATGGTTCCAGACCCAGGCGCTGTCGTCGCGCGACGACACCGGCGCGGTGGTCGAGCGGCTGGTCCGGCATCCCGACTTTACGCTCGCCAACCCCAACCGGGCGCGGGCGGTGCTGGGGGCGTTCGGGGTGAACCAGCGTGCGTTCAACGCCGCCGACGGTTCGGGCTATCGCTTCCTGGCGGACCAGCTGATCGCGCTCGACCGGCTCAACCCGCAGACCGCCGCCAAGCTGCTCCCGCCGCTCGGCCGCTGGCGTCGCTTCGACGCCAGGCGCTCGGCCCTGATGCGCGCCGAACTGGTGCGGATCGTCGAGACGCCAGGCCTGTCGAAGGACCTGTTCGAGCAGGCGTCGAAGAGCCTGGATTGAGAAAATTCCTCCCCTGCAAGGGGAGGGGGACCATGCGAAGCATGGTGGAGGGGGATCGCCACAAGGGACATCCTATGTGGAAAACCCCCTCCACCGCCCTGCGGGCGGTCCCCCTCCCCGTACCGGGGAGGATTATTTGGCCTTCAAAAACCCTTCCATCACGATCCACCTGTAAAACGCATCGAACCAGCCGGTGCTGGTCGTCGCCTTCGGATACATGCCGAAGCCGTGCCCGCCCCGGCCGTAAAGGTGGAACTCTACCGGCTTCTTCGCGGCCATCCACTGATCGATCAGGCCGAAGCCTTTGCCCGCGAACAGCGGATCGTCGGCGGCGATCGCGGCGAACATCGGCGGCGCGTCGGCGGGCACCGTCATCGGCTGGAGCGGGCCATAGATGTCGCCGATAAAGGCGGGCTTGGCCTGACCGTCGAGCACCGTCGCGACGGTCAGCATCGCACCCGCCGAAAAGCCGACCATGCCGATGCGGGTCGGATCGACCTTCCACTCGCCCGCCCGCTGGCGGACCAAGGCGAAGGCGGCGCGGGAATCGGCGATCTGGGGCGCAAGGCCCTTCAACGCCTCCTCAGGGTTCGGCCGCGCGGCGGGGCGCGCCACGCTGGAGAACATCGCCGCCATCGATTTTTCGAACTCGCCCATATCCGCAGGTGTCTGGTTCAGCCGATATTTCAGGACGAAGGCGGCAATGCCGCGATCGGCCAGTGCCTTGGCCACGTCCCAGCCTTCATTCTGCATCGACAGGGTACGGAAACCGCCGCCGGGCGCGACGATGACGGCGGCACCGGTCGCCTTGGCGGGATCGGGCAGGAAGGGGGTGAGCGTCGCCTCGGTCACGTTGCGGGCAAACACGCTGTTATACTGGCTGTGCCAGCTTTCCTTGTTCTTCGCACCCGGCAACGGCCCGGTGTTCAGCGGAATGGCGGTCGGCTGTGCAGGTATGGCGATCGGGGCCATCTTGTCGGCCTGCGCCATGGCGGGTGCCGCCACCGAGAGCGTTAGCAAAGCGGCCAGCGCATGGCCGGCCCAGCGTTTGGACTTCATATCCCCTCCTGTCCTCCGTGGGTTATGTCCCTACGGTCGGACGGGGATGGTACGCCTTGGGGCGCGGGGTGCAAGGGGTAATGTTAAGGCTAACAGGGGATGGTGCGTGGGCTTCGACTTCGCTCAGCCTGAACGGAGGTTGGAAATTGGGGCGGGATACAAAACACCGTTCAGCCTGAGCGAAGTCGAAGGCCGAGGGAAAACCTCAGAACAACCGCCCCCCATTGGGCACCGCCAAATCCGGCGCGATCAACACCACCTCCCCTTGCGCATCGGGAAAGCCCAGCGTCAGCACCTCGGACATCATCGGCCCGATCTGGCGCGGGGGAAAGTTGACCACCGCCGCCACCTGCCGCCCGACCAGCGTTTCCGGCGTATAATGCCGGGTGATCTGCGCCGAGGACCGCTTCACACCGATCCCCTCGCCGAAGTCGATGGTCAGCTTGATCGCGGGCTTGCGCGCCTCCGGGAAAGGCTCGGCGGCAATGACGGTGCCGACGCGGATGTCGACCGCCAGGAAATCCTCGATCCCGATCCGCTCGGCAGGCGCGTCAGAAGTCGACATTGTCGTAATGCGACGGCGGCGTGACCATCTCCATCCGCTCGGACAGCAGCGGGCGGAAGGAGGGGCGGCTCTTCAGCCCGCGATACCAGCGCGCGGTCTGCTCATGCCCCTTCCAGTCGATGCCGCCCAGATAATCGGCGACCGAAATCTGCGCCGCCGCCGCCAGATCGGCCAGGCTCATCGTCGCCCCGCCCAGCCAGTTGCGATGGTCGAGCAGATAGTCGGTATAGTCGAGATGGCCGACGGCGGCCTTCATCGCCTCGCGCAGCCCCTTGGCGTCCGGGCTGCCGGTGCGCGCGACGCGCTTGACCATGCGTTCGTGGAGCAGCGGGCCGGTCACGTCCTGATAGAAATGCGTGTCGAACCACGTCACCAGCCGCCGGATCTCGGCGCGGCCGACGGCGGTGCCGTTGATCATCGCCGACTTCTCGACCGTCTCCTCGAAATATTCCGAGATCGCCATCGAGTCGACCAGCAACACGCCGCGCTCCTCATCGACCATCACCGGGGTCTGCCCGGCGGGATTCATGTCGAGGAACTCGTCGCGCCGCTGCCACGGCGATTCGCGGACCAATTCGTATCCGACGCCCTTCTCGCCCAGCAGCAGCCGGACCTTGCGCGAAAAGGGACAGAGCGGAAATTGGTAGAGTTGCCACATGCCGTCCACTTAAGCGGGCCGGACGCAAGACGCCAACCCCGATGGCGCGCTTTTCACCCTTTCCCGCGCGCGGGGCGGCGCAACCGCCGCTGCCCAAGCACGACACCGCTGATCGAAAGGACCAGCCCGGCCAGCGACCAGAGCCACATCCAGCCGGTCCAGACCCAATAATGCGCGGTCAGCCACGGCCAGTCCCAGGTGTGGAGCAGCGTATAGACCCAGCGATAGGCGCGCCGCGTGCGATCCTGCCGCTCGACCAGCGCACCGCTCATCGGGTCGACATAGAGCCAGGTCGCCGCCGCATCGTCGAACCGCAACCGCCAGAGCGGCAATCGCGTCGCGTCGGTCCAGTAGAAGTCGGGCCGCACCAGCCATTCGCGCGCCACCCGCCGTCCACCGGGCACCAGCATGGCGGCGCGCGACGCATCACCCGCCCGGGCGGGAGCCAGCGTCGCCTGCTCCAGCCAGCGCGGATGCGACGAGGCGCGGTCGATCGCGATCCGCGCGAACCCGGCGTCCCCGCTCCACTCTACGGTGCGCGCATCCGGCGCGATCCGGGCCAGCCGGGCAAGGTCATGCAGCTCCCCGGCCCGCCCGGCATAGGTCCCCATCACCGCCGCAGGCGCCTCACCCCCGGCAAAGGCGTGGCCCGGATCGACCGACAGCCAGCCGCTGACGATCCAGGTGGTCAGCATCACGCCACCTGCCAGCCCGCTGACGTGATGCCACAGCATCCAGCCGCGATAGGGCGTCATCCGCCCGCCGCGATAGCGCCGCCGCCCCGCCCGCAGCCGCAATATGCCGATCCACAGGCCGGTCAGCGCGACCGCGATGCAGGGTCCGGCGATCCACATCACCGCCTGTCGCCAATTCTCCCGGTCGCGGCGCAGGAGGGTCGGGTAGATCCAGTGCGGCACCGAGCCCAGCCAGTTCCACAGGCGCTGCACCCGCGTCGTCCGCTGCACCGGCTGGCCGGTCAGGCTGGAGATATAGAGTTCGGTCCCGGCCGCATCGGCCAGCGCAACCTTCCACAAGGGGCGATGCCGGTCGAACCCGCCCGCCACCGTCCATTGATCGTCGGCGATCCGCTCGACCTGGCGAACCGGTCCGGCGAAGCGGGTCGCGACGCGTGCGGCCAGCGTCGCATCGACAGGGGCGACCGCGCCGCCCTCCGCCGACAGGATGCGGGTGTCGCCGTCACGGTCCTCGATCCGCCAGACCGGCACCGCGTCGCGCATTTCCAGCGTGATCCGCCGGGCATCCGGCACCATCGGAGGCTGCCCGACGCGTACCCAGTCGATCGGCTGCGCGCCCTGCCAAATCTCTGCCGGTGTGAGCGAGGGATAGGGAACATAGAGCATCACCAGCCCGCTTCCGAACCACATGGCGAAGAACAGGCAGGTGACGATCCCGACCCAGCGATGGGTGAGGAAGGCGAGCCGCAGGGCCGCCTTCCCCCAAGGCCGATCAGAACCCGACACGAAGCGCCACATCCAGCGCACGCGGGCGGCCCAATATCCATTGCTGGTCGCCGTATGCGGTGACGGCATAGGCCTTGTCGAAGAGGTTATAGACGCGCACATCGACCGCCAGATGTGGCGTCAGGGCATAGGACAGGCTCGTGTCCACCGTCGCATAACCGGGAATGCGGAATGCCTCTCCATTGTCGGAGAAGCGTCGCCCGACATAACGCAGCCCGGCGCGCGCCTGCACCTTCGCCGAGGCATCCCAGCGCAGCCAGAGATTGGCCAGCGCCTCGGGGACGTTGGGCGGAGTCCGGCCGGTATAATCGACGCCGCCGGAGCGGAAATCGTCGAACCGCGCATCCAGCAGCGTGCCATTGGCATCGATCCCGAAGCCCTGCGGCAGATCGAACGTCACCGCAGCCTCCACGCCTTGCGACGACCGCTGCCCCACCTGTTCGACCGGACTCGCCAGCGTGCGTTGCGCGAGCAGCCCGGTCTTGACGATGCGGTACGCCGCCAGCGTCGCGGTACCGTGGCCGTTCGCAAACAGCCATTTCGCCCCCGCCTCGACCTGATGGCCGCGCGCATTGCTGAACTGCACCTGCCCGGTCGACACGGTGGTCAGGGTGCCCAGCGGATCGACGCCGGTGGCATATTGGGCATAGAACGACAGGGTTGGCACCGGCTGATAGACCAGCCCCGCACGCCACGTCGCGTTGCGGAAGGTCTTTTCCAGCACGAAGCGGTCGGGCGTGGCGACGGTCCAGCGACGGACATTATCCACCTCATAGCGCACGCCGCCGACCACCGACCATTTCGGGCCGAGCGTCACCCGGTCCTCGGCAAACACCGCCAGCGCGGTGGTGCGGGTGCGGTAGCGCGGGGCGATCCCTTGCGTATCCAGGAAACGGCCGGGGTCGAAGGCGAAGGGGTCGACCGCATCGACCTGTCCGACCGAGCCGAAGTCGTTCTCATGGGTGAAGCGGACCAGATTGGCATCCACCCCGACGACCAGCGCATTGGCAACGCCGGATGCGATCCCGGTGCGCCACGTCGCGCTGGCCTGATCGCCCCATTGGGTCAGGTCATGACGGATGCCGTAATTGCTGCTCCGCCGGATCGTCCCCGGCGTGCCGGTCGATCCGTCCGCGCACGCGCCACTCGCACCCACCCAGCAATAGCTTTCCAGATTGCGCCAGAAACGGTCGCTGGTCAGCAAATAGGCAATGTTGGACAGACTGACCGAGGCGCTCGGCATCCAGTCCACCCGGATCGAGGCGCGGTCGTCGCGGAACCGCATCCGCCCATCGCCGACATTATAGTTGCGATCCCGCACCCGCAGATCGAGCCGCCCGTCGATCAGCGGGGTGCCGAAATAGGCCATGGGCCGCTGATCGCCATGATCGCCGCGAACCGTTACCGCCAGCGTCGAGGTCGGCGTCCAGCGCAGCGTGCCCGACAGCGCGACACTCTCCGACCGGCCCCGGTCGACATAACCGTCCGACCGGCGATAGCTGGCATCCACACGGTAGCCGAGCGTCGGGGTCAGCGGCCCGCCCAGCCCGGCGGCGGCACGAAAGCTATCCTGTGCGCCATAGCCGATCTCGGCCTGGCCATGGGTCTGGGCGGTCGGCGCGCGCATCACGACATTCACCGCGCCGCCCAGCGCGCCCTGCCCGTAGAGGACTGAGGCGGGACCGCCCAGCACGTCGATCCGCTCGACCATCCAGGGGTCGGTCGGAAAGGTGATCGTCCCCGCCGCCGGGAACAGCCGCACGCCATCGACCAGTTGCAGCACCGATCCCTGCCCCGAAAAGCCCCGCGCGGCGAGCGCGGTGCCGCCATTGCCCGGATCGGCGACGCTAGACAGGCCGGGCGCGCGCGTCTCCGCCTCGACGATCGACAAGTCGCCGCGCGCACGGATCGTCCCGCCATCGAGCGAAGCGATGCTCGCAGGCGTCTCCAGCGGTGTCAGGCCCAGGCGACTGCCGGTGGCATTGGGCGTGTCGAGCGCCTGTTTCCCCCGCGTGCCGATCACCAGCACGGTGGCATTGCCCCCCTGCTCCTCGGCCTTTTGCGCCCTTGCCTCGGTCGCCCCCAGCAGAAGCGCCACGCCACCCCACAGGACCAGAGGAACCTGTCCGAATCTGTTATGATATATCATTTTATTGCTCATAGCGCCTTGTTGCGAACAAGCCGAGGCCTTCCGATCGTTGCCGAACGGCCGGGGGCCCAGCGTGCGGCACGCCGTTTTCCGCATTCCACAGGGCCACCCATGCGCCTCCGCCACTTATGGCGTCGCTCGTCGGAACAGACCTAGCCTCGACCATCCCCTGGACCGGGCATGAGCGACCTGACGCCGGCAGGTCTCCTGGCTCACGGGTCATCGCGGACGAATGCGCCTTCCCAGGTTGCCCCAGTGGCTGGATCGCCCCCATGGCCGATCCGTGCATCGCCGCTCACCGCTTACAGTTGCAGGGACAGCCGCGGATTTGGGGAGCCAAGCCCCCTCACCGTGTTCCCTTTTAATCTCCCTTGTCGGGAGAACCGGCGCGATCATATCGCCGGATCATTCCGGCGTCGTATCGCTAAGCCGAGGTCGAAGCGGGCGTCAAGCGGGATGAGGTCGCGGCGTCCTTGCGCTATGGCGGCGGCATGGCACGCAGGAACCGTTATCTGATCGCGACGATGCCCGATGGCTATGTGAAGACGATCGGCCCGACATCGCAGCCCTTTACCCACTATTGGCGGATCGTCGCCGATCTGGGCGGCGGCAAGATCGAAGTGTTCTGGGGCCACGCCAAGTCGCGCAAGGCGGCGATGGCAAACGATGCCGCCATGGCACAGGCGGTTCGGCAG
Source organism: Sphingomonas parapaucimobilis NBRC 15100 (assembly GCF_000787715.1). Classification (GTDB taxonomy): domain Bacteria; phylum Pseudomonadota; class Alphaproteobacteria; order Sphingomonadales; family Sphingomonadaceae; genus Sphingomonas; species Sphingomonas parapaucimobilis. The sequence continues at coordinate 20,620 of NZ_BBPI01000056.1, forward strand.
CGGGGTTGGACGGGGTATCGGTTCGAGGTGGTCGAACTGGTCGAGGCGGATGAGGCGCCGGAGCCGGTCAAAAAATCCTCCCCTGCAAGGGGAGGTGGCAGGGCGAGGCCCTGACGGAGGGGAGCGGCAGGG
>NZ_BBPI01000055.1 GCF_000787715.1 Sphingomonas parapaucimobilis NBRC 15100
GTTCGGCAGGCACAACGCTTGTGGCGAGGCCCCACCCCCAGCCCCTCCCCTGAAGGGGAGGGGAGAATGTTGCCTCACCCTCACGCCGCCGCCTTTAGGGTGCTGGCGCGGCAGATCAGCACGCGACCGCCGCTGATCTTCACCGGCACCACGGGCGTGCAGCCCTTGTCCTCGCCCAGCGCCTCGCCGGTGCTCAGCGAAATCCGCCAATTGTGCAGCGGGCACGCCACCGCGCCGCCATGGACGATCCCCTGGCTCAGCCGCCCATGTTTGTGCGGGCAGCGGTCGAGCAGCGCGAAGACCTTGTTCTCGCCGGTGCGGAAGACGGCAATGTCGTGGCCGCCCTCGACCTGCACCGTGCGGCTGCCACGCACCGGGATTTCGTTGACCCAGCCGATATCGAGCCATTCGCCCGCCAAGAAACCAGAGGTCATGCCATCTCTCCAACAGGTTGGAAGCGCGCCATCGGCGCATGGATTTCGCGCTCCTCGCCTGCGACGCGCGCGGCCCAGGGGTCATCCTGCGAGAAGCTCTGCGAATGGAAGAAGCGACGGGCGAGTTCGGCGCGCGCCTCTTCATCGGGCAGCAGGCGCGACTGGATATAGGCGAGGCCAACCCGCTCGATCCACGGCGCGGTCCGCTCCAGATAGCGCGCCTCCTCGCGATAGAGCTGGACGAAAGCGGCGCACATCTCCATCGCCTCTTCCTCGGTCGCGACCTTGCAGAGCAGGTCGGTAGCGCGGACCTTGATCCCGCCATTGCCGCCGACATGGAGTTCGTAGCCCGAATCGACGCAGACCACGCCGAAATCCTTGATCGTCGCCTCGGCACAGTTGCGCGGGCAGCCGGACACCGCGATCTTGAACTTGTGCGGCATCCACGATCCCCAGGTCGCCCGCTCCAGCTTGACGCCCAGCCCGGTCGAATCCTGCGTGCCGAAGCGACACCATTCGGAGCCGACACAGGTCTTCACGGTGCGAAGCGACTTGCCGTACGCATGACCGCTGACCATCCCGGCGGCGTTCAGATCGGCCCAGACGGCGGGCAGGTCCTCCTTCCTGATGCCGAAGATGTCGAGCCGCTGGCCGCCCGTGACCTTGACCATCGGCGCGTTGAACTTCTCGACCACATCGGCGATCGCGCGCAGTTCCTTCGGGCTGGTGATGCCGCCCCACATGCGCGGCACGACCGAATAGGTGCCGTCCTTCTGGATGTTGGCGTGCATCCGCTCGTTGACGAAGCGGCTCTGCTGGTCGTCGACATATTCGCCGGGCAGCGCGCAGAGCAGATAGTAGTTGAGCGCCGGGCGGCAGGACGAACAGCCGTCCGGGGTCGACCAGTGCAGCTTCTGCATGACCTCGGGGATCGACTTCATCCCCTGCGCCACGATCTCGCGGCGGACATCGTCATGGCCGAAGCTGGTGCATTTGCACATGGTCTTCGGCCCGGCCTCCACCTCGTCGCCCAGGGTGAGCGCGAGCAACGTCTCGACCAGCCCGGTGCACGAGCCGCAGCTCGCCGACGCCTTGCAGGTGGCGCGGACGGCGTCGAGGCTGTGCGCGCCCTTGGCGATGCACGATACGACCTGGCCCTTGGTGACGCCGTTGCAGCCGCAAATCTCCGCCGTGTCGGAGAGCGCCGCAACGGCCGCCTTAGGGTCCGCCTGCCCCCCTCCCGAGGCGAAGGCCTGGCCGAAGATCAGCGCGTCGCGGATATCGCCGACACTCTCGCCCTTTTTGAGCAGGTCGAAATACCAGTTGCCGTCGGCGGTATCGCCGTAGAGCACCGCGCCGACGATCCGGTCGTCCTTGACCACGACGCGCTTGTAGATGCCCCGCGACGCGTCGCGCAGCACGATATCCTCCGCGCCGTCGCCGCCGCCGAAATCGCCCGCCGAAAAGACGTCGAGCCCGGCGACCTTCAGCTTGGTGGCGGTGGCGGTGGGGCGATAGCCGGACGGTGCGCCGGTCAACGCATCGGCCAGGCTGCGGCACATGTCCCAGAGCGGCGCGACCAGGCCGTAGACCTGCCCGTCATGCTCGACGCACTCGCCGACCGCCAGGATGCGGGGATCGGAGGTGACCATGTGATCGTCCACCTTGATCCCGCGCCCGACCTCCAGCCCGGCGGCGCGGGCCAGCGCGACCGAGGGGCGGATGCCGACCGCCATGACGACCAGATCGGCGGGGATTTCGCGCCCGTCCTTCAGGCGGATCGCCTCCACCTTGCCATCGCCCAGGATCGCGGCGGTGTCCGCGCCAGTCAGTACCGTTTGGCCGCGCGCCTCCAGCGCCTGTTTGAGCAGCCAGCCCGCCGCCTCGTCCAGCTGCCGCTCCATCAGCGTCGGCATCAGGTGGAGGACGGTGACGGTCATGCCGCGCAAGGACAGGCCATGCGCCGCCTCCAGCCCCAGCAGGCCGCCGCCGATCACTACCGCGCTGCCACCCCGCTCGGCGGCGGCGAGCATATGCTCGACATCCTTCATGTCGCGGAAGCTGATGACGCCGGGCAGGTCGTGGCCGGGCACCGGGATGATGAACGGATCGGAGCCGGTCGCGATCAGCAGCCGGTCATAGTCCAGCACCATGCCGCTCTGCGCGGTGACGGTGCGCGCGTCCCGGTCGATCGCGGTGACGGGATCGCCGCTGACCAGGGTGATGCCGTTATCTTCATACCAGTCGAGGCCGTTGATGACGATCTCGTCGAACGTCTTCTCGCCCGCCAGCACCGGCGACAGCATGATCCGATTGTAGTTCACCAGCGGCTCGGCGCCGAAGATGGTGATACGGTAACGGGCGGGATCGCGGGCCAGCAATTCCTCGACCGCGCGGCATCCGGCCATGCCGTTGCCGACGACGATCAAATGCTCGCGGGTATCGACCTTCGCGGGGGTGACGACTTCGTGTTTCATCGGTTCGATCCGTGGAAGAGGAAAAGCATCAGATCCGCACGCCCTCGGCCGCGCCCCAGCTGCGGCGCCAGCGGGTCTTGACCAGCATCAGGCCCGCCAGCGCGATCAGGGCCAGCGCGGCGAAGATCAGGAAGCCGCCGGAAAAGCTGCCCGTCCACTGCTTGGCGAAGCCCAGCGACGAGGCGAGGTAGAAGCCGCCGATCCCGCCCGCCATGCCGACCAGGCCGGTCATCACGCCGATCTCGGCGGCGAAACGCTGCGGCACCAGCTGGAACACCGAACCATTGCCGACTCCCAGCGCCAGCATCGACAGGACGAACAGTGCGAGCGAGGCGGCGAACCCGTCGACCATCGCCACGCCGGTCAGGGTGACGGCGGCGGCGGCGAACACGCCGAGCAGCGCCTTCACGCCCCCGATCGCATCGGCCAGCGCGCCGCCCATCGGCCGGACCAGCGACCCGGCGAAGACACAGGCCGCCGTGGCATAACCGGCCTGTACCGGGGTCAGACCGAAGCGGTCGGTGAAATAGATGGGCAGGCTGGCGGCAAGCCCGACGAACCCGCCGAAGGTGACGGCGTAGAAGCCCATCAGCCACCAGGCATCGGCCTGTTTCAGGGGCGCCAGATACTCGACCAGACGGCGCGGCGGCGGTGCGCCCGGCGCGTCCTTGGCCATCACCATATAGGCGAAGAAGACGAGGGTCAGCGGCAGGCAGGCCAGACCCAGTACCGCGTTCCAGCCGAACAGCTTGGCCAGCGCAGGCGCGAACAGGGCGGCGAGCACCGTGCCCGAATTGCCCATGCCCGCCAGGCCCATCGCCTTGCCCTGATGCTCGGGCGGATACCAGCGGCTGGCGAGGGGCAGCGCGATGGCGAAGCTCGCCCCCGCAAAGCCCAGGATGACCCCCAGCGCCAGCGTGCCGCCAAAGCTGTTCACCCCCAGCACCCAGGCCGAGAAGAGGCCGCCGATCACGATCAACTGGCTGATCGCACCCGCCCGCTTCGGCCCGATCCGGTCGACCAGCAGGCCGTTGACGACGCGCAGCACCGCCCCCGCCAGCGTCGGCACCGCGACCATCACGCCCTTTTCCGCCGGGGTCAGCGACAGGCTGGCCGAAATCTGCGGCGCCAATGGGCCGAGCAGGACCCAGACCATGAAGGCCAGATCGAAATAGAGGAACGCCGCGATCAGCGTCGGCGTATGACCGCTCGCCCAGAAGCCGCCATCGTCCGCCGCTTTCGCCGCCTTGTCGTCATCCCAGAATGCCGTCGCCATCGTGCCGCCTCCGTGGGGTCGCCGGGACCCGAAACGAAAAAAGCCGCCAGGACGCGGGACCCTTGCGGGTCGCATCCTGGCGGCTTCGTTGCCTCCAAGCGGTGAACGGGCATGACCCGCTTCCGCCAGCGCGCCACCCCGTCGTTGGAGCGGCGATCGCCGTTATCTCGTGTCCGACGCCATTGCCGGACGACTCGAAAACTGCCTGATTCGCCAGCGGCGCGCAAGACCCTTTCGCAATCGCAGCAAAAACATCCTCCCCGGAACGGGGAGGTGGCAGCGCGAAGCGCTGACGGAGGGGGGCTTCCACATAGTTCACCCTTTGTGGAGATCCCCCTCCACCACCTCTTTGCGGCGGTCCCCCTCCCCGTTCCGGGGAGGATCGTTACGGCAACTCCTTCAAATACCCCGGAATATCATCCGGGTCGAAGGCCCGCCCGTCGAAGAACCGATCGCTCCCCAGCACCAGCCGTCCTTGCGTCGACCCCGCTCCGATCGGCTCGACCAGAGCCCCCTCCAGCTTGGAACTCGCCCCCGGCAGCGGCGCGCCCGAACCCGCCAGCGCGGCGCGGTACAGGTCCGGGCGGAACACCCCTTGCGCCGTCGCGGCGTCGGCGCTCGAGAAGGGCAGCCCCTCCCACCGTACCATCTGGGCATAGAGCCAACCCGCCTGGCTGCGCCACGGGAAGTTCGCCGCCTCACGATACTGGAACATGAAATCGGGATAATGGACCGGCTCGCCGCCCGGCACCACGCGGATGCGGTCGGTGATCGCGCGGAGGATCGCGCCCACCGGCGCGTCGAGATAAGCGGTGCGCGACAGGATTTCGGCGCTCTGTTCGACCGTCTCGGGATCGATGAAATGCGCCGCCGCCGCGTGCAGCGCGCGGATCAGCCGCAGCACGCCGTCGCGCCGCTCCTCTGCCTGGTCGCCGCGCATCGCCAGCACCTTCTCGACGCCGCGCCGCCAGATTTGCGCGGTGGCCAGCGCGATCCGCCCGACGCCGCGATCGACCGCGATCGAGTTCCACGGCTCGCCGACGCAAATACCGTCCACCTCGCCCGCCGCCAGCGCATCGGCGGCGAAGGGCGGGCTGGTCACGACGATATCGACATCCATGTCCGGCCGGATACCGACCCCCGCCAGCCAGTAGCGCAGCATGTAGTTATGGCTGGAGTGGCGATGCACCACCCCGAAGCGCAGACGCTGTCGCGCCGCCACCTCGCGCAGGGCCGCCCCCACGGCGATTGGATCGCCCAGCCCCTCGCCCAGCCCGCACGCCTCGCCCAGTGCGGTCGAGAAGGTGATGGCGTTGCCGTTCAACCCCAGTACGAAGGGCACCGCCATCGGCACCGCCGGACGATCGCGGCCCAGCGCGGTCGCGATGGCGAGCGGCGCGACCATGTGCGCGGCGTCGGTATGCCCATAGAGCAGCCGGTCGCGCACCGCCGCCCAGGTGACGTCGCGCACCAGATCGACCGCCACCCCCTGTTCCTCGGCAAAGCCCAGCTCATGCGCCAATATCGGCAGCGCGGCGTCGACCAGCGGCACGAAGCCGATGCGGAACCGGTCGAGACTCACGGCACATCTCCCATCAGCGCCTCGCTGGTCACGATCGCCTCGGCCACCTCGGCGATCCGCCGGTTGGATTGCATCGCATGGCCGCGCAGCAGCGCATAGGCGGCCGGCTCGTCGATGCCGCGACGGCGCATCAGGATCGCCTTGGCCCGATCGATCGTCTGGCGGTCGGCCAGCGCGGTCTTCGCCTCGGCCAGTTCGGCCTGGAGCCGCGAAAAGGCCTGGAAGCGGCGGATCGCGACGTCGAGCACCGGCTTGATCCGCTGCTTCGCCAGACCGTCGACGACATAGGCCGAAACCCCCGCATCGACCGCCGCCAGCGCGCTTTCGGCATCCGACTGGTCGACGAACATCGCGATCGGCCGGTCCACCGCGCGCGACATGGCGAAAAAATCCTCCAGCAGGTCACGGCCGGGATTTTCCAGATTGATGAGCACCACCTCGGGCGCGCACGCCTCGATCTGGCGGACGATCGGCCCGGCGGGGTCGATCAGCACCTGATCGTCCAATCCGGCCTCGCGCAGGCCCTCGGCGATGATCGCCGCGCGCGTCGTGCTGGTGTCGATGATCGCGATCCTCACGGGCGGATGGACTAGCTCGAAAGCCGCGCGTCATCCAGTCCGGACGATGAAGGACGGCATGACGTTTTTTTCAGAATAGCCGGGCCGAAGTGTTGCCTTGCCGAATCGTCACCCTATGAGACGTTGCAACATACCATATCACCGGATCATCCATGGCCGTCACCGACTCCTTACTTCGTCGTTCCCGTCTTGCCGTCCTGTCCCTTGCCATGGCCTCATGCGCCATGCCGCTGTGCGCCAATGCGCAGGAAGCCGATACGCGCGAACAGGCCGAGGATCGTTCGGACATCGTGGTCCTGGGCACCCGCCGCTCGGTCGACCGCACCCTGTCGTCCGATCCCGCGACCGCGCGCATGTCGCAGTCCAGCCGCTCGCTGGAGCAGGACGTGTTGCAGGCGGCGGGCACGTACCGCCTGAACGACGCGCTGGAGCTGGTCAGCGGGTTCAGCCAGCAGAACAACCGCGGCGGCGTGCTGGACAATTTCGCGATTCGCGGCTTTCTCGGCACGCCGGACGGCGGCGCGGAATTCTATGTCGACGGGTTCATCGCCAATCGCGGCATGGTGCCGCCCCGCGACCCCGCCACGGTCGAGCGGATCGAGGTGCTGAAAGGTCCGGCGGGCGCGATCTTCGGCGATGTCGATCCGGGCGGCCGGGTCAACATCGTCTCCAAGATGCCGCGCTTCACCTCCTCGGCCCGGCTGACCGCGACCTATGGCTCGTTCGACACCCGCCGGGTCGAGGCGGATGCCACGGGGCCGCTCTCCGACACCTTCGCCGCGCGAATCATCGTCGCGGCCGAGGACAGCGATGGCTGGCGCGACACGGTGTCGCTCAAGCGTCGGGTGGTCTCCCCCTCGCTGACCTGGGCGCCGAGCGATGCGCTGCGCCTGACCTATCTGGCCGAGTTCATGCAGTTCGACACGAGTTCGATCGCGGCATCCCGGCGGTCGGCGACGATGCCAATGCCCTGCCCCGCTCGAATTATTATGGCGAGCCGTCCAACGGCCTCACCCGTTTCCGCAACGAGCGGCACCAGCTGACCGGGCTGGCGCAACTGGGCGGCGGCTGGACGCTGAACGGCGGGATCGTCTGGCGCACAGGCTCGCTCAAGGGCTTTTCGGCGGACCAGTCGCGCATCGTGGGCACCCAGGTCTGGCGCCAGCGCCGCTCGCGCGATTTCGTGATCGACGATCTGGCCGCGCGGCTTGAGCTGGCGGGGACGGTCGGACGGCACCAGTTGAGCCTCGGCCTCAAGGGCTATCGCATGACCTATGGCGAGCGGTGGATGCGGCGCAATCCGTCGGCGGCGGCGCCCTATGCCGTCGATCTCTATGATCCGGCATCGACCTATGGCGGCACGGCCGCGCCGCTCCTGCCCTTCACCAACAATGACGAGAATCGCTGGGCGGGCACGCTGTACGTCCAGGACATGTGGGCGGTGACCGACCGGCTGACCCTGGTCGGGGGGGCGCGGGTCGATCCCTATCGGCAGAAGATCGTCAACAACCGCACCGGCGGGGTCGGACAGATCGTTGACGAGCCGGTCAAGTTCCGTGCTGGCGCCCGCTATGCAGTGGACGACCATGTGTCGGTCCATGCCAATTGGGGCGAATCCTTCCTGCTCAATTCCGGCACAGGCCGCACCGGCGAGGGTTTCCAGCCGGAGGAAGCGCGTGGGTATGAAGTCGGCGTTGCGGGCCGCTGGGCCGGGCTCGACCTGGGCATGACCTGGTTCGACATCGCCAAGAGCAACATCCTGACCACCGATCCGGTCGATCCCGGTTTCAACGCGCCGGTCGGCCGGATGAACAGCCGGGGGATCGAGGCCGACGCCTCGCTGCGCCTGGCCCGCCGGTGGCAGGTGATCGCCAACTATGCCTGGGTCCATGCCCGCAACGACGACAAGAGCTTCGCCACCCCGGCGGTGCTGGGCGTGCCCGCGCATTCGGGGACGGTGCTGGTCGTCCACCAACTGCCCATCGCCGGACGCGACTGGCAGTTGAGCGGCGGCGTCGCCTATGTCGGCGACCGCGCAGGCTCGCTCGATGCACGGCCGCTGGTCCTGCCCTCCTATGTAAAGGCCAAGGCGGCGGTCGAAATGCCCGTCACCGACCAGCTGCGCTTCCGGCTGGAGGCCGACAACCTGTTCGACGCGCGCTATGCCGCGAGTTCGTACAGCCGCTTGTGGATCTATCCCGGCGCGCCAAGGACAGTCCGCGCCTCGCTGCGGCTGGAGATATAGAGCGGGACGACATTGCGTTGAATCGACGCAAGCCCCTCCCCTTCAGGGGAGGGGTTGGGGTGGGGCCTTT
>NZ_BBPI01000054.1 GCF_000787715.1 Sphingomonas parapaucimobilis NBRC 15100
TTCAGGGGAGGGGCCGAAACCGTGCAATGCTGATCGCTTTCAACTCTAGGTGGCACTTCCCCTCCACCATCCTTCGGATGGTCCCCCTCCCCGTACCGGGGAGGAACGACATTTACCCCTCCGCCGCCAGGCGATCGAGCCACGCCTGGGCCTGTTTGGGCTCCCCCACCGCCTCCGGCCCGACTGGACCGCGCGAGGCCAGAAACGCCGCATGAAGCGCGAAGGGCGGCAGGCCCAGCTGCTCCCGGGCTTTGTCGATCTCCCCGCCCATCTCGGTCAGCTGCGCCACGACCGGTGCCACCGCCGCGCGCGCCACCCGGTCCTTGCGATGATCGAACAGCCCCCATTTGCCCGCTGCCGTGGTCCGCAGCGCGGCGACCAGCGCCTCGCGATACTCGCCTTCCCTATCTTCGCGATGCGCGTCGAGTCGCGCCAGTCGATCACCCTTGGCCATGACCCGGCCTTACGATCCGACCGTCGGGTCGGCAATCGTCGGCACTGCGGCGATCAGCCGCCGCGCTCGACTTCGATCTCGACCCGGCGGTTGCGCGCGCGGCCCTCGCTGTCGTCGCTGCCGTCGGGTTTGGCGTTGGGGGCGACGGGGCGGGTTTCGCCCAGTGCGATCACCCGCATCCGGCTCCGATCCAGGCCCTTGCGCGCCAGATAATCGCGCACCGCCTCGGCCCGTTTGCGCGACATGATGCGATTGGCCTCGTCATCGCCCTCGCTGTCCGAATGGCCGCGCAGGGTCAGATTGCCGCTGCGCACCGCCGGATCGGCCGCCAGCCGGTCGAGCGTCGCCTTCGCATCGCTGTCCAGGCCCGCACCCCCCTGCGGAAAGCCGATGGTCGTCACACGGCCACTCTCCGCAACCGCGCCGGGCAGAGTATCGGGCTGGGCCGTCGTCTTTCCGGGCGCGGGCGTAGGGACCGGCATTTCGATAGAGGCGCCGCTGGCCCCGGCCTGGCGCGCGACATCGCCGCCGCCGCTGCACCCGGCCAACGCACAGGCGAGCCCGGCCGTCATGTTCCAGGCCCCCAATCGCAGTCGCATCACGCTACCCCATCATCCGGCCGATCCCCCCGGCCGGTCAGCCCTTGGCCACGGACCATAGGCAGCGCGATGGTGCAGCGCAAATCGGCTTTGGGTCGGGGTCGGGCCGATATGGGCCAGCATCCCTACGCGGCTTGGCCCTCGGGCGGGGCGACGCCGCGTTCCTCGCTCAGGATGCGCCAGCCCGCCAGGAAGAGCGCGGCGACCACCGGACCGACGACGATGCCGCTCAGCCCCAGCAGGTCGATGCCGCCCAGCGTCGTCAGCAACACGATCCAGTCGGGCAGCCCCGTGTCGCGCCCGACCAAGATGGGCCGCAGGATATTGTCGGCAAGGCCAATGACCAGCACGCCCGAGGCGACGACCACCGCCCCCTGCCAGATCGCGCCGGTCGCGAGCAGATAGATGGCCACCGGCCCCCAGATGATCGCGGGGCCGATGGCGGGCAGCAGCGCCGCGATCGCCATCAGCACACCCCACAACAGCGCGGCGGGCACCCCGACGATCCAGAAGGTGACCGCCCCCAAGGCGCCCTGCACAAGCCCGACGATGACCGAGCCCTTGATCGTCGCGCGAACCACCGCGACGAAGGTATCGACCAGCCGCTTCGCCACGCCCTGGTCGAGCGGTAGCGCACGGACGAAGCCCGGCCCCAGCCGCTCGCCGTCGCGGATCAGGAAGAAGGCGACATACAGCCCCACGCCAAAGGCCAGCGCGAAGGCAAAGGCGTTGCGTCCGATCGACAGCGCCTGGGACGCGATCTGGCTGACGCTGCTGCTCAGCGTGCGTGAGATACGCTGTTGCAGCCCCTCGACACTGCCGATGCCCCAATTGTCCATCGCCTGCCGCAGACGCAGGGGCAGGGCATCGCGCACCTGCTGGAAATATTGCGCGAAATCGATCTGGCCGCTGCGCACCTTCAGATACACGCCCGATGCCTGATCGACGACCATGCTGCCGATCAGCAAGGTCGGCACCACCACCGCAAAAGTGATGATGAGCATGGTCAGCCCGGCGGCCAGGTTGCGCCGACCGCCGGTCTTGGTCAGCAGCCACTGGAACAGCGACCGGAACAGGATCGCGGCCAGCGCCGCCCAGAGCAGCGCCGCCAGAAAGCCCGAGATGACCGCGATCAGGCCGATGGTGATCAGCGCGAGGAACAGGATGAATCCCCCGCGTTCGATCTTGTGGCGATCGATGGTCATGCTGCTGTCCCCTTTTTCATCGCGGCGTAACCGTCACGGCGACGCAACGGTTCCGTAATCTGGGTTAACGGGGAGCCGAGGATGTCATGGTTGGGAAGCCCCCGCCCCGTTCAGCCTGAGCGAAGTCGAAGGCCAAGGGGAGCCCTGTCCCGGAATCCTGGGAAAGGTTCGGACGTGGCCTTCGACTTCGCTCAGGCTGAACGGGTGGTGGAAATGGTGTCATTCCTCCCCTGCAAGGGGAGGTGGCAGCCCGAAGGGCTGACGGAGGGGTATCTCCGCCCGCGATGACACCCCTCCGCCATCTTACTCCGCCGCCACCGCCTCGACGCTGTCGTCGAGCGGATGCGCCAGACGGGTGAGCATTTCCTTCGGACACACCTGCCAGAAATGCCCGGCCACCCGGTCCCAGTCCTCCAGCAGGCCCTTCGACCACTTGCTGTCGGTACGCGCCGCATGTTCCTCGACCAGGCCATGCAACACGCCTTCCCAATGCGCGGAGGCGAGGCGCTGCCACACGATGTTCTCGGGGTTGGCGCGGCGGGCGAAGCGCTCTTCGGGATCATAGATGAACGCCATGCCGCCGGTCATGCCAGCACCGAAATTCGCGCCGACCTCGCCCAGCACCACCGCGATGCCGCCGGTCATATATTCGCAGCCATTCGCGCCGCAGCCCTCGACCACCACGACCGCGCCCGAGTTGCGGACCGCGAAACGCTCGCCCGCCTGGCCCGCCGCGAACAGACGGCCCGAGGTCGCGCCATACAGCACGGTGTTGCCGATGATCGTGTTCTTCTGGCTGGCCAGCGGCGAGCTGACCGCGGGCCGCACGATGATGGTGCCGCCCGACAGGCCCTTGCCGACATAGTCGTTGGCGTCGCCGAACACTTCCAGCGTGATGCCCTTGCACAGGAACGCGCCGAGCGACTGACCTGCCGACCCGCGCAGGCGCACGGTGACATGGCCATCGGCCAGCTTGCTCATGCCGAACTTGCGGGTGATCTCGCTCGACAAGCGGGTGCCGACCGCGCGGTGCGTGTTGCGCACCGAATAGGTCAGCTGCATCTTCTCGCCGCGCGAGAAGACAGCGGCGGCGTCCTTGATGATCTGCGCATCCAGGCTATCGGGCACTTCGTTGCGGAAGGTCGACAGGCTGAACCGCCGCTCGGCGTCGGTCGCATCGACCTTGGCCAGCACCGGGTTGAGATCGAGATCGTCGAGATGCTCGGCCCCGCGGCTGACCTGGCGGAGCAGCTCGGTCCGCCCGATCACCTCGTCCAGCGACCGCACGCCCAGGCGCGCCAGGATGTCGCGGACTTCCTCGGCGATGAATGTCATCAAGTTGATGACCTTTTCCGGTGTGCCGGTGAACTTGGCGCGCAGGCGCTCGTCCTGCACGCAGACGCCGACCGGGCAGGTGTTCGAGTGGCACTGGCGCACCATGATGCAGCCCATCGCGACCAGCGACAACGTGCCGATGCCGAACTCTTCGGCCCCCAGGATCGCCGCGATCACGATGTCGCGCCCGGTCTTCAGGCCACCATCGGCACGCAGGCGGATACGCCCGCGCAGGCCGTTCAGGGTCAGCGTCTGGTTGACCTCCGACAGGCCCATTTCCCACGGGGTCCCGGCATATTTGATCGAGGTCTGGGGCGAGGCGCCGGTACCACCGACATGGCCCGACACCAGGATGACGTCGGCATGCGCCTTGGCCACGCCCGCCGCGACCGTGCCGATACCAGCGGACGACACCAGCTTCACGCAGACGCGCGCGCGCGGGTTGATCTGCTTGCAGTCATAGATGAGCTGCGCGAGATCCTCGATCGAGTAGATGTCGTGGTGCGGCGGCGGCGAGATCAGCGTCACGCCCGGCGTCGCATGGCGCAGCTTGGCGATGAACTCGGTCACCTTGAAGCCGGGCAGCTGCCCGCCCTCGCCGGGCTTGGCACCCTGCGCGACCTTGATCTCGATCTCGTCGCAGGCGTTCAGATATTCCGCCGTGACGCCGAAGCGACCGGAGGCGATCTGCTTGATCGTCGAGTTGGCGTTGTCGCCATTGTCGTATGGCTGGTAACGCAGCTTGTCCTCGCCGCCCTCGCCCGACACGGCCTTCGCGCCGATCCGGTTCATCGCGATGGCCAGCGTCTCATGCGCCTCAGGCGACAGCGCGCCCAGCGACATGCCCGGCGTCACGAAACGCTTGCGGATTTCGGTGATCGCCTCGACCTGATCGACCGCCACGCCCTCGGCGGGGAAGTTGAACTGGAGCAGGTCGCGCAAGTAAACCGGCGGCAGATCGCCGACGCCGCGCGCGAATTGCAGATAGGTCGAATAGCTGTCGGTCGCCACCGCCGTCTGCAACAGGTGCATCAACTGCGCCGAATAGGCATGGGTCTCGCCGCCGTCGCGCTGGCGATAGAAACCGCCGATCGGCAGCGTCGCGACATGCTGGTCCCAGGCCGCTTCGTGGCGGACCATCGCCGAGTAATGGAGCGAGTTGTAACCCTCGCCCGAGATCTTGGCGGGCATGCCGGGGAACAGGTCGTTGACCAACGCACGCGACAGGCCGACCGCCTCGAAATTATAACCGCCGCGATAGCTGGAGATCACCGCGATCCCCATCTTCGCCATGATCTTGAGCAGCCCGTCCTCGATCGCGGTGCGGTGGTTGGTCAGGCATTGTTCGATGGTCAGGTCGCCGAACAATCCACGCTGATGGCGGTCGACGATCGCGGCTTCGGCCAGATAGGCGTTCACCGTGGTCGCGCCGACGCCGATCAGCACCGCATAATAATGGGTGTCGAGGCATTCGGCCGAGCGGACGTTGATCGACGCATAGCTGCGCAGGCCCCGGCGGACGAGATGCGTATGCACCGCCGCCGCCGCCAGCACGCCCGCGATCGCGACACGGCCCTCGGAGACATGCTCGTCGGTCAGGAACAGCTCGGACCGGCCCTCGCGCACCGCTTGCTCGGCCTGGTTGCGGATACGCTGGATCGCGGCGCGCAGCCGGTCGGGACCGCCGTCGGCCTCGAAGGTGCAGTCGATCTCGGCGGCCGAGCGACCGAAATGCGCCTTCAATCGGTGCCAGTCCGCGCCGGTCAGGACCGGGGACGGCAGGACCAGCACGCGCTCACGCCGATCCTCGGTGTCGAGGATGTTGGCGAGATTGCCGAACCGGGTCTTGAGCGACATCACATAGCGTTCGCGAAGCGAGTCGATCGGCGGGTTCGTCACCTGCGAGAAATTCTGGCGGAAGAACTGGCTGATCAGGCGCGGCTTGTCGGAGATGACCGCCAGCGGCGTGTCGTCGCCCATCGAGCCGATGGCTTCCTTGCCGCCCTCGGCCATGGGCGACAGGATCAGCTCCATATCCTCCATGGTCTGACCTGCCGCGACCTGACGGCGCAGCATTTCGGCGCGCGGCATACGCACCAAGGCTTCTTCTTCCGAAGGCGCGGGCAACTGGTCCATCGTCAGGAACTCACCGATCATCGCGGCATAGTCCTGCTCGCCCGAGATCTGGTCCTTGATCGCGCGGTCGTCGTACAGCTTGCCCTCGGCAAGGTCGACGGCGATCATCTGACCCGGCCCCAGGCGGCCCTTGGCGGTCACGGTGGCTTCGGGCACCACGACCATGCCGCTTTCCGACCCGACGATCAGCAGGCCGTCGGCGGTCAGCGTATAGCGAAGCGGGCGCAGCGCGTTGCGGTCCATGCCCGCCACCGCCCAGCGGCCGTCGGTCATCGCAAGGGCGGCGGGACCGTCCCACGGCTCCATCACCGAGGCGAGATACTGGTACATGTCGGCATGGGCCTTGGGCGCGTCGAGGTCCTTCTGCCACGCCTCGGGCACCAGCATCAGCTTGGCTGTCGGCGCGTCGCGGCCCGAACGGCAGATCGCCTCGAACACCGCATCCAGCGCGGCGGTATCGGACGCGCCCGCCGGGATCACCGGCTTGATGTCCTCCGAATTGTCGCCGAACGCGATCGAGGCCATCCGGATCTCGTGGCTGAGCATCCAGTTCTTGTTGCCGCGGATCGTGTTGATCTCGCCGTTATGCGCCAGGCAGCGGAAGGGCTGCGCCAGCCACCATTGCGGGAAGGTGTTGGTCGAATAACGCTGGTGGAAGATCGCCACGCGGCTCTCGAACCGATGGTCCTGCAGGTCGGGATAGAAGACCGACAGGCTCTCGGCGAGGAACAGCCCCTTGTAGATGATCGAGCGGCAGGACAGCGAACAGATATAGAAGCCGCTGATCTGCGCCGCGATCACCCGCTTTTCGATGCGGCGGCGGATCAAGTACAGGTTCTTTTCGAACTCGGCAGCATCCACCTCGTCGGGCATCGGCCCGGCGATCATGATCTGCTCGATCTCGGGCCGCGTCGCCTGCGCCTTCAGGCCGATGACCGACACGTCGACCGGCACCTGGCGCCAGCCATAGATGGTGTAGCCCGCCTCGATGATGACGCTCTCGACGATGGTGCGGCAGGTTTCCTGCGCGCCCAGGTCGGTGCGCGGCATGAAGATCATGCCGACCGCGAGCCGGTTGGGGAGAACCTTGTGCCCCGACGCGGCGATGGCGTCGTCGAAGAAACGGTGCGGCAGGTCGACATGCAGCCCCGCGCCGTCGCCGGTCTTGCCGTCCGCATCGACCGCGCCGCGATGCCACACCGCCTTCAGCGCGTCGATCGCCGACTGGACGACCCGGCGCGAGGGCTGGCCATCGGTGGCCGCGACCATGCCGACGCCGCACGCATCGCCCTCGAACTCGGGACGGTACATGCCATGCTCGGCGAGATATTCGCGCTGGTCCATCGTCATTCTCCACTCACGCCGAACCGGGTCATCACCCCCGCCACGGCCTTTTTCGTTTCGCCCCATTCCCAGGGCTGTTCCTGCGTGATCCAGGTCAGGACCGTCTCCTCGGTCCGGGGCCGCAGCGCCCGCACCTTGTCGACCAGCCTGGCCTCGTTCGTCATCGTCGGCGGCACCGTGCCGCTCTGCATCGTCGCGACCAGCGCCTGCCCGGCGGGCGTGGCGTAGAAGCGGTTCAGCGTCGCCAATTCGGCATCGGTGAATGCCGCACCGTAAATCGCCGCCTGACGCTGCCAGAGGACCGGCATCCGCTCGCGCATCGAACGGACGCGCAGCGGCTGCACCGCCTCGGCAATGGCGTGGACGATGCCGGGATGTCGCTCCTCGCGGGCCTGCATCTTCGGATCGCTCGCCAGCAGCTGCGCCACCATCACATCGGTGCGGGCCGCGTTGACGATCAGCGTCTCGGGATAAAGCAGCCGCGCCAGCATCAGCGCCGCCGGGCGCGGGGCGGCCTGTGCCACCGGCGCGGCCTGCACCGTGCCGCCGAACATCAAGGCCAAAACCCCGAGGCCGCCCGCCAGCGTCACTTCTTGCCCTTCTCCGCGCCC
The DNA here is from genome assembly GCF_000787715.1 of Sphingomonas parapaucimobilis NBRC 15100. Lineage (GTDB taxonomy): Bacteria > Pseudomonadota > Alphaproteobacteria > Sphingomonadales > Sphingomonadaceae > Sphingomonas > Sphingomonas parapaucimobilis. Next base: position 7,685 of record NZ_BBPI01000054.1, read on the forward strand.
AGCGCCGCGATCCGTGCGAGGATCTTGGGGAAAGCGGCCATGCCGGCCTCTCGTCCCATCGCCTTGCCCGCCTCGGCCAGGCGCTGCTGCAACTGCGGTTGCAGGGTCAGCAAGCGCTTGCCGGTGGGCGAATCGTAAAAGGCGATGATCGCCTTCAGCTCATCTTCGGAGAAGTTCCGACGATATTCCTCGGCCGCCACTTCGGCGATGCCCGGATAGCGCGCGCGGAAGGCCGCCAGCATTTCCTCCGTCGCGATCGCGCCGACCTGCTGCCGCCCTTCCGGCGTGGCCAGCCGGTTCTTGACGGTCTGGGATATATCGGGCGCGGCCTGCATCGCGGTCACGATCTGGGCCGACACCAGCGGCATCAGCCCCGAAAACTGGAAGTCCAGCGTCCGATCGAGGTCGAGCTTGGCGACCAGCGCCCGCGCCGTCTCGATCCGCCCGCCCGCATCGGCGGCGGGCGCGGTCTGCGCCACGGCGGGCGCCGCCAGCAGCAGGGCCAGCGGGGCGAGCATGCGGATCACGCGGCCACCTTCTCATGCGCGCCGGCCTTGGCCCGCGCCTTCAGCCACTGGTGCATCGCCTTGGCCACGTCGCGGCCGTCGCGGATCGCCCACACCACCAGCGAAGCGCCGCGCACGATGTCCCCGGCCGCGAACACGCCGTCCAGGCTGGTCATCAGGGTGCGGCCATCGACCAGCACCGTGCCCCAGCGGCTGACGCCCAGCTCGGCGGTGCCGAACAGGCTGGGCAGGTCTTCCGCATCGAAGCCCAGCGCCTTGATGACCATGTCCGCCTCCAGCAGATGGTCGGCACCCGGCTCCGCCTCCGGCGCACGCCGTCCGCTGGCGTCGGGCGCACCCAGCCGCATCTTGGCGGCGCGCACGCCCGTCACCGTGTCGCCGCCCTCGAAGCCGAGCGGCGCGGAGAGCCAGACGAACTCGGCGCCCTCTTCCTCGGCATTCGCCACTTCGCGCTGCGACCCCGGCATGTTCGCCCGGTCGCGGCGATAAAGGCACTTCACCGACTTGGCGCCCTGGCGGATCGCGGTGCGGACACAATCCATCGCGGTGTCGCCGCCGCCGATCACGACGACATTCTTGCCCGCCGCGTTCAGCGACCCGTTCTCGAACGCCTCGACCGTGTCGCCGAAGCTCTTGCGGTTGGAGGCGGTCAGATAGTCGAGCGCGGCGATCACGCCGTTCGCGCCCGCGCCATCGACCTCGACATTGCGCGCCTTGTACACGCCGGTCGCGATCAGCACCGCGTCATGGCGGCGGCGCAGCTCCTCCAGCGTGGCGTCCTCGCCGACCGCAAAGCCTTCGTGGAAGACGATGCCGCCCGCCTTCAGCCGCTCGACCCGGCGCATGACGACGGGCTTTTCCAGCTTGAAGCCGGGGATGCCATAGGTCAGCAGCCCGCCCGCGCGGTCGTGCCGGTCATAGACATGGACCTCGTAACCCGACACGCGCAGATATTCGGCCGCCGTCAGGCCCGCAGGCCCCGCGCCGATCACCGCGACCGACTGGCCGCGCGCCGGTCCGGGGACCAGCGGCTCGACCCAGCCCTCTTCCCACGCGGTGTCGGTAATGAACTTTTCGACCGAGCCGATCGTGACCGCGCCGTGGCCCGAAAACTCGATGACGCAATTGCCCTCGCACAGCCGGTCCTGCGGGCAGATGCGGCCGCAGATCTCGGGCATGGTCGAGGTGCTGTTCGACAACTCATAGGCTTCGCGCAGGCGACCTTCCGCGGTCAGGCGCAGCCAGTCGGGAATATGATTGTGCAGCGGGCAATGCACCGAGCAATAGGGCACGCCGCATTGCGAGCAGCGCCCGGCCTGGTCCTCGGCCGCCGGGGGCGCATAACGCTCGGCGATCTCGCGAAAATCCTCCGCGCGGGTCTCTGCGGCCCGCTTGGCCGGATAGGCCTGATCGCGGCCTACAAACTTCAGCATAGAATCGTTCGCCATATGCGCCTCCGAAGATGCGGATATTGCGCGAACGACCCTATGTCACCTCGAAATCGACATATAGGTCAACATGGCTGTCCAACTAAAATGGGATTTATGGCATCCAACTCGGTTGTTGCGACCGATGCGCAATAAATAAGGTCCGATCCGGCATCAATGCATGGTCAGCAGCGCCAGCGCGATGCTGCCCGCGACGATCCGATACCAGGCAAAGGGACCGAAGCCGTGACGGCCGACAATGCCGACGAACCAGCGCACCACCAGCAGCGCGACGATGAAGGCGACGACGAAGCCGATCGCGATCTCCAGCGGCCCGACGCTGTTCCCGGCGCGCATCGCATCCAGATGCCCCGCCGTCTCGACCACGCTGGCACCCAACATGGTGGGGATGGCGAGGAAGAAGCTGAACTCGGCCGCCGTGCGCCGCTCGACACCCAGGGTCAGCGCGCCCAGGATCGTCGCGCCCGACCGGCTGACGCCGGGGATCATCGCCAGGCACTGGAGGAAGCCGACGCCCAGCGCCGTCTTGGCCGGAACCGCCGCGATGCCGCGCGTCGTGCCGGGCTTCACCACCCGCTCGATCACCAGGATCGCGACGCCGCCGACGATCAGCGCGACCGCGACGACCTTGGGCTGGAGCAGCAGCGCCTCGATATGCTTCTTGGCCAGCACGCCGATGACGGCGGCGGGCATGAAGGCGATCAGCAGGTTGCACACGAAGCGGATCGAACCCGGATCGCGCTTGGCGAGGCCGACCATGACCGTCCAGAAGGTCCGCCAGTACAGGACGACCACCGCCAGGATCGCCCCCAGCTGGATGACGATGTTGAACATCTGCCAGCGCGCATCGTCATAGCCGAGCAGCGCGCCCGCCAGGATCAGGTGCCCGGTGGACGACACCGGCAGGAATTCGGTGACACCCTCGACGATCCCGAGGATGATGGCGGCAATCAGATCGTTCACGCGAGTCCCCAAATGCTAGAACAGCCCCGCCGCCATAGGGCGACGAGGCTGTCAGCGAAATGATAAAGACTGTCAGGTTGGGACGGTTCAGGCCGCCAGAGTCTCCGCCCGGCGCCCGAAGCGACCCGCCTTGCGGAAACGGATCAGATATTCGGGTGCGACGGTCGCCAGCGGCGCGGCCTCGACGCCCAGCGCGGCCAGGCCCGGCGCACCGGCCGCGACGACATTATCCTTTTGCAGCATCAGCCACTGGTCCCAGCTGATCGGCGAGCCTGGCAGGCGGGCCAGCAGCGCCCCGGCAAAGTCGGGCACGTCCACGAAGTTCGGCTTGCGACCCAGCGCCTGCGCGATCCAGCGCAGCAACTCGCCCATCGACAGCACGTCCGGCCCGCCCAGCTCATAGGTCTTGCCCCCATGCGCTTCGGGATCGCGCAGCGCGTTGGCGACCGCCTGGCCGACATCGCCCGCAAAGACCGGCTGGAACTTCACGCCCGCGCGCAGGACCGGGACGATCGGTGAGGCCATCATGCCCGCGAAGCGATTCACGAACTGGTCCTCGCGCCCGAACACGATCGAGGGGCGCAGGATGGTGGCGTTCGGGAAAGCCGCGCGCACCGCCTCTTCGCCCTGCCCCTTGGACCGGGCATAGGCCGCCGCGCCATTGGCGTCCGCGCCGATCGCCGAGACATGGACCAGCGCTTCGGCCCCGGCCTTGCGAGCGGCTTCCGCCACGGCCCGCGCACCGTCCACATGGATGGCCTGCATATTGCGGCCCATCACGCCGACCAGATTGACGACCGCATCCGCGCCCTCGACCGCACGCGCGACCGTTTCGGGGCGGGCAATGTCGACCGCGACGAACTGCGTCTGGCCCAGCCCTCCTTGCGTGCGCAGGAAATAGGCCTGGCGCGGATCGCGCTGCGCCACCCGGACGCGCGTCCCGTCCCGCATCAGTTCGCGTGCGACATAGCGGCCCAGAAAGCCCCCGCCGCCGATCAGCGTCACCAGCTTGTTCGTCATGACCGTCCCTATTCGCCAGATTTTTTGTGCATCGCCCCTTTGCCTCGCAAAAAAGCCGTTGACAAGGATTCGAACCCTACCCTAAAGGCGCAGGCCTACCCCGTGCCCAGATGGCGGAATTGGTAGACGCACCAGCTTCAGGTGCTGGCGATCGCAAGGTCGTGGAGGTTCGAGTCCTCTTCTGGGCACCATTCTCCCCCAGGCTTAGAGCCTCGGGAGTGGCGGAAAACCAAGACTTTCTACCAACATCACCGCGCGACAGCGCGATGATGAAGTCTTGGCCTCTCCCGCCGCCATGGGCGCCGAGGCGTGCCCGTTTCTTTCCTTACAAAGCCGACATGCCTTTCTTTATTCGTCAGGCGACGGTCACTCCTGCCCGTATCGGGGTACATTGTGCGCGTGCGAAGGCCGGGTCGGCTTCGACCGCTTCGCCGACGATCAGCATGGCGGGATCGTGCGCGCTGATCGCCTCGACCAGAAAGGCCAGCGAGGACAGCCGCCCCCGGATGATTCGTTCATTGGGCAGCGAGGCGTTGACCACGACCAGCACCGGCGTGTCGGGGCTGCGGCCAGCGGCGACCAGCTGCTGGGCGACGGTCGCGGCGGCGGCGCGGCCCATATAGATGGCGAGCGTCGAATCGGATGCGGCCAATGCCGTCCAGTCGAGGTCGAGCGTCGTCCCCGCCTGCGCATGGGCCGTGACCAATGTCAGGCGACGCGCCACCCCGCGTAACGTCAGGCTGGTCCCGGCCGAGGCGACCGCCGCGCTGGCGGCGGTGATGCCGGGGCATATCCGCACCAAGACGCCCGCCGCGCGGCAGGCGGTGACTTCCTCCGCCGTGCGCCCGAAGATCGCCGGGTCGCCGCCCTTCAGCCGGACGACACGCTTTCCCGCCAGCGCCGCCGCGACGATCAGGGCGTCGATGGTCCGCTGATCCTTGGAATGACGGCCCGAGCGTTTGCCGACGCTGATCCGCTCGGCACCGTGGGCGATCAGGTCGAGGATGCAGGGGCCGACCAGCGCGTCGTAGAAGACGACATCCGCCGCCGCGATCAGCCGCTCGGCCTTGCGGGTCAGCAGATCGGGATCGCCCGGCCCTGCGCCGACCAGCCAGACCGAACCGGCGGGAAAATCGTCATGCGGCATGGTTGGTTTCCTCGGCGAGCAGGCGGGCGAGCGCGGGGCGGCACGATCCGCAATTGGTGCCCGCGCCCAAAGCGGCTCCGATCGCGGCGACATCGGCCAGCCGCTGGTCGCGGATCGCCGCGACGATGGTGCGCATCCCGATATCGAAACAGGCGCAGACGATCGCGCCGCGATCCACCGGCATCCCCGGTGCGCGTCCGGCGAGCAGGCTCGGCGCGGCCTCTGTCTCGGCCAGTTGCCCGATCAGCCAGTCGCGGGCGGGCAGTTCGCCGCTCTCGGTCACGAACAGCGCTGCGACCAGCCGACCGCCAGACAGGATCGCGATCCGCCTCGTGCCGCGCGCGGCGTCGATCGCCTCGATCCGCTCGCCAGCGGGCAGGCTCGCCTCCAGCCGGGTCGGATCGCCATCGCCCGCCAGCTCCCACAGGCTGCCCGCCGGAACCGCGACGCGCGTCGCCCAGAGGCATTTGGGAGTACGCACCGGCTCGCCCGCGACGATCAGGAAACCGCGCCAGCGCGTCGCGACCGCCGCCAGTCGCGCCGGGGTTTGCTTGAAGCCCGGCTGGCCCGAGACGGGATCGACCAGCGGACGCGGCAGCAGGCCGGTGCGACCGCCGCTCGAGGTGCGGTCGGTCCAGTGGATCGGGGTGAAGATCTCGCCCTTTCGCTGCGCAGGCGTCACGCGCACGCGGTAGAGGCTGTCGCCCTGCGGCGTCGCCACTCGCGCCAGCCCGCCATCGGCGACGCTCAGCCCGGCGGCATCGTCAGGATGCACCTCCACCAAAGGCTCCTCGCGGTGACGGGCGAGCTTGGGGGCCAGGCCGGTGCGGGTCATGCTGTGCCACTGGTCGCGATAGCGGCCCGTGTTGAGCGTCAGCGGCCAGGCGGCGAGCGGGCCGGAAATCGCCTTTTGCGTGACCGTCACCAGTCGCGCGCGGCCATCGGCGGTCGGGAAACGGCCATCGGCAAAGGGGGTGCCGCCCCAGCGGAACGGCGTCATCGTATCATAGTCGCCATTGCCCGCGCTCGACCGGCCGGGCAGCGCGAACAGGCGCGCGCCGTCATTCTCGTAAGCCGACAACCGACAATGCTCGCGCCAGATTTCGGCGGGGCGATCATAGGCGAACGCGGTCTTCCACCCCATGCGGCGACCGACCTCCTTGACGATCCACCAGTCGGGCTTGGCCTCGCCGGGCAGCGGGAATAGCGCGCGCTGGCGGCTGATCGTGCGGTCGCTATTGGTGACGGTCCCGTCCTTCTCACCCCAGGCGGCGGCGGGCAGGCGGACATGGGCATAAGCCGAGGTATCGGTGTCGGCGATCACGTCGCTGACCACTACGAAGGGACAGGCGGCCAATGCCTCGCGCACGCGGCCCGCATCGGGCATCGACACGGCGGGATTGGTCGCCATCACCCACAGCGCCTTGATCCGCCCCTCGCCCAGCGAGCGGAAGAGGTCGACGGCCTTGAGACCGGGCTTTTCGGCGATGGTCGGCGCGGCCCAGAAACGCTGGACGCGGGCGCGGTTGTCGGGGGCGAAGTCCATATGCGCGGCCAGCGTCGAGGCCAGCCCACCCACCTCGCGCCCGCCCATCGCATTGGGCTGACCCGTGATCGAAAAGGGCTGCGCGCCGGGCTTGCCGATGCGCCCCGTCGCGAGGTGGACGTTCAGGATCGCATTGACCTGATCGGTGCCGGTCAGCGACTGGTTCACGCCCTGGCTGAACAGCGTGACGGTGCGCGGGGTGGCGGCGAACAGCTCGTAGAAGCGGCGGAGGTCGGCCGGGGGCAGGTCGCAGGTCTTGGCGACCGACCAGAGATCGCTGCCCTCGCCCAACACTTCCCAGAAATCGGCCGGAACCGACAGGTGATCGGCGAGGAAAGCGGCGTCGAGCGCGTCCGCTTCACGGCACCAGGCGAGCAGGCCGTTCATCAGCGCCACGTCGCTGCCGGGGCGCAGCGGCAGGTGCAGGTCGGCTTCCTCCGCCGTCTCGGTGCGGCGCGGGTCGATCACCACCAGCTTGGCGCCCGCATCGCACCGGGCGCGGATACGCTGATAGACGATGGGGTGGCACCAGGCGGTGTTGCTGCCGACCAGCACGATCAGGTCGGCGGCGTCGATGTCTTCGTAGGAGGCGGGCACCACGTCCTCGCCGAACGCGCGGGTGTGACCCGCGACCGCGCTCGACATGCACAGCCGCGAATTGGTGTCGATATTGGCCGAGCCGATAAAGCCCTTCATCAGCTTGTTGGCGACGTAATAGTCTTCGGTCAGCAACTGGCCGGAGACGTAGAAGGCGACGCTGTCGGGGCCGTGCTGGGCGATGGTGTCGCGGAAGCGTTTCGCCACCAGGTCGAGCGCCTTGTCCCATGACGCGCGGCGCTTGCCGATCATGGGGGTGAGCAGGCGGCCTTCGAGGCCGACCGTCTCGCCCAAATGCGTGCCCTTGGAACAGAGCCTGCCGCGATTGGCGGGGTGGTCAGGGTCGCCCTCGATGCGGATGCTACGGTCGCCGGTGACGGTCGCACGGATGCCGCAGCCGACGCCGCAATAGGCGCAGGTGGTGCGGATGGCGTTCATGCGTCGCCCCTCCCCTTCAGGGGAGGGGTTGGGGTGGGGCAGTTCGGCAGGCACAACGCTTGTGGCGAAG
>NZ_BBPI01000053.1 GCF_000787715.1 Sphingomonas parapaucimobilis NBRC 15100
CTTCCGCAAGCGGGTCCTCGTTGGAGAGGCCCCACCCCAACCCCTCCCCTGAAGGGGAGGGGCTCACTCGGATCAAACCCATGTCATCCTTCCATAAACGCCCCCCGACCGCGCCGCCCCGAAGGCCCGGGTCCAGTTGCGATGGATACGCGATGGCCCGAGGCATTTGCCTCCCCCGCCTTGGCGCGGCGCGCCATCAATGCTTTGCTACTGGACCCCGGCCTTCGCCGGGGTGGCCTGCCCTATTGGGTGAGGGCTCTTCTTCTCTGCGCCCTCCGCGCCTCCGTGCGAATCAAAACCTTCGCGGCTTCGCGACTTCGCGCGAACCCTATTTGCGGCGGTCACAGCGTGGCCTTCGACTTCGCTCAGGCTGAACGGAGGGGGGGGGTGTCAGTCCTCGGACGGCTCCCCCTCCTCCAGATCCTGCGACACCTTGGGCGAGCGGAGCAGCGAGTCGATATGACTCCCCTCGTCGAAACTCTCGTCCGCCAGGAACTTCAGCTTGGCGGCATATTTCATCTTCACCCGGTGCGCGACCTCGCGCTGGAGATAGGCGGTGTTGGTGCGCAGCGCCTTGATCACCACCTCCTCGTCCTTGCCGAGCAGCGGCTTCACGAAGACGGTCGCATGGCGCAGGTCGGGCGACATGCGCACTTCGGTCACGCTGACCATGTGCTTGGCCAGCGTCTCGTCATGCACGTCGCCGCGCGCGAGGATTTCGGACAGGATGTGGCGGACCTGCTCGCCGACGCGCAGCAGGCGGACCGAGGGTTCGGCGGGGTTTTTGGACTGGACCATGGTCTGTTTCTTCTCAAACGAAAATCGCGGCCGCCGGACAGGCGACCGCGATTCATTCCGGCATGAAGCGGGAGCGGCAGGATCCCTCCCGCCGCCCCGCGATCATCAGAGCGAACGCTCGCGCAGTTCGACCTCGAAGGTTTCGAGATAGTCGCCCGCCTTGATGTCGGTGAAGTTCTGCGTGAACGTCACACCGCATTCCAGACCGGCGCGAACTTCGGCGACATCGTCCTTGAACCGGCGGAGCGAGTTGATCTCGCCCTGGTAGATGATGACGTCGTTGCGCGTGATGCGCGCCTTGAGCGCCTTGCGGATGACACCCTCGGTGACCAGCAGACCGGCGGCCTTGCCGATCTTGCCCGCCGAGAAGACCTCGCGGATTTCGGCGCGGCCGACGACCGTCTCGAATGCCTCGGGACCCAGCTCACCGGCCATGCCCGCGCGGATCTCGTCGATCAGGTCATAGATGACGTCATAATATTTGAGCGCCACCTTGTTCCGCTCGGCGATCTCGCGCGCCTTGGCGTTGGCACGGACGTTGAAGCCGATGATCGGCGCACCGGAGGCGGCCGCCAGCGTCACGTCCGACTCGGTGATGCCACCGACGCCCGAGTGCAGGATACGCGCCTTGATCAGATCCGACTGGATCTTGGTGATCGACGCGACGATCGCCTCGACCGTGCCCTGCGTATCCGCCTTCACGACCAGCGGATATTCCTTGGCCTGGTTCGCCTTCAGCGCCGAGAACATCGACTCCAGGCTGGCCGGGGCCGAGGTCGTGCGCTTCTGGAGCACCACGCTCTGGCGGTATTCGGCGACCTCACGGGCACGCGCCTCGTTCTCGACGACCTGCAGCAGGTCGCCCGCCTGGGGCACGCCCGACAGGCCCAGGACCTCGACCGGCATCGCCGGACCCGCTTCCTTCACCTGACGGCCCTTGTCGTCGACCAGCGCACGGACCTTGCCGCTTTCCGCGCCGACCACGAACACGTCGCCGACCTTCAGCGTGCCGCGCGTGACCAGCACGGTCGCAACCGGACCACGGCCCTTGTCCAGCTTGGCCTCGACCACGCTGCCCTCGGCAGGCCGGTCGGGGTTGGCGGTCAGTTCGAGCAGTTCGGCCTGAAGCTGGATCTTCTCGATCAGCGTATCCAGACCGATCTTCTTGAGCGCCGACACCTCGACGTCCTGGGTTTCACCACCCATGTCCTCGACCTGCACGTCATGTTCGAGCAGGCGCTCGCGGACGCGCTGGGCATTGGCGTCGTGCTTGTCGATCTTGTTGATCGCCACGATCATCGGCTTGCCCGCCGCCTTGGTGTGGTTGATCGCCTCGATCGTCTGCGGCATCAGCCCGTCATCGGCCGCGACCACCAGCACCACGATATCCGTGACGTCGGCACCGCGGGCGCGCATCTGGGTGAAGGCCTCGTGGCCCGGCGTGTCGAGGAAGGTGACCTTCGACTTGTCCTTCAGCGTGACCTGATAGGCGCCGATATGCTGGGTGATGCCACCGGCCTCGCCGCGCACCACATCGGTACCGCGCAGCGCGTCGAGCAGCGAGGTCTTGCCGTGGTCGACATGGCCCATGATCGTCACGACCGGCGGGCGGGGGCGCAGCGATTCCGCCGCATCCTCGGTGGTGTCGAGCGCCAGATCGATGTCGCTGTCGGACACGCGGACGATGTTGTGGCCGAATTCGGTCACCAGCAGCTCGGCCGTATCCTGGTCGATGGTCTGCGTCATCGTGACAGGCATGCCCATCTTGAACAGCGCCTTGACCAGATCCGCGCCCTTTTCGGCCATGCGGTTGGCCAGTTCCTGGACGGTGATCGCCTCGGGCACCTGCACGTCGCGGACCTGCTTGACCTGCGGCTCGCGCGGACCGCCAAAGCCACGCTTTTCCTTTTCACGGGCACGCTTGAGCGCCGCGAGCGAGCGGGCGCGGGCGCCGTCCTCGTTCAGGGCTCGCGTGACGGTCAGCTTGCCGCCGCGACGCTCGTCACCCTTGCGGTCGCGCTGCTGCGGACGGCCCGGAGGCGCGTTGCGCGGCGTCGGCTGGCCCGAGGGCATCGAACGCGGCGCACCGCCCGACGGAGCGGAGGCGGTGGTGTTGCCGGGCGCGCTGGCGGCAGGCGCTGCCGCTGCGGCGGGCGCAGGCGCGGGCTTGGGCACCGGCTTCGGGATTTCCGGACGCTGCACCGGCGAGAAGCGGCGCGGCGCGGGCATCGAGGGATCGCGACCCAGGATCGGCGGCGTAGGCACCACCGGCGCGGGGGCCGGAGCGGGCGCAGGCGCAGGCTTCGCCGCGACCGGAGTGGGCGCAGGCGTCGGCGCGGGGGCCGGGGTCGGAGCGGGGGCTTCGACCTTGGGTGCTTCCACCTTGGGTTCGGGCGCCGGGATCACCGGACGCTCGACCGGACGGAACATGCGCGGCTGGACCGAGATGGTCGGCGCGGCAGGTTCCTCGACCTGCGCCGGGGCCTGAACGGGCGCTTCGGCGACCGGCGCGGGGGCCGGTTCAGGCTCAGCGGCAGGCTGGGGCTCGGGAGCCGGTTCCGGTGCGGGCGGCGGGGCAGCGGCCGCCTCGGCGGCGGCCCGCGCACGCTCCTCGGCGCGGGCACGCTCGTCCTCGGCGCGCTGCTGACGCTCGGCGTCCTCACGGCGACGAATCTCTTCCTGCATGGTGAGGCGCTGTTCCTCGGCCTCACGCAGCAGACGGGCCTGACGCTCCTGCGCCGTCTCGTTCGACGGAACGGGGCGCGGCGGGGCGACCGGCGCGGTCGCCACGGGGGCGGCCGGAGCCGGGGCCGGAGTCGGCGCGGGGGCGGCCGCCTCCGGCGCTCCACCCTGCGGGCCAAGGACGCGACGGCGCTTCGTCTCGACGATCACGGTGTTGGACCGGCCGTGGCTGAAGCTCTGCTTCACCTTGCCGGTCTCGACCGTGCGCTTCAGCCCCAAAGGCTGGCGCATTCCGAGTTTCGGCTTGTCGTTGTCGGTCTCGCTCACTCAAAATCCTCGTGTACGGTCACGGCCGTTCGGTCACCGGTAATGTCGGACGCCGATGCGCCTTGCGAGGCCGTTTCGCAAGGCGTTGCCACAGGGTCGGGTCCGATAAAATGCAGCCAGCGGTCGAGCGCTTCGCTCACCCGCTTTGCCGCGTTACGATCTGTCAGGCCGATGTGTACCACATTTTCGCGGCCCAACGCCATTGACAATATGGGGCGTGTGGCGGGCAGTGCCAACCCCTTGAGATCGGAACCTTCGCGGTCCGATCCCACGCGCCACGCCTGCGCCAGCTTGCGACACCCATCATCACCCGCATCGGACGCATGATAAAGCGCATGCAGCTGTCCCGAGCGCGCCGCCGTCGCGATCTTGTCCGATCCGGTCAGCAACATGCCCGAGCGCGACTCGAGTCCCAGCCGGTCGAGCGCGTTCCGCTCCAAAGCGGATGCGATCAGGTCGGGCAGATCGTCGGGAATACTGAACTCGCCCGTCTTGAACGCGCGCGCCAGCGCCCCCTTCAACTTGCCCTTGGCGATGGCCGTTTCCAGCTCGCCGCGAGTCACGCCGATCCAGCCACCCCGGCCCGGCGCCTTCGCGCGGACATCGGGCAGCACCCGCCCGTCGGGCGCGAGCGCCAGACGGATCAAATGCGGACGCGCGTCATGCTCGCCCGACAGGATGCAGCGGCGGACCGGCCCGTCGATCGAATCGCGGGCGGCCTTCGCCGATTCCCTGGGGCTCCGACCCTTTTTGGCCGGAGCGTCGTTTACGCCACCGCGCTCATTGTCCCGGTTCCGCATGCGCGTCTCCCGGGGGGTTAGAGGCAGGCGCATCACGGTCGGCGATCAGCTGACCGCCCGCACCATAGTTCTCGGTCGAAACCTCCTCGATCACGATCTGGACGGCGGCCGGGTTCTTGCCCAGCCGCTCCACCAGCGAACGAGTCACGTCGGTGACGATCTCGGCCTTTTGCTGCTTGGAGGCGGTGCCCGCCAGACGGATCGAGACGAACGGCATCAGGCTTCGTCGCCCTCCGCCTGCGCCTCGGCCGTGTCGGCAGCGGGTTCTTCCTCATCGGTGAACCAGTGCGCACGGGCGGCCATGATGATCTCATTGCCCTGCTCGTCGCTCAGGCCATATTCCGCCAGAATGCCGCCCTTGGGGGCCGCACGCGGGGCATCGTCGCCACGACGACGCGGCTCGGCGCGCTTCTTCTCGACCAGTTCGTCGGTCGCGAGGTCGGCAAGATCGTCGAGCGTCTTGACGCCCGCCTTGCCCAGCGTGACCAGCATCGCCTCGGTCAGATACGGCATCTCGGCCAGCGCGTCGTCGACGCCCAGCGCGCGACGCTCGTCGCGGGCAGCCTGTTCGCGGCGGTCGAGCGCTTCCTGCGCCCGGCTCTGCAGCTCCTGCGCGAGGTCTTCGTCGAAGCCCTCGATCGCGGCCAGCTCGTCCAGCTCTACATAGGCGACCTCTTCCAGCGCACCGAAGCCTTCGGCGACCAGCAGCTGGGCCAGCGTCTCGTCCACGTCCAGCTCGTTCTGGAACAGCTCGGAATTCGCGACGAACTCCTTCTGGCGCTTCTCCGACGCGTCGGCCTCGGTCAGGATGTCGATCGCCTTGGCGGTCAGCTGGCTGGCCAGACGGACATTCTGGCCGCGACGACCGATGGCGAGGGACAGCTGGTCGTCGGGAACGACGACTTCGATACGGTCCTCTTCCTCGTCGATCACGACGCGGCTGACGTTCGCGGGCTGAAGCGCGTTCACCACGAAGGTGGCGGTGTCGGGCGACCAGGGGATGATGTCGATCTTCTCGCCCTGCATCTCCTGCACGACGGCCTGCACGCGGCTGCCCTTCATGCCGACGCAGGCGCCGACCGGATCGATGCTCGAGTCGTGGCTGATGACGCCGATCTTGGCTCGGCTGCCCGGATCGCGCGCGGCGGCCTTGATCTCGATGATGCCGTCATAGATTTCGGGCACTTCCTGCGCGAACAGCTTCTTCATGAAGTCGGGGTGCGCGCGGGACAGGAAGATCTGCGGCCCGCGATTCTCGCGGCGCACGTTCAGGATCAGCGAGCGGATGCGGTCGTTCACGCGGACGACTTCGCGCGGAATCTGCTGGTCGCGACGGATCACGCCCTCGGCACGGCCCAGATCGACGACGATGTGACCGAACTCGACGCGCTTGACGACGCCGGTGATGATCTCGCCCTGGCGGTCCTTGAACTCATCGAACTGACGGTCGCGCTCGGCGTCGCGGACCTTCTGGAAGATGACCTGCTTGGCCGCCTGTGCGGCGATGCGGCCGAATTCGATCGGGGGCAGCGGGTCGACGATGAAGTCGCCGATCGCGGCGCCCTTCTGAAGCTTCTCGGCACCCTTGATGTCGATCTGCTTGTAATAATCGTCGACCTGCTCGACCACCTCGACGACGCGCCACAGGCGCAGGTCGCCCGAGTTCGGATCAAGCTTGGCGCGGATGTCGTTCTCGGCACCATAGCGGGCGCGGGCGGCGCGCTGGATCGCGTCCTCCATCGCCTCGATGACGATGCCCTTGTCGATCATCTTTTCCGAGGCGACCGCATTCGCGATCGCGATCAGTTCCGCCTTGTTGGCGGAAATGGCGGTAGCCATCAGTGCCGTCCTTCCGTGGTGGCGCCGTCCTGTTCGGGCGCATCCTGATAATAAACCTCTTCCGCGCCCTCGACGGACAGCGGCACCGTCGCGGCGATCAGCCGGTCGGTCATGACGAGCTTGGCATCCTCGATTCCCGAGAAGGGCAGTTCGTGGCGAACCTCTTCCCCGTCGACGATAATGACAGTGTCGCCCTCGACCCCGGCGAGATCGCCCTTGAACTGCTTGCGGCCGTTAAGCTTCTCGGCGAGCGTGATCCGCGCCTCATGCCCCGCCCAGTCGGCGAAATCCTTCAGCCGGGTCAGCGGGCGGTCGATACCGGGCGAGGAGACCTCCAGCCGGTACGCATGGTCGATCGGATCGCGGCCCTGCTCCTCCAGCGCGTCCATCACGTCGGAGATACGGCGCGACAGGTCGGCGCAGTCGTCGATGTTCAGCTGGCGCGTGTCGGGACGCTCGGCCATCACCTGGAGCGTGGGGTCCGACGTGCCGCCATACATCTTCACGCGCACGAGCTCGAAGCCGAGCGCCTTGGCCTCGGGTTCGATGAGTTGCGTCAGAAGGGCGATGTCCGCCATGAAAGCTCCAGATGTGCCGGATCGGTGCCGCGGAACCCGTCCCGCAGCCTCTTTCACCCGACGATGTAAGAGAATGCGTCAGTCTATACACAGGAACCGCCGACGAAACAAGCATCCATGCCAAGGCGTTGTCGGCCCACAGGGCCGGTCAGGGGCCTTACCGGGAGAGTAGAAGATGAAATTGCCGTTGCTTGCCGCCTTGCCGGTGGCGCTGATCGCCTGTTCGGGCAATGGACCCGGCCCCGACGAGACGGGCAGCACGCCCCCGGTGACGGTCACGCCGGGCGGAACGCCCTCGCCTTCTCCCTCCGCCATGGCGACCCCGCCCGCAACCGTGGTGAACGGCCAACCCTTCGGCCGCACCGTCATCGCCGATTTCGACGCGCCCTGGGCAATGACCTTCCTGCCCGACCGGCGGATGCTGGTGACCGAGAAGGACGGGCGGATGCTGCTGGTCGGCGCGGACGGACAGTCGCGGCAGACGATCGCGCGCATCGCGGTCGATTCGGCGGGCCAGGGCGGACTGATGGACGTGGTCCTCGCCCCCGATTTCGCCCAGTCGGGGCGGGTCTATTTCAGCTATTCGGCGGCAGCGGACGGCGGCAAGCGCGTCATGCTGGCGCGCGGGCGCTTTCAGGAATCGAACGGCACCGCGCAGCTGACGGGTATCGAGACGCTATGGGCCGCCAGCCCCGCCGTCACCGGCGACGGCCATTATTCGGGCCGCATCGCTTTCTCGCCCGATGGCCAATATCTGTTCTTCACCGCGGGCGACCGTCAGAAGTTCACGCCCGCGCAGGACCCGAAGGCGACTTTGGGCAAGGTGCTGCGCCTGACCCCGGACGGCAAACCCGCCGCCGGCAATCCGCTGGCCGCGCAAGGCTTCGATCCGGCGGTCTGGTCCTATGGCCATCGCAACCTGCTCGGCATCGCCTTCGATGGCGCGGGCCATTTGTGGCAGCAGGAAATGGGTCCCAAGGGCGGCGACGAGCTGAACCTGATCCTGCCGGGGCGCAATTATGGCTGGCCCAATGCGTCCAACGGATCGAATTACGACGGCAGCGACATTCCCGACCACCGCCCCGGCGACGGCTATGAAGCGCCCAAGGTCTGGTGGAACCCGGTGATCTCGCCGGGCGGTCTGATGATCTATTCGGGCTCGCTCTTCCCGCAATGGCGCGGCGACGCCTTTATCGGCGGGCTGTCGAGCAAGGCGCTGATCCGCGTCGACCTGAACGGCACCAGCGCCGCCAAGGGCGACCAGTGGGACATGGGCGCGCGCATCCGCGAGGTCGAGCAGGGACCGGACGGCGCCATTTATGTGCTGGAGGATGGCGGCGATTCGCAAGGGCGGCTCATCAGGCTGACCCCGGCCTGATTCGCCCGGGCCGCCCCGGCATAACATCCTGCAAATAGGACCAATGTGCCGGGGCGGTATGGTCAGGTCTGACAATAGGTCTTGACCTGACCCGGCCGTCGCGCCGATCCTGTGGCAAAGACGGGCGATCCGGGTTCGCTCCACCATGGGAGACGACACCAGAATGACGCGATCGTCGCAGCCCAATCCGCCGGAGCGGGGGCCTGCCATCGAGGCGCATTCGCGCGACTCGCGTCTGTCGCGCGGTCTGTCGGGCACCAATCTGGAGCGGGCGGGCGATTACAACCTGCGCACCGTGCTGCAGGTCATCCGTCTGCATCGCGAGACGACGCGGATCGCCATCGCCAACCAGACCGGGCTGACCCCGCCGACCATCGCCAACATCACCGGGCGACTGATCGAGATGGGGCTGATCCGCACCGCCGGGCGGCTGCATCGCGGGCGCGGCCAGCCTGCGCTCAAGATCGAGCTGTGCCCCGACGGCGCGTTCGGTATCGGCCTGACCATCGACCGCGACCATCTGGCCATCGCGATCCTCGACCTGTGCGGCACGGTACGCGCGCGGGCGTCCCGTGAAATCGCCTTTGCGACGCCGGACGACGTCCTGGCCTTTATCGGCGACACGCTGGAACCCGCATTGGCCGAGGGGCAGGTGGACCGGACGCGCGTGCTGGGCGTCGGGGTGGCGATGCCGGACGGCGTCGACCGCTCGCTGCCCAACCAGACGCGCGGTTATGACGCCTGGAACGGGGTCGACACGGCCGCGCTGCTCGCGCCGCTGCTGCCCTGGCCAATGTACCGCGACAACGACGCCGCCGCCGCCGCCCTGGGCGAGGCGCAGCATGACCATGATTTCGCCTGCCCCAACTTCTTCTACCTGCTCATCACCGCGGGCCTTGGCGGCGGGCTGGTCATCGACCGGACCTATCATCGCGGCGCGCATCGCCGTTCGGGCGAGATCGGGCTGATCCCCGACCCCACGGCGGGACGGCCGGGTGCGATCGTGCAGGATACGGTGTCGCTGGCCGGACTGGAGGTGCGGTTGAAGGCGGCGGGCTATACGCTCGATTCGCCCGAGACTTTGGGTGACGGCGACGACCCGATGCTGTGCGCGGTCATCGACCAGTGGATCGAGGATTCGATCGCCGCGCTGCTCCAACCCATCGTCGCGGTGACGACCCTGTTCGACCCCCATGCCATCCTGATCGGCGGACGCCTGCCCGGCTGGCTGCTCGAGCGGCTGTCGGCGGGGTTGAGCGAGGCACTGGCCGGGGTCGAGCTGCCCGCCCGCCCCGCTATCCGCCCCGCCCGCAGCGCGCAGGACGCCCCCGCGATCGGCGCGGCGATGCTGCCCTTCATGGACCGGCTGTTGCCGTCCGACTCGATCCTGATCCAGGCGGGGCGTTAAGGCCCCCTTCCCCAGCACCATTTCCCTACGGCCGTTCAGCCTGAGCGAAGTCGAAGGCTAAGGGAATCCGTGCGCCCAATGGACATTGGGAGAGGTCCTCGCATGGCCTTCGACTTCGCTCAGGCTGAACGGAGGTGGGGGAAGTGGGCGGGTCAAGAAAAAGGCCCGCCTCCGACAAGGAGGCGGGCCTGTCAGGCTCTCGGGGATTATTCCGATATCAACCCGCCATGTCTTCCAACTCGCGACCACGCGTCTCATTGACCATGGCGCGGACGAAGAAGAACGACACCGCCGCGAAGAAGGCATAACCGAAATAGGTCACGCTCAGGCCCGGCGACACGGCGAGCGCGGGGAAGCTGACCGAGATGGCGGCATTGGCGATCCACTGGGCAAAGCCCGAGACGGCCAGGCCGGACCCGCGAATCTGGTTCGGGAACATCTCGCCCAGCATGACCCACATCACCGGACCCCAGCTGGCGTTGAAGAAGATGACGTAGAGGTTCGCCGCGACCAGCGCGATCACGCCGTTATTGCCGGGCAGCGACACCGCGCCATTGGTGCCGGTGACGGCGGTCGAAAAGGCATAAGCGACGATCGCCAGCGTCACTGCCATGCCCGCCGAACCGATCAGCAACAGCGGCTTACGGCCGATCTTGTCGACGGTCGCAATGGTGAACAGGCAGGCCGCGATCGACAGCACGCCCGACAGGATGTTGGTCTGGAGCGCATAATCCTCCGAAAAGCCGACCGCTTCCCACAAGGTCGCGCCATAATAGAAGACGACGTTGATGCCGACCAGCTGCTGGAATACGGCCAGGCCGATGCCCGCCCACAGGATCGGGCGGATCTTGCCGGTCGTCTTGTCGACCAGGTCGGACAGCTTGGGCTTGTGCTGGTCGGCGGCCAGCGAGCCTCGGATCTCGGCCACCTTGCGGGTTGCCTCGGCCTCGCCGAACAGCTTGGTCAGGACCGTATGCGCCTCGGCATCGCGGCCCTTGGCGACCAGGAAGCGCGGGCTTTCCGGGATGATCGACAGCGCGGCGAAATAGACCGCCGCCGGGATCGCCTGAAGCCAGAACATCCAGCGCCAGGCGGGGAAGCCCAGCCAGAATTCGGCGGTCGAGCCACCGGCGTAACGGGCCAGTGCGAAGTTCGCGACGAACGCGCCGGTCAGGCCGGTGATGATCATCACCTGCTGCACGCTCGACAACCGGCCCCGAATCGCGGCCGGAGTGACTTCGGAGATATAGACCGGCGAGATGACGCTGGCCGCGCCGACGCCCAAACCGCCGATGATGCGCGCGAAGATGAAGATCGCCGAGCTGCCGGCGGCCCCCGCCAGCAACGCGCTGACCAGGAAGAGACCGGCGGCCAGCATCATGACGTTGCGGCGGCCGATCGCATCGGCCAGCCTCCCTGCGCCGAACGCACCGATCGCCGATCCGACCAGGATCGCGCCGACATTGACGCCGACGCCCAGGCGGCCGAGGTCGAATGCGGCCTCCAGCCCCTTCTGGGTGCCATTGATGACGCCTGAGTCATAGCCGAACATGAAACCGCCGATGGTCGCGACAACGACGATCGCGGCGATGAATCCATGATTGACGCGCGCGGCGTCCAATCCCCTTGTGTCGGTCACTTCCGGCCCTCTCCTGATCCGTGCGTGGCGTCTTGGCCTATCCGCACGACAATGTCCTGTCACCGGCACAATATATGGCCAGCCATGATGGTAACGCTATCTTAAAACATCGCGCCGTCAAGCACCTGTGCGCGTGGTTCGTCCCACTTCGCCGCAGAGCGACGCCCGGTTCCAAAATCGACAACTCTTGCCCTCGCCCCTGGACAGGGGAGAGGGATAGCGGAGCTTGCCAGCTTGGCTGGCTAGCGCAGCTTGGGTGAGGGGTCGAGCGAGCCTGCGGCTCGCGCGCTGCGCGCTCACCCCTCACCCAGCTCCGACTAGGACTTTGCTCACGCAAAGGCCAAGTCTGCGCAACCCTCTCCCCTCTGCGAGGGGAGAGGGATAAAATTCGCCCCTATATACCGCGTGGCCTGCGGCGCGGTGCGGCGTCCGACTGGCGGCGGATCAGGCTGTAATCCAGCATGCGATGCGCGGGTGGTTCGGCGTTTTTCTGGCGGATGACGGTGGCCATCATTTCCACCGCCGCGCGCGCCATGTCGGCGATCGGCTGGTGGATGGTGGTCAGCTCGGGCCAGATCGTCGTCGACAGCGTGGTGTCGTCGAAGCCGCAGACGGTCAGGTCGCTCGGCACGTCGAGGCCGCGGCGATGCGCCACCGCCACGGTCGCCGCCGCCATGTCGTCGTTCGACGCCAGGATCGCGGTCGGCGGCTCGGCCAGGTCGAGCAGCCGCTCGGCCGCGTCCAGCCCCGAGCGATAGGTATAGAGGCCCGGCGCGACCAGATCCTCGTCGAACGGCACGCCCATCGCCTCCAGCGCGGCGCGGAACCCCTCGTAACGGCGCGCGCTGGCGGTCAGATTGGGGTTGCCGCAGATAAAGCCGATCCGGCGATGGCCCAGGGTCATGACATGGCGGGTCATTTCCTCGGCTGCCGCGCGGTCGTCGATCTGCACCGCCATCGCCGATTCGGGCATTTCCTGCGGCGCGACGCCGGTCGCCACGACCACGGCGGGCACCCGCGCCTTGCGCAGCAGGGAGAGCACGGCTTCCGCCTCGCACAGGGGCGGCGGCAGGATCACGCCATCGATCCCGCCCGCGATCAGGTGGCCCGCGACCTCGACCTCATGGTCGCCGATCTCGCATTTCTCCACGACCATCTGCACGTCGAGCCGCGACGCCTGGTCCAGCGTGCCCAGCAGGAATTCGCTCAGGAACCCCTGGCTGGGATTGCTGTAGAGCATGCCGATGCGGATCTGCGCCGCGCCCGCCAGGCTGCGCGCCGCCGGGTTGGGCGCATAGTTCAGCTGCGCGATCGCCGCCTCCACCTTTTCGCGGGTGGCGGGACGGACATTGGCCTCGTTGTTGATGACGCGCGAGACGGTCATCAGCGACACACCGGCGGCGCGCGCGACATCGCTGATCGTGGGAGCGCTGCTACCGCGGCGCGAGGTCCTGATGTTCATAACGTTTACGCTTCCACCTTTCGGGCGCGATACGCAATGGTTTGAGGGTCGAAAGATGGCGGACGCGCGGGCCGGCACTCTTGCGGACCGGGCCGCCCGCCGCTAAAGCCCGCGCCAGCATCGAGAGTCGGGCCATAGCCCGGCACCAACCTGCCTCCCGGCAAGGTGGTGCCTTTCCGGATGGAGAGGGATGTGGCCGAACCGGCAACAACGGGACGAACCGCCACTTTCCTCATCCGACTCGTCATAGGCACGAAGGATTTGTGATGAGCGCGGTGGTTCCCCAACATTCTGCCCCCCAGCAATTTGCCAGTGACAATTATGCGGGCATCTGTCCCGAAGCCTGGGCCGCGATGGCCGAGGCCAACCAGGGCTATGTCCCCGCCTATGGCGAGGACCCCTATACCGACCGCGCCGCCGATGCGTTCCGCACGCTGTTCCAGACCAAGTGCGAGGTCTTCTTCGCCTTCAACGGCACGGCGGCCAATTCGCTGGCGCTGGCGGCGCTCTGCCAGAGCTATCACAGCGTCATCTGCTCGGCCTCCGCGCATGTCGAGACCGACGAGTGCGGCGCGCCGGAGTTCTTCTCCAACGGATCGAAGCTGCTGGTCGCGCAGACCGAGGACGGCAAGCTGACCCCCGACGCGGTGCGCGCGCTCGCCACCGGCCGGTCGGACATCCACTTTCCGAAACCGCGCGCGGTGACGATCACCCAGCCGACCGAGACGGGCCAGGTCTATACGCTGGCCGAAATCCATGCGCTGTCGGCGGTGTGCCGCGAGCTGGGGCTGCGGCTGCACATGGACGGGGCGCGCTTCGCCAATGCCTGCGCGGCGCTGGGCTGCTCGCCCGCCGACATGACGTGGCGCGCAGGCGTCGATGTCCTGTGCTTCGGCGGCACCAAGAATGGCATGGCGGTCGGCGAGGCGATCCTGTTCTTCGACCCCGTGCTGGCCGAGGATTTCGACTATCGCTGCAAACAGGCGGGGCAGCTGGCGTCAAAGATGCGCTACCTCGCCGCGCCCTGGATCGGGATGCTCGATACCGGCGCATGGCTGACCAATGCCGCGCATGCCAATGCCTGCGCGCAAAGGCTGGCGGCGCGGGTCGCGGGGCTGCCCGGCATCGCGCCGATGTTCCCGGTCGAGGCGAACGCCGTCTTCCTCAGCGCCCCGCCCGCGGTGCTTGACGCCTTGCGCGCGCGGGGATGGCGTTTCTACACCTTCATCGGCGGCGGCGCGCGGTTCATGTTCGCCTGGGACGCCGATCCCGCGCGGGTCGATCAGCTTGGCGACGACATCGCGGCGGTAGCGGTCGAGGCATTGCAGGCGGCGTAAAGCCTATTCCTCCCCGGTACGGGGAGGTGGCAGGGCGAAGCCCTGACGGAGGGGGGCTTCCACACAGGTCGACC
>NZ_BBPI01000052.1 GCF_000787715.1 Sphingomonas parapaucimobilis NBRC 15100
CGTCCGCGAGGGACTCGCCCAGTGGCTCCCCCCCTCCACCATTCGCTGGCGCGAACGGTCCCCCTCCCCGTTCCGGGGAGGATATGAGCGCGTAAATCGTCACAGCTCTGCTCGCCAGCACCACCTCTTCCCCCGCCCGTGCGAGGTCATAGGCGCGCTCGCCATCCACCTTCAGCGCGGAGTAAGCGGGCGGCACCTGGTCGATCGGCCCGGTGAAGCGCGGCAGCACCGCCTCCAGCGCGGCGCGAGTCGGGCGCACGTCGCTGGTCGCGACCACCTCGCCCTCGGCATCCAGCGTCGAGGTCTGCGCCCCGAACCGGATGGTGAAGTCATACACCTTGTCGCTGTCGAGCATCCGCCCGGCCAGCTTGGTCGCCTCGCCCACCGCGATCGGCAACACGCCGGTCGCCAGCGGATCGAGCGTGCCGCCATGGCCGACCTTGATACCCTTGCCATAGCCGCCCTGGCGCAAGCACCGCTTGACCGCGCTCACCCCTTGCGTCGAGCCCAGCCCCAGCGGCTTGTCGAGAATGATCCATCCATGCATCGGGCAGCGTTAGTCGGGCTTTGCCTCCGCCTCAAGCACCGGCTCCCCCGCCAGCGCCTCGCCGAAATGGCGGCGGCACAGCGCGACATAGCGGTCATTGCCGCCGATCTCGGTCTGCGCACCCTCGGCGATCGCCTTGCCCTGTCCGTCGACGCGCAGGTTCATCGTCGCCTTCGCCCCGCAGACGCAGACCGACTTGATCTCGCTGAGCGCATCGGCCAGCGCCAGCAGCCGCGCCGAACCGGGGAACAACTGTCCCTTGAAGTCCGTGCGCAGGCCGTAACACAGCACCGGAATGCGATGCCGGTCGGCCAGCCGCGCCAGCTGGTCGACCTGTTCGGGCGTCAGGAACTGCGCCTCGTCGACCAGGATACAGGCCAGCGGCGTGCGGCCATGCTGGTCGAGGGCGCAGGCCTCCAGATCGGTCGTCGCCTGAAACGGCGTCGCGGGCTGCGACAGGCCGATGCGCGAGGCGATGGTGCCATAGGCGAAGCGATCGTCGATCGCGGCGGTGAACAGCATCGTGTTCATCCCCCGCTCGCGATAGTTGAAATCGGCCTGCAACAGCATGGTCGATTTTCCCGCATTCATGCTGGCATAGTAAAAATAGAGCTTGGCCATGGCGGCCCCTTATCGGAAGGGGACGGCCTTTTCGAGCATGAGGTGGAAGGGTTGAGAATCGGTAATCTCGCGATGGTTGCGGTCGCGGCGCTGGCCAGCATGGCTTCCGCCAGCGGCACCGGCGCGATCGGCTATACGATCGATCCCGCCCATGCCCGCGTGCAGGCCAAGGTCGGCTTTTTCGGCCTGGCCAGCAAGACCGCGCGCTTTCCCCATAGCGAGGGCCATGTCGCATTGTCCGACCGCGATGCGAAGGCGGTGACGCTGGACGTCCGGATCGACACGCAGACGCTGGAGGCGGGCGACGCGCTCACCCGGTCGCGGTTGCGCGGGCCGGACTTTTTCGATGTCGACCATTATCCGCGCGTGACCTTCCACGCGGCTGGCATGACCCGCACCGGGCCACACAGCGCGACCGTGACGGGCACGATCTCCGCGCGGGGCGTCACGCGCCCGGCGGCGCTGGCCGTCGATTTCTCGCGCGACTTCGCCGCGATGTCGGGCCGCGAGCCAGTGCATATCACCGCGACGACGCGGATCGACCGGCGCGATTTCGGGATGACCGCCTATCCGCTGATCGTCGGGCGACAGGTGACGATCGCGATCGACGCGGACTTGGTGCCGGTCGGGGGGTGAGCCCCCCCCCTATTCTCGCCCCGTTTGGCCTGAGCCCTTCGGCTGGCTGGCAAGCCAGCCGCTCAGAATAGACTCGAGCCGAAGGCCAAGGGCATCCCCTTTTTTAAGGTTCGCGCAGAGGCGCAGCGGACGCAGAGGGGATTCGGTAGATCGGGATGAAGTGAGATTAACTCCCCCCTCCCCTTCAGGGGAGGGGATGGGGGTGGGGCGCTTCCGCAAGCGGG
>NZ_BBPI01000051.1 GCF_000787715.1 Sphingomonas parapaucimobilis NBRC 15100
TGGCCGGTCCGTCCTGCCCCTCCACCATCGCTGGCGCGACGGTCCCCCTCCCCAAGCAAAGCTTGGGGAGGAATGGGGCGGGTGCCGTCACTTCTTCAGCCACTCCGGCACACGCTCGGCGGCGATGATCGTCTCGGCGGCGATGCGGTCGGCGACGACGGCGAAGCGGTCACCCTCGACCATCACCTCGGGCACCAATGGGCGGCTGTTATAGGTCGACGCCATGGTCGCGCCATAAGCCCCGGCGGTGCGGAACACGGCCAGGTCGCCTGACTTCACCGCGTCGATCTCGCGATTCATGGCGAAGGTATCGCCCGTCTCGCACACCGGCCCCGCGATATTCGCCATCATCGTCTCGCCGGTCGGGCGGACCGCGACGAAATCGTGATGCGCGTCATACAGTGCAGGCCGCATCAGGTCGTTCATCGCCGCATCGACGATGACGTACGGGTTGGCAACGCCGGGCTTCACCCAGACGACTTCGGTCGCCAGCACCCCGGCATTGCCCGCGATCACCCGGCCCGGCTCGAACATCAGTTCGACATCCCAGTCCTTCGTCACGCGCGCGACCATCTCGCCATAAGCGGCGGGTGCGGGCATCACGTCGCCCGGCTTGTAGGGAACGCCCAGTCCGCCGCCGAGATCGACACGGGTAATGCGGTGCCCCGCCCCGCGCAGTTCGGCCACCAACTCACCGACGCGCTTATACGCGGCCTCCAGCGGCGCAAGATCGCCCAGCTGGCTGCCGATGTGGCAGGCGACACCCTTCAGGTCGATGCCGGGCAGCCCCGCCAGACGATCGAACATGCCGAGCGCCTGGTCGATCGGCACGCCGAACTTGTTCTCCTTGCGCCCGGTCGAGATCTTGGCATGGGTGCCCGCATCGACGTCCGGGTTCACGCGCAGCGTGGCGGGGGCGACAAGCCCGCGCTCATGCGCCAGCTCGGCCAGGACCGCGCCCTCTTCCTCCAGCTCCAGGTTGAACTGGCCGATCCCGGCTTCCAGCGCCGCGACCAGCTCGGCTCGGGTCTTGCCGACGCCGGAGAACACGATGTCCTCCGGCTTCATGCCTGCCGCTAGCGCCCGGCGCATCTCGCCCACCGACACGACGTCCGCGCCGTAACCCTCATCGGCCAGCACGCGCAGCACGGCGATGTTCGGATTCGCCTTGATCGCATAGGCGAGATGGACGCGCGGCAGGGCGCTCAGCCCCTCGCGGAACACCTGCGCATGACGGCGGAAGGTCGAGGCGGAATAGATGTACACCGGCGTACCGACTTCGGCCGCGATCCGGGATACGGGCACGTCCTCCACATGGAGTTCGCCGTTCGAGAAGTGAAAATGGTCCATCAGCGGGGGGGCAAATCAAATTCGTCCGAGCGCCGGTCCTGCGACTGGGTCATCAGTTCGTCGGAGCGCTGCGGGCGTTGTTGGGGGGTGGCCGTCAGCAATTGCTGCGGCGTCGGGGTCGCGGTGGCGCCGCGCGGCGCGACCGGCAGGCTCTCGCCCTTGGCCGGTTGCAGCCGGTTGGCCGCGCCACAGCCGGTCAGCGCCAGCGCGACCAGCAGGGCGAGTGCGGGCTTCATGCGCGCAGGCCCCGTGCGGTCGCGATGGCGGCGCGGACATTGGCGGGCGCGGTGCCGCCGAAGCTGACCCGGCTGGCGACCGAGGCATCGACCGACAGCACGTCGTAGATGCGCTCATCGATCCGCCCATCGATGCCGGTCAGCTCGTCGAGTCCCAGCTGGTGCAGCATCACGCCCTTCTCCTCGGCCAGCTTCACCGCACGGCCGGTGATGTGATGCGCCTCGCGGAAGGGAATGCCGCCGACCCGCACCAGCCAATCGGCCAGATCGGTCGCGGTCGAGAAGCCCGCCTCCGCCACGGCCCGCATCCGTTCGGTGCGGAAGGTCGCGCTTTCAACCATGCCGGTCATCGCCGCGATCGACAGCGCCAGCAGGTCGTGCGCCTCGAACACCGGCGGCTTGTCGTCCTGCATGTCCTTGGAATAGGCGAGCGGCAGGCCCTTCATCGTGACCATCAGGCTGGTCATGCAGCCCATGATCCGCCCGGCATGGCCGCGCACCAGCTCGGCCGCGTCGGGATTGCGCTTCTGCGGCATGATCGAGCTGCCGGTCGACCATTGGTCGGACAGCGCAACGAAGCCGAAGGGCTGCGACGCCCATAGCACGAACTCCTCGGCCAGCCGCGACAGGTGCAGCGAGCAATTGGTCGCCGCCTGCAGATAATCGATCGCGAAGTCCCGGTCGCTGACCGCATCCAGCGAGTTGCGCGTCGGCTCGTCGAACCCCAGCGCCTGCGCCGTCATGTGGCGGTCGACCGGAAAGCCCGTCCCCGCCAGCGCTGCCGAGCCGAGGGGACACTGGTTCATCCGCGCGCGCGCCGCGACGAAGCGGCTGGCGTCGCGCACGATCATCTCGTGATAGGCCATCAGGTGATGGCCCAGCGTCACCGGCTGCGCGGACTGGAGGTGCGTGAAGCCCGGCATCACGCTGTCGGCATGCTCCTCGGCGCGGGTCAGCAACGCGCCCCGCAAGGCGCCCAGCGCCGCCAGCGTCTCGTCGATCGCGTCACGCACCCACAGGCGGAAGTCGGTCGCCACCTGGTCGTTGCGCGACCGCGCGGTGTGCAGACGCCCCGCGACCGGGCCGATCAGCTGGCTAAGCTTCGCCTCAGTCTGCATATGGATGTCTTCGAGGGTTAGGTCCTCGGACACGCCGTTCGCGGCATAGTCCTCGGCGACCCGATCCAGCCCGGCCGCAATCGTCGCGGCATCTTCGGCCGAGACGATGCCCTGTTTGCCCAGCATCGCGACATGCGCTTTCGACCCGGCGATGTCCTGTTTCCACAATCGCTTGTCGAAGGGGATGGACGCGTTTATCTCGCGCATCACTGCGGCGGGACCTTCTGCGAAGCGCCCGCCCCACATTGCGTTGGAGCCGCCCATGTCGTCGCGTACCGTGATCGCCTGTCTCCTAGGGCTGATGGTCGCCGGGTGCGATAAGCAAAGCCCCGCCCCGGAGCAAGCCGCCAACACCTCCAGCGGTGAAGTTTCGAGCGGCGAGGTGACCAGCGGCGAGGCGTCCGGCACGTCGGCCGTGGAAGCCCCCAGGCCCGCCGGTGCGGTCGACCGCAGCCACAAGGGCGAGGCCGCGCCGCTGCTCGGCTTCACCGCCATGGACGGCAAACCGACGAGCCTGGCCGATTTCCGGGGGCGGCCGGTGCTGGTCAACCTCTGGGCGACCTGGTGCGGGCCGTGCGTCGCGGAGATGCCGACGCTCGCCGCCACCGCCCAGCGGCTGAAGGGCAAGGTCGCGGTGATCGCCGTGGCGCAGGACGACATGGCCAAGGTGAAACCGTTCCTGGCGGGCAAGAAGCTGGACGCGCTGCCCATCTATCTCGACCCGAAACTGACCCTGAGCGTCCACTACAAGGCCAATCTGCCGACCACGATCCTGTACGGCGCGGACGGCAAGGAAATCTGGCGCGTAACCGGCGGCTTCGACTGGGCCGGGGCCGAGGCGACCACGCTGCTGGCCGAGGCGAGGTAAGCCGGACGCCCCGCCCCGCAGAAAAATCCCCGCCCGGCGTGAACCGGACGGGGCAGGCTAGGGTAAAGTGGTTGGATCGGGGGCGGCGCTGGACCACCCCCTTTTGGCATCAGAACTCCGCCGTCAGGCCGATGAACACGGTGCGGCCCACCGCATCGTACATACCCGGATAGGTGTTGCCGTTGCCGAACGCGGCCAGCAGGCCCTGCGCGATGATCGGCGGGTCCCGGTCGAACAGGTTGTTCACACCGGCGCGGAAGGTGATGCCGTCCTGCACTTTGGCCGTGCCCGCCAGGTCGAAATAATTGTACGCCTTGATCCGACTGTTGAAGATCGACGGCGTGTTCGCGAAGTTCGGGTCGGTCGAATTGTTGGTCAGCTTGGTCGGGCCGATATAGCGCCAGTTCAGCGAGATCGAGCCGACCTTGGCCGCATCGGTCCAGGTGAAGCGCGACTGGTGGCGCCATTCGGGCATGGGCTGGCCGCAGGTCGGGCCGAAATAGCCGACGCAATCGAACGAGCCGAGGCCGGGCACCGGCTCGTTCACCAGCTTGCGGTTCCAGGTCCCCTGGAAATCGACGGCGAGCGACCCCGCGCCGCCCAGCGGCTGCGAATAGCTGAGGCCGAAATCGACGCCCGAGGTGCGCAGCGAGCCGGTATTCTGCGTCGTCGAGACGATATAGCCCTGATCGCCGAAGATGATGCCGCCGCGCGGATCACGCTTGAACAGGTTGCAGAAGAACGGATTGCCGGTCGCGATGCACTGGCTGATCGTCTGCGACACCGAAATCGAGCTGATATAGTCGCGCACCTTGATGTCGAAATAATCGACGGTCAGCGACAGGCGGCGCAGGAAGGTCGGCGTGAACACGATACCGGCGGTCAGCGTGTCGGCCGTTTCGGGCTTCAGCGCCGGGTTGCCGCCGAACTGCGCGGTGCAGGTTTCCGCAGGGCAGTCGGTGATGCGGCCATATTGCGCCTGGGTCACGCCGGTGCGGGCGCACTGGGCGAAGGTCGCGGTCGGCGTCGCGGTGGCACAGGGGTCCTGCGCGCTGACATTGCCGTTGAACTGCGGCCCGAACAGCTCGGACACGTTGGCGGCGCGGATCGCGCGGTTATAGCTGCCGCGCAGGCGGATATCGCTGCTTGGCGCCCAGGACAGCTCGGCCTTGTAGGTCGACACGATCTTGGACAGGTTGGAATAGTCCGATCCGCGATACCCCGCGTTCAGTGCCAGTTCCTTGACGAACGGCTTGTTCTGGATGATCGGCACTTCGATTTCGGCGAACACCTCGTTCACGTCGAAGCGGCCCTGGGTTTCCTTGGTCCCCTTTTGCAGTGCCAGCGCGTCGGCCTTGAACTCCAGGCTCTCATAGCGATGCTCGATGCCCAGCACGACGCCGATGCCGTCGTCCGACCAGGGCGACTTGACGCCATAGGTGCCCAGGTCCGCGCTGATATTGCCGCTGAGCACGGTTTCGCGGTCGACGCCGCGGGTCGAGGTCGGCGCATAGATATAGCCGAACGCCGCGTCCGAGATGCCGTTATAGCGGAAGATGTCGAGCGGCACGCATTGCGGGTCGCTGCCGTCGATCACCGACTTGCAGGTCGGGGTGCCGTTGACGTTGACGACCTGAATGCCGCGATTGGCACGCGACGGGTCAATGTCGTTCTCATAGGTCTCGTTATAGAGAACCGTCGAGAACAGCGCGTTGGCGTCGTAACGGATGCCCGGCGCGATCTCGCCACGAACCCCGCCGGTGACGCGGAAATCGGTGTGGCGCAGGTCGTCACGACGCGGGCGGGCATTCCCGGCAACGGGGCGATAGCCGATATAGGCCTGTTGCGTGGCATTGGTGCCATAGGCGTTGCCGCACAGAATCTGGCCCTGCTGCGCGCTCAGGAACGGATTGTCGCAGTTGATCGAGTAGGTATAGCCCTGGAACAATGCGGACGGGGCGACCTGTGAATTGGTGTGGTCGTCCATGAACATGAAGCTGCCATAGGCTTCGATCGCGGGCGAAATCTCATATTTGGCAAAGGCACCGGCGGTGTAGCGGGTGTCGTTGCGCTGGAAATAGTTGAGCGGCGCGTAATTGTAGCGGAAGCTGGAGTCGTACGGCACCCAGGTCCGGTTGCCGTCGCGCGTGTTGTTGAACCGGCCCGCATCGGCGTTCGGCCCGGTGATCGGATCGAACAGGCCGTACTGGTTGTTGCTGGAGCCGCCGCAGGTCAGCGTCGAATTGCCCGTCCCCGCCGGATCGAAGGCGCAGGAGGACACGTCGCGGTCGCCCTGCAGCACCGGCTTGGTGTCGCGATAGCCGAAATAGGCGGTCACATTGCCCCGCCCGTCAGGGAAGTTGGTGCCGAAGGCGACGTTCACGTCCAGCTTCTGGCCGTCGAGGATCATCGGCTGGGCGAGGCGGTAATTGGCCTGGCTCTGCACGCCGCGCGCGAAGGCGTTGTCGTTCTGGTGCTGGGCGAAGCCGTACTGGACGTCGGTGCGCACGCCGTTCAGGTCGTCGCGCAGGATGAAGTTCACGACGCCCGAAATCGCGTCCGAACCATAGACCGCCGACGCGCCGCCGGTGACGACATCGACCCGCTTGATGAGCGCGGCCGGGATGAAGTTCAGGTCGTTGGCCTGCACCGGCAACATGCGCTGGCCGTTGACCAGCACGAGGTTCCGGTTGCTGCCCAGGTTGCGCAGATTGACGCGCGCCGTGCCGTCCGACCCGTTCGAGCCGTTCTCGTTCGCATCCGGCGTCACCTGCGGCAGGCGGTTCAGCACGTTTTCGACCTGGATCGCGCCCTGATAGCGAATCTCCGTCGCGTCGACGACGGTCAGCGGGCTGTTGCTGGTGAAATTGGGGCGCTGAAGCCGGGTGCCGGTGACGACGATCGCCTCGCCTTCGGTCGAGTCCGTTTCGGGCGGACAGGGCTGATCAGGGACGCAGCGCGCATCCTGGGGCTGGTCGGACACCGGGTTGACCTGCGCATAAGCTGGCGAAACCGAAAGCAGCGCGATCGCAATAGCTCCAGCCGAGCAGGCCAGGCTGCGGTAATTTCCAATCATGAAAATGCCCCCAATTGATTTTATTGTGTTTCTCCTGACAAAAAACGGAGCAGTCGTCAAATATAATATACGGTATGACAATCCCGGTACGATTGGCCATCTGATCGTGCCCCGGCAACCGATCGCCGCACGCTGCGTTGCACAATCGACCGGGCCTGCGCAGCCATGATGCGCGATCCGCTCTGGGCGTTACGGGAGATGCTGAAGCCGATGATGCAGGCCAATCGTCGAGAACTGGTCGCGGCGCTTGCCGTTCTGGGTCTGACCCCAACCGCCGCCGGCCGTGTCGCCGCACAGGCGGCCGCCGGGGCCGTGACGCTGGGCGCGCCCACGCCCTTTTCCTGGGCTGGACTGCAAGCCCGGGCCGAGGCGCTGGCGCGGCAGCCTTATCGGGCACCGGCCAAGGTCGCGGCGGCGGAGGCCATCGGCTATGACGCGGTCGGCACCATCCGCTACCGCGACGATCGGACATTGGCCGGGGGTATCCGGCTGTTTCCGCTGGGCCGCTATGCCCCCATCCCGGTCGGCATCCATATCGTCGAGAATGGCCAGGCCCGCGCCGTTCCCTTCTCCCCCTCGCTGTTCACCGCCGAGGCGGGCCATGCCCCGCCGCTGGGCATCGCCGGGTTCCGCGCGATGACGGCGGACGGGAAGAGCGACTGGCTGGCCTTTCAGGGTGCGTCCTATTTCCGCACGGCGGGCGCGCAGGACCAATATGGTCTGTCGGCGCGGGGGATCGCCATCGACACCGGCATCGACGGGCGCGAGGAATTTCCCGCCTTTACCGACTTCTGGATCGAACGGACGGGCGCGCAAGGCTATACCGTCCATGCGCTGCTCGACGGACCCAGCGTCAGCGGCGCGTACCGGATCGAGTCGCAAAAGGGCGCGGGCGGCGTCGAGCAGCGCGTGTCCGCCGTCCTGTTCTTTCGCCGCGACGTCGAGCGGCTGGGCATCGCGCCCGCGACCAGCATGTTCTGGTATGGCGAGGGCAATCGCACCGCCGCGCGCGACTGGCGGCCCGAGATCCACGATTCGGACGGGCTGGCGCTGCAGACCGGCGCGGGCGAGCGCTTGTGGCGGCCTTTGGTCAACCCACCCCGCCCCACCCTCGACAGCTTTGTCGACACCAACCCGCGCGGCTTCGGGTTGCTCCAGCGTGACCGCGACTTCGACCATTATCAGGATGACGGGGCGTTTTACGACCGTCGCGCGAACCTGTGGGTGCAGCCGCAGGGCGACTGGGGGCGTGGGCAGGTCATGCTCTATGCCTTCCCGACCGCGAGCGAGACGGTCGACAATATCGTCGCCTTCTGGAACCCCGCCGACGCGCCCAGGGCCGGGCAGAAGCGGCAATTCGATTACCGGCTGAGCTGGACCTCCACCGACCCGACCGTCGTGCCCGCCATCGCCCATGCGGTCGACAGCTGGACGGGCGATGCCGGTCGACCGGGTGCGGAACCGACGCCGGGCGCGCGCAAGCTGGTCGTCGATTTCACCGGCCCTACCCTGGCCGGGCTCGACCGGCAGAGCGGCGTCACCGCCGATATTTCCGTCGCGCGCGGCAATCTGCTGGCCCAAGCCGCCTATCCGGTCGTCGGCCAGTCGAACCGCTGGCGCGTGACCGCCGATATCGCCCCCCAGGGCCAAGGCCCGGCCGATGTCCGCCTGTACCTGAAGCAGCAGGCCCGGGCGCTGAGCGAGACGGTGTTGATGCCGGTCTTCCTGCCATGACCGACAGGCCCGCGATGATGCCGCCGCCCGCCCCGCTGACCATGGCGGTGCAGCGGTTCGACGGCCTGCCGCCGCCGCATAACGCACCCGAACCGCGCGAGGGCGTCAACCTGTCGCCCGACGACATATTGACGCGCCGCCTGTTGCTGGTCCTGCTGACCGGGCTGCTGGCCACCGCCGCCTCCGCCTCGGTCAAGGAGGCGTTGTTGAGTGACGGGTTCAGCCTGCTCGACGGGCTGCTGCTCCTGTTGTTCTTCCCGCTGTTCGCCTGGATCTCGTTCGGCTTCGTGACGGCGGCGATCGGCTTCATCCTGCTGATCTCAGGCGCGCATCCCGGCATCACGCCTGCGCCCAAGGGAGCCGCGCCGCCGACCGCGCGCACGGCGGTGCTGGTGCCGGTGCATAACGAGGATGTCGACGCGGTCTATGATCGGATCGCGCGCATGGCCATGATGATCGACCGGGCGGGCGCCGCCGACCGCTTCGCCTTTTTCGTGCTGTCCGATTCGGGCGAAGCCGCCGAAGCCGAGGAGCGCGCCGCCTGGGAACGCCTCGCCCCCCGGCTGCGCGTGCCGCTCTATTATCGCCGTCGGACCGAGAATACCGGGCGCAAGCCGGGCAATGTCGCCGAGTGGATCCGCAATCACGGCGCGGCCTATGATTTCATGCTGATGCTCGACGCCGACAGCCTGATGGGCGGCGACACGATCGTCGGCATGGCGCAGATCATGGAGCAGCGCCCCTCCATCGCGCTCCTCCAGACGGTGCCGATGATCATCGGCGCGGCGACCTTCTTCCAGCGCTGGATGCAGTTCGCCAGCCGCTTCTACGGGCCGATCTCGACCGCCGGGCTGGTCTGGTGGTCGGGATCGGAGTCGACCTTCTGGGGCCATAATGCCCTGATCCGCATCCGCGCCTTTGCCGAAAGCTGCGGCCTGCCCGACCTGCCCGGACGCCCGCCCTTTGGCGGCACGATCATGAGCCACGACATGGTCGAGGCGGCGCTGCTCCGGCGGCGCGGCTGGCGGCTGCACATGCTGATGGTCGAGGACAGTTTCGAGGAGTTCCCCCCGACCCTGATCGACCAGGCGGTGCGTGACCGGCGCTGGGCACAGGGCAATATCCAGCATCTCAAGCTGCTGGGGTCGAGCGGTTTCCACTGGATCAGCCGGTTGCAGCTGCTGATCGGCGCCACCGCCTATCTGATGTCGCCCGCCTGGCTGGTCCTGATCGCCACCTCGATCGCGCAGAGTCTGTCGGACGATGACCGGACGGTGCGGGCCGTGACGTCGGCGCGGGTGCTGGCGGTGACTCTGGTGCTGCTGTTCGGACCGAAGATCCTCAGCATGATCTGGGCGATGGCGGACCGCGACCGCCGGGCGAGCTATGGCGGGGTGCGCGGCATCCTGTCCTCGGTGGCGCTCGACGTGCCGCTGTCGATCCTGACCGCGCCCGCGATTGCGCTGACCCAGACGATCGACCTCATTAACATCGTGCGCGGCAAGCCATCGGGCTGGAACCCGCAGAGCCGGGTGCGCGACGGGCTGGCGGCGGCCGACGCGATGCCACGCTATCGCTGGCATCTGGGAATCGGCGTGGTGTTGGTGGCCGTGTCGTTCCTGAACCCGATGCTGGGGGCGTGGCTGTCGCCGGTGACTTTAGGACTGTTGCTGTCGCCGTGGCTGGCGATGGAAACCGCGAAGGTTCGGCCGGGCGAACAGTTGGCCAGGAAGGGCGTGTTCGCGGTGCCGGGGTCGGTGGTGGCGGAACCGGCCCGACCCTTGGCGATGGTTTGAGGGATCCCCTTGGGCTTCGACTTCGCTCAGCCTGAACGGGGTTTTGAATCCAGACCCATTCCCCCGCTCCGTTCAGGCTGAGCGAAGTCGAAGCCCACGCTACACCCCCTCAATCATCCTCATCCTCGAACCCCACCAGCGCCAAGGCCCGCGCCTTCATCTGCCGCGTCTCGCACCAGTGGACCAACGCCTCCTCGCGGCCATGCGTCACCCACACTTCGCGCGGGGCGATCTCGGTCAGCGTCTGGGTGAGTTCGTCCCAATCGGCATGGTCGGACAGGATCAGCGGCAGCTCGACATTCTTCTGTCGCGCGCGCTGGCGCACCCGCATCCAGCCGCTGGCCATGGCGGTGATCGGATCGGGCAACCGTCGCGACCAGCGATCGTTGAGCGCACCCGGCGGGCACATGACGACATGCCCCGCCATCTCGGCCTTGGGCGTGTCCGCCACCATGCGCAGCTCGCCCAGATCGACGCCCAACTCCTGATAGAGTGCGCATAACCGCGCCAGCGCACCGTGGAGATAGATGGGCGCCTCATGCCCGCGCACGCGCAATTCCGCGATCACCCGTTGCGCCTTGCCCAGCGCATAGGCACCGACCAGCACGCAGCGCGTCGGATTGGCGTGGAGCCGCGCGATCAGCTTGTCGATCTCGTCGCCGGTCTCGGGATGACGGAAGACGGGCAGCGCGAAGGTTGCCTCGGTGACGAAGACATCGCACTTCACCGGCTCGAACGCCGCACAGGTCGGGTCGGCGCGGCGCTTGTAATCGCCCGACACCACCACCCGCTCGCCGCGATAGTCGAGCACGATCTGCGCCGATCCCAGCACATGGCCCGCGGGGACAAAGCCCACCTCGACCTCGCCCAGCCGGATGGTCTCCCCATAGGCGACCTCCACCCCGTTTTGCGGGCCGTAGCGCGCCGCCATGATCGCCAGCGTCTCGGGCGTCGCCCAGACCGTGCCGTGCCCGCCGCGCGCATGGTCGGCATGGCCGTGAGTCACCAGCGCCTTCGGCTCCGGTTCGGACGGATCGACCCACACATCGGCGGGGCCTATGTAAATCCCGTGTTTATGGGGCTGTATCCAGTCGCCGAGCTTGACCATGATACCTATATCCTTCGGGATGCCCCCCGGTTCCCTTCCCCCCGCCCTGACCGACTGGTTCGCCGCCAAGGGCTGGCACCCGCGCACGCACCAGCTGGCGATGCTGGAGGAAGCCCGCGCCGGACGGCACGCCTTGCTGGTCGCGACGACGGGCGCGGGCAAGACGTTGGCGGGGTTCCTGCCGACCCTGACCGAGTTGATCGAGCGCCCGTCCGAGGGGCTGCACACCCTCTATGTCTCGCCCTTGAAGGCACTGGCGGTCGACATTCGCCGCAACCTCGTCACGCCGATCGAGGAAATGGGCCTCGATATACGAGTCGAGACGCGGACCGGCGACACTTCGTCGGACAAGAAGGCGCGGCAACGGGTCAAGCCGCCGCAGATATTGCTGACCACGCCGGAATCGCTGTCGCTGTTGCTCAGCTATCCCGATGCCGCGGCCCTGTTCGCCGGACTGAAGACCATCGTCGTGGACGAAGTCCATGCATTCGCCACCGGCAAGCGCGGTGACCTGCTGTCCCTGTGCATGGCACGGTTGCAGCGCCTGTCCCCCGATCTGCGCCGTGTCGCGCTGTCGGCAACGGTGGCGGACCCGGACGGCTACCGCGCATGGCTCGCCCCCGATGGCGATATCGACGCGGTAGGCCTCGTCACCGGCGAGCCGGGTGCGCCGCCGGACATATCGATCCTGCTGCCCGAGGACCGTGTCCCCTGGGCGGGCCATTCGGGCCGCTATGCCGCCGCCCAGGTGATGCGGGTGATCGAGGCGAACCGGACCACCATCGTCTTCTGCAACACGCGCAGTCTGGCCGAGCTGATCTTCCAGGATTTGTGGAAGGCGAACGACAAGAGCCTGCCGATCGGCGTCCATCACGGCTCGCTCTCGCTGGAGGCGCGGCAGAAGGTCGAGGGCGCGATGGCGGACGGGCAACTCCGCGCGCTGGTCGCGACCGCCAGCCTCGACCTGGGCGTCGACTGGGGCGATGTCGATTGCGTGATCCAGATGGGCGCGCCCAAGGGGTCGTCGCGCCTGTTGCAACGCATCGGCCGCGCCAATCACCGGCTGGACGAATCGAGCCGCGCCATCCTGGTCCCCGGCAACCGCTTCGAATATCTGGAGGCGCGCGCCGCGCTCGACGCGGTGGAGGCGGGCGAGCTGGACCCCGACCTTTTCCGCCGCGGCGCGCTCGACGTGCTGGCGCAGCATGTCATGGCCTGTGCCTGCGCCGCGCCGTTCGAGCAGGGCGCGCTGCTCGACGAAATCCGCTCGGCCATGCCCTATTCGGCGCTGGACGACGCGACCTTCGACCGGGTGCTGCATTTCATCGCGGACGGCGGCTATTCGCTGCGCGCCTATGACAAGTTCAAGCGGCTGGTGCAGCAACCCGACGGGCTGTGGCGCGTCACCCATCCGCAATTCGTCGCCCAGCACCGCCTGAACGCCGGAATCATCGTCGAGGCGACGATGCTCAAGGTCCGCTTCCGCAACGGCCGCCAGCTGGGCCGGGTCGAGGAAGGCTTTGCCGCCACCCTCGCACCGGGCGACACCTTCTTCTTCGCCGGACTCAGCCTGGAGGTGGAGTCGATCGACGGCGAGGACCTGATCGTCCGCGCGACTTCCCGCCCCGCGCGCATCCCGACCTATGGCGGTAGCCGGATGCCGCTCTCGACCAGTTTGGCCGATCGGGTACGCGGGTTTCTCGCCGACCGCCGCGAATGGGATCGCTTTCCCCCCGATGTTCACGACTGGCTGGAGATGCAGGACCGCCGCTCGGTCCTGCCTCGCCCCGGCCAATTGCTGGTCGAGACCTTCCCGCGCGAGGGGCGGCATTACATGGTGGCCTACAGCTTTGAAGGCTGGAACGCGCACCAGTCGCTGGGGATGCTGATCACAAGGCGGATGGAGGCGCAGGGGCTGAAGCCGCTGGGCTTCGTCGCCAGCGACTATGCGCTGGCCTGTTACGGGCTGGAGAAGGTGACGGACCCGGCCAGCCTGTTCTCCCCCGACATCCTCGAAAACGAGTTCGTCGACTGGGTGCAGCAATCGCATCTGCTCAAGCGCGCCTTTCGCGAGGTGGCGGTGATCGGTGGGCTGGTCGAGCGCCAGCATCCCGGCAAGCGCAAGACCGGGCGTCAGGTGACCTTCTCGACCGACCTTATCTACGACGTGTTGCGCAAGTACGAGCCGGGGCATCTGCTGCTCCAGGCGGCGTGGGACGATGCGCGGGCGCGGATGACCGATGTTGGGCGGCTGGCGAACCTGCTCGATCGGGCGGGGGGTACGATGCTGCATGTCGATCTGGAGCGGGTCAGCCCGCTGGCGGTGCCGGTGCTGGTCCTGATCGGGCGCGAGAAGGTTTCGACCGGCAGTGCGGATGATGACCTGTTGATCGAGGCCGAGACGCTGGCGGCGGAGGCGATGGGGGCGTGAGGTGAGGGATTCCCGTGGCCTTCGACTTCGCTCAGGCGGAACGGAGGTTCAGTATGGGAAACCCTGACGTCTTGCCGCTCCCCCCCCCCGTAAACGGGAGGGGATGGGGGAGGGCACGGTGTCTCACCGAGACCAGCCCCTGTGGCCCTTGCCCCTCCCCAACCCCTCCCCAACCCCTCCCCCTGCCGGGAGAAGGGCTAAGAAGATGGGAGGGGCTTAAAAAGGAAACAAACCCATCCGATCACCCTGATCGCATCAAAAATGTTGCAATGCCCATCCCTACCACGCAAATCTGATATCGTGCTCCGCCAGTATGAACTCGTCGACCGCGTGCTCGACTATGACCCCCAGGCCGACGAGGCGCTGCTGAACCGCGCCTATGTCTTCTCGATGAAGGCGCATGGCAGCCAGAAGCGTGCCTCGGGTGATCCCTATTTCAGCCATCCGATCGAGGTCGCAGGCATCCTGACCGACCTGCATCTGGATGACGAGACGATCGCGACCGCGATCCTGCACGACACGATCGAGGATACCGTCGCCACCTATGACGAGATCGAGCGGCTGTTCGGTCCCAATGTCGCGCGGCTGGTCGACGGCGTCACCAAGCTGTCCAAGATCGAGGCGCAGACCGAGAGCGAGCGCGCCGCCGAGAATCTGCGCAAATTCCTGCTCGCCATGTCGGACGATATCCGCGTCCTGCTGGTGAAGCTGGCCGATCGTCTCCACAACATGCGCACCCTCCATCACATCGCGAAGCCGGAAAAGCGCCGCCGCATCGCGAAGGAGACGATGGACATCTATGCCCCGCTCGCCGAGCGGATCGGCATGTACGAGTTCATGAAGGAGATGCAGATGCTCTCCTTCCAGCAACTCGAACCCGAAGCCTATGAGTCGATCACGCTGCGCCTCGCGCAGATGAAGGAAGGCGGCGGCGACCGGATCGCCAAGATCGCCTCGGGCCTCAAGCTGCTGATGTCGCGCGGCGGCGTCGAGGCGGACGTGACGGGGCGCGAGAAGTCGGCCTTCTCGATCTTCCGCAAGATGAACGAGCGGCACATCAGCTTCGAGCAGCTGTCCGACGTCATGGCGTTCCGCGCGATCGTGCCCACGGAAGAGGATTGCTACCGCGCGCTCGGCCTGATCCATCGCCGCTGGCCGATGGTGCCGGGGCGGTTCAAGGATTATATCTCGACGCCCAAGCGCAACGGATACCGCTCGCTGCACACCAGCGTGATCCATGCCGACAATGCGCGCATCGAGATTCAGATTCGCACCCCCGAAATGCATGCAGAGGCCGATTTCGGCCTGGCCGCGCACTGGACCTACAAGCAGGCGACACGCCACGACGCGCAGGTCAGCTGGATTCGCGACCTGGTCGAGATCCTCGACACCTCGGACAGCCCCGAAGAGCTGATCGAGCATACGAAGATGGCGATGTACCAGGATCGCATCTTCGCCTTCACCCCCAAGGGCGAGCTGATCCAGCTGCCCAAGGGCGCGACGCCGATCGACTTCGCCTATGCCGTCCACACCGATCTGGGCGACCAGGCGGTGGGGGCGAAGCTCAATGGCCGAGTCGTGCCGCTGTCGACCGTCATCTTGAACGGCGACCAGGTGCAGATCCTGCGATCGGCCGGACAGACCCCGCAGGCCAACTGGCTGAACCTGGCGATCACCGGCAAGGCGCTGGCCGCGATCCGCCGCCACCTGCGCCATGCCGAGCGTGACGAGCAGGTGACGCTCGGCACCAAGCTGTACGAGGATATTGTCCGGCGCCTGCCCGCCCAGATCGGGCCGGATGCGCTGACCCATGCGCTGCAACGGCTGAAGATTCCCGACGAGGCGCATCTGATGATCGCGATCGCCCGGCGCACCGTGTCCGACGCCGCCGTGATGGAAGCGCTGATGCCCGGATCGGCAGGCGCGGACGTCGTCGCCCTGCCGCCGCAGTCGAGCGCCATCTCGATCAAGGGGCTGACGCCGGGCGTCGCCTATGACCTGGCGCAATGCTGTCACCCGGTGCCGGGCGACCGCATCGTGGGTCTCCGCCGCCCCGATGCGGGGATCGAGGTGCATGCGATCCAGTGCCCGGTGCTCGCCGAACTGGCCGACCGGACCGACGAGGAAACCGACTGGGTCGACGTGTCCTGGGGCGACGACAGCGAGGGCGCGACCGCGCGCATCTCGGTCATGGTCAAGAACGAACCCGGCGCGCTGGGCATCCTGGCGACGATCATCGGCCAGCATAAGGCCAACATCATCAACGTCCGGCTGGATACGCGCGACACGCGCTTCCACACCAACCTGATCGATGTCGAGGTACACGACCTGCAACACCTGATGCGCCTGATCGCCGCGTTGCGCGCGGCGGATGTGGTGAGCCTGGTGGAGCGGGTTTAGCTCGCGCAGAGGCGCGGCGCGGAAGGCCCGCCTTTCCTCCCCTGGAAGGGGAGGTGGCAGGGCGAAGCCCTGACGGAGGGGTGTCGCCCTCTCGATAGCGGGACACCCCTCCACCAGCTTCGCTGGTCCCCCTCCCCTTGCAGGGGGAGGAAATTATGAAACGAAGACCAATAGAAGCGCCTGAATCTGCGCAGAACCCTAACAATCTCCGCGCTCCGCACGAACCAATTCTGCCTGTTCCCCGGCGAAGGCCGGGGCCAGTTGCGATGACGGATCGATGGCGCAAGGCAGGTGCCTCCCCCGCATCGTTTCGCGCATCACAAACCGAGAAGAAACTGGACCCCGGCCTTCGCCGGGGTACGCCACGCTGTTGGGGACGATCCTGACACCAGAATGACGCCCCCGTAACAAAAAGCTGGAACCCGCGCCCGCCACGCGCTTTGAAAAGCGCGAACAGGGAGTCCATCACCGATGCGTTTCGTCACCGCCGCCGCCATGCTCGCGCTCGTCGCCGCCCCCGTCGCGGCGCAGACCACGCGCTCCATCTCCGCCTCGGACAAGGCGCAAGGGGCGCAGGCCAACCCCGAACTCGTCAAGCAATATGGCGGTCGCTATACCGGCCCGCAGGCCGCGTTCGTCGAACGGGTGGGCAAGCGGGTCGCGGTCCAATCGGGTCTGTCGAACGCGCAAGGGGACTTCACCGTCACCACGCTCAACTCGCCGGTCGAGAACGCCTTCGCCATCCCCGGCGGCTATATCTATGTCACGCGCCAGCTGCTGGCGCTGATGAACTCGGAGGCCGAACTCGCCTCGGTGCTGGGGCATGAGGTCGGCCATGTCGCCGCGCGCCACTCGCAAAGCCGCAACACCCGCTCGACCATCGGCTCGATCCTGGCGGCGGGGGCGGGCCTGCTGACCGGCAGCAATATCGCGACCCAGCTGGTCGGCACCGGTGCGCAGCTCTACACGCTGAAATATGGCCGCGATCAGGAA
Source organism: Sphingomonas parapaucimobilis NBRC 15100 (assembly GCF_000787715.1). Taxonomy (GTDB): domain Bacteria; phylum Pseudomonadota; class Alphaproteobacteria; order Sphingomonadales; family Sphingomonadaceae; genus Sphingomonas; species Sphingomonas parapaucimobilis. The sequence continues at coordinate 17,111 of NZ_BBPI01000051.1, forward strand.
TATCAGGCCGACGGCCTCGGCATCCGTTACATGACGGCGGCCGGATACGACCCCTATGCCTCGGCCGACATGCTCGCCTCGCTGGCCGCATCGAGCAACCTCGCCGCGCGCACGGCGGGCAAGGACGCCAACGCCATCCCCACCTGGGCCTCGACCCACCCGAACAGCGCCGACCGCGTGCGCCGCGCCGCCGCGCTCGCCAAGCAGACCGGCCGCCCGGAAACCACCCCGCCGCAGGACACCGCGTTCCTCCGGATGCTGGACGGCCTGCCCTATGGCGACGATCCCAGGGAGGGCATCGTCGACGGCCAGACCTTCCGCCATCCCGGCCTCAAGCTGAAATTCACGGCCCCCGGCGGCTATGCCATCGCCAATGGCAGCGACGCGGTGACGGTGGTCGGCCAGGGCGGACAGGCCGAGATGCGGCTGGCGCAGGGCAACGACCTCGGCCAGGCGATCACCCAGCGCTTCGGACAGCTCGGCACCGGCACCCCCTCGGGCCAGCTTCAGAACGGCACGGCCAACGGCATCCCCTATGCCTGGGTCACCACCCGCGCCGCCGCCAACAACCGCGCCGTCGATGCCACGGTGGTCGCATACCGTTTCCCCTCGGCGACCTACACCTTCACGCTGGTCACGCCCGCAGGCTCAGGCATCGGGCCGTTCCAGCCGCTGCTCGCCTCGGTCGCGCCGCTCTCGACCGCCGAGGCCAATGCCATTCGCGGCAAGAGGGTCAGCATCGTCACGGTGAAGGCGGGGGACACGATCGACAGCCTGTCGGCGCGCATGGCCTTTCCGGATTACAAGCGCGAACGCTTCATCACGCTCAACGGCCTGGACCCGGAACAAGCGCTGGTGCCCGGCCGTTTGGTCAAGTTGGTCGTCAACGGGTGACGGACGGCTTCGACGCCGCTAAACCGGCGGCGTCATGAAGCGCCCTGCCCTGTCCGTCGTCGTCCCCTGCTATAACGAAGCCGCCTGTCTGGACGTGCTGCACGCGCGCATCTCGGGCGCGGCGCGTGCGGCGGTGGGTGAGGATTATGAGATCGTCCTCATCAACGACGGGTCGAAGGACGATAGCTGGTCGGTGATGCAGCGGCTGGCCGACGCCGATCCCCATCTGGTCGCGATCAACCTGTCGCGCAACCATGGCCATCAGTTGGCGCTCACCGCAGGGCTCGACCTGTGCGCAGGCGAGCAGATCCTGATCATCGACGCCGATCTGCAGGACCCGCCCGAACTGCTGACCGAGATGCGCGCGACCATGGCGGCGCAGGGGGCGGACGTGGTCTATGCCGTGCGCCGCAAGCGGGCCGGGGAAACGCTGTTCAAGAAAGCGACGGCGGCGATCTTCTACCGGATGCTCGACCGGCTGACCGACACGCCGATCCCGCTCGACACCGGCGATTTCCGGCTGATGAGCCGCCGTGCGCTCGACGCGCTGCAATCGCTGCCCGAACAGGCGCGCTTCATTCGCGGCATGGTCGCCTGGGTCGGTTTCCGGCAGGTTCCCTTCCCCTATGACCGGGCCGAGCGTCATGCGGGGGAAACCCATTATCCGCTGGGCAAGATGATCGCGCTCGCCTTCGACGCGGTGACGGGCTTCTCGACCGCCCCCTTGCGCTGGGCCAGCCATATCGGCCTGGCGCTGACGGCGGCGTCGTTGCTGCTGATCGTCTATATCGCGATCGGCTGGCTGACCGGCTCGGCGGTGCAGGGCTGGACCTCGACCATGCTCGTCACCGTCATCCTGGGCGCGGTGCAGATGTTCGTGCTGGGCATGATCGGCGAATATCTGGGGCGGCTCTATATCGAGTCGAAGCGGCGGCCGCTCTACCTCGTCGCCGATGTCGCCGGGCCGGTGCAGGGCCATGCCCGGCTGGGCTATAGCGCGCATGAGGGCGCCAAGGACCCGGCCTGACCATTGAACGGCGAAGTCCTCAGCCTGCGTTAAGCCGGGCCGCGCATGGTCCTGCCCCCCAAACGGCAGGGGACAGAGCGATGGCGAAGTGGTGGATGATCGGTTTGGTTCTGGCGGGATCGGCGGCTTACCCCCTGCCCCTGTCGGCGCAGGCCCCTGTGCCGCTCGCATCCGTCACCACCCGCATCCTCGACCTGCCCCGACCGAACGGCGCGGTGCAGCGTGTGCTGCTGTCCGTCCCGGCCGACGCGCGGGGCATGATCGTAATGCTGCCCGGCGGCGCGGGCGATGTCGGGATCGGCCGTGACGGCGCGACCGCGCATGGCGACAATTTCGTCGTGCGAACCCGCAGCCTCTGGAATGCCAGGGGTTATGGCGTCCTGATCCCCGATGCGCTGGGCGGGGACAATATGCGGGGGCGCCGGAGCTCGCCGGGCTATGCGCGGGTCATCGGCGATCTGGTGGCGCTTGCGCATCGTGAGGGGCCGGGGCCGGTCTTTCTGCTCGGCACCAGCCAGGGGTCCATCGCGGCGATGAATGGCGCGGCCCATGCCGTGCCGGGGAGCGTCGCCGGGGTGGTGCTGACCGAGTCGGTGTCGGTGCTGGGCGGCAGTCATGAGACGGTGTTCGACGCCGATCCGGCACGGGTGACGGTGCCCGCGCTGGTCGTCGCCAATCGCGACGATGCCTGCGATGTCGCCCCGCCCGCCGATGCGCCGCGTATCGCCGCCGCGATGACTCACAGCCCGACGGTAAAGGTGCTGACGGTGTCGGGCGGGGTGACTCGCTCGGACAAGGCCTGCGGGTCGCTGACCCCGCATGGCTATTACGGGATCGAGGATCAGGTGGTGGATGCGATTGCCCGCTGGATGGACGCGCATTCGCGGTGAGGGTCGGCAGATGCCCCTCCACCATGCTGCGCATGGTCCCCCTCCCCAAGCATAGCTTGGGGAGGAATAGGGTGACATAAAATCCTCCCCATCTTTGATGGGGAGGGGGACCGCCCGGCACAGCCGGGTGGTGAAGGGGCAATCCCCCACGAAAAAGGCCCGGGGTTTCCCCCGAGCCTTTTCCTGCCTCATGGCAAAGGATCAGTCGCGATCGCCGGTCAGGAAGGCCGGCGCGGCGAATTCGGGCGAACCGCCCTGCTCGCCGCCCTCGCGACGGGGGCGGTCGCCCCGGTCGCGACGCGGGCCGCTGCGGCCTTCGCCACCGCGCTCGCCGCCACGGTCACCGCCATCACGACGCGGACCACGACCGCCTTCACGCGGGCCACGATCGCCGCGCGGTTCACGCGGTTCGCGGGCCGGACGGTTGTCCTCCAGCTCTTCGCCGGTTTCCTGGTCGACGACGCGCATCGACAGGCGAACCTTGCCGCGCGGATCGATCTCGAGGACCTTGACCTTGACTTCCTGGCCTTCGCTCAGGACGTCCGAGACCTTCTCGACGCGCTCGTTCTTGATCTCCGAGACGTGGACCAGACCGTCCTTGCCGCCCATGAAGTTCACGAACGCACCGAAATCGACCAGGTTGACGACCTTGCCGTTGTAGATCTTGCCGACCTCGGCCTCTTCGACGATGCCCTTGATCCAGTTCATCGCGGCTTCGATCTGCGAACCGTCCGACGAGCTGATCTTGATCACGCCCTCGTCGTCGATGTCGACCTTGGCGCCGGTGGTGGCGACGATCTCGCGGATCACCTTGCCGCCGGTGCCGATCACGTCGCGGATCTTCGACTTGTCGATCGTCATCGTCTCGATGCGCGGGGCATGGGCCGACAGCTCGGTGCGGGTCTCGCCCAGCGCCTTGTTCATCTCGCCCAGGATGTGCGCACGGCCTTCCTTGGCCTGCGCCAGCGCGACCTTCATGATCTCCTCGGTGATACCGGCGATCTTGATGTCCATCTGGAGCGAGGTGATGCCCTCGGAGGTGCCCGCCACCTTGAAGTCCATGTCGCCCAGGTGATCCTCGTCACCCAGGATGTCGGACAGGACGGCGAAGTCCTTGCCCTCAAGGATCAGGCCCATGGCGATGCCCGAAACCGGACGCTTCAGCGGAACGCCCGCATCCATCAGCGACAGCGAACCGCCGCAGACGGTGGCCATCGACGACGAGCCGTTCGACTCGGTGATGTCGCTGGTCACGCGGATCGTGTAGGGGAACTCTTCCTTGGTCGGCAGCACCGGGTGCAGCGCACGCCATGCCAGCTTGCCATGGCCGATCTCGCGACGGCCCGGCGCGCCGAAGCGGCCCACTTCACCGACCGAATAGGGCGGGAAGTTATAGTGCAGCATGAAATGCTGGTACGACAGGCCGTTCAGACCGTCGATCATCTGCTCGGCGTCGCGGGTGCCCAGCGTGGTGGTCGCGATCGTCTGGGTCTCGCCGCGCGTGAATAGCGCCGAGCCGTGCGAACGCGGCAGGAAGTGGACCTCCGCCTCGATCGGACGGATCTGGGTGGTCGAGCGACCGTCGATGCGGCGGCCGTCCTTCAGGATCGCGGTGCGGACGATCTCGGCTTCCAGCTTCTTGACGAGCTTGGCGGCGACCAGCTGCTCCTGCGGGCTGCGCTCGGCCATGGCGGCCTTCGCCTTGGCGCGGGCTTCGCCCAGCGCGGTCTGGCGCTGCTGCTTGTCGGTCAGCTTGTAGGCCGCGGTGATGTCCTTGCCGACCAGCTTCTTCAGCTCGGCCTTGACCGCCTTCTGGTCGTCGCCGACCTTCAGCTCCCACGGATCCTTCGCGGCCTGCTCGGCCAAGTCGATGATCGCGTCGATGATCTGCTGCGATGCCTTGTGCGCGTACATGACGGCGCCCAGCATCACTTCCTCGGACAGCTCCTTGGCTTCCGACTCGACCATCATCACCGCGTCGTGGGTGGCGGCGACGACCAGATCCAGGTCACCGGCCAGCGCCTCGGCGTCGGTCGGGTTCAGCTGATACTCGCCATCGACATAACCGACGCGCGCCGCGCCGATCGGACCCATGAAGGGCACGCCCGAGATGGTGAGCGCGGCCGACGCGGCGACCAGCGCCAGGATGTCGGGCTCGTTCTCGCCGTCATACGACAGCACCTGACAGATGCAGTTGATCTCGTTGTAGAAACCTTCGGGGAAGAGCGGGCGGATCGGACGATCGATCAGGCGGCTGATCAGCGTCTCACGCTCGGTAGCACCACGCTCGCGCTTGAAGAAACCGCCGGGGATACGGCCCGCCGACGAGAACTTTTCCTGATAGTGAACGGTCAGCGGGAAGAAGTCCTGCCCTTCCTTCACAGTCTTCGCGGCCGTCACGGCGCACAGCACCACCGTCTCGCCCAGCGTCGCGATTACCGCGCCGTCGGCCTGACGGGCCACCTTGCCGGTTTCGAGGGTCAGCGTCTTGCCGCCCCACTCGATGGCCACTTTCTTGGTATTGAACATGGAATTTCCTTCACTCCGACGGGCCTATCCCGCCGGGGCCTATGGGTTGAGCCAAGATTGGCTCTGGAGTTCGGCCGAATTGCCGATCCTCCGATCCTACCCGCGCAGTTCGACGGGTTTCATGACATAAAGGCTTTGGGGATGCGCACTTGCGGCATCCGGTCGGCCCGGTGCTTCATACACCAGCCAACAAAAAAGGGCACCCCCCGATGGGAGTGCCCTTTCTCGTGGCGTATCGCCCGTGGCTTACTTGCGCAGGCCGAGCTTGGCGATCAGCGCCAGATAGCGGTCGCCATCCTTGTGACGCAGATAGTCGAGCAGCGAGCGGCGCTTGTTGACCAGCATCAGCAGGCCGCGACGCGAATGGTTGTCCTTCGCGTGGGTCTTGAAGTGCTCGGTCAGGTTCTGAATACGCTGGGTCAGGATCGCGACCTGGACTTCGGGCGAACCCGTGTCACCCTCGGCGCGGGCATGATCCTTGATGATTTCCTGGCGGCGTTCAGCGGTGATCGACATCGTGATCCTTTCTTAATCGAGGTTGAAACCCCGAACGACCCGGACCTGTTCGTCCAGCGCCTCCACCAGCGCCACCGGGGTGTCCCCCAGCATCGCGAAATATTGGCCATCGTCCACGGCAATCCCGGCCAGCACACGCCCCTGACGGAGCGCCCCTGCCTGGTCGGGGTCGAGAGCAAGAGCCGGGATGTCGTCCAGCCCCGCCCTCAGCGGCAGGAGTATCTGTTCAAGGGTGCGCGCCTGCCCCATTTCGTTCAACTTGTCCAGCGATATCGCCGGGGCCAGGGTGAACGGCCCCGCCTTGATGCGGCGGAGCATGGTGACATGGCCGACCGTGCCCAGCGCCAGCGCGATGTCGCGGGCGAGCGAACGGATATAGGTGCCCTTGGAGACGTGCGCGGTGAGGGTGATCTCCTCCAGCCAATCCTCCCCGGCACGGGGAGGGGGACCATCCGAAGGATGGTGGAGGGGGGCGTCCGCGAGGGACTCGCCCAGTGGCTCCCCCCCCCCCCCC
>NZ_BBPI01000050.1 GCF_000787715.1 Sphingomonas parapaucimobilis NBRC 15100
TTCGACTCCAGGAGGACTTCACTCGGCGTAAACGGCCGGGAAATGCAGGTCTTCGTTAACCATTTTCGCGGCATAACCCGTTCAGCCTGAGCGAAGTCGAAGGCCACGGGAAAACCTCACCCATTCGGGATCAAAGACCGCATCATGGACGCCCAATATTTCCTGACGCTGGCCAATCAGAGCATGTGGGTGCTGGCGCTCGCCGCGGCGCCGATCCTGGTGCCCGTGCTCGTCTCGGGTCTGGTGATCGGCATGATCCAGGCCGCGACCTCGATCAACGAACAGACGCTGTCGTTCGTCCCGAAGCTGATCGTCGTCGCCGTCTCGATCCTGATCTTCGGCAGCCTGATCGTTGGGCTGCTCAGCGACTTCATGGTCAGCATGTTCGAGCGTATTCCCGATCTCGTGAAGTAACCATGCTCGGCTTCGGCCTCTCGATCGAGCCGCAGGCTTGGGCGATCCTGTTCCTGATGATCCGCATCGGGGCCGCCTTCATCACCGCGCCCGTGTTCGGCGCGGTGTCGATCCCCCTGCCCGTGCGGGTCAGCCTGGCGGGTGCGATCGCCTTTCTGGTGAACTCGGTCCATCCGGTCGTGCCGCCGCCCGTCATCTTCTCGGTCCCCACCATCATGTCCGTCGCGGGCGAGGCGATCGTCGGTCTGGCGCTGGGCCTGATCCTCCAGATCGCCTTTACCGCGCCGCTGGTCGCCAGCGAGCTGATCGGCGGGTCGATGGGGCTCAACTTCGCCACGACGGTCGATCCGCTCAACGGCCGGTCGAGCCAGGCGCTGGGCCAGTTCTTCACCGTCATGCTGACGCTGTTGTTCCTGTCGGTCGACGGGCACCTCGTCCTCGTCGAGACGATCGTGAAAAGCTATGAGGCGCTGCCGCCCGGACAGGCCTGGATGACCCCGGCACAGTTCAAGGCGATCGCGCTGTTCGGCGGCTATGCCTTTCTCGCCGGGCTGCTGCTGGCGCTGCCGGTCGGTTTCCTGCTGCTCTGCCTGAACCTCGTCATGGGGATGATGAGCCGCGCCGCGCCCTCGCTCAACCTCTTCTCGGTGGGCATGCCCGCCGCGCTGACCATCGGCGTCATCACCATCGCCGTCGCCTTCCCGGCGATGGGTGACTACATGCTCGTCATCATCCGCGAGGCGCTGGCCGCCACCGAGACATTGGTGATCGGCTGATGTCGGAGGGCGGCGAAAAGACAGAAGCCCCAACCCAGAAGCGCCGCGACAAGGCGCGCGAGGACGGGCAGATCCTGCGCAGCCGCGACCTGGCGGCGGCCCTGGTGATGATGGCGGGCATCGCCTGGCTGATGTTCGCAGGCCCCACCTTGCTGGGCGCGTGCAAGGCGGTGATGGCGACAAGTTTCCAGTTCACCCATGCCGATGTCGAGGATTTCGAACCGTTCCGCCCCTTGCTGGAGGCGGGGGGCAAGCTGTGGCCCTCGCTCGCCTCGCTGTTCGCGGTCACGATCGTCGCGACCATCGCGTCGCAGGCGGGTCTCGGCTCGCTCCAGTTCAATCCCAAGGCGATGGCGCCCAAGCCGTCCAAGCTGAACCCCGCCTCGGGCCTGAAGCGCATCTTCGGCACGCATGGCTGGATCGAGCTGGGCAAGTCGCTGCTCAAGGTCGTGCTGCTCGGTGCGCTGGGCGCCTATATGCTGTGGAAGTCGTCGCACGCCACCCTGGGACTGGCGCAGTCGGACCTGAACGGCGCGATCGGATCGCTGGGCGGCACCTTCATCACCATTCTGCTGGTCATGGGCTTCGGCCTGATCCTGATCGCCGGGTTCGACGTGCCGATCCAGATCATCCAGCTGTTCTCCAAGCTCAAGATGACCAAGCAGGAGGTCAAGGACGAGCATAAGGAAAGCGAAGGCAATCCCGAGGCCAAGGCGCATATCCGCGGCAAGCAGCGCGAGATGTCGCGCCGGGCGGTGCGCGCGGCGGTCATGGAGGCGCATGTCATCCTGACCAACCCGACCCATTTCGCCGTCGCCCTGCGCTACGACCGGGGGCAGGACGAGGTGCCGGTGGTCGTCGCCAAGGGACGCGGCGCGACCGCGCTGGCCATTCGCGAACTGGCCGCCGAGCTGGAGACGCCGGTGCTGGAATATCCGCAGCTCGCCCGCGCCGTCTATTACACCAGTCGCGAGGGGCAGGAGGTGCGCGCCGACCTGTACCAAGCGATCGCCGTCGTCCTCGCCTTCGTCTTCGGCCTCAATGCGGGCGCGGGCGGTACGTCGCAGCCGCCCGTCGAGGTGCCGGTGGGCGCCCGCTTCGACGAGAACGGCGTCGAACAGCCATGATGCGTATCGCCCTGCGCCATTCGTCGCATCCCCCTAAAGCCCGACGGCCGGCGGCCGTTAAGCATGGCAAGCGCGCGCCGGAGTATCGTCGATGACCACCGTTTCCTCGAGCACATCGTCCAATAGCACGACGACCTCCTCCACATCCTCGTCCAGTTCGGCGAACGCGAGCAACGCGGCGCAGAATGCGACGAAGACCGCCGCCCAGCAGCTGTTCAACTCGTTGCAGGCGGGTTCGGGCATCGACCTGTCGACGGTCGTCCCCTCGCTGATCGAGGCGCAGTTCGCCGTCAAGACCGCGGCGCTCAAGGCGCAGGCCGACACGCTGACCTCAAAGATTTCGGTCGTGTCGTCGATCAAGAGCGCGATCACCGATTTCGCCTCCGCGCTGGCCTCGCTGGCGAGCGGGGGAACGCTCGCGACCCAGGCGACCAGCTCCGACCCCTCGACCATGAGCGTGACGACGGCGGCGGGCGCCAAGCTGTCGGGCATGTCCAAGTCGATCACCGTCAATGCGCTGGCCAGCGCGCAGGTCTCCTCGACGAAGGCGTCCTTTTCCAAGACGGCCTCGCTGGGCACCGGCAGCCTGTCGATCAAGGTCGGGTCGAAGGATGCCGTATCGGTGTCGTTCGGCGCCGACGACTCGACGCCGGACCTGCTGGCGGCCAAGATCAATGCCGCGAATACCGGCATCACGGCATCGGTCGTCACCGATGCGGGCGGCAATGCCTTCCTGTCCTTCACCGGGGCCAGCGGCAAGGACAACAGCTTCACCATCACCGCGACCGAGGGCGATACGGCGGGGCTCGCCCGGCTGAACGTCGGCAACGGGGCGACCGGGACCGCCACGTCCTCGACCGCCGCCAATGCCAGCATCACGATGGACGGCGTCACCGTCGAGCGGGCGAGCAACAGCGTCAACGACCTGGTGCCCGGGGTGAACATGACCCTGTCCGCGGTGTCGACCAAGCCGCTGTCGCTGACCGGCTCCAGCCCCAGCGCGGCGCTCAGCACCGTCGTGTCCAACTTCGTCTCGACCTATAACGACAATATGACCGCGCTGAACAAGGCGATCGACCCGATCACGGGCGATCTGCGCGCCGATCCCGCCGCACGTTCGCTGGCCCAGACGATGCGCACGCTGACCACGACCAAGCTGGTGCCCGGCAGCGACGTCGATCTCGGCCCCAAGACCCTGGCCGATCTGGGCGTCAGGACCGAGAAGGACGGCACGCTGACCATCGACCAGACGCAGCTGGCCAAGGCGCTGTCGACCTATCCGGATTCCGTCGAGAAGATGTTCCAGTCCAGCGGCGACAATCTGATCGGCCTGTCGGCGCGGATGAACAGCATCCAGCTGTCGGCGACCAGCAGCGTCTATGGCCTGACCGCCTCGTACAGCAACCTGACACAGGCGCAGAAGGATCTGGCGGATCAGCAGAGTCGCCTGTCCGACAATCGCGAACGGGCCAGCGACGCGCTGACCGCGCGCTTCGCGGCGATGAACAGCCGCGTCTCGGCGTACAAATCGGCACAGGGTCTCATGGATCAGCAGGTCAAGATGTGGACGAAGAGCAACTGATATGACCTATGCCTCCGCCCTTCTGACCGATCCCGCCGCCGTCTATCGCCAGATCGACGTGGTCGGCCGCACCGCCATGGCCGACGGCCCCGCGCTGGTGCAGCTGCTCTACGAGGAACTGATCTCCGCGCTCCGTTCGGCCGCCTGGGCGACCGAGCATGGCCAACTCGCACGCAAGAGCGAGCGGGTGACCCGCGCCACCGCCATCCTGTTCGCACTGGAGGCGGGCCTGGATTTCGAGAATGGCGGCGATATGTCGATCACCTTCGCCCGCCTCTATGGCGGCGCCCGCAAGCAGATCGTGGACGCCTCGCTGGGCCAGGACGCGCAGATCTTCCGCAACGTCGCGGCGAGCATCGCCGACATCGCGGAGGCATGGGAAACCGTTCGCAAGATGAACGCGCCGAAGGGCAAGAATTAGAGCATGATGACATGGGATCGCACCAAGCCAGCCCCCTTCAGGGGAGGGGTTGGGGTGGGGCATCGCTACAGGCCCCGCGTTTGCGGAAACGCCCCACCCCCTGCCCCTCCCCTGAAGGGGAGGGGTGGATCAAGCTGATGGCATCATGCCTTAACGCTCAGGCGTATCCCTCACGCCGTTCAGCCTGAGCGAAGTCGAAGGCCAGGGGTTTCCCGAGCGACTCGGCGACGTGCCGGGGGTGCGCTTCGAATTCGCTCGGCGCGAAAGGCGGCTGGGTACGGAAAACGGTGTGCCTTACCGCCGGAACCAGTGTTTCTGGACGAAATAGATCACGATCCCCGCCGCGATCAGCGCGCACGTGCCCAGGATCGCATCGAACGCCCAGGGCTCCTCGGCATAGGGCAGGTTCTTGACGTTCATCCCATACAGCCCGGTGATGAAGGTCAGCGGCAGGAACACCATCGCCACGATCGAGATGACGAGCGCGCGATTGTCGATCTGCTCGGCCCGCATGTCGGTCAGCGTTTCGTGGACCAGCGCGGCGCGTTCGCGGATCGATTCCAGTTCCTCGGCCATGCGCGCGGCGCGGTCGGCCGCGGCGGAGAGGTGCAACCGGTCGTCATCCCCCAGCCAGTCGCCGGGCAGCGCCGCCAGCTTCTCCAGCGCGGCGCGCTGCGGGCTGAGGAAGCGGCGATAGCCGATCGCGGCGACGCGCACCCGGCTGACCGTGCGGCGCAGCTGGAACACGCGATGTTCGTCCAGCTGCTCCTCGCAACTGTCCAACTCGTCGCCCAGGCCCGCGACATCGGGGTCGAGGTCGTTGGTGATGGCGGTGGCGAAGGCGGTGATCAGGTCGCCCGGATCGGCGATGGTGCCGCCCTCGACCTCCTTGCGCACCGTATCGACCGCCAGCAGCGGGCGGCGCGTCACGGAATAGACCCGACCCTTCACCGCCCAGATCCGCACCGAGGCGAGCATGTCCGACCCGTCGAGCGGCTGGCTGCTGCGGCCGCGCAGGTTCAGGAACGCCCCCTCGCCCACCGCCTCGCAGCGCGGGCGGGTTTCGGCGGCGGTCAGCGCGTCGATGACATAATCGGCGAGATGCGCGGAATCGCGCAACCAGCGCTGCGCCACCGCGTCGTTGGTCTCCAGATGCACCCAGACCAGCCGTGCCTTGGCATCCACCGCCTCGCGGATCGGGATCGCCTCGGCCTTGCCGCTATCGATGCCATAGGCGAAGCCGGTCATGCGCCGCGGCCCATGGCCAGGTCGACGATCTGCCCCTCCCCCGGCTCGGCCGGGAGCGCGTCGCTTTCGATCCGGACCGCGTCGGCACGCGCCCGGTCGAGGATCGCGGGCGGCACATCGGCGCGGTGATAGACCCGGTCGGCCGCCGCCAGCGCCCGCGCCTGGCGCAGGGTAAGGTCGTCGGGATTGGTCGAGGTCAGGACGAACGCCTCGACCCTCGCCGCCGGACGGTCGGCCTGCACCAGCCAACCCGCGACATCGGTTTGTCCTGCCAGCGGATCGAGCGCCCCGCCGGGCGACAGCGCCGCCCCGATCGCGCGCCGCCGTTCCGCACCGTCGGGGAAGCGCGCGCGCAAGGCGCTACGGGCCGCGTAAAGCCCCTCGGCCAACCTGCCCAACCCGGCAGGGAGCAACGTCTCCAGTCGCTGGCGCAACGCCGCCGCGAGTCCCGCCGACACGCCGCCGGTGCCGATCGCGACGATCACGGGGCCGCGCTCGACGATGGCGGGCAGCGTGAAGTCGCACGCCGCCGGGCGGTCGACCGCATTGACCAGCACGCCGCGCGCCTTCAGCCGGGCGATGGCGGCTTGCGCTTCGTGCTCATCCTCGATCGCGACGATGGCGAGTGCGGCCTGGGCGTCTTCGCCGACGACCTGCGCGCCCGCGCGGTCGAGCAGGCGGCGCTTGGCCTCGGCCGGTTCGCCCTCGCCGACCAGAATGACCGGACGGCCGTTCAGCCGGACGAACAACGGCAGGCTACCAAGACTCACCCAATCCTCCCCATCTGCGATGGGGAGGGGGACCGCGCCCGGAGGGCGTGGTGGAGGGGCATGGCCGGTCCG
>NZ_BBPI01000049.1 GCF_000787715.1 Sphingomonas parapaucimobilis NBRC 15100
CTACGAACATCCCGGTCACCTTCGATCCCCTCAAGGGAACGATGCCGGTCCCCACCGCCATGACGCCGGTCGCTGCGGATGACGGGATGCCCGAATTGCAGGTCACGGCCCGCCCCGCTGCGCCGCTGGCCATGACCGTGCCGGGCGTTCGGGTCACGACACCATCCTCCGCGTCGCCGGTCGTGGCGGCTGCAAGGTCGGATCCGGCCGTTCCTTCCGGAACGCGCCTTGATCCCGTCGCCATGATCGCCGGCGGCACGCCCCCGGGCGCGGAGGCCGTGACCGCGCAAGCGACGCCGGTCCCTGCGATCCCCCGTGACGCGGAGCCAAATGCTCCGATAACGACACAGGCGAAGGCGTCCCTGCCCATTGCTGCACGTGACACGGCGCAAGCCGTCTCGGTTTCGCCAGTCCCTGAAGCCACGGCCCCCTCGACCGAGCAAGTCGTCCGCACCACCGCGTCCGGCATTCCGCTGGCGATTCGCGGCGACTCCTCGCCGACGGTCTTGCCCATCGACGCCGCGCCCATGGCTAAGGCGAACGATGGCACCCCCCCCATATCCCCCCGGCAGGACACCCCCCTCCGCTTTGCGGTGACGAACGGGTCGGCGCCCGTCGTGGCGCCCCTGCCGATTCAGGCCCCTGCCCCGATCATCCAGGCGGGCCAGAGCGCGCCCGCCATCCAGCTTTTCGGAACCGCGATGCGCGGCGAGCAGAGTTTGGATCCACGCACCGATCGCCGCAAGGACGAGCCTGCGCTGTCGGTCGATCCCGCAACGCTGACCCGCGCCGATTCGCTCACCGCCGCGCCGGTCGTCGCGACCACGGGGACCGGGCAGGCCCCGCTCGACATGACGCACCATCACTGGCCGCAGGGGATGATCGACCGCATCGACCGGATGCGTGAGGACGCCGCGACCGCCGATACCCGTATCCAGCTGTCGCCCGACGCGCTGGGCGGCATCGCGGTGACCCTGCGGCACGAGGAAGGCACGACGCATATCCGCTTTACCGCCGACCAGGCGCAGACCGCGTCCCTGCTCGCCGACGCCCAGCCGACGCTGGCGCGACTCGCCGAGGAGAAGGGGATGCGCCTGGGCCAGACGGCGGTCGATATGGGCCAGTCGGGCATGGGCGGCGATCGACAGGCGCCGCCGCGTCGCCCCGACCCCGTCGTGCCGACCCGCCCCGCCTTTGCGGGTGCCACCGATTCCAGCGACGCCGGGGACCCGGCCGCCGCCTCCACCCGAATCGCCTGAGGACTGAGCCATGAGTGACACCAAGGAAACCAACGAAAAGGCGCCCAAGAAGAAGGGCAAGCTGGGCAAGATCATCGTGATGGTGGTCGGCGTGCTCGTCCTGCTGGGCGGGGGCGTGGGCGCCGGGCTGTATGCCGCCAATTCCGGCCTGATCGGCGGCGGCCATGCCAAGGGAGACAATGGCGAGGCCGAGGCCGAAGCCAAGCATCCCGGCCCCAAGCTGGTGCCCAAGTCCGAGCAGAAGCGCGCCGGAGCCGAGGGTGAAGGCGGCGAGGGCGGCGAAGGCGGTCATGGCGGCGGCGAAGGCGGTGGCGAGGGCGGCCATGGCGAAGGCGGCGGCGAGGCCAAGGAAAACAAGGGCATGCCGACCCCGGTGGGCGATGGCGGCGAACGCTATGCGTCCAATTATTACGAGCTGCCCAAGGACTTCACCTCGAACATGCGCGACTCGGTGCATATCATCCAGGTGGGGCTGGCCATCTCGACCCCCTATGACGACACGGTCATCAACAATCTGAAGACCAACGACCTGGCGGTCCGCTCGGCCATCCTGATGACCCTGGGCGACGCCAATGAGGAAATGGTGTTTTCCAGCGAGGGCAAGCGCCAGCTGCAACGCAAGCTGGTCGACTCGATCAACGAGATTCTGCGGCAGAAGGAGGGATTCGGAGGCGTCGCTAACGTCTACTTTACCAATTTCGTTGTTCAGTGAGGCATGGTTAACGCCGCCCCTCAGGTTGAACGCCGCGAACGCGGTCGTGAACAGATCGCCGATCACGGCGTGCTGGGCACGACCAAGCTCAATCCGTTCGGCGACCTGCATACGATGCAGCATCTGTCCGCGCGTCTCGCGCGGTCGCTGCGGGGGCTGTTCGAATCCCTTCTGCGCGAGGAACTGCGCTGCTGGGCGGAGCCGCTGGTCGTCCAGCGCTTCGCCGATTACCGGGCCGAGCGCGGCGACGGCCTGAGCGCGTGGCTGCCCATGACGATGACCTCGCCCAGCGGCATCACCTCCGACGCCCAGGCGCTGATCGTCATCGACGGCGCGTTCAGCCTGGCGCTGATCGACCTGTTGTTCGGCGGCAACGGTGCCGTGCCCGACGTCCTGCCGCCCGAATTCTCCCCCGCCGCCGAGGCGATGGTGCGCCAGCTGGGCGACATGATGGCCGCGCCGCTTCGCGGTGCCTGGGAATCGCTCGCCCGGATCGATTTCCGCGCCGGTCATCCCGAAGCCTCGCCCGCCATGCTGTCGGGGATCGAGGGCGACGACGCGATGATCGTCACCCGCTTCGGCATCGACGGGCGCAACCGCCGTCCGACCATGATCGACATCCTCTATCCCGTCAGCGCGTTGAAGCCGCACGGCTCCGCTTTGACCGGCAAGGTCGTCGACAAGCAGGCCGAGGTCGATCCCACCTGGCGCGGCGACCTGACCCGCGCGGTGATGACGGTGCGCTTCCCCGTCCGCTCGGTGCTCGCCGAACCCGTCGTGTCGCTCAGCCGCCTGATGGAGCTGAAGATCGGCGACGTGATCCCGATCAGTTTCGGCCCGGAAGTGCCGGTGATGGTCGGCGGCGACCTGCTCGGCATGGGCACGGTCGGCACCGCCAATGGCCGCGCCGCCGTCCAGCTTACCTCGCTCAACCGGTCCATCGAAGGACTGGCCCGCGCTCACGAAGGATTCGAAGAATGAACGATATGGCCGGGGGCTTCCCCGTCGACACATCGGTCGCGGCCAATTTCCGGCTGCTCCAGGATGTCGACGTCAAGCTGACCGTGGAGATCGGCTCGACCCAGCTGTCGCTGCGCGAGCTGCTGGCGCTGTCCGAATCGAGCGTGATCGAGCTGGACCGCCAGGCCAATGAGCTGCTCGACGTGCTGGTCAACGGCACGCTGATCGGGCGCGGCGAAGTGGTGACGGTCGGCGACCGGTTCGGCGTGCGCCTGACCGAGCTGGTCAACCCCGACAAGCGCGGCTGATCCATTCATGCTCTGGTCCTATATCCTGAAGCTGGTCATCCTGCTGCCGCTGATCTGCGGGTTGATGATCGGTTGCCTCTATCTCTGGCGCCGTCTGGAAAGCCGGATGCCGGGCAGGCCCGCCACGCGGCTGATCCATGTGCGCGAGACGATGATGATCTCGCCCGGCCTGCGCCTGGCGGTCATCGAGTTCGAGGGGCGCAACCTGCTCGTCTCGGTTGGGCGCGGCGGCGTCCAGCTGGTCGACAAGGTCGAGGGCAACGGGGTCGAGGGCAACGGGACCAGCCCGGCCGCGCCGAACCCGGCTCCGCTGACGCCGACCACCCCGCGCCGTCCCGATTTCGTCTCGCGCTTCGCCCCCAAGAAATTCGACCAATGAGCATTTCCGTGACCCGCCGGGGCACCGGCCCCGCGCTGATCCGTGCGCAGGACCGTGATGTGCCGAAGCGCAGCCTGAAGCCGTTGTGGATCCTGCTCGCCCTGCTGCTGGCGCTGGTCATCGCGATGCCCGCCTTTGCCCAGGCCGTCCCGGCGCCCGCCGCAGCCCCGGCACCCGGCGTCGGCGACGCGGTGGACCGCGCGCTGGGCCAGCTGGGCGGTGGTGCCAATGGCGGCTCGGGCTCGCTGAGCTTGTCGCTCCAGGTCCTCATCATCATGGGCCTGCTGACGATCCTGCCGGGCATCATCCTGATGATGACCAGCTTTACCCGGATCGTCATCGTGCTCGCCATCCTGCGCCAGGCGCTGGGCCTGCAGCAGACGCCGCCCAACCAGGTGCTGATCGGCCTGTCGGTCTTCCTGTCGCTGTTCATCATGGCCCCGACGATCAGCCAGATGAACACCAATGCGATCGAACCCTATGCGCAAGGCCGACTGCCCGGCACCGAGATGATCAAGGCCGCCGGTGCGCCGCTCCACGCCTTCATGGCCAAGCAGACGCGGGTGAAGGATGTGACGATGTTCGCCGAAATGGCGAAGTCGGGTCCCTATGCCAGCCCCAACGACATTCCTTACGCGGTGCTGTTGCCCGCCTTCGTCACCTCCGAGCTGAAGACCGCTTTCCAGATCGGCTTCCTGATCTTCCTGCCCTTCATCGTCATCGATCTGGTCGTCGCCACCGTACTGATGGCACTGGGCATGATGATGCTGTCGCCCTCGATCATATCCCTGCCCTTCAAGCTGCTGCTGTTCGTGCTGGTCGATGGCTGGGCGCTGACCATGGGCAGCCTGGCGAATAGTTTCGCGACGTAGAACGCCTATTCCCTCTCCCCTGGACAGGGGCGAGGGAAGATCAGAG
>NZ_BBPI01000048.1 GCF_000787715.1 Sphingomonas parapaucimobilis NBRC 15100
GGTGCGCATTCCCAAAAGCCCGTTCAGCCTGAGCGCAGTCGAAGGCCACGCCCACCCCATCCCCTCACAGGACGGCACCGAACCCATGGTCTTGGTGTTGTCGCAACGCCGCTCTATGAAGCAGGCCAGAAAGGGAAACGCATTTGATCCTCTCCATGCTTGCCGCCGCCGGGGGCCATATCCGGTTCGAGGATCTGGGGTTGCACCCGGATGTGTTCTCGATCGGCTTCTTCACGCTGCGCTGGTACAGCCTGGCCTATATCACGGGCATCCTGTTCGGCTGGTGGTATCTGGGCAAGATGCTCGACCGGCCCGGCGCGCCGATGTCGCGGGCGCATGCCGACGATCTGGTCTTCTACGCCACGCTGGGCATCATCCTGGGCGGGCGGATCGGCTATGTGATCTTCTACGCGCCCGAGATGTTCCTGCACCCGCTTCGCATCCTGCGGCTGTGGGACGGCGGCATGAGCTTTCACGGCGGCGCGATCGGCGTCGGCATCGGTGTCATCCTGTTCGCGCGCAAGCACAAGCTCAGCTGGCTGCGGATCCTCGACTATCTGGTCTGCACCGCGCCGGTCGGGCTGTTCCTGGGCCGCCTCGCCAATTTCGTGAACGGCGAGCTGTGGGGCAAGCCGAGCGACGTGCCCTGGGCGATCATCTTCCCGCGCACCGTGCCCTTCGGCCTGCCCGATCCGGCGCGCCATCCCAGCCAGCTTTACGAGGCGGGCCTCGAAGGGCTGGTCCTGTTCGCGGTCATGAGCTTCGCCTTCTGGCGGACCAAGGCGCGTTACGATCCGGGCAAGCTGTCGGGCCTGTTCCTGCTCGGCTATGGCATTGCGCGCTTCATCGTCGAGTTCTTCCGCGAGCCGGACCAGCAACTGCGCGCCTTTGCGGAGATGACCGGGCTGCACATGGGCCAGTGGCTGTGCGTGCCGATGATCCTGGGCGGGCTGTACCTGATGAACTCGGCCAAGACGCGCCGCGTCCGGGTCGAGCCGATCGCAGGCCCCGACAGCATTTCCTGACGGACTTGCAGCGGCGGGGTTGGGGCGGCAGAGCGGGGGCATGACCAACCCGCTGATCCCCCCCGCCGATCACAGGCCCGAACCTGAGGATGCGCTGCCCGAACGGCTCGCCCGCGCCATCGCGCTGGCTGGGCCGATCCCGGTGGCGCAGTTCATGGCCGCCGCCAATGCGCACTATTACGGCACGCGCGATCCGCTGGGCGCGGGCGGCGACTTCACCACCAGCCCCGAGATCAGCCAGATGTTCGGCGAGTTGGTCGGCCTGTGGTGCGCCGACCTGTGGGACCGGGCGGGACGGCCCGAGGTCCACTGGGTGGAGCTGGGGCCGGGGCGCGGGACCTTGGCGGCGGATGCCCGGCGCGCGATGGCCAAGGCGGGCTTCACGCCCAGCATCCATTTCGTCGAGACCAGCGCCACGCTGCGCACCGCACAAGGCCAGCGGGTCGCCGACGCCACCTGGCACGACACGGTCGAGACGCTCCCCACCGACCGCCCGCTGGTCGTCGTCGCCAACGAATTCTTCGACGCCCTTCCTATCCGCCAGCTCGTCCGTCGCGGCGATGGCTGGCACGAGCGGCTGGTCGCGGCGCAGGACCTGCTCTTCCTGCCGATCGCGGGGCCGCCGGTGCCGGGCGAGATCATCCCCGAATCCTTGCGCGACGCCGAAGCCGGGTCGGTGATCGAGGTCTCCCCGGCCAGCGTCGCGGTGATGCGCAGCCTGTCCGCACGGATCGCCGCGCAGGGCGGGGCCGCGCTGATCGTCGATTATGGCTATGAAGGCCCCGCCATCGCCGACACGCTGCAAGCGGTACGCGGCCATGCCTATGCCAATCCGTTCGACCGGCCGGGCGAGCAGGATTTGAGCGCGCATGTCGACTTCACGACGCTGGCCGCCGCCGCGCAAGGCAGCGGCCTCGCCGCCTTTGGTCCGGTGACGCAGCGCGACCTGCTCGGCGCGCTGGGCATCGACCAGCGCACCGCCAGCCTCGCCCGCGCGCATCCCGACCGCGCCGAGGCGCTGCTTGCCGATCGCAACCGGCTGATGCAGGACATGGGCACGCTGTTCCGCGCATTGGCGGTCGCCCGGCCCGACTGGCCGGTCCCTGCGGGCTATGGCGAATGATCGTCTATCGTGACGCCATGCCCGGCGATGGCGAGGCGCTGGCCGCGATGGCGCGCGCCGCCTTCACCGACACGTTCGGCCATCTCTATCCGGCGGCCGACCTGAACGGCTTTCTGGACGAAGCCTTTGGCCCCGAAGGGCTGCCTGCCCAGATCGGCGATCCCGACTTCACCATCCGGCTGGCGGTCGAGGAGGATGCGATCATCGGTTTCGCCAAGATCGGCCCGGTCGGCTTTCCCGGCGAGTGGCCCGAGGATGCGGTCGAGCTTTACCAGCTTTATGTCGCCTCCAGCCATCTGGGCGCGGGCGTCGGCCCCGTCCTGATGGACTGGACGATCGCCACCGCCCGGGCACGGGGCGCGAGCCAGCTGATCCTGTCGGTCTATGTCGACAATCACCGGGCCAAGGCCTTTTACGCGCGCTACGGCTTTGTCGATATCGGCCGCTACGACTTCCCCGTGGGCGAGACGATCGACGAGGACCGGATCATGAGGCTGTCGCTATGACCATCGAAGCACTTCGGACACCCTTGCTGGCGTCCATCGCCCACGGTTTCCTCGGGCGACGCGGCGGGGTGTCGGCGGGCATTCATGGCGGGCTGAATGTCGGACTGGGCTCGCAGGACGACGCCGATTCGGTTGCCGAGAATCGCCGCCGCGCGCGCGACGCGGTGCTGCCCGGTTCGCGCCTCATCACCTGCTACCAGATCCATTCGGCCGAGGCGGTCACGGTGCTGACCCCGCCCGAGGACGATGTCCGCCCGCACGGCGACGCGCTGGTGACGGACCGGCCGGGGCTGCTGCTCGGCATCCTCACCGCCGACTGCGCGCCCGTGCTGTTCGCCGATGCGGAGGCAGGCGTCGTCGGCGCGGCCCATGCCGGGTGGAAGGGCGCGCTGGGCGGAATCACCGATGCGACCCTGCTCGCCATGGAAGCGCTGGGTGCCCGGCGCGAGCGGATCGCCGCCGCCATCGGCCCGTGCATCGCCCGCGCCAGCTATGAGGTCGACGCCGCCTTCTTCCGCCGATTCGCGCAAGCCGCCCCGGAGAATGAACGCTTCTTCGCCGACGGCACCCGCGCCGATCATTACCAGTTCGACCTGGAAGCCTATGTCGCCCATCGCCTGGCCACCGCAGGCGTCGCGCGCGTCGCGGCGCTGGGCGAGGACACCTATGCGCAAGAGGACCGCTTCTTCAGCTTCCGCCGCGCCACCCATCGCGGCGAACCCTCTTATGGTCGCCAGATCTCGTTGATCGGCATCGGCTGAGCCTCGCCAAAGCCATTCGCCGCGTTATCCTGGCGGCATGGCCGCCGACAGGGCGGCACCTGTTCCCGAGGAGACCCACATGCCGACCGAATCCGATCTGACCGGCGTCCCGCCGCAAGACCCGGCCGCAACCGAGCGCAAGAGCGATGTGACCAGCATCGGCGACCGCAAGCTGAAGCCGTCCACGCTGATGATGGGCCACGGCTTCGACCCCGTGCTGTCGGAGGGTTCGCTGAAGCCGCCGATCTTCCTGACCTCGACCTTCGTCTTCCCCAATGCGGCGGCGGGCAAGCGGCATTTCGAGGGGGTGACCGGCAAGCGCCCCGGCGGCGCGGACGGGCTGGTCTATTCACGCTTCAACGGGCCGAACCAGGAAATCCTGGAGGATCGCCTGGCCATCTGGGACGAGGCGGAGGACGCGCTGACCTTCTCCAGCGGCATGGCGGCGATCGCCACGCTGTTCCTGTCGATGGTCCAGCCGGGTGACGTCATCGTCCATTCCGGCCCGCTCTATGCCGCGACCGAGACGCTGATCGGGCGTATCCTGGGCCGGTTCGGCGTGCAGTGGCTCGACTTCCCCGCCGGTGCCACACGTGAGGAGATCGACGCGGTGCTGACCCAGGCGGCGGCCATGGGCCGCGTGCCGCTGATCTATCTGGAAAGCCCCGCCAACCCGACCAATGCGCTGGTCGATATCGAGGCGGTGGCGGCCGCGCGCGATGCGGTCTTTGCCGATCACGCCGAGAAGCCGCCGATCGCGATCGACAACACCTTTCTGGGGCCGCTCTGGCAACGGCCGCTGAAGCATGGCGCCGATCTGGTCGTCTATTCGCTGACCAAATATGCGGGCGGCCATTCGGATCTGGTCGCGGGCGGCGTGCTGGGGTCGAAGGCGCACATCGCGACCATCCGGTCGATGCGCAACACCATCGGCACGATCTGCGACCCCAATACCGCCTGGATGCTGCTCCGCTCGCTGGAGACGCTGGAACTGCGGATGAGCCGCGCCGGCGAAAACGCCGCCAAGGTCTGCGCCTTCCTGCGCGACCACCCGAAGGTCGAGCGGGTCGGGTATCTCGGCTTTCTGGAGGGCACGCTGGGCCTGGAGCGTCAGGCCGACATCTATCGCCGCCACTGCACCGGCG
The DNA here is from genome assembly GCF_000787715.1 of Sphingomonas parapaucimobilis NBRC 15100. Taxonomy (GTDB): domain Bacteria; phylum Pseudomonadota; class Alphaproteobacteria; order Sphingomonadales; family Sphingomonadaceae; genus Sphingomonas; species Sphingomonas parapaucimobilis. Next base: position 4,561 of record NZ_BBPI01000048.1, read on the forward strand.
GTGGATCGACTTTCTCGCTTTACCTGAAGGGCGGCGAGGCGGAATCCTTCCGCTTCCTAGACGCCTTGCGCATCGCCAAGCTGGCCGTCAGCCTCGGCGGCACCGAGACGCTGGCCAGCCATCCCGCTGCGATGACGCACCTCTCGGTCCCCGACGAACGCAAGGCGGCCTTGGGCATCACCGACAATCTGGTCCGCATCTCGATCGGCGTCGAGGATGCCGACGACCTGATCGCCGATTGCGAACAGGCGCTGGCGGCGATCTGATCGTTCAGGCGGCGGCGAGCGCGGTGTAGAGCCGCGCCGTCAGCCGCCCCAGCGTCGCGCGAAACAATGAGGGATCGTTCAGGGCGCGGGACAGCACCACCGCGCCCTGGATACCGCTGACCACATCCTGCGCCAGCGTGGCGGCATGATCCTCCGCCACGCCGCCGCGCACCAGCAGCGTCTGGAGCGCGGCGATCCAGCGCCGGAAATAGCCCGCGATCGGCTCCGCAAAGGGGTCGCGCGTCGCGCCCAGCCCCCATGCCCCGATCAGGCAGGCGCGCTGGCCGGAGCGGAAATAGCGATCGACCTCGACCATCATCGCATCGATTCCGGCGCGCGGATCGTCGGCCTGCTCCAGCGGGGTGAAGATCGCCGCGTCGAACCATCCCGCGACATCGGCCAGCACGGCGGCGGCCATCTCCTGTTTTCCGCCCGGAAAGAAGTGATACAGGCTGCCCCGCCCCAGCCCCGTCGCGGTGCCGATCAGCGACAGGCTTGCCCCCGCATAGCCATATTCGCGAAACACCTCGGCCAGCCCCGGCAGCGCGTCGGCGCGCTCGGCGATCATCCGCGCCATGGTCAGAGGCCCAGTTCGCTCAAGCCCGGATGATCCGCCGGACGCACGCCCAGCGGCCAGTGGAACAGCCGGTCGTCTTCGCGGATCGCCAGATCGTTGATCGACGCGATCCGCCGCCGCATCCGGCCATCCTCGGCAAAGTCCCAATTCTCATTGCCATAGGATCGGAACCACCGGCCCTGCGCGTCATGCCACTCATAGGCGAAGCGCACCGCGATCCGGCTGTCCTGATGCGCCCAAAGCTCCTTGATGAGTCGATACTCCAACTCGCGATCCCATTTGCCGCGAAGAAAGGCGACGATCGCAACATGCCCCGTCAGGAACCGGTCCCGATTCCGCCAGGGACAATCGGGCGTATAGGCCAGCGCCACGCGCTCGGGATCGCGGCTGTTCCAGGCATCTTCGGCCGCGCGCACCTTCTGCACGGCGGTTTCGGTGGTGAACGGTGGCAGGGGCGGGCGCATATTCACTTCCCTTTTCGACCAGAAGGACGAGCCTTTACCGATTGGTACAAGCCGAAAACAGCCAAGGCAAGCGGCATAACGCCGGGGGACGCGGACAAATAATGGAACCGGCGGGTGGCGGGGTCCATCGCCCGTCGGCGCTTCATGGCCCTGATATCGCGATGGAAAAGCCGCCAGCACCTGGGTCTCGCACCGTGGCCGTTACACAGGGGCCTTAAGGGTTCGTTTCCACTCCCGCGCATAGCGCGAACCAATGCTCACGGCCCATCAGATCGACCTTGTTCAGCACAGCTTCGCTATGATCCTTCCTCTCACGGACCAGGCCGCCGCCGAATTCTATCGCCGTCTTTTCGCGCTTGCCCCCGACACCCGCCCCCTGTTCGGCAACGATATGGAGGCACAGGGGCGCAAGCTGTTCCTGACATTGGCAACGGTGGTGGATGCGCTGGACCGACTCGACGCGGTCGTTCCGGTGGCGCGCGAACTGGCGATTCGGCATATCGGCTATGGCGCGAAGCCCCATCATTACGAGGCCGTCGGATCGGCGCTGATCGAAACGCTGCGGGGCGGACTGGGCAGCGGTTTCGACCGCGATACCGAAGCCGCCTGGGGCGCGGCCTATGCCATTCTGTCCGGCACCATGCTGGCGGCTGCACGCCAGACATCGCACTAATGGCGCAACAGGCGTCGCCCGTCGCGCCAAGCCTGGATGCGCATCTGGGCAATATCGCGGACCGCCTGATCGACATTGCGGGCTGTGTCGCATCGGAAGCGGAAGCCGCAACCGCCAGCGTCCGGGGCATGAGCGATCAGGCCGAGCGTGTGGCGTCACTGGCGGCAAGCCTGGAGGCAGCAGCAGGCATCATGGCCGGAGCCGTCAGGCAGCAGGCCGAAGCCCTGGCGATGGCCCGCGAATCGCTCACGGCCAACAAGCTGGTCGTGGATACGCTGGACCAGTCTATCGGCCGCGTCGCCTCGATCAGTGCCACGATCGCCACCATCGCGCAGGAAAGCCGGATCCTGAGCCTGAATGCCCGAATCGAAGCCGCGCGTGCGGAATCGGGGGCCAGCGCCTTTGCCGTCGTCGCGACGGAGATGGCGGTGCTTGCTACCCGCACCAAGACGGCAACCGACGATATCGGGGCCAACGCGCTGGCCATCGCGCATGATATCGGCGCGGCCGGAGACATGGTGGCAGCCTATGAGATGCTGGTCAGCGAGCAGGACGAGCTGCTCACCCGTTCGCTCGACCACGCCGCCAGTCAAAGCGATGCCGCACGGGAACTGGCGACGATCACGGCCGAGGCGGTCGGCGCCATCGACCAGGCCGCCTCGGCCATCGGACGGGTCGGTGCCCATGCCGTGGCGGTCAAGGTTCTGGCCCGCCAGCTTTCGCGCTTGAGCCGTCGCGACGATCGCGAAACCGGCGGATAACCCCTCGCCCCCGTGAGCGGCGAGAAGCCGCCACCCATTTCGATGCAGTTCTTCCTTGTGCCCGGACAAACGAAAAGGCCCGGCGTCGCATCGCTGCAACGCCGGGCCTCGACGCCCGAAAAGGGAGGCTTATTCAGCCGAGGAGGATCAGCCCTCGTTCTGCAGGTTGACCGCTGCGTACTTGCCGCGACGATCGACCTCGATCTCGAACTGCAGGCGATCGCCTTCGTTCAGCGAGCCCATGCCGGCGCGCTCGACGGCCGAGATGTGGACGAACGCGTCGGGCTGTCCGTCGTCGCGCTGAATGAAGCCGAAGCCCTTCATCGCATTGAAGAACTTGACCGTGCCGGTCGCCTTCTCGCCGGTCAGCTGACGCTGGGGAGCGCCGCCGAAACCACCGGCCGCACCGCCGCGGGGGCCGCGGTCACGGTCGCCGCCGAAGCCGCCTTCGCGCGGCTCGCGGGGAGGCGCACGATCGGTGACGGGAAGCGGCTCGCCTTCGATCTTCAGCTCGGTGGCCGAGATACGGCCGCCGCGATCGACGAGGGTGAAGCCGAGCGGCTGGCCTTCGGCCAGGCCGGTCAGGCCCGCCTGCTCGACGGCCGAGATGTGAACGAACACGTCTTCGCCGCCGTCATCGCGCACGACGAAGCCGAAGCCCTTCTGCGCGTTGAAGAATTTGACGACGCCCGTGCCTTCGCCAACGACCTGGGGGGGCATGCCGCCGCCGCCACGACCGCCGCCGAAGCCGCCACCGCCGCCGCCACGGAAACCACCGCCGCCGCCGCCGCCGAAGCGATCACCGCCGCCGAAGCCGCCACGATCGCCACCACCGCCGAAGCGGTCGCCGCCACCGAAACCGCCGCCGAAGCCGCCGCCGCCGAAGCGATCACCGCCGCCGAAGCCGCCGCCGAAGCCGCCTTCATCGCCGCCGCCGAAATTTTCCCGCTTGTCGCGGCCACGCGAGCCGCGATTGCCCCGGCTACCTCTATCGAAACTCATAAGCCCTGTTCGTCTTCCCGGTTCGCCCGCAAATCCTGTCCTCAAGAACCGTGCGCCGGACGAAGAGCGCGGATCTTTTGGCGCCAAACCTTTTGCGCCTAGTGGGGATGCATAACGCAGAAGGACAGCCATCGCGAACGAAATCGTGCGAACCCGTCTCGCTTTGGCGCGAACGAGGCAGATTACGTCGGAATTGTGGCCGAAACTCCACAACATCTTTGGCCGAATCGGCGAATCACCCGTCCGCCCCTGCGGGTCGTCAGGCGCGACCGCCTTTTCTCCGTCGCCCCGCCCGATCGCGGTTGAGGCTTGGCCCCGCCCCCGCTAGGGCAGGCAGCATGACCGTTCACCTGCACGAAGAAGACATTCCCGCCGATCTGTTCGCCCCCGGCGCGTCGATCGCCGTCGATACCGAGACGATGGGCCTCATCACCCCGCGCGACCGGCTGTGCGTCGTCCAGCTGTCGGACGGCGGCCCCGACGAGCATCTGGTCCGCTTCGCGCCCGACAGCGACTATGCCGCGCCGAACCTTCGCGCGCTGCTCGCCGATCCGGCCCGGCTGAAGCTCTATCATTTCGGGCGGTTCGATATCGCCGCGATCCGCCATTATCTGGGTGTCGTCGCCGCCCCGGTCTATTGCACCAAGATCGCCTCGCGGCTGATCCGCACCTATACCGACCGCCACGGCCTGAAGGAGCTGGTCCGCGAGCTGCTCGGCGTCGAGCTGTCCAAGGCGCAGCAGTCGTCGGACTGGGGCGCGCCCGAGCTGTCCGATGCGCAGCGCGAATATGCCGCGTCGGACGTGCGCTATCTGCACCGCATGAAGGTCGAACTCGACAAAAGGCTGGAGCGGGAAGGCCGGATGGAACTGGCGCAGGCCTGTTTCGATTTCCTGCCTGCGCGTGCCGAGCTGGATCTGGCGGGCTGGCCCGAGGTCGATATCTTCGCCCACGCCTGAACCATTGACGCCTGATCCGGGCACGATAGGGAGCCATCATGTCCGAGATCGCCGACCGCGTCCGTACCCAGCGCCAGCACTGGGCCGCGCCGGGCAGCCGTCACGACCGTTTCGTGACGCTCGCACGCTGGCTGCTGCCCAGCGCGATCGGCGTGCTGACGGCGTTCCTGGTGATGGCGCCGATCTATTCGTCCAGCGAAGTGTCCTTCGTGCTCGACAAGAAGAAGGTCGAGGTCGCCAGGGAACGGATGAAGATCCAGGCGGCGCAGTATCGCGGCGTCGACGACAAGGGACAGCCCTTCTCGCTGGATGCAGGCTCCGCGATCCAGCGCAGCTCGGCCGAGCCGGTGGTGCAGCTCAACAAGCTGTCCGCCGCCATCCGCCTGTCGGACGGCCCCGCCACGGTCAGCGCCAATTCGGGCCGCTATGACATGAGCACCGAGCAGGTGCAGCTGGACGGGCCGCTCGATTTCCGGTCGGCGGGCGGATACGACTTGCGCACGCATGACGCGACCATCGACCTGCAGCAGCGGACGCTGGTTTCGGGCGGCGCGGTGACCGGCCAGGTGCCGCAGGGCCATTTCAGCGCGAACAAGATGCGGGCGGACCTGGAAAATCGCACCGTCCGGCTGGAAGGCAACGCCCGCTTGCGCATCGTCCCGTAAAGCCCGAAATAGCCGTCCATGCACAAGCTCTTCGCCGCCGCGGCTCCGGCCCTTCTCGTCCTGGCAGTGTCCGCGGCCGCGCAGGTCAAGCACAACAGCCGCGCGCCCGTCGATTTCGGTGCCGACGTCATCGAATTGCAGGACAAGCAGAACCGCGCCGTCCTGTCGGGCAACGTCTCGCTGCGCCAGGCGGAGATGACGCTGACGGCGGCGCGGATGACGGTATTCTATACGGGGCAGGTGCTGGGCGGAAAGCCGCAGGTGTCGCGCTTCGACGCCTCGGGCGGCGTCGTCGTCAAGCGCCCGGACCAGACCGCGCGCAGCAATTATGCGATCTACGACCTCAACCGCCGGGTCATCACCATGCTGGGCAACGTCACGCTGACCCAGGGCGGCAATACGGTGAATGGCGGGCGGCTGACGCTGAACCTCGATACCGGCCGCGCGGTCATCGACGGCTCGTCGGTGGCGGGCGGCGCGTCCTCGGGCACGGGCGGCGCGGTCACGCGTGCGCCGTCGGGCCGGGTCACGGGCACCTTCTCGGTCCCCGATCGCAACTGAGGCGTGACGCGGGGGCGTGCCCCGCGCTAACGTGCCGCCAGCTAAGGAAAGAACGGGCCGATGGACATGGAAACCCCGATTCGCGAGGCAAGTCATCGCAACGCGCCCGTCTCGGAGCCGCCGGTCGCCCATGGCCTTCAGGTCGTGTCGATCGCCAAGAGCTATGACAAGCGCGTCGTCCTGACCGACGTGTCGGTGTCGGTCGGGCGCGGCGAGGTGATCGGGCTGCTCGGCCCCAACGGCGCGGGCAAGACGACCTGCTTCTACTCGGTCATGGGGCTGGTGAAGCCCGATTCGGGCCGGATCATGCTGGACGGCGAGGATATTACCGGCCTGCCCATGTATCGCCGCGCGATCCTGGGCCTGGGCTATCTGCCGCAGGAAACCTCGATCTTTCGCGGGCTGTCGATCGAGAAGAATATCCTGACCGTGCTCGAACTGGCCGAGCCGGACCCGGCCGAGCGCGCACGCAAGCTCGACAAGCTGCTGGAGGAATTCGGCCTGACCCGCCTGCGCGCCGCGCCCGCCATGGCGCTGTCGGGCGGTGAGCGCCGCCGGGCCGAGATCGCCCGCGCGCTGGCCGCCGACCCGTCGATCATGCTGCTCGACGAGCCGTTCGCGGGCATCGACCCGATCTCGATCGCCGATATCCGCGATCTGGTGAAGGACCTGAAGCGGCGCGATATCGGCGTGCTGATCACCGACCATAATGTCCGCGAGACGCTGGACATCGTCGACCGCGCCTACATCATCTATGACGGGCGCGTGCTGTTCAGCGGTTCGCCGGAGGAACTGGTCGCCGACGCCAATGTCCGCCGCCTGTATCTGGGCGAGGGCTTTTCGCTCTGACCGCATGAGGACACCGCGTCGATCCGCTCCTGATGGCATGACCGGCGCGGACAGGGTGCCGTGAGCCTCGCGCCGCGCCTCGACATCCGCCAGTCGCAATCGCTGGTGATGACGCCGCAGCTTCAGCAGGCGATCAAGCTGCTGACGCTGTCGAATCTGGAGGTCGAGGCGTTCATCGCCGAGGAGGTGGAGAAGAACCCCCTGCTCGACGCCAGCGCCGTGCGGGAAGTGGCGACACCCGAACGCCCCGAGCGCGAGGCACCCGCCGGGGCCGACGAACTGGTCGCCGGGACGGCACCCTCAGAGGACCGGGGGCTCGACCTGGATTACGCGACCGAGAGCCATCAGCAGGACAGTGTCGCCGATGGCGGCACGGGGCCGGATGGCGGCCTGTCGCTGAACGGGACGAATGGCAGCGGCGGGCTGGGCGGCGAGGACGGGCCGGACTGGGATTCGCTGGCCAATGACGCGCCCAGCCTGGCCGAGCATCTGGAGGCTCAGGTCGCGCTGATCCTGTCGGGCACCGAGCTGACCATCGCCGCGCATATCATCGACCAGCTGGACGAGGCGGGCTATCTGACCGTGCCGCTGGACGAGATCGCCGGGCGGCTGGGCGTACCCCTCGCCATGGTCGAGGCAGCGCTGAAGGTGGTGCAGGGGCTGGACCCGACAGGCGTCGGCGCGCGCGATCTGGCCGAATGCCTGGCGCTGCAAGCCAAGGAGGTCGACCGCTACGACCCGTGTATGGCCAAGCTGATCGCCCATCTCGACCTGCTGGCGCGCGGGGAACTGGTGCGGTTGAAACGCATCTGCGGCGTCGATGACGAGGACATGGCGGACATGATCCGCGAGCTGCGCGGCTATGATCCCAAGCCCGGCTGCCGTTATGGCGGCGAGCCGTCCCAGGCGGTGGTGCCCGACCTGTTCGTCACCCGGACCAAGGCCGGTTGGGGCATCGAGCTGAACACCGCCACCCTGCCCCGCGTGCTGGTCAATCGCCGCTATTACCAGGAACTGCGCCACAGCCCGCAGGACAAGGGGTCCAAGGCCTGGCTCGCCGACTGCCTCGCCAGCGCCAACTGGCTGATGAAGGCGCTCGACCAGCGACAGCGGACGATCATCCGTGTCGCCACCGAGATCGTGAAGCAGCAGGAGGCATTCTTCCTGCACGGCGTCGCGCATCTAAAGCCGCTGACGCTCGCCCGAGTCGCCGAGGCGATCGGGATGCATGAATCGACCGTCAGCCGCGTGACGAGCAACAAATATCTCAGCTGCGCGCGCGGCCTGTTCGAACTGAAATTCTTCTTCACCAGCGGCATCGCGGCGGCGGACGGTGGCGACGCCGTTTCGGCGGAGGCGGTGAAGAGTGCGATCAAGGCGCTGATCGCGAACGAGGGCGCCAAGATCCTGTCGGACGACACGCTGGTCGAGCTGCTCCAGGCCAAGGGCTTCGACATCGCCCGGCGAACGGTCGCCAAATATCGCGAGTCGCTGGGGATTGGCAGCTCGGTCCAGCGTCGCCGCGCCCGTGCCCTGGCGGGGTGACGTCGCGCATGGCTTGAACGTCCATCGACGTGTATTACATCAAGCATACACAAGATTGCGAGGCCAGGCCGATGGGCAAGAAGAAGCACAAGAAGAAGCAGAAAAAGGCCAGGCTGGACGAGCAGCCCGGCACGTCCTTCGGATCCTCGTCCCTGCACCGGATCGGTCAGGCACTGCTCGACCAGGCACGCAGCCCGGCCGGGCGGCAACTGCTCGCCACGGGGCTGATCGTCGCGGCCTCGGCGCTGGCGCGAGGAACCACGCGGCGGCCCAGCGACGGCGCGGCCCCGTCCCCAGAGCCGGCCAGTCCCGAAACGCCCCCACCGCAACAGCAAGGCGGAACTGCGAAGTCGCAACAGGAAGGCGGAACCACCAAGTCGGGCATATCCGAGGTCGTCACCTTTGCTGGCATGGCGCTATCGGCGCTGGATCAATTCATCCATCGCCCGCCATCCGACAACAAAGGCTGAAACCGCTTTTCGGGGCGGGACGGGTCCGTGGGGCCTCTCCCGTCTTCTCCCTGATACCATGGTCATCGGGTTCAGCCCCTCGCCTTCGACTTCGCCCAGGCGGCACGGAGCGGGCAAGGGGTCTGGATATCCTAACCCGTTTCGCCTGGGCAAAGTCGAAGGCCGCAATATTGCCCATCCCCGGACGATGATCGAAAATGCCGCTCGACATGAGAGGCAAAACGGGGGGAGCGAAGCGATCGCTCAACCCCCGGCACCGACGCGCGATGCCGGTTTTCCCGGCGGCTTCCACTCCTGCTTATAACTATCGTTGAAGCGCGGCGATGGTACAGCCTAGGCCGATGCACGGCGGAAGCAAGACAAAAAAAGGGCCGGTCTTGCGACCAGCCCATGAAAGTTTTTAGGAGAGGATGCCTGAAAGGCCCGCTCTCTATGCCGAGGCCGTACGATTTACACAAATGCAACCTAATTAATTTTGGTTGCATATTTTGCATCTGCCTATCGGTGTGCCTGGCAGCGTGCCTGCCAGGGCGATTTGCGGGTCCCGTTCTGCAATATGGGTGGACCACAATCCGTATGTTCCCCCTGTTTATATTCTGCCGCCCAGGTTTATCCCGTTCGATCTCCGGACGATTTTAGGCCGCTGATCGATGCCGGGCATCAACATCACTTAAATATAAAATCGGTCATAAACCATCTAAATTCGGTCCGATGCTGCACAGAAAGGTTGACCTCCCGTGATTGACGGCTAGGTCACGGGGAAACAACAGGAGCGTATCATGGCCGACGACCCTATCGATGTGAATGCCGTAGAACTGGCAACTGAGCTGACCATTGCGTGGTTGGGCAATCCCAATACCCGCACCTCGTCGGAAGAGGTTCCGGCGTTCCTCCACAAGATGCACGAGACCGTGTCTTCGCTTCTGGGCAGCACGCCACAGGCGAGCGACGTCGAAGCGCCGACCGAATATGTTCCGGCCGTCTCGGTTCGCAAGTCGCTGGCGTCGAAGGATCACATCGTTTCGATGATTGACGGCAAGCCCTACAAGACGCTGCGCCGTCACCTGGCCACCCATGGCCTGACGCCGGAGGAATATCGTGAGCGTTACGGCCTGAAGCCCGACTATCCGATGGTCGCCGAGAGCTATTCGGAAAGCCGCCGTGCGATGGCCAAGAAGATCGGCCTGGGCCGCAAGCCCGGCCCGCGCAACGCCACGGCTACCCCCGCCCCGCGCAAGACGCGCAAGGGCGAGGCCACCGACGGCGAGTAATCGCGTCGCGATCGACCGATCGCAAGACCCGTCCGACGTCCTCGCTCTTCTCCCGGAGCAAGGCCATCGGACGGGTTTTGTTTTGTACGAAGCTAGGGTTTGCGGCCAATCCGTTCGAAGCGGTAAGGAGCTTGGCAAGCGCGGCAAAGCCGGCTCCCAAAAGGCGGATGGCCCCAATGAGGACAACGAGCGATATTTTTCAACGCTGGGTTGAATTTCGCCCCTCATGCGTCTATATCGCTAAGCAACATGGCCGCCCCCTCTGTTGCCTCTGGCATCAAGGGACGGCCTTCTTCATATAAGGGGCTGATGCTTGCCCCCTATACCAAACCTCATCTCAGTTTTGGCGATCAGCTTACGCTTCTCCGCGAGCGAGGTTTGGACGTTACCGATGCCGCCAAGGCCGAGCATCATCTTCAGCGAATAGGCTATGGGCGTCTTGCCCCCTATTGGGAACCGTTCCAGCAGCGCATCCCCAACCCGGCCGACGCTACCAAAACGATACGGCTTGATGCTTTCCAGACTGGTTCCGAGTTTCGCCACGCGGTCGATCTGTACCTATTCGACAAGCGGCTTCGCCTGCTTTTCCTCGACGTCATCGAGCGGATCGAAGTCGCCTTGCGTGTGGACCTTGCCCATGCCCTGGGGCGGCGCGATCCATGGGCGCATCGCTCCCCCGTCCATCTGGACACCCATCGGGCGAACGAGGTCATGCCAACCGGCCAGCCCGGGACGCGTCATCAAAGCTGGTTGACCAAGGTCGATCAGGCCGCCACCCGGTCGCGCGAAGCCTGGGTCGTGGAGTTCCGCGCAACCTATAGTTCGCCGCTACCGATCTGGATGGCGGTCGAAACCTGGGATTTCGGCACCTTGTCCTGGCTTCTCGAAATGGCCCATCCGCAAGATCGCGCCACCATTGCCCGGCGCTACGCATTGCTGCCTAACGTCTTGGTCAGCTGGATCAAGACGTTGGCGCTGATCCGTAATATTTCGGCCCACCACGCCCGGTTATGGAATGCCGGCATCGTCCACCAGCCCAAGGTGCCTCAGGGTCCGGAAACCGCTGCCGTGCACCATATCGGCGGGGATATTGCACGGCGAAACCGGGTCTATGGCGCGACGGTCATAGCCCATTATCTCGCCCGGCGAATCGCGGCCGGGACATCCTGGGGTTCGCGCATGAAGGAGCATTGGCTGGACTTTCCCGTCATGCCTCATGCCAACCCCGCTCAGGCGGGCTTTTTGCCGGGATGGGACCGGGAAGCGATCTGGGACTGAAGAACCCTAGGTCGAAATGCTCGCCCCCTCCATTACTGCCCGAACACACCCTTGCGATAGAGCAGCGTAATCGCCACGCGGCGGTTGCGCGGGTCGGCTGGATTGCCCGCGATCATCGGTTCGCGGTCGGCCACGCCCTCGATCCGCTCGAACCGTGATTCGGGCAGGCCACCGGCGGCCAGGCGACGGCGGGTCGCCTCGGCGCGGCTGGACGACAGCAGCCAGTTGTTCATCGCGCGCGGATCGCCGTAAGGCACGCTGTCGGTGTGGCCGCGGATCATGATCGTGTTGGGCACATCGGCGACCGTCTTGGCGATGGTGCCGATCAGGTCGGACGCCGCCGGGGTCAGGTTCGTGGTGCCGGTCGCGAACATCGAATAATCGGCATTGTCGACCAGGTCGATGCGCAGGCCGTCATCGGTCGGGATGAATCGCACCTGCTGCGCCAGCTTGCGGAGCTGGGGCGTGACCTGCATCTTCTTCAACAGTTCGCGCTTAATCGCGTCGAAGGTCTTCTTGTCCTGCACGACGGCATTGGGATTGCGCAGCGAGCCCTTGTCGCCGGTCCCAGCCTTTTCGCCGCCGCCCTCCATCACCTTGGGAATGATGACCTGAAGGCGGCCGCTGGCGGCCGTCTGCTGCTGGCGGCCTGCGCCGGGTCCACCGTTCAGCACGCCGCCGCCGATGCCCGTCGACTTGGTGTCGATCAGCGTCGGCGCGAAATAGTCGGCGATGCCCTTGCGCTGCTTCTCGGTGGTCGCGCCCAGCAGCCAGAGCAGCAGGAAGAACGCCATCATCGCCGTCACGAAGTCGGCATAGGCCACTTTCCACGCACCGCCATGATGCCCGCCATGGCCATCGGCGATGATCTTCTTGACGATGACGATCTTGGGCGGCTCGTTCTTGCCATGCGGTGCGCGGGCCATGGCTTACTTGCCCCGCAGGCCGTCGAACACCTCGGCGAAGCCGGGCTGGTCCTTGTGCTTGATACCCGAGCGGGCCGCCTCGATGACCAAAGGCTGGGGATGGCCGTGGAGCGAGGCGATGATGATCTGCTTGACCACGTGATAGATGGCGGCGTCGGCATCGATCACCTGCTTCAGGCGCCCCGCGAACGGGTTGACGATGCCATAGGCCAAGAGCACGCCCATGAAGGTGCCGACCAGCGCCGAGCCGATCATGCCGCCCAGCACGCTCGGCGGCTTGTCGATCGAGCCCATGGTCTTCACGATGCCGAGCACGGCCGCGACGATGCCGAGCGCGGGCAGCGAGTCGGCCAGGCTCTGAAGCGTGCCCTGCGGCCCCTCGACCTCGTGGTGATGGGTCTTGATCGCATTGTCCATGACCTCCTCGACCGCATGGACGTCGAGCGTACCCGACGACACGACGACCAAGCGCAACGTGTCGGCGATCAGGTTGACGAGCGTATGGTCGGCGACCAGGCGGGGATATTCGGCGAAGACCGAGGAGGACTTGGGGTCCTCGACATGCGGCTCCAGCGCGATCGGGCCTTCGGTGCGCAGCATCTTCATCAGCTTGGACACGAGGAAGATGACGTCGAGATAGTCCTGCTTCTTGTATTTCGGACCCTTGAAGATCTTGCCCATCGCGCCGCCCAGCGCCTTCAGCTCGGCGCCGCTATTGCCGATGACCAGCGCACCGACGGCCGCGCCGCCGATTATGAGCATTTCGTGGGGGATCGCCTCGAACACGGGGCCGAGCTTGCCGCCGGTGATGGCGAACCCGCCGAACACCATGCCGAGCAGGATGACTAGGCCGATGGCAGGAAACATGGTGAACCGATTCTCCCGAAGACCGGCCGCAGTGCCCGTCAGATCACCGGCCTAGCCTGGTAAGGTCAAAATACAGTTACCGGGCCGATGCCCGGCCGCGATCATTTCAGATAATCGAACAGCGACAGGCTGGTCAGCTTGGTAAAGCTGGCCTGGGTCGCCTGAAGCACGGTCATCGTCTGTTGCAACTGCGTGATGGTCGTGACCGGATCGGCATCCTCGATGCTGGAGCGCAACTGCGCCCGGTCGGTGCTGGCGGCCCGTTGCAGCCCCTGCTGCAACTCGACCCGCGCCTCGCGCGCGCCGACCGAGGCCTGCACGGTCGCGACATTGTCGTTGGCCGCCTTCAGCTTGTCCATCGCGTCCTTGATCGTCGCGCTGGCATCGCCACCCGACTTCAGCGCGGTGACGAGCGTGTTGAGGACGTTCAGCGTGTCGTCGTTCGCGCCCGCCTTGAACACGCGGTCGGCGCCGACCGAGACGTCGACGCTCTGGCCATCGGCGATCGGGATGTCGGACACATTGGCCTGCGAATAGGCGTAGCGGCCATTGACCATCGTCACCGCATCGGTGCCCGCCGCCGCACCGAACAGGGGCAGGCCGCGCGAGTCCTTGGAATTGGCAAGGCCGAGCAGCGCGTCGCGGATCGAGGCGATCTGGTCGCCCACGCTCGACCGATTGGCGGCGTTGAGGGTGCCGTTCGCCGCCTGGGTGGTCAGCTCCAACGCCTTCTGCACCTGGTTGCCGATCTGGCCCAGCGTCGTATCGGCCTGTTGCAGCAACGAGCCCGCCAGCGTCAGATTGGTCTTGTACACCGCATCGTCGGCGTCGCGGCGATCGAACTCGGCAACCTGGGCGGCGGCGGCGGCGTCGTCCGACGGGTTGATCAGCTTCTTGCCGGTCGAGATCTGGACCTGCAACGCATTCGCCTTGCCGGTAAGCTCGGTCATCCGCCGCGAGGCGGTGTCATAGAAGACGCTGGTGGAAATCTGCATGACCGTTACCGCAGCTCGAGAATGGATTGGAAGGTTTCGCGTGCCGCCTGGATCACCCGGCTGGTCGCCGAATAGGCCTGCTGGAAACGCATCAACGTCACCGCTTCCGAATCGAGCGTGACACCCGAGGCCGCCGACAGGGTGGCCTTGGCCCCGTCGCTGATCGCGGACTGCGCATCGGCGACGGTCTGGCGCTGTTTCAGCGTGGTCGCGTTGTCGGTGATGATCTGGGTCAGCTTGCCTTCGAATCCGACCGACCCGCGCGCGGTTTCCAGCGCAGCCAGATTGTCGGCGTTGCGCGAGCCCTGATTGCCCTTCGCCGCCGCGATCTTCGATCCGTCGGTCAGCAACAGGCTCATCTGCGCGGTGCCCGCCGTCAGGCCGAACATCGCCGTGCCGGTCGCGCCGGTCAGGTCCTGGCCGCCGGCCTGGAGGCCGTTCACCGTCTCGACGAAATTCTTGGCCACCTGGTTGAAGGCGCCGCGTGTCGCGTTGATCCGTTCGGCCCCGTCCAGCATCCCCGCCATCGCGCCGCCGCTGGGCACGAAGTCGCTGATCTGCCCCTGCAAGGCGACATGGAAGGACACGCCGCCATCGGCGCCGCGCTGATAGGTGACGGACCCGGTGGAGTCGGTCGCCGCCAGGATCGGACCCGCCCGGTCGCCGAGCCGCACCGTCGCGCGGCCCAGTTCGTCGGTCGTACTGGTGATGTCGGACAGCGCGCTCATCTTGGTCAGGATCTGGTCGCGCTGGTCGGTCAGCTGCGCCGCGGCCGCCGTGCCCGGCTGGGTCCGGCCAAGCCCTTCGTTGACGCGGACCAGCGAGGTGGCCAGCGAGGACAGATCGTGTGCCGCCTGCCGCGCCTGACCGTCGAAATCGGCGTTGATCTGGTCGAAGGCCGAGTCGGTCGCGCTGAACGCCGTCGCGGTCGAACGCGCGGTCTCCAGCATGGTGGCGCGCAGCGCGGTCGAGGTCGGCTCGGCCGACAGGGTGCGCGCGGCGGTGAAAAAGGCGGTGAGGCGCGTCTGGACCTGATCGCCGGTCATCGTGCCTTCGATCCGGTTCAGCCAGGTCACGCCCGTCGTGGTGCGCGACAGGTCGGCGGTGGCCGAGCGAACCGCGGCGCTGGCATAGACGTCGGTGGCGCGCGCAATGCCCAGCACCATGACGCCCGAGCCCGCCGAGACCTTGTTCGCCGCAAGGCCCGCGGCGGGCGAGATCTCCTGCATCGTGACCGACCGGCGCGAATAGCCGTCCGTTCCGACATTGGCGATATTCTCACCAACGGCGGTCAGCGCGGTCTGATATGCGCGGACGCCCGAAGCGCCGATAGAGAGCAGGTCGCTCATGGTTACTGCGGTACGTTATGTCTGGTTAACGACAGGTTGAGATTTCGCGAGGAATGCGGTCACGGCCTTGCCTATGCCCAGCGGGGCCTGGGTGGCCATCGTCTGGGCGATCTGCTGGTCCTGCATGTCCCGGAACGTGTCCAGCGCCTTGGAGTCGAACATGGTTTCGCTCAGCTTGGTCTGGCGCATCGCCTTCAGCATCATGCCGGTGAAGATCGCCTCGAACTGGGTGCCCGCCTTGTCCAGATTGGCGCCGGTCGACAGGCGGCGGGTGTCGGTGGATACCGTGCCCGCGATCGCGGAGGCCGCCGTCGCGGGCGAAGTGGGTGCGATGCTCTGGGTCACAGGACGATCAACTCCGCCTTGAGCGCGCCGGCTTCCTTCAGCGCTTCGAGAATGGCGACCAGGTCGGACGGGGCCGCGCCGATCGCGTTCACCGCCTTCACGATATCGGCCAGCTTGGGACCGGGGGCCAGGACGAACATCGGGCGACGCTCCTCCTCGACCGAGACACCGGACTTCTGCGTCACCGCCGTCTGGCCGCCGCTCAAGGGGCCGGGCTGGCTGACGCGCTGCTGCTCGTCGATCTTCACGGTCAGCTTGCCGTGCGTCACCGCCGCCGGGCCGACCCGGACCGCCGAATTGATGACGACGGTGCCGGTGCGGGCGTTGACGATGACCTTGGCGGGCGGCTCGGCCGAGGTGACGTTCAGATTCTCGATCTCGGACATCAGCGTGGCGCGGACATCGGCCCCCATCGGCGCGCGGACCGCGACCGAGACGGCGTCCATCGCCTGCGCGGTGCCCATGCCCAGGCGCGCATTGATCGCCTGCGCGACATTCTGCGCGGTGGTGAAGTCGGCACGGGCCAGGTTGAAGGTCAGGCCGGGCGCGGTGTCGAAGCCGGTGGCGACCGCGCGCTCGACCGTCGCCCCTTCGGGAATGCGACCGACCGAGGGGATGTTGACCACGATCTTCGATCCGTCCGCACCTTCCGCGCCCAGACCGCCGACCGCCAGATTCCCTTGCGCCATCGCATAGATCTGGCCGTCCGCGCCCTGGAGCGGGGTCATGATCAGGCTGCCGCCGCGAAGCGACTTGGCCTTGCCCATCGAGGCGACGGTGATGTCCAGCTTCTGCCCCGGCTTGGCGAAGGGCGGCAGTTCGGCCGTGACCATCACCACCGCGGCATTCTTCATGCCCGGATTGGCATTGGGCGGCAGTTGCAGCCCGAAGCGCGAGACCACGGCCTTCAGCGACTGGACGGTATATTCCAGATTGTCGTCGCCGGTGCCCGGCAGACCGACGACGACGCCGTATCCGGTGAGCTGGTTGGTGCGGATGCCCTGGAACCCGCCCAGGTCCTTGATCCGGTCGGCCGAGGCCGGCCCTGCGATCGCGAAGGTGGCGAGGAGCGCGAGGAGGAAGCGGAGGATCATGTGCTGGTGCCTCAGAACGGGCTGACGGCCTGGAAGAAGCGGCTCAGCCAGCCCTGGCGGCTGGCGCGGGCGACGTCGCCCTTGCCGGTATAGGCGATCTGCGCATCGGCGACGCGGGTCGACTCGACACGATTGTCGATGCCGACATCGGCCATGCGGACCAGCCCCTTGATCTGGATGAACTCGTCGCCGCGGTTCAGCGTCACGCGCTTCTGCCCCTGGACCAGCATCGTGCCGTTCGGGAACACCTGGGCGACGGTCACGCTGATCTCGCCGGACAGCGAGTTGGACTGGTCGGCCGCCCCCGATCCGTTGAAGTTGCGGCTGCCGCTCATGCCGATATCGGTCGACTTAAGCAGCCGCCCCAGCGGCCCGGTGGTCGGCGGGGCCAGGCCCAGATCGCCCTTCGAGCCGAGCTTGGAATTGGCCGACTTGGACGCCGCCGTCCGCTCGACGAGGATGATGGTCAGCGGATCGCCGACCTTGCGCGCGCGCCACCCTTCGTAGAGCGCGGCATAGCCGTCCGACACCTGGAAGATGCCGCCATTGGGCTGGGCGGGCTGCGCCACCGGCTGCATCGGCATCGGCGCGGGACGCACGGTCGTGAAGTCCTCGACGGGCTTCTTGCGGCCGAACAGGCTGGCATGGGCGGGCGCGGGGATCAGCGCGACGACGACCATGGTGCCCGCCGCCGCCGACAGCGCCAGCTCGGTCCAATAGTCGAAACGCAGGGTGGGAAAGCGGATGGTCATCATCACAGATTCTGGTTCGCGTACTGGAGCATCTCGTCGGTCGACTTGATCATCTTCGAGTTGACCTCATAGGCGCGCTGGGTCTCGATCATGTCGACCAGTTCCTCGACGACGTTGACGTTCGAGCCTTCGAGCATGCCCTGACGGATCTGGCCGCGCCCTTCGAGGCCCGCGACACCCATGTTCGCGACGCCCGAGGCGGCGGTCTCGGTCAGGTAATTGTCGCCCTTGGACTGGAGCCCGGCCGAATTGGGGAAGCTGGCGATCTGGATCTGGCCGATCTGGGCCGGTGCGGTCTGGCCCGGCAGGGTCGCCGAGACGGTGCCGTCGGTGCCGATCGTGATCTGGGTCGTGCCTTCGGGGATCGTGATGCCCGGCATCACCTGATACCCCTCGGCAGTCACCAGCAGCCCTTCGGCCGAGCGCGAGAAATTGCCCGCGCGGGTATAGCCGAGCGTGCCGCCAGGCATCTGCACCTGGAAGAAGCCGTCACCGTCCAGCGCCAGGTCGAGGCTGTTGTTGGTGGTCTGCATCGACCCTTGCGTGTTGATGCGCGCGGTGCCCTGGATGCGCACGCCGGTGCCCAGGTTCAGGCCGGTCGCATATTTGCTCTCGGTCGAGCTGGCGGCGCCGGGCGCGGTGATGGTCTGATAGGCCAGCGTCTCGAACGCGGCGCGATCGCGCTTGAACCCGGTCGTGTTGACGTTGGCCAGGTTGTTCGAGATGACCCGCATGCGCATATCCTGGGCATCGAGCCCGGTGCGTGCGACGTGCAAAGCGGCGGAAGACATGTCTCTTTAATCCTCAGCTCGGCAGACGCATCAGCGATGCGCTGTTCTCATCCAACGACTTGGCCTCTTTCATGAGGTTGGCCTGCACCTCGTAGCTGCGCTGGTTCTCGATCATGTCGACCAGCGTCTGGGTCATGTTGACGTTCGACCCTTCCAGCGCGCCCGACTGGACGGTGGCGTCCATGTCCTGCGGCATCGCCCCGCCGCCCTTGACGCGCAGCAGATTGTCCAGACCCTTCACGGTCTGCGTGCCGCGCGTATCGGCCAGCTTGATGCGGTCGATCACCTGGGGCTGGGTATCCGGCCCGGCACCCAGCGGCACGATCGACAGCGTGCCGTCGGGGGCGACGGTCATCGCATTGTACGGCGGCACCGTGATCGGGCCGTTCTGGCCGATCACCGGATAGCCGTCGCCGGTCTGCAGCACGCCCGAAGCCGTGACCTCCAGGTCGCCGCGACGGGTATAGGCTTCCGAACCGTCGGGGGCCTGCACCGCCAGCCACGCGCTCGACGTCGCGATCGCGATGTCCAGTGCGTTGCCGGTGTGCTGGATCGTGCCCGGCGCGCGGTCAGCGTCGGTCACTTCCTCGGCGGTGGGCATCCGCGCCTCGAACGCCGCGCCGCCGCCCTTCAGGTCGATGCGGTCGAACACGACGCGGTCGGCGCGGAACCCGATCGTCGAGGCATTGGCCATGTTGTTGGCGATCGCGGTCTGCGCCGCCATATGCGCCCGCATGCCCGTCGATGCCGTATAGACCAGCTTGTCCATCGCGGTTCCCCGTTAGCCCCCGGCGTTCGCTTAGCTGCGGATGTTGAAGATGGTCTGCGAGATCTGGCTCGACGTATCGAGCGCCTTCGCATTCGCCTGGAAATTGCGCTGTGCGGCGATCAGCTGGACCAGTTCCTCGGTGATGTCGACGTTCGACCCCTCGATGGTGCTCGACCGGATCGCGCCGAAAGCCCCTTCATTGGCGGTGCCGAACTTGGCCTCGCCCGACTTGCCGGTCGCTTCCCAATAGCTGTTCCCCTCCTGGCGCAGGCCCGGCATGTTGACGAAGGTCGCCACCGCCACCTTGCCCAGATTGGCGGTCTCGCCGTTCGTGAAGGACGCCGTGACCAGACCGTTCTCGCTGACCGACACGCCCGACAACAGGCCGACCGCCTTGCCGTCCTGGGTGCGCGAGGCGACCGAGAAGATCGAACCCGACTGCGACGAACCGGTATAGTCGATCGTCAGCGGCTGTGCGTTGATCGAGGTGCGCGGGGTGTAGTTGTCGAACTTGGTCGGCCCCAGGGGCGACTTCAGGTTGCCGCCCGAGTCGAAGGTCATCTCGACCGGATCGGTCGAGCCACTGCGCGTCATCTGCTGGTCGTTGACATAGCTGTAGACCAGCCACGTGCTGCTGCCGTCGGCGGGCTGGATCGGCTTGTTGTTGGCATCCAGCGGCAACGGCTTGCGGACATAATAGTTGGTCAGCGTCATGGCGTTGCCCGACGTGTCGTAAATCTTGGTCTGGGTCGTGTTGTTGTACGTGCCCATGTTGGTCCGGTCGAACGCCGCCGTCGGCGCGACCGCGGTGCTCGACAGGTTGATGTCCAGCGTGACGTTCTTGGTCGACACCGGCGTGCCGCTGGTCGGCGGCAGCTGCAGGCTGGTCAGGCCGTCATTGCCGAACGAGGTGACGTTGCCGTCCTTGTCGACCGGGAACACCTGCATCCGGTTGCCCTGGGTGTCGGTGACATAGTTGTTGGTGTCGACCTGGAACGAGCCGTTGCGGGTATATTGCAGCGTGCCGGTCGTGCCGCCCGACTGCACCGTGAAGAAGCCGTCGCCCGAGATGGCGAGGTCCAGCGCGTTCGACGTGCTGGTGTAGTTGCCTTCCTTGAACTCCTGCCGGTTGGCCTTGACCACCGTGCCGGAGCCGACCTGCTTGAACGGGTCGGTCGAGAAATTGGCCGCCATCACGTCGGCGAATTCGGCACGGCTCTTCTTGAAGCCGTTGGTGCCGACGTTCGCGAGATTGTGCGAGATGACCGACATGTCGGTCTGCGAAGCCTGAAGGCCGCTGAGCGAGGTGTAGAAGGACATGGGCTATCTTCCTGGTGCGTAAAGGGGGATCAGCCGACCGAGCGGACGGCGGAAAGCTGGACCTGGCCGAGACCGGCGACGGTCAGGACGGGGGCGCCGGTACTGGGCATCGAGACCGACTGGACCGGCGCCCAGACGAGCGAGCGGCTGCCGACGGTGGTGTTGCCGTTCGACGCCGAGACCGAGATGGTGAAGGGACCCGAACCGGCTTCCTTGCCGTCCGGGGTCTTGCCGTCCCAGTCATAGCCGACGGTGCCGCCCTTCTGGGTGCCGAGCGACATCTGCTTGACGACCGCGCCCTGCGCGTCCGAAATCGTGACCGACACGTCCGACGCCGCGCCGTCCAGCTCGACCTGGCCCGCCAGCCCGCCGCTGGCGCGGCCATAGGCGGTGGTGCCCTGGGTCAGCACGGTCTTGCCGACATAGTTCATCGCGTCCGACGGGGTCGTCGCGTTCAGCTTGGTCGCGATCGAGGCCAGGGTGGTGTTCATCTCGGAGATGCCCGCCACGCTGGAGAATTGCGCCATCTGGGCGACCATCTGGGTGTTGTCCATCGGCGCGAACGGGTCCTGGTTCTTCAGCTGCGCGGTCAGCAGCTGCAGGAAATCGCCCTGGCCCAGCGTCGTGGCCGATTTCTTGGCCGGGGTCGTGGTCGTCGTGGTGGTGGTTGCCCCGGCACGCTTGATGCCCAGGCTGTCCAGCGTCGACGTCATCGCGGTGGAGGTCATGATCAGCGGCCCAGCTTGAGGGTGTCGAGGATCAGCGACTTGGCGGTCTGCATCACTTCGACATTGTTCTGATAGGTGCGCGAGGTCTCCATCATGTCGACCAGCTCGCGGGTTTCGTCGACCGCCGCCTCGAAGACGTTGCCGTCCTTGTCGGCCAGCGGGTTGTTGGGATCGTGGCGCTTGGCGGGGTCTTCGCCCGCCTTCACGATCTTTTCGACATCGACGGTGGACAGGCCGGTCGCGGCGTCGAAGCTGGTGCGGAACACCGGCTTCAGCGTCTTGTACGCGGTGTCGGCCGACCCGGCGATACCGCCGGCATTGGCCAGGTTCGACGCGGTGGTGTTCATCCGCACCAGCTGCGCCGACATGGCGCGACCGGCGACCTGGAAGATGGAAAGCGGTCCGTTCGGCATCGCTTATTCGCCCTTCAGCGCACGGGTGATGGTGGAGATGCGACCGTTCAGGAACGACAGCGTCGTCTGATACTGGACGGCGTTCTCGGCGAAGGCGGTCTGTTCCTGGTTGAGTTCGACGGTGTTGCCGTCGAGCGAGGTCTGGATCGGCACGCGGTACTTCATCGCATCCGCGATGCCCCGATCCTGCCCGCCCTCGACCGAGGCGAGCGCCGCCTTGAAATCGATGTCGCGTGCCTTGAAACCCGGGGTCGAGGCGTTGGCGATGTTCGACGCCAGCACACCCATGCGCTGCGCCCGCACTTCCAGTGCGGCACCATGTACTCCGAAAAGCGTTTCTGCGGCCATCGTTCAACCTCCTTTCCCACGCGGGACTTCGCGATGGCCGGACCCTTGCAATGACCGTGCCAAGTGCCTGACCAGAGGGGTATCGGGCGGGGCGGCAGGGCGGCGGCAGGCCCGGACGGCAAGCGGTTGCCGGTTTTTGCCGGTCGGCGGCAACCCGGCGGCAGCGCACCTCGCCCCCGCTTTCCGCCCCCTTGCCTTGGGGGCAGTTGGCCCGGTCTTTGCGTGGGTGCGCGCATGACTGCATTTCCTCCGCTTCATCAGTTCTTCGACGCCGCGGCGCTCGCCATCGTGCTGGGCGGAACGCTGATCGCGACGCTGCTGCGCACGCCCTGGCGCGATGCCGGGCGGGCGATGCGCGCGCTGGCGGTGCTGCCGCGGCGCCCCTTTTCCGCCGATCCGCTGGTCGAGCAGATCGACCACCTGTCGCGCATGGCGAAGCGCCAGGGTGTCCTGGCGCTCGACCGCTCGGTCATCACCGATCCCGACATGGCCGAGGCGGTCGCCGCGATCGTCGATGGCGAAGGGGGCGAAGCCGTGGCCGCCCGCCTGAACCTCGCGCGCGCCGCGCGGGTCGAGCGGCATGTCGCCACCGCCGATGTCTGGACGGGCGCCGCCGAGATCGCGCCCGCCATGGGCATGGTCGGAACGCTGATCGGCCTGGCGGCCATGTTCGCGACGATGAACGATCCGCAGCGTATCGGTGGCGCCATGGCGATCGCCCTGCTCGCCACGCTCTATGGCGCGCTGTTCGCCAATCTGGTCGCGCAGCCGATCGCGACGCGCCTGCGTCGCGCGGCGCGGATCGAGGCGTTCGAGCGGACCCGCATCGTCACGCCGCTGGCCGCCCTGGCCACGCGCGAGGCCCCGCGCCCGTCGCGCGGGTCGACCTCAGCCCCCAAGTCCGGCCCCAATCTGGTCAGCGTCGCATGACCGAGCCCTTTTTTCCCGAGACGCCGCCCGCGCGGCCGATCTGGCTGATCACGCTGGCCGACCTGGCGCTGTTGCTGGTCGGCTTCCTCGTCCTGGTCCAGGCGACCGGGGCGGAGCGCCGCCCCGCCCTGCTCAACGGCCTGCGCGCGCAATTCGGCAGCAGCGACCATGTCGATCAGGCTTTGCGCCTGCCCCCTCCCCCGCCGCCCGCCATGCCGGTGGCGACAGCCGCGCTGAACTTCGCCGCCGGATCGGCCGAGCCGGTCGAGCCCGATGCGCTGTTCGCCCCCTGGGCGCGCGAGGCGCTGGCCGATCCGCGCGTCCGCCTGTCCATCGTCGGTTCGACCGATGGCAGCGCCGCCGATGTCGATCCCGTCACCCATAGTTCGGTCGTGCTGGCCGCCGATCGCGCCCGCACTGCGGCCGCGTTGATCGGTCCGGCCGCCGCCGACCGTCTGATCCTGTCCACCGCCGGAAAGCCAGGCCCACGCGTCGCGTTGGTCACCCTGGTCTTTGCCGGTGAGCCTTCACGGAGACCCTCACGATGATCCTGTCCCTGCTTCTGGCCGGCGCCGCCGGTTTCCAGGATGTCGCCGCGCTCGACGCCGCCGTCACCGCCTTTACCGGCCGTCCGGTCGGGGTGGAGGGTGGCCCCCGTTCACCGATCGACAACCGGCTGAAGCTGGCCCAGTGCCCGACGGTCGCGCTGTCCTGGCGCACGGAGGCGCATGACGCGGTGGTCGTCACCTGCTCCAGCCCGCAATGGCGCATCTTCGTGCCGGTCCTCTCGGCCCCCAAAGCCGCCCCGGAGCCGCGCATGATGGCCGCCGTGGCGGTGAAGGCCGAACCCGTCATCAAGCGCGGCGACCCGGTCGTGATCGAAGCGGGATCGGAGGGCTTTTCCATCACGAGGGAAGGGATCGCCATGGCCGACGCGGCGCCGGGCGGGCATTTCCCGGTGCGTATCGAATCCGCCCGCCAGCCGATCCAGGCCGTGGCGCTGGCCAGCGGTCGCGCCACCCTGCCCGGCTGGTCCGAATGAGGGGCGCGGGCGCGGCGGAAAACGGGGAAAAAGCGTAAATTCGCGCTAAAGAATCTCCGGCCCCGGCCGTTATACCCCATGTCAGCGGAACCAGAGGGTGCGGGCATGGTGGAAGTAACAAGGCTGAGTGCCGGGGAAGCGAGGGTCGGGCGGGTCGCCGCCGTGACGCGTCCCAACGCGCTCGCTGGAGCCGCCAGCCCCGCACAGCCCCCGGTAAAGGCGAACGACATGAGCGGCGTCAGCAACATGGCCCGCACCCTGGCTGCGCAGCCGCCGGTCGACATGGACCGGGTCGCCCAGATCAAGAAGGCCATCGCCAATGGCGATTTTCCGATCCTGCCGGCGACCATCGCCGACCAGATAATCGCGCTGAAGCTGGACTGGAATGGTAAATGACACGCCGTGACGCCCTGATCCGGGTCATCGAGGCCCTCCACCGCGAAATCGCGGCGCTGAAGGTCAACGACGTGGTCGCGCTGGAACGCGCGACGACCGAGAAGCTGGCCGCGATCGAGGAGGTCGCCGCCCTCGGCACCGGTCCCGCAGGCCCCGAACTGCGCGAGCTGGCCGACGAGGCCAACCGACTGAACGAGACCTGCCGCATCTACGTCAACCTGATGGCGGCCAATGTCCGCCGCCGGTTGCAGACGCTGACCGGCGACTCCGGCATGGGCTATCGTCCCGCCATGCGCGCCTATGCCTGATTGCCGCTTGCCGGGCGGCAACGGCTTGCCGCTTTGCCGGACACGCGGCGGCGGCATCGGCGAAGCGAGGGGCATCCCCCGAACCATCGATTAGACAAAGCCCGGTTTTCCGGGCTTTTTTATTGCCCTCCGGTCATTCCTGTCGCCTCCCTGACGGCACCGTCAGGAATTGGCACGCCCCTTGCTGAGTATGGCCCGAACAAGGGCTTTTTACCGCAGCATGACCGTCCAACCCGTCTCCCACGCCAGAATCCAATCGGCCATCGCGCTGGCATCCAGCCGCACGGGCGTCGATTTCGGCTATCTGCTCGGCCAGGCGAAGCTGGAGTCCGGCCTGAACGCCAATGCCCGCGCGGGCACCTCCTCCGCCTCGGGACTCTATCAGTTCGTCGAGCAGAGCTGGCTGGCGGTCGTGAAGAAGCATGGCGCGGAGCACGGCCTGGGCTGGGCCGCCGATGCGATCGGCCAGTCGGGCGGACGCTATTATGTCTCGGGCGGCGCGCGCTCGGCGGTGATGGGCCTGCGCAACGATCCGACCGCCGCCTCGCTGATGGCCGCCGAACACGCTTCGGACAACAAGTCCGCGCTGGAATCGACGCTGGGCCGCGAGGCGGGCGGCACCGACCTGTACATGGCCCATTTCCTGGGGCTGGGCGGCGCGACCAAGTTCCTGAGCACGATGGCCAGCAACCCGCAGGCCAGCGGCGCCGCACTGTTCCCCGCCGCCGCCCGCGCCAACCGTTCGGTCTTCTACGCCTCGAACGGCCAGCCGCGCTCGCTTGCGGACATTTACGACCGTTTCTCGGCCAAGCTGGCCGGCACCAAGGCCGACAGCGACGAGACGCGCGCCGCCAACCTGCAATTCGCGGCCCAGGCGCTCGCGCTCCAGGGCATGAACGGCGACGCGACCGTCGTCACCGGCAACAACGAAAGCGCCGCCGATGCGATCGCCTGGGCCAACAGCACCATGAACCAGCTGGGGATGCGCGGCGCCACCGCGACTGGCGACAGCGTGCTGCGGCCCAAGCCCGATCATGCGCGGCTGGCTTACATGATGCTCGCACGGATGGGTGGCTAAGCGATGGGCAAGCTCTTCTCCAGCGGCCGTACCATGGCCCTGCCCGCCGCGATCCTGCTGCTGGTGCTGGTCATGGTCGTGCCGATCCCGCCCGCGCTGCTCGACATCTTCTTCGTCGCCAATATCGCGATCAGCCTGGCCGTCCTGATGGTCGCGCTGAACGCCGAGAAGCCGCTCGACTTCTCGGCCTTCCCGACCGTCCTGCTGTTCGCGACCCTGTTCCGCCTGGGCCTCAACGTCGCCTCGACCCGCATCGTGCTGGTCCACGGCCATGAGGGCGAGAGCGCGGCGGGTCATGTCATCGAGGCGTTCGGCACCTTCCTGATCGGCGGCGACTATGTCGTGGGTCTCTTCGTCTTCGCGATCCTGATGATCATCAACCTGATCGTCGTGACCAAGGGCGCGGGCCGCGTGTCGGAAGTGTCCGCGCGCTTTACCCTGGACGCGTTGCCCGGCAAGCAGATGGCGATCGACGCCGACCTGAACGCCGGGCTCATCACGCCGGACCAGGCCAAGGCGCGCCGCGTCGAGGTGTCGACCGAGGCCGATTTCTACGGCTCGATGGACGGTTCGTCCAAGTTCGTGAAGGGCGACGCGGTCGCCGCCATGCTGATCCTGGCGGCCAATGTCATCGGCGGCCTGATCCTGGGTCCGGTCAGCCATGGCATGGGGATCGCCGACGCGGCCAAGACCTATATCCTGCTCGCCATCGGCGACGCGCTGGTCGCGCAGCTCCCCTCGCTGATGCTGTCGATCGCCGCCGCCGCCATCGTGACGCGCGTGTCGTCGGACAAGGATCTGGCGGGCCAGATCGGGTCGCAGTTCGGCGCGTCCAAGACCTGGATCCCGGTCGCCGCGATCCTGGGCCTGCTGGGCGTGCTGCCCGGCATGCCGCATCTGGTGCTGCTGCCCGCCGCCGCGATCGCCGGTTTCACCGCCTGGAAGCTGCGCCAGATCGAGAAGCGTCCGGTCATCGCCCCCGCTGCCCCCGCGCCCGAGCCGGTCGACCCCTCGCGTATCGGCTGGGACGAGGTCATCGACGGGATGCAGGTGCATATCGACATCGGCTACGGCCTGGTGCCGCTGGTCGACGAGCGTCGCGGTGCGCCGCTGATGGCCCGCATCACCGGCGTCCGCCGCCAGCTGTCCAAGGATCTGGGCTTCGTCGTGCCGCAGGCCCGCGTCCGCGACGACATCAACCTGGCCCCCTATAGCTATCGCATCATCATCAACGGCGTCGTCGCCGCCGAGGATCAGGTCTCGCCCGACGAGATGCTGGCGCTCGACACCGGCCAGGCGTTCGGCGCGCTGAACGGCAAGCCGGTCAAGGACCCGACCTTCGGCCTGCCCGCGACCTGGATCCTGAAGGGCGACGCCGATGCCGCCACCGGCATGGGCTACCTCGTGGTCGATCCGGGCACCGTCATGGCGACGCACCTGAACCACATCCTGTCCTCGAACGCCGCCGAGCTGCTCGGCCCCGACGAGGTCCAGTCGCTGCTCGACGGGCTGAAGGAGCGCGCCGCGCAACTCGCCGCCTCGCTCAGCCCGAACCCGCTGCCGCTCACCACCCTGACCCAGGTTCTCAAGGGCCTTCTTTCGGAGAACATCACCTTGAAGGAGTTCCGCCGCATCGCCAGCGCGATCGCCGTGGCGGCCCAGAAGACGCTCGACGCCGAAGACATTGTCGAGCTGATCCGGCCGCAGCTGGGCGCGCTGATCATCCAGAAGCTGTGCGGGATGCGCGAACCGCTGCGCGTCATGACGCTGGACGGCCAGCTCGAAGGGCTGCTGGGCCAGGCCATGCGCGCCGACACCGCGCGCCGCCATGTGATCGAACCCGATCTGGGCCGCCGCATCACCGAGGCGCTGACCCAGGCCGCCCAGCCGCTGATCGCCGAGGCCAAGCCCTTCGCGCTGGTCGTGCAGCCGGGCGTACGCATCGCGATGCGCAAGCTGGTCCGCACCTGCCTGCCCGACACGCCCGTCCTCTCCTTCTTCGAAGTGCCCGAGGACAAGGCGGTCGAAGTCGTCGCCGTCATCGGCTCTCCCCATCATCCCCAGCAACAGGCGTTGGCCGCATGAGCGCACATCCCCTGAGCGGCGCGTTCATGGACGCGCAGACCTTCAACCCGGCGAATTTCGATCCCGCGCTGGCCAATCCCACGGTCACCGACCAGCCGCTGACCTATCGCCCCGCGCCGCGGCGCGCCGGAATGCCGGGCGGCGATGCGAATACGGTGATCCGCCAGCACCTGCCGCTGGTCCGGCGCATCGCGTGGCATGTGCACGGGTCCATGTCGAGCATGATCGAGGTCGAGGATCTGGTGCAGGTCGGCCTGGTCGCGCTGGTCGAGGCCGCCGCCTCGTTCGAGGAACGCGGCGTCGAGTTCGGCCATTATCTGAAGTCGCGACTGCGCGGCGCGATGATCGACGAGCTTCGCCGTCAGGCGACGACGACGCGCGGCGCGATGCGTCGCCGCCGCCAGTATCACGAGGCGGTCAACACCCTGTCGCAGACCGAGGGCCAGGCCCCGGCCGACGAGGCGGTCGCCGAAAAGCTGGGCATCACGGTCGAGCGGCTGCGCGCCGACTACAAGACCGCCGAGGCCGTGCGCATGGAGGCGATCGACGATGTCTATGCCGACGACCTGCCCTGGTTCGCCGACGACACGCCCGACGCCTTCGAGCAGCTGGCCGAAAGCGACCTGCGCGACGCGCTGATCGCCGCCATCTCCGCGCTCCCCGAGCGCGAGGCGATGGTGATCCAGCTTTATTATGTCGAGGAACTCAACCTGGAGGAAATCGGCCAGGTGCTCGGCGTCGGCGCGGCGCGCGTCTGCCAGATCAAGAGCGCCGCCCATGCCCGCCTGAAAAAGGCCCTCGCCAGCCAGCGTTGATATCATCCTCCCCGGCACGGGGAGGTGGCAGGGCGCAAGCCCTGACGGAGGGGGATTTCCTCATAGGACGTCCCCAGCGGCACGCCCCCCTCCACCAGCTTCGCTGGTCCCCCTCCCCGTGCCGGGGAGGATTGCAATGTCGATTCCCGATCGCCCCAACTTGCTTTAAGCGCATCCCCGATGACCGGGGACGCCGATGCTCGCACGCCATGAACGCCATCTGATCGGCCGCTATCTGTGGCCGGGTGCGGGTGGGCGGCTGGTCCTGCTGGTCGCGGGCATCGGCTGCACCGGCGTCATGATCGGTGTCGCGGCGCTGGTGCTGGTCATCGCGGTGATGAACGGCGCGCAGACCAAATTGGCCGAGAGCGTCGCGCCGGTCAACGGACATCTCAGCGTTACCGTGCCTGCCGGTGCGGCACTGACCGAGGCGCAGGTCGCCGCCACCATCGCCCGCATCCCCGGCGTCGTCCGCACCGAGCCGATCCGCGAGATCACCGCCGGTCTGTCGATCGACGGCCGGATTACCCCTATCAAGCTCCAGGGCCGCGATCCCCGCACACTCTATAGACTGGTGCCGACGATGCGCGCGGCGCTGGCGCACGGTATCGATCCCGCGAGTGCGGTGGCGATCGGCCAGACCGCCGCGCTGCAATTGGGCCTGTTCCCCGGCGACCGGATCGCGATCGGCCGGGTCGTCCTCGGCCCCGACCGCACCCTGTCGCTCGACCTGACCCCGGCGCGGGTCGCGGCCTTCTATCCCGATGACGACAAGGGCAGCGACCAGGTGACGCTATATGCCCCGCTCGATTCGCTGCCCATCCTGCAGGACGACTCGGTCGTCACCCGCCGCGTTGCGGTGGTGCTGACCGACGTCACGCAGGAAGCGGCCGTGACGGCGGCGATCCGGCGGCGGCTGGGTCCGGGCTATCCGATCACCAGCTGGCAACAGGCGAATCGCGCGCTGCTCGCCGCGCTCGTCACCGAGAAGATCGGCATGACGATCGCGGTCGGGCTGGTCACGCTGGTAGCGCTGTTCAATATCCTGTCGTCGATGACCCTGCTCGCACGGGCCAAGCGGCGCGAGATCGCGATCCTGCGCACCATGGGCGTGACGGCGCGCAGCATCATGCGGATCTTCGCCACCGTGGGCAGCATCATCGCGCTGATCGGGGCGGGCATCGGCCTGTCGCTGGCCGCCGCACTTCTGACCCAGCGCGGTGCGATCGTCGCGGCCGTACGCCACCTGTCACCCGCGCGGCAGGCCGAATGGGACGTGTTCCTGTCGCTGCCGATCGGGATTTCGGTGCGCGAGCTGGCGGTGATCGCCCTGAGCGTGATCGCGGGCGCGGTGCTGGCCAGCCTGTATCCGGCCTGGCGCGCGGGGCGGACCTCGCCCGCTTTGGTGCTGCGCGCCGATTGAGCCGATACGAGTAAACCCCGGCGGCATCGCTGCCGCCGGGGTTTGTCCTGCAAACCGGTCCGTGAGGATCTCTCGGCCGGTCGGCCCCGCCACCCGAGTGGGGGCGCGGTGCCGGGGCGCTCAGGATCCGGGAATTACTGTCCGAGCAGCTTGAGCACGCCCTGCTGCGACTGGTTGGCCTGGCTCAACATCGCGGTCGAAGCCTGGCTCAGGATCTGGGCCTTGGCGAGCGCGGTGGTTTCGGCCGAGAAATCGGTGTCCTCGATGCGGCTGCGCGCGTCCGTCAGGTTGGTGACGTTCGAGGTCAGGTTGTTGACCGCCGACTGGAGCCGGTTCTGCGTGGCGCCCAGGCCTGCGCGGATATTGGCGACCCGGCCGATGGCGGCGTCGAACTTTTCCAGCGTCGCGCCCGTCGCGATGGTGCTGGGGCCGGTCGCGGGATCGACCACGGCGATCGCGCCGTTGATCCCTGCATCCGTCGTCAGGTTGCTGAAGGTCATGGTAATGGCGTCGCTGGTGTTCGCGCCGGCCTGAATGGCGACCACGCCGGCAGCACCCGCCGAACCATCGAGCAGCTTCTGACCGTTGAACTGGGTGTTGAACAGGATGTTCGACACCTGCGAGGCCAGCGCGTTCTGCTCGGCGGTGATGTTCGCCTTGTCGTTGGTCGAATAGATGCCGTTGGCCTTCTGCACCGCCAGTTCGCGCATCCGCTGGAGCATGTTGCTCACCTCGTCCAGCGCGCCTTCGGCGGTCTGCGCCATCGAGATGCCGTCGTTCGAGTTGCGGATCGCCTGGTTCATGCCGCGCACCTGCGAGGTCATCGAGGCGGCGATGGCGAGGCCGGCGGCGTCGTCCTTCGCGGAATTGATTCGCTTGCCGGTGGACAGGCGCTGCATCGACACGTTCAGCGCTTCCGTCGCGGCGCCGTTGGCGCTCGAGGCGCGTAACGCCGAAATATTACTGGCGATAACCGTCATGGTCGTTCTCCAAAGCCGGAGCTCTCCGCCGCCCCCAAGGCGAAGGTCGAGCTGCCAAGACGGGTAACGACCGCTTGAGGCAGGGCTTTAGAGAAAAGAGTCAAATGGGCGCATTTTTTCGGGCGGAGCCCCCCGACACCTTATTATAAGGCATCGGGGGGTCCACCTTCCGCGACCGAGGGGATAACCGCGGTCGGCATTCGCCCAGGGCGATTAGCCGAGGAGCTTCAGCACGCCCTGCTGCGACTGGTTGGCCTGGCTCAGCATCGCGGTCGACGCCTGGCTCAGGATCTGCGCCTTGGCGAGCGCGGTGGTTTCTTCCGAGAAGTCGGTGTCCGAGATGCGGCTCTTCGCTTCGGCGAGGTTCGTCATGTTCGACGTCGCGCTGTTGACGGCCGACTGGAGGCGGTTCTGGGTCGCACCCAGGCCAGCCCGGATCGACGACACGTCGGCGATCGCGGCGTCGTAGTTGGCCAGCGTATCACCGCCCGTCTTCAGGGCAGCGCTATCCGAAGTGGCCGCGAAGTCGACGATCGCGCCGAGCTGCGATCCGGTTGCAGGCGCCGGAGTCGCGCCGGTGGTGGCAGCGACATAGGTTGCCGTCAGATCGCGCAAACCGATGCTGACGGTGTCGTTGGTCGTCGCACCCGTCTGGATCGATACGGTCGAGGCGGCACTGAACAGCGCCTTGTTGTTGAACTGGGTGTTCTTCACGACGGCGCTGATCTGCGCGGCCAGCGTGGTCTGCTCGTTGGTGATGTTCGCCTTGTCGGCGGTCGAATAGGTGCCGTTCGACGACTGGACCTTCAGCTCGCGCATACGCTGGAGCATGTTGCCGACTTCGTTCAGCGCGCCTTCCGCCGTCTGCGCCAGCGAGATGCCGTCATTCGCGTTGCGGATGCCCTGCGCCATGCCCTTGATCTGCGAGGTCATCGAGTCGCTGATCGCCAGACCGGCGGCGTCGTCCTTTGCCGAGTTGATGCGGTTGCCGGTCGACAGGCGCTGCATCGAGGTGCTCAGGGCCAGCGAGGCCGAGGTCGACGCGGCGGTTGCACGCATAGCACTGATATTGCTGGCAATAACGGTCATTTGATGTCTCCAAATCTGCTCGGCGATCCGTCTGTGTCCCCTCTGGACCACCGTGCCGCCGAGTGGAGTAACGGCCGCTTTCCGGCAGGCTTTAGCCGGTTCCATGCAAAATTTTGCCGGGGCGCTTGCCGGAATTGCCGGAACGGTCGCGCGCGCGGCCGGGCGTCGCCCGCACATGTGTGGGCACGCATCGCGCCCGGAAAAAACTTGCCGTTCGCGTTGCCGCATTAACCACGGTTTTACCAAACAGGGGCCATTGCGGAGTCACGAAAGGACTCCACGCCAGATGTCGTCGATTCACCCCTCCGCTGCGCTCGTTAAGCAGAAATATGCGCTGATCTCCGGGCTGCGCGCCCAGGGCATGGCCATTGCCGAGCAGGGCGCGGCCGCCCAGGCCGGGGACCTGTTCCTCGTCACCGACGGCGACGTGGTCGAGCATCCGGCACGCACCGTCGTCGTGTCCGACGGTCCGGTCCCCGCCATCACCCCGGCGATCGGCGGCCACCCGGCCCGCGTGACCTATTCCGCCGCCGAAGCAGGCGTCGGCAACAGCTTCGTCCGCGCCCTGCTGGCGGGCTCGGCCATGCCGACCGCCGCCGACCCGGAAAGCCTGGCGCTCTTCACCCTGGCCGAGCGCGTGGCCCAGGCGGACATCACCGTCCTGATCAACGGCCCGACCGGCACCGGCAAGGAAGTCGTGGCCCGCGCCATCCATGCGCAGTCGACCCGCGCCAACAAGCCCTTCGTCGCGATCAACTGCGCCGCGCTCCCGGAGTCGATGCTGGAGGCGCTGCTCTTCGGCCACCAGAAGGGTGCGTTCACCGGCGCGGCACAGGCGGGCGAAGGCTTTTTCCGCGCGGCGGACGGCGGCACGCTGCTGCTCGACGAGATTGCCGAGATGCCGCTCCAGCTCCAGGCCAAGCTGCTCCGCGTGCTGCAGGAGCGCGAGGTGATCCCGCTCGGCGCGTCGATGCCGCAGTCGGTCGACGTCCGCGTCATCGCCTGCGCCAACCGCGACCTCCAGGCCGAAGTGGCAGCGGGCCGGTTCCGCGCCGACTTGTACTATCGCCTGTCGGTCTTCCCGCTGACCACCAAGCCGCTGTGCGAGCGTCGCATGGACATCCCCGCGCTCGCCGCGACGATGATCCTGCGCCACGCCGCCGGTCGCACCGCCATTCCGTGGCCCAGCGCGGCGGCGATCGACAAGCTGGCCATGCACAATTGGCCTGGCAATGTCCGCGAGCTGGAAAACGTCATCCAGCGCGCGCTGCTGTTCGCCGGTGGCGCGACGATCGAGCCCGAGCATATCGTGTTCGACCGTCCGATGGTCGCCAACGACCTGGACGACGAGCCGCTGACCGTGACGACCGCGGAAGCGACGCTCGGCAAGGTCGTGCAGATGAGCGAGTTCGCCGCGATCCGCGAGATGCTGGCCGCATGCGGCGGCAATCGGGTCGAGACTGCCAAGCGCCTGGGGATTTCGGAGCGCACGCTGCGCTACCGCCTCGCCAAGGCGCGCGAACAGGGCGAGGAGATCATCCGACCCTCTAGCCGGGCCGTGATGGCATGAGCGTCGGTGGTGTCGGCGGTGCGATGAGCGTCGACCGGGTGATGGCGCTTCGTGCCCAGATCCTGGAACGCAATCAGGCACTCAAGGCGGCAAGCCAGGCCGGTGCCAACCAGGCGGCACAGGCCGCCCAGACTCAGCCGGTGGCTCCGCCGACCAGCTTTGCCGATACGCTCGAGTCCGCGCTGAAGGGCGTGAACGAAGGCCAGCAACAGGCCGCCCGCCTGTCCGAATCCTACGAACGCGGCGAAACGGTCGACATCGCCAAGGTGATGATGGCCCGCCAACAGGCATCGGTCGGGTTCGAGGCGACCCTGCAGGTCCGTAACAAACTCCTGTCCGCCTATAAGGACATCATGAGCATGCCGGTGTAAGATGAGCACTGCCCTCACCCCCGCATCGACCAATCCCGCACCGGCCCTGCCGCCGCTGCCGGAAAAGTTCGCCAACCCGCTTCGCCAGATCAAGTCGGTGATGGCGCAGCCCGCCGTCCGCCGTTCCGCGCCGATGGCGATGCTGATCGGACTGATCGCCGCCGCCGCGCTTGCCTGGATGGCGCTGTCCAGCGCGCCGCAGAAGACGCTGTTCGACAATCTGTCGGACGCGGACAAGCAGGCGGTGACGACCGCGCTGTCCGCCGCGAACATCAAGAGCAAGATCAACGACGGCACCGGCGCGCTGACCGTGAACGAGGAGGATTATTCCCGGGCACGGATGCTGCTGGCGGGCCAGGGCCTGCCCAAGCAGGCACCCGGCGGCTATGCGATCCTCGACCAGTTGCCGATGGGCGTCAGCCGCGCGGTCGAGGGCGAACGCCTTCGCCAGGCGCGCGAGAGCGAACTGGCGCGCTCGATCGAGGAGATCGACGCGGTGGCCGAGGCGCGCGTCCACCTCGCCACGCCTGACGCCTCGCCCTTCATCCGCGACAAGTCCTCGCCCTCCGCTTCGGTGGTGCTGAAGCTGAACGCCGGGCGCTCGCTGTCGGAATCGCAGGTCCAGTCGATCGTCAACCTCGTCGCTTCGTCGGTGCCGGGCATGAAGCCCGAGGACGTGACCGTGGTCGACCAGATGGGTGGCCTGCTGTCCAAGAAGGGCGCGGACGGCGCGACCGGCGATGATCGCCGCATCGATTTCCAGCGCCGCCTGGAGGAGAAGTACCGCACCCAGCTGATCCAGCTGCTGACCCCGCTGGTGGGTGCTGGCAACTTCACCGCCGAGGTGCAGGCCGACGTCAACCTCGACGAGACCAGCGCGACCAGCGAGCGCTATGACAAGGACGGCGCGCTGCGCGCCGAAACCGGCAACTGGACCGGCAACCAGAAGGATCCGACCACGCCGGGCGGCATTCCGGGTGCGCTGTCCAACACGCCGCCGCCCGCCAGCACGCTGCAACAGCCGCAGCCCGCGAACGGCGCGAACGGTGCGCCGCCCGCCGATGGCAAGCCGGTAGCCGGTGGCCCGGGCCTGAACCCCGAGAAGCAGTCCGACGCCTTCCAGCGCGCCTATGACCTGAACAAGGAAGTGTCGGTGACGCGCGCCACGCCGGGTTCGATCAAGCGGCTGACCGTGGCCGTCCTGCTGCGCGACCCCGCCACCGGCAAGCGCAGCCAGATGGAGATCACCCAGATTTCCGACCTGGTGAAGTCGGCGGTCGGCTTCGACCAGCAGCGCAACGACAATGTCACCGTCATCAGCCGCAAGTTCGCCGACCCAGGCCTCGACGACAAGCGCGCCTGGTACGACAATAGCTGGCTGCCCATCGTGGCGCGCAATGCGACCGCGCTCTTGATCGCGCTGCTGGTCCTGCTGCTCGGCGTGCGTCCGCTGGTGAAGGCCATGTCGAAGAAGAAGGACGATGCCCAGGGCAAGGCCCTGCCGATGGGGGCCGCCGACGGCGCGACCGAAGGGGCCGGCAACGTCCTGCTCGGCGCCGATGGTCAGCCGGTGATCGGCCCCGACGGCCAGCCCGTGCGCATCGGCCCCGATGGCCAGCCCATGTGGGTCGGCGCGGACGGCCAGCCCATGGCCGGCATGATCGGCCAGCAGCCGCCCGCCGTGACGCTGGACGAGATCGAAGAGACCAACAATTTCGACGAGCGGATCACCAAGGTACGTGGCTTCACTCGCGACAACCCGGCGCGCGCCGCGCTCGCCGTGCGTGACATGATCCGTTCGGAGGCGCAGCAATAATGGCCTCCGCCGAAGAAGGGCGCGTCTATTCGGGGGTCGAACGCGCTGCGGTCCTGATGATGCTGGTCGGCGAGGAAGAAGCCGCTGCCATCCTCCAGAAGCTGGAACCCGATGAAGTGCGCGAGTTGGGCAAGGCGATGTATTCGATCGCCGATGTCAGCGAGCAGGATGTCGGCTTCGTGCTCGACGATTTCGTCGGCTGTGCCCGCGCCCGCGCCTCGATCGCGTTCCAGCCCAAGCCGATCGTCGAGAATGTCATGAACCGTGCGCTCGGCCCCGAGCGCGCCAGCAGCGTCCTGTCGCGCATCGTGCCCGCCGAGGCGCAGTGCGAGATCGAGATGCTCGGCTGGCTGGATCCGATCGACATCGCCAAGATCGTCGAGAAGGAACATCCGCAGATCGGCGCGGTCCTGATCGCCAATTGCGATCCGGCCGTTGCGGGCAAGGTGCTGGAACTGCTGCCCGATGCGATGCAGCCCGACATCCTGCACCGTGTCGCCCGGCTGGGTCCGGTGACGCCGCAGGCGATCGAGACGCTGAACAGCGTGCTCAAGCGCTGGAGCGAAGGCGGCAGCGGCGGCCAGGGCCTGGCCATGGGCGGTTCGCGCGAGGCGGCCAAGATCCTGTCGAGCGCGCGCAAGGCGACCGAGCAGCGGGTCATGCCCAAGCTGTTCAAGATCGACCGCGACGTCGCCAAGCAGATCGAGGAGGCGCTGTTCATCTTCGACAACCTGCTCGACATGGACGACAAGAATCTCGGCACGCTCATCCGCAATGTCGATGGCGAAGTCCTCACCCGCGCGCTCAAGGGCGCGGACGAGGCGGCGCGCGAACGGTTCCTGGGCTGCATGTCGGCGCGTGCGGCGGCGGGTATCCGCGACGAGATCGAATCGCGCGGTCCGATGAAGCTGTCCGAAGTGCTCGAAGCGCAGAAGTCGATGATCACCACCGCCCGCAACCTGGCCAAGGAAGGCACGATCATGATGGGCGGAGGCGAGGACGATTATGTCTGATTTCGTCGCTGGTTTCTCCGCGCGCCAGAATGCGGCGGCCGCCGCGCTGCAACAGGCGTTCGCGCCCCCCGGCGGCTTTGCGCCATCGGGCATGCCGGGCCTGAACATCGACCTGGGTTCCGGGCCGATCTCGTTCCGCCCGCAGGCCCCGACCGGCGGGCTGGGCGCGACGGCGGCCGACAATGCCGCCCCCGGCCAGCCGCGCCATTTCCATCCCGCCAGCCGCGATCACGATCCGACCGAAGGCTGGGATCCCTTTGCCGCGTGCGAGGATCCCGTCGAACCGGCGGTCGATCCGCTCGCCGCCGCCCATGCCTCGGGTCATGCCGAGGGCTATGCCGAAGGGCTGGCCGCCGCCCAGCGTCAGTTCCAGGCGCAGGCCGAGGCCGAGGCGCGCGACGGCCGGATGGTCGATTCCATCGCCGAGGCGCTGTCGGCCCGCGTCGATCGCCAGGCATTGGCCGAACAGCTGCGCCAGACCGTGCTGATGCTGGTCGGCAAGCTGGTCGGAGAGATCGGCGTCGATGCCGACCGGCTGACCGGCCGGATCGAGGCGGCGATGGACCTGCTGTCCGATGCCAAGGAAGCCGCGATGCTGCGCGTCCATCCCGATGACGTGGCGCTGCTGGCCGAGCGCCTGCCGCAGACCGTGTTCCCCGTCGGCGATCCGAATGTGGAGCGCGGCGGCTTCGTCCTCGAAAGCGCCTCGACCATCGTCGAGGACGGCCCCTCGCTATGGCTCGACCAACTCGCCGCCGCGATCGACAAGGTTCCCGTTCCCCAATGCTGAACCGTTTCACGACCGATTATCTGGAAACGCTGTCCCAGGCGGATTTCGCGCCGCGCCCGGTCGTGGCGGGTCGGCTGGCCTCCTATGACGGGCTGCTGATGGAAGCGGTCGGACTGTCGCTGCCGGTCGGCACCGTCTGCACGATTGGAGAGAGGGGCGGCGAGAAGGACGGGCACTGCGTCGAGGCCGAGGTGATCGGTTTCCGCAACGGCCGCACGCTGATGATGAATCTGGGGGGCCCCGCCCCCCTGCTCCCGCGCGCCCCGGTGCGCCCGCTCGGCCCTCCGGGCGAGGCGGAGGTGGGCGCGGCGATGCTGGGCCGCGTGGTCGACGGGTCGGGCAAGCCGATCGATGGCCTGGGTCCCATTCGCGGCGCCAGCCACTGGCCGCTGGCGGGCAAGATGCAGTCGCCGCTCGACCGGGGCCGCGTGCTGGAGCCGATGGACGTCGGCGTGCGCGCGATCAACGGGCTGCTGACCATCGGTCAGGGTCAGCGCGTCGGCATCATGGCGGGGTCGGGCGTCGGCAAGTCGGTGCTGCTGGGCATGATGGTCCGCGCGGCCCGCGCCGACGTCATCGTCATCGGCCTGATCGGCGAGCGTAGCCGCGAAGTCGCCGACTTCCTCGAGACCAAGGTCGCGGGCGCGGCCCGCGCACGCTCGGTCGTGGTCGCGGTGCCCGCCAACCATTCGCCGGTGCTGCGTATCCGGGGTGCCTTGCGCGCCACCGCCATTGCCGAGGCGTTCCGCGCCGAGGGCAAGAAGGTGCTGCTCATCATGGATTCGCTGACCCGCGTCGCCCATGCCGGGCGCGAGATCGGGCTGGCGCTGGGCGAACCCGCCTCGGCGCGCGGCTATCCGCCTTCGGCCATCGCGATGCTGCCCAACCTCATCGAGCGGGCGGGGGCGGATGCGCACGGGACCGGATCGATCACCGCCATCTATACCGTGCTGGCGGACGGCGACGACGGCAACGACCCGGTCGTCGACTCGGCGCGGTCGATCCTCGACGGGCATATCGTGCTCAACCGCCATCTGGCCGAGCGCGGCGTCTATCCCGCCATCGATATCGGTCCCTCGGTCAGCCGCGTGATGACCGATATCGTCGGCCGCCCGCATGCCCAGGCCGCGCGGACGCTGCGCCGTCATCTGGCGACCTATGAGGAGAATCGCGATCTCGTCCTGATGGGCGCGTATCGCGCGGGCGCGGACCCGGCGATCGACGCCGCCATCGCCTGCCACCCGGCGGTGATGGAATATATCCGGCAGGACGCCGACGAGGTCGTGCCGCTCGACCATGCGGTCGAGGAGCTGGTGGGGATTTTCGGCCAGCCGATCGGCTGATCCGTTTTCAAGGGGGGACATGAATGGCATCGCGGCAACAGACGATGCTGACCCGGCTTCACCGGGTCCGCACGCTGCAACTCAACCTGACCATGGCCGACGAGGCGCGCGCGCAGGAGCGGGTCGCCTCCGAACACCAGCTGTCGCAGCGTATCGGCCAGCTGATCGAGGCGGTGACGCCTGCCCCGGCCGTCACCGCGTCCGCCGCGTCGCTGATGGCGAAGGCGCATTTCCGCCACCGCCTGCTCGAATCGGCCGATGCCGCGACCGCGCGCATCCAGGTGGCCGAGCATCGCGCCGCCCAGGCGGGCGAACAGACCAGGGCGGCCAAGCGCGACCAGACCGCCGTCGAGAAGCTGATGGATCGCGCA
This sequence comes from Sphingomonas parapaucimobilis NBRC 15100, assembly GCF_000787715.1. Lineage (GTDB taxonomy): Bacteria > Pseudomonadota > Alphaproteobacteria > Sphingomonadales > Sphingomonadaceae > Sphingomonas > Sphingomonas parapaucimobilis. Next base: position 44,019 of record NZ_BBPI01000048.1, read on the forward strand.
CGCCTGGCCGCGATCCGCGCAGAGATGCGCGCGCTGGAGGACATGCCCGCCAGCGGCGGTGCGCGTCGCAACCGGCACGATCCTTGCTGACAGACCTGTCATGATGTCCTCCATCTCCTCGCTGACGCCCTCCGGCACCGCTTCCGCCCGCTTGGGCGCCGGGGCTGGCGCGGGCGATCCGATGGCCTCCGCCTTCGCGATGCTCTTCGCGCTGATGCCCGGCATGGGCGATACGTCGGGTTCGGACAGCGCCGAAGGCGCGCCCCGGTCGGACGGCGACACGACCAAGGACGGCAGCCCAACCGAAAAGGACGGCAAGGACGTGCCGAGCGACGCCGCCGCCTTGCCGGTGATGCCGTTCGCGATCCCGACCCTCTCGCTCACGCCCCTCGAACCCGTCGCGTCGCCGGTTGTCGCGTCCGGCCGCTCGCCCGCGCCGATCACCACGCTTCTGGCGGCCATGCCGACCCTGCCGGACGCCGGGTCCACGCCAACGACCGCGCCGCTCGCCAGCGCCGCCGCGCCCGATCCGAGCAGGATGCCGGTCGCAACAGGCCAGCCGATCACCTTCGATCCTCTCAAGGGAACGATGCCGGTCCCC
>NZ_BBPI01000047.1 GCF_000787715.1 Sphingomonas parapaucimobilis NBRC 15100
TTCGACTCTAACGAAGTCGAAGCCCACGCCCTACCCCCTCAACGAATCGCAGCACGATCCAGTCGAAACTTCAGCAGATAACTCTTCTGCAAGATCAGCTGGTTGTCGTCCGACACCAGCCACAGGATCGTCGCCCCGCCCTCCTGCGTCACCGCCACCCCCTCGAAATTGTCGTGGATCAGCGGCGAATCGAGTTCGGCGATCAACCGCCCCCGCGCCACCCGGCCGGGCGTGATCTGGTCGGCGGAGATCAGCATGATCCGATTCGAGAAGCGAAATGGCAGCCGGAAACGTCGCTCGACAACGACCAGCGCCCCGTCGGGCAGCGCTGCCGCATCGGCGACGTCATATCTGGGCGACACCCGATAGGCGAAGCGGCGGGCATGGCCTTCCAACGGATCGCCGGGAAAGATCAGTGCCTGACGGCTGTTGCGGCGCGACTCGTCGCCGCCACGCCATGATTTGCGCCGGACCCTGGCTTCTTCGGAAATCGTGACGAAGCGCCCATCGGGCATCCGCGCCAGCGATTCGGCGCCGCCGTTTTTCGGCCAGGTCTTCATCCCCTGCGGAGCGACATAGCCCTCTGCCCGGGCAAAGCCGGGCGCATAGCGCCAGATCTGGTTATACCCCTCGAACCCGACCCAAAGCTGCCCCGTCTTCGGATCGACGGCCAGCGATTCGCTGTCGCGATCCCGCTTCTCCCATCCCGTGCCGGGGCCTGAGGGCAGGTTGGAGAAACGCAGGTCGTGCGGCGTCCAGTCCGCCCCCATGCGAAACCGCACGACATTGCCGCCGTCGCTCAGCAGCAGGAAATGGTCCCCCGCCACCGCCAGCGAGGAATAGCCGCCAAAGGCGGGCAAGCGGCTGGTCAGCACGATACCGCCCAGATAGGTCAGCGCGCCCAACGCCCGGCGCGACGGATCGCGCGGGTCGAGATCGACGCGGCGCACGTCCATCTGCGGCCTGCCCTCGAACAGCGGCAGGCGCTGCTCGCCCGACCATCCCGGCACCAGGGCCAATATCAACAGGCAGGACAACAGGATACGCATGCCGCCTCATAGGCGCTGCGGCGCAGCACGACAGCCCCTCGTCCGGGGCCGCCGTCCCGCTTTTGCATGAACGGCGGATAACGGCGGCATTCAGGAAACGCTCAACGCGAATCGGCCAGAAGCGGTGCAACGACGACGGACGGGACCGTCGATCGACACGAGTTTCGGGAGTGAGACCATGATGAAGACCCTGACCCTGGCGGCGACCGCAATGGCGATGATCGGTGGCGCCGTGCTGCCCGCGACCGCTGCCGATGCGCACCGCTATCGCCGGGCGCCTCATTCCGATCGCTATTATCGCGGCTATAACGACGGCGCGCGCGCCGAATATCAGGCCAGCAAGTGCCGCCGTTCGGGTACGACCGGCACGATCGTCGGCGCGGTGGCGGGCGGCCTGCTGGGCCGGACCATCGACACCGATGGCGACCGCACGCTGGGCACGCTGATCGGCGGTGCGGGTGGCGCATTGGCGGGCCGCGCGATCGAGCGGTCGGGCCGTCCGGGTTATTGCCGCTAAACAGTTCGGGCGGGCGGAGCCTGTATCTGCCCCACCCGCCCCCGTTTTCTCGCGTAGCGTATCGAGGCGGAACGCCGATCTCCCCCCGGAGGTCGGCGTTCTTGCTGCTACCTACCCCTGCCCCGAGGGGCGAATGTAACAAAACCTCCGTTCAGCCTGAGCGAAGTCGAAGGCCAAGGGACAAGACCTCGCCAAGTGGCAAACGTCTGGCGTGCGCTTCGACTTCGCTCAGCGCGAACGGCTTGTGAGGATGGTATCAGACTCAATACATATGCTGGCCGCCGTTGATCGACAGGGTCGAACCGGTGACGAAGCCCGCCTCGTCCGAGCAGAGGAAGGCGACGCCGCGCGCGATCTCATGCGCCTGGCCGAGCCGTCCGACCGGGATCTTGGCGACGATCTTCTCCAGCACGTCGGCGGGGACGGCGGCGACCATATCGGTGTCGATATAGCCCGGCGCGATCGCGTTCACGGTCACGCCGACCCGCGCGCCTTCCTGCGCCAGCGCCTTGGTGAAGCCATGGATGCCCGACTTGGCGGCGGCATAATTGACCTGGCCGTACTGGCCCGCCTGCCCGTTGATCGAACCGATATTGACGATCCGACCCCATTTGCGCTCGCGCATGCCGGGGAACACCGCCTTGGCCATGTTGAAGCAACCGCCCAGGTTGGTGTCCATGACCTCCTTCCACATCTGGTAGGTCATCTTCAGCAGCGTGCCGTCGCGGGTGATGCCCGCATTGTTGACGACGATGTCGACCGGGCCGAGGTCCTCGGCGACTTGTGCGACACCGGCCTGCACCGCGTCATAGTCGGCGACGTCCCATTTATAGGCCTTGATCCCGGTGCGCTCCGAGAATTCGCGCGCGCGCTCGTCATTGCCCGCATAGTTGGCGGCGACGATGATGCCCGCCTCCTTCAGCGCCAGGCTGATCGCCTCGCCAATACCGCGCGTACCACCCGTCACAATCGCGACCCGTGCCATTCAACCTCTCCCAAATGAGATTGTGGCTTAAAAGGGGCACACGCCATCCGCAATGGCGAACACCGGGTGAAACGCAATATTACGTTACGGCAACCAGCCCTGAAGCTCGCGTTCGATCAATCCGCGTAGCATCGCGACACCGACATCACTGTCGTTAAGGCACGGGAGATAGGCGAAATGGGTCCCGCCTGCCCCCTCGAAACTTTCGCGTCCGCGAATCGCCAGTTCTTCCAGCGTCTCGATACAGTCGGCGGAAAAGCCCGGTGCCAGGATTGCCACCTTGCGGATGCCGCGCCCCGGCAGCGATTCGAGCACCGTGTCGGTCGCGGGCTCCAGCCATTTAGCGCGCCCGAATCGCGACTGGAACGCGACCAGCAGTTCGCGGTCGCCCAGCGTATCCTTCATCGCCTCGCCCAGCAGCCGTGCGGTCTTGCGGCAATGGCAGTGATAGGGATCGCCCAGTTCCAGCGTCCGCTGCGGCATCCCGTGGAAGCTGGCGACCACCGCCTCGGGCTCGAAGTCGAGCGCGGCGAGTTGCCCCTGCAATTGGGTCTTCAGCGCATCGATATAGAGCGCATCGTCATAATAGGGCGGCAGGGTGCGGATCGCAGGCTGCCAGCGCATCGTCGCCAGATGCGCGAAGGCCCGGTCATTGGCGGTGGCGGTCGTCGCCGCGCAATATTGCGGATAGAGCGGGGCCAGCAGGATACGCTCGCATCCCGCCTCCTTCATCGCCTTCACCTGGTCGGCAATGGCGGGACGGCCATAGCGCATCGCCCAGTCGACCATCACGCCCGGCCCGAACGCATCCTTCAGCGCCACCGCCTGCGCGCGCGTGATCGCGGCCAGCGGCGAGCCATCCTCGCGCCACACCAGCGAATAGGCGTGGGCGGATTTCTTCGGCCGGGTGTTCAGGATGATGCCGCGCAGGATCGGCTGCCACAGCAAGGCCGGAATCTCGATGACACGGCGATCCGACAGGAACTCGCCCAGATAGCGCTTCACCGATTTCGGATCGGGCGCGTCGGGCGTGCCCAGATTCATCAGGAGCACGCCGATCTTGGGGCGCGGGACGGGGGGATGGTCGGGCGGCAGCATCAGGCGGACAACTCCATCGGCAGGCTTCGTATCCGTGGGAAGCCCGGCAGGGTGGCGAGCGCATTGGCGATGGCGGGCGCGACGGGCGGCACCGCCAGTTCGCCCACCCCGCCGGGGGCCTCGTCGGAGGACAGGATTTCGACCGTGATGTCGGGCGTATCGGCGAGTCGCGGCAGGTTCAGCGCACCCAGTCGCGACGGTGCGGCCCAGCCACGATCGAACCCGACCGCCCCGCCGCGCAAGGCGGCCAGGCCGAAGATCAGCCCGCCCTCGACCTGCTGGCGTACGATATCGGGGTTCACCACCCGACCGCAGTCGATGGCGGCGACCAGCCGGTCGACCACCGGCCGTCCGCTTTCGTCCCGGTGCGTCTCCGCCATCACCGCGACATAGCTGCCGCGAAAGCCATGCGCGGCGACGCCCTGCCCGCTACCGACCGCGCCGCCTTCCCAGCCGCCCAGCGAAGCCGCGGTCGACAGGCACCGCGCCAGTCGGGGTTCGTCCCCCAGCATCGCGATCCGCCACGCCAGCGGATCGGCCCCCGCCGCCCGCGCGCATTCGTCGATGAAGGATTCGGTGATGAAGCAGTTCGCGACATGTGCGCCCCCGCGCACATGGCCGGTCGGCAGGGGCAGCCCCGCGTCGTGATGATGCACCGCCAGCGCGGGGATCGCATAGGGCGGCACAGCCCCGCCCATCGCATAGGCGTCGCCTCCGCGCATCCCCCAGCGGACCAGCCCGGCGGGCATCACCCGCTCGGCCAGCGCCGCGCCGGTCGAGGGCGTCGCGATCCGACCGCGCCAACCGACCAGCTTGCCCTGCTCCAGCCGCGCGGTCATCCGGGCCATGGCGGGGGCACGATAAGCGTCGCGACGCAGATCCTCGGTGCGCGACCATTGGACGTTGACCGGCCGCTTCAACCTGGCCGCGATCATCGCCGCCTGCGCCACCGCGTCCTGTTCCAGCCCCAGGCCGAAACCGCCGCCGATCGGCATGGCGTGGACGACCACCCGGTCCTCAGGGGTCGCCGCCGCCCGCGCCGCGACCTTGCGCGCAGCCTCGGGGGCCTGGGTCGGGACCCACAGCTCCAGCCCGCCATCCTGCCATGCCGCCACCGCCGCGCGCGGCTCGATCGCGGCATGGACGCCGGTGCCGACTCGGTAGCGCGCCTGGATCAGTCCCGGCCCCTCCAGCCCCGCCGCGACATCGCCGCGCGTCAGAACGGTGCGGCCTTCTTGCCTGAGCGCCGCCTCCAGTCCCTGCACGATGGCCTGCGTCGTCGGCACCGCCCCGTCGCTGACGGCACGCGGGGCCGCCGCGTCGAGGCCCTTTTGCGCGACCCACCAGCTGCCGGCGGCGACCGCGACCCAGTCCTCGCCCTCGATCACCTCGACGACGCCCGGCACCTTCATCGCCGCCGTGCGGTCGATGCGGATGGCACGCGTGCGGCCCAGCGGCGCATGGCGCAGCGCGACGTGGAGCATGTCGGGCAGGCGGATGTCGGCGGTGAAATTGGCCGAACCATCGAGTTTGGCGGGCGAATCAAGCCGGGGCACGTCCTTGCCCGCCAGCCGTCCGGCCCCGCCGCTGCCCAGCGGCAGGGGATGCGGCACCGTCTCGCCCGCCGCCGCCTCGGCCAGTTCGGCGAAGCGCAGCCGCTTGTCGCCATGGACGATGAAGCCGTCCCTCGCCTCGCACTCGCTCCAGTCCACACCCCAGCGCCGGGCGGCCGCCTGCGCCATCAGCCCGCGCGCGGTCGCGGCGGCAGCGCGGGCAGGCCCCTCGAACATGCGCAAGCTGCTGGACCCGGCGGTCAGCATCACCCGGTCGCGCCGCAGCCATTCGTCGCGCAGGCCCTCCGGCAGCCGGCCGAACGCCCCCTCGAACAGCGAATCGACCCCGACCGGATTGGCGTAGAGCGGGCTGATAGGGGCGGGCTCGACCGCGACGGTACGCCAGTCCGCGCCCAGCTCGTCGGCGACCACTTGGGCCAGCGTGGTGGCGATCCCCTGACCATGCTCGGCCTGCGGCACCGCCACGGTGACGATGCCGTCGCGCCCGATCTTCAGCCACGCCCCGAACGCCTGCTCGCCCGGCTCCACCGTCAGGCTGGGCGGGTAGGCGCGCGGCCAGAGGCCCCAGGCGACGACCAAGCCAGCGCCAAGCCCTCCGCCGACCAAGATGTTGCGCCTGTTGTACTCCATCGCGGCCGAGCCTTAGCGGACAAGGGCGGGCAGGCAAGCGGGGGGTTTCGCTGTCTCAAAGCGAGGGGGTCGATTGTTCACGCGAAGCCGCGATGGCGCGAAGAAGGAT
>NZ_BBPI01000046.1 GCF_000787715.1 Sphingomonas parapaucimobilis NBRC 15100
CTCTAGTCCAGGCGACGATCACGCTGGCGAACTCGCCAGTCGAAGACGTATCTCTGAACGTGGGCCTTCAGAACATCCGAGCCGCCAAGCTTTACGAAAGATTTGGCTTTGAACGCTATGCGGTCGATGAACGTCCCCTGAAACTGGCTGACGGCGCCTATGTGGAGGAACTGCTGACGCGTTGGCATGTGCCGCGATGACAGTTTCCGAAGGCAAACCGATAGCAGGCTGTTGAGCGTCAGCTATCCTGACGCTTGCTAGCCGATCGCCAGTCCCGAACAGCCATTTGAACAAACTTGACCGGGATAAAAGTCGCGATCGCGATTACCAGAAAGGCTATTATCCCCAAGACGACGACGAACCACGGGTCTTCATTTCCCATCGGACAACACCACCAGCCTATCGAATGTCCGCTATCATAGTGGCGCGCGCCTTACGCCTCGCTGACCAGCAGCTTGTCGATCCGCCGCCCGTCGAGGTCCACGACTTCGAAGCGCCAGCCCTGTTCGACGAAGCTCTCGCCCTCGCCCGGCAAATGGCGGAACACCGCCAGCGCCAAGCCCGCCACGGTGGCGTAATCGCGGTCGTCGGGCAGGTCGATGCCCAGCCGGTCGGCCAGCGCGTCCGCCGCCATCGTGCCGGCGACCAGCAGCGATCCGTCGTCGCGCTCGACCACCGAGGGCGCTTCGCCCGGATCGGCGTCGGAGGCGAATTCGCCAGCGATCGCGGCCAGCAGGTCGGACGGGGTCACGATCCCTTCGAAATGGCCGTACTCGTCATGGATCAGCGCCATCGGCACCTCGGCCTGGCGCAGCGCCAGCAGTACGTCCATCGCGTCGATCCGGTCGATCACCACGGGTGCCTTGCGCATCAGATGTTTCAGGTCGAGCGACTCGCCCCGGAACAGCGCCATGGCGATGTCGCGCGCCTGGACCACGCCGACCACCGCGTCGATCGAGCCCTCCCCCACCGGCAGGCGGGTGCGTGGGCTTTCCAGCAGCTTGGCACGGATCGCGGCATCGTCCAGCGTGCAGTCCAGCCAGTCGATCTCGGTGCGCGGCGTCATCACCTCGCGCACCGGCCGGTCGGCCAGCCGCACCACGCCCGAGATGATCGAGCGCTCATGCTCCTCGATCACGCCGGACTTGGACGCCTCGGCAACGATCAGGTGCAGTTCCTCGGCCGTGACCTGATCCTCATTGTCGCGGTTCAGGCCCAGCAGCTTGAAGATCACCCCGCTGGTCGAATCGAGCACCCACACGATCGGTGCGGTGCCGACCGCCAGCCAGCGCATGGGGACAGCGACGAAGGCCGCGATCGGCTCGGGCTTGCGCAGCGCGAACTGTTTGGGGACCAGTTCGCCCAGGATCAGCGAGGCATAGGTGGTCAGGCCGATGACCAGCGCGAAGCCCAATGTCGCGGCGGTGGTGGGCGCGACGCCCAGCGCCTCCAGCCGGGCGGCGGTCGGCGTGCCCAGGCTTGCGCCCGAATAGGCGCCCGCGATGATACCGGTCAGGGTGATGCCGATCTGCACGGTCGACAGGAACTTGCCCGGATCGGCGGCGAGCGTCAGTGCGGCCTGCGCGCCCTTCCGCCCGCTGCGCGCCATCGCCTCCAGGCGGGCGCGACGGGACGACACGATCGCCAGCTCGCTCATCGCGAATACCCCGTTCAACGCGACAAGCGCGAGAATGATGAGGACGTCGATCCACGGAAAGGGGGGCAGCGTTGCCATCGTTATGCGGTGCTCATAGCGGGCCGGAAGGGTCTTCGACAACTCCCGTCGTCATGTTCCGTTCAGATCGCTTGCGGAACAAGCGCGATCGGGTTCGCGTTTCGGGGTGTGAGACGCGACAACTTAACAAGGGTCATCCGCATGAAGACGTCCGCCAAGTTCCTCGCCGCCGCCGCGCTGTCCGCGCTGGTCGCCACCTCGGCCTGCACCACCGATCCGGAAACGGGCCAGCAGCGTCTGTCCAAGGCCGCGATCGGCGGCATCGGCGGCGCGGTCGGCGGCTATCTGCTGGGCGATCTGGTCGGCGGTCGTCGTGACCGGACCGAGAAGATCCTGGGTGCCGGTATCGGCGGCCTCGCCGGTGCTGGCATCGGTGCCTATATGGACAAGCAGGAGCGCGACCTGCGTGCCCGCACCGCGGGCACCGACGTGCAGGTGGTCCGCCAGGGCGACGACCTGCTGCTGAACCTGCCCTCGGGCATCACCTTCGCGTACAACTCGTCGCAGGTGCAGCCGCAGTTCCGCCAGACGCTGGATCAGGTCGCCGACATCCTGTCGCAGTATAAGCAGACCTATATCGACGTGTATGGCCACACCGATTCGACCGGCAGCGACGCGTATAACCAGCGCTTGTCCGAACAGCGCGCGGTGTCGGTCGCCGACTATCTGGCGTCGCGCGGGGTGCAGCCCGCCCGCATCGGCACGCGCGGCTTCGGCAAGTCGCAGCCCATCGCCTCGAACGACACAGAGGAAGGCCGCGCCGCCAATCGCCGCGTCGAGATCAAGATCGTGCCGATCCGCGAGGGTGACCTGCGCTGATCGTTGCGCAATTCGCGGTTTTGGAAAGGGGCTCGGGCGGGAAACCGTCCGGGCCCTTTTTTATGGGAAGCGCCTTACCCGCCCTTATGGATAAGGATGTGCGCGAACCCTTCGGCGAGCGATGGCGGCTCGAACTGTCGGGCAACGGACAGGATGGCGGCCTCCGGTACGATCTTGTCGACGGAGCGGCGGGCGTTGCGGTTCAGGGCGATGGCAACCGGCGTGTCGATCCACACGGCCTCGATCGGAATATCCGCCTGTTTTGCGATGGCGATGATCCTGGCCCGGTGGCGAATGCCGGGAAGCGCCGCGTCGAAATAGACGGTCGCCGGATAAACGGGCTGGGACGCGATCCAACTGGTCTTGCCCGAGCCCTGTACCCCGCAAACCAGAACGACCCGCTCAGGCCTGGGACGCTGCAACAGGATCTGTTCCAGCGCCGCATAGGACCATGCCCATGCGGCCTCGTTCCGTTCGACTGTCCAGACCCGGCCATGCTCGGTTTCCAGAAAGTCGTCGGGATTGATGACGATCCGATCGGTGGCTGGCATGACCAGACGCTCCCGTTATCGACGTACGGTGAAGAAGTCGCGCAACAGGCCTGCCGCCTCCCCCTCACCCATCCCGGCGTAAACCTCCGGCCGGTGATGGCAGGTCGGCTGGCGGAAGAAGCGGGGGCCATGCTCGACCGCGCCGCCCTTGGGGTCGCTGGCGGCGTAATAGAGCCGGGCGATTCGGGCATGGGCGATGGCCCCCGCGCACATGGCGCAGGGTTCCAGCGTGACCCATAGGTTGCAATCCTCCAGCCGGTCGCGCCCCAGCACCATGGCGGCGGCGCGAATCGCCTGGATCTCGGCATGGGCGGTGGGATCGTGCAGGCGACGGGGCGCATTGGCGCCGGTCGCGATGATCGTACCGCCCTGCACCACCACCGCGCCCACCGGGACCTCGCCCGCCAGCCCCGCCCGGGCGGCGGCATCGAGCGCGGCGCGCATCGGGGCGGGAAGCGGAAACATCGCCCCCTCTCTGCCCCGCGCCCGTCCTCCGGGCAAGGGCGCTTCGGCGCGCTTACTGGGCGTTGTCGGCGGGCTTTTCGACCTTCACCGTGGGCACCTCGACGGTCTTCTGGGTCGTGCCGACCGACACCTTGGGCCCTTCGGCGCGGAAGGTGGGGGCCTGGACGACGGCGGGGCGGGTCTGATCAATGCTGATCCAGCCCATCGCCATGGCACCGGCGGCCAGCAGGAGGATAATGCCCAACAGGACGAGAAAAGCGCGCATGACCCTGGCTCCCAAAGGTTCGTTGCCGTAACAACGCAGCCGACGAGGCGCAGTTGCAACGGCGATTGGCACGCTTGATCGTCGCGAATTGCAGGGGCGATTGCGGGGAATCGGTTGACGCCACCCCCCGGACGGGGTATCGGCGCGGCCTTTCCGGGCACTGCCTGAAACCAGGATAACGATCATGTCGCGCATTTGCGAGCTGACCGGCAAGGGCCGGCAGGTGGGTAACAACGTTTCCCACGCCAACAACAAGACCAAGCGTACGTTCCTGCCGAACCTGCAGAACGTCACGCTGATGTCGGATTCGCTCGAAAAGAGCGTCCGTCTTCGCGTTTCGACCCACGGCCTGCGCTCGGTCGAGCATAATGGCGGCCTGGACAACTGGCTGGTCAAGACCTCGGACGATCAGCTTTCGCTGCGCGTGCGTCGCCTGAAGCGCGACGTCGTGAAGAAGCTGGCCGCCGCCAAGACCGAAGCCGCCGCCGCTTAATCAGCGACGCGTCGGTTGACGGGTTGAAGCCCGCCGCTCCCCGGAGCGGCGGGTTTTCGTCGTTGCGGTTTGGGATTCCTTTGGCCTTCGACTTCGCTCGGGCGGAACGGAGTGGGGGAGCAGGCCCCATATACCGATCCCCGTTCAGGCTAGAG
>NZ_BBPI01000045.1 GCF_000787715.1 Sphingomonas parapaucimobilis NBRC 15100
CTTCTGCACGCGTGCCACCTGTGGCGAGGCCCCACCCCAACCCCTCCCCTGAAGGGGAAGGGCATGTGTTGGCTCCATTCGATGTCATCACGGTCTAAGGTCGTTTTTTGACATCGAAGGTCACGGGCACCAGCACCTGGGCCTGATAGACTTCGTCGCCCTTCATCACCGGGCGGATGCGGAATTTGCGATAGAGCCTCAGCGCCGCCGGACCGAAACCGCTCCCTCGCGGGCGTTCGGCGGCAATCGAACAGCTTTTGGGTTGGCCGGGCGTCGGGACCAAGCAGAGCAGGACCGCCACGCCGCTGACCCCGCCGTTTCGCGCCCTCTCGGGAAAGGCTTGGTCGATCAGGTCCTGGGGCGGTTTTTCGATCCATTCCGCCCGGGCGAAGCGAAGCCTTCCTTCGCCCGGGCCATCGCCATTGCCGTGTCCGTTGCCGGTCCCATGGCCCTCGCCGCCGGTGCCGCGTCCACTGGCGATGCCGACAGCTCGGCCATCCGACGCCGCCATCCCGGCGCGCAGCGGCAGGTCGGTGCTGAATTCTGCGGCGGATGCAGGCCGATCGACCCGGTCGAACCGCGCCGGAGCGGCAGCGGCGGGTGCTGCCTGCTCGGCCATCGGTGCCCGCATCGGACGCGGCGATCCGCCGCCGGCAGTGGGGCGAAGGACCGCGCTCTCACGCTTGACCGGTCGGGCGGCGACCTGCGGTGGCGTGACGGGAACGGGCGGCGGGTCCAGCGGGCGCGGCAGGTCGAACAGGGTCAGCGCGGGGCGTTCGGTCGGACGTGTTGAGGGCCGTGGCGCGCCCCAGATCAGTAGCGCCACGAACGCGACATGAACCATCGCCGTGGCAAGGATGGCCGTCCGCCGCCGCCCGCCGTCCGGCCCGATCGAAGCGCTGACCTGCATCGCGATAGTCTCCCGCTCCGGAAGATCACCGCGATGCCGATGTCGGTCAAGCCCTGGCCCACTCCTCCCCGACGCGGCGCAGCACGTCGAGCGGCACGCGGCCGTGGCGCAGGACGGCGGTGTGGAACGCCTTCAGGTCGAACGCCGCCCCCTTCTGCTTCTTCGCCTGGTCGCGAATGTCGACGAATACCGAATGGCCCAGCTTGTAGCTCGCCGCCTGCCCCGGATTGACGCAGTAACGCTCCACCTCACGGGTGGCGAAGCCCTCCGCCTCGCCCTCGGCCTCGACGAAATGGTGGATCGCCTGTTCGCGGGTCCAGCGCAGATGATGCAGCCCGGTATCGACGACACAGCGATTGGCCCGGAACAGCAGGAACTTCAGATAGCCCAGCTGCCCCAGCGGATCGTCGTCATACATGCCGATCTCGTCCGCCAGCTGCTCGGCATAGAGCGCCCAGCCTTCGCCATAGCCCGAAAAGCCGTTGATCTTGCGGATCAGCGGCAGGCGGCTGTTCGACAGCGCAAGGCCTCCCTCCATCTGATGGCCCGGCAGCCCTTCGTGATAGACGGTCGTCGCGAGGCAGAATTTGGGCCAGTCGGCGCTGTCCTTCAGGTTGAAATAGACAAGGCCGGGCCGCGAACCGTCGATGGCGGGGCCTTGCGCAAAAGCCGCCGCCGCGCCCGCCTCGGTCTGGGGCGGTACGCGCCGCACCTCGAAACCATAGGGTGGGATACGCTCGAACACCTGCGGCAGGCGGGTGCGGATCGCATCCAGCCGCGCGTTGCAATAGGCGATGGCGGCGCGCTTGCCCTCGTCGGTGTTCGGGTAAAGCTGGTCCGGGTTCTTGTAGAGCGCGGCCATGCGTTGCCCGACCGTGCCCTTCGTGAAACCCTGTTTCTTCAGGAGCGCGTCGAGCCGCGCCGACAGCATCGCCGCCTGCTCGCGGCCGAAACGGTGGACCTCGTCGGGCGAGAAGCTGGTCGTCGTATTGGCCTTCAGCGCGACCGGATAATAAGCCGCGCCCTCGCGGAGTTTCCAGACGCCCGCGTCATGCGTCGCCCTGGCCCGAAGCGCCCTGGCATAGGCGATCTGGCGGTCCAGTGCGGGCAGCACTTCGGCGTCATAGATCGTCCTGGCCTGAGCAGCGTAGCGATCGCCAAGCCCCTTTTCCGCCGCGCGACGCGCGAGCGACTGGACGACCAGCGCCTGGTCGGCGGGCTGGCGCGTCTTGCCCATCTGTTCGAGCGCGAGGTCCAGGATGAAGTCGGGCGGCACCACACCCTGCCCCGCATCATGGCGCATCCGGTCGGTCTGGGCGTCGATCTGCCGGGCAAAGGCGCGCATCCGCATCAGATAGGCGTCGGCATCGCCTGCGCTGGCGATCTTGTGCTTGGTGTCGAGGAAGTCGGGGACCGATTGATAGGCCCCCGACAGCTGCGACACGACATAGGGGCTGGGGCCGTAGGAGCTGCCGCCGAAGTCGAACGCCTGCACGGCCTGCGCCGAGCGTCGGGTATAGAGGATCGATTCCAGGTCGATCCGCTCCTCGGGGGACAGGATGGCGGGGTCGATCGCCTGCAACCGGGTCAGGTCCGCCAGCGTCGCCGCCCTGGCCGCCGTGATTCCGGCGGGCGACTGGTCCGACAATTTGCTGCGCAGATCGGCGTTGGCGCCGGTGTCGAGGCCTAGATTGGTCGCGGCTTCCGGGCTGCGGCGGAGCTGTTCCTGGACCAGCGTGTCGAACAGCGCGGTGAGTTTGGTCGAGGAGGTATTCTGGGCGACGATGGCCTCGCTTTGCACCGCGACGGCCATCGCAGCGGTCCCGCCCAGGAAATGGCGACGGTCGATCATGCTGGTCCCCTTTTTGTCTTTGGGGGCAGCGTAACGGGATTTGGCGGGAATTGAACCGGTTATGTCGTGGGGTTCATCCCTTGGGCTTCGACTTCGCTCTGCCTGAACGGCGGTTGGGAAATCCGACTTGATACCTCAACCCGTTCAGGCTGAGCGAAGTCGAAGCCCACGCCTTGCCCCCAAGAAAAAGGGCGGCCCGTCCTCCGACGCACCGCCCCTTCCCCGTCTCAAGACGCGGAAATCACCCCGCGCGCGTGCCCGACAGCGGGAAGCTGCCGAACGCGCCCGCGCCGACCGACCCGGTCAGCGTGTCGCCATCGGCGGTCGCTTCGCAGTCCAGCGTCATCGGCATCGGCGAGCTGATCGACATCTTCCACGTGATCGTGTTGCCCGACACATCGCCCGCAATCTCCATCGCGCCCATCTGGCCGCCGCCAGAGCCGGTGAAGCGGTCGCCCTCGGTAGTGACCGTCAGCGTCATTTCCTGGTCGCCCAGCGGCGACTTGACGATGCAGTCCCAGGTCCCGTCGATATCCGCCATTCTCACTCTCCCTTATTGTGCCGCCGGAGCGGGTGCGACGACCGCCGCCGGTTCGATCACCTCGACCGGCAGGCCCAGCGTGTCGAGCTGCGGCTTGACCGTCTTGGCATCGCCGACCACCACCCAGACGAAGCTCTTGGGGTTGAACGCGGCCTGGATCGACTTGTTCAGCTCCGGCAGGGTCATCGCCTGATAACGCTGGGTGATCGTCGCATAGTAATTGTCCGGGCGGCGATACAGGTCATTGGTCTGCATCGCCGACAGGACCGCGCCGGAGGTTTCGAAATTGCCCGACAGCGATCGGATCGCGCCGGTGATCGCGCGGTCATATTCGACCCGGTCCATCGGCTTGGTGGTCAGGAACTCGGTGACGTCGGTGCGCAGCGCGTCGATCGACGGGCCGGTCTTGTCCGCCTGAACCGGTGCCGACATGATATAGGGCGCCGCGAATTCCGAGGTCTGGAACCCGCCCCGCACGCCGTAGGACCAATGCTTGTTCTCACGGATATCGGTGTTGATCCGGCTGAGGAAGCTGCCACCCAGCGCGTCGTTCGCCGTGTTCTGGAGCAGCAGGTCGTCCACCCCCTTCAGCGCGGTCGGCGCGCCCGCCAGGATCATCGACTGCGGGCTGTCGGGCCGGTTCACCAGCACGATCTTCGGCGCGGAGGGCTGGCCCGCGGTGAAGCTCTTCACGCCCGCCGTGCCGGTGCCCTTCCAATCGCCGAACACCCGGTCGAGCGCCGCCTTCACCTCGGCCAGCGGGCGGTCCGAGGTAACGAAGATCTTCGCCTTGTCGGGACGCAGCCACGCCTGCTGGAACGCCACGAGCTGATCGCGGGTCATCGCCGCGACCGCCGCCGGATCGCCCGCCCCCTGCGCCTTGGCATAGGGGCTGGTCGGCCCATAGACGAGCGGCGGCAGGACGCGGCTCGCCAGCCCCTGCGGACTGGTCAGCTCCTGCTTGATGCCGGCCAGCGTCTGCGCCTTCACCCGCGCCAGTTCGGGATCGGGAAAGGCCGGGTTGCGCAGGATATCGGCATAAAGGTCGAGCGCGGGGGCCAGGTTGATGCTGGGCACGTCCAGCCCGACGACGGTGCGGTCGTTCGATGCGCTCGATCCGATCGTCGCGCCCAGCCGCTCCTGCTCCTCGGCGATGGCGATCGTGTTGCGATGGGTCGTGCCCTCGTCGAGCATCGCCTGCACCATGCGCTGCGTGCCCAGCTTGCCCGGCACGTCGGCGGCGATACCGGCGTCGAACGAGGTCGCGATCTGCGTGACCGGCACGGCGGTGCGCTGGGCGTAAATCAGCTCGATCCCATTGGCCAGGCGGCTGCGCTGGACGGCGGGGAAGCTCAGCGGCTTGACCTGTCCGACATCGGGCAGGCCGCCACGCGTGCCCTTGGGCGCCTGGTCGGGGGCGGCGGGCACATCGGCGCGCGGCGGCACCTTGGCTTCCTCATAGGCGTCACGCGCCCCCGGCACGACGGTCAGCGTATAGGCCGGGCGCGACAGCCACTTGTTTGCCGCCGCCTTGACGGTGGCGGGCGTCTGCGCCGCGATCCCTTCCAGCTGCTTCTTATATTTGCCGGGATCGTTGGAATAGAGCGTGCCCTCGGCCAGTGCTACCGCCTTGCCGCCGAAGCCGCCGACCGATTCCAGCCCCTGGACACGCCCCGACACGAAGCGGGTGACGGCGCGCTGCACCTCGTCGGCGGTCGGGCCGTTCTTCAGGAAATCGGCCAGGATCTCGCCCATCCGCTTGTCGACCAGCGCCGGATCGACACCGGGACGGACGATCGCGGTCATGTTGAACATGCCGACCTGCGAGAAGGGGCGATCACCCGCCGACACCTGCACCGCCAGCTTTTCCTGCTTCACCAGGATGTTGTCGAGCCGCGAGGAGGCCAGCCCGCCCAGGACCGAACCCGCCACGACCAGCGAGGCCGTCTCGGGATCGTTCAGCCCCGGCACCGCCCAGTTGCGGCTGATCATGACGGCGGCGACGCGGTCCTTCATCACCTCGTTGACGGGCGCGGGCAGCGTGGGGATGGTGACGGTCGGCAGGACGCTCTTCGGACCCGGCTGGATCGCGCCGAAATATTTCTCGACGAGCGGCTTGGCGGTGGCGACGTCGATATCGCCCGCCAGCACCAGCACCGCGTTGTTCGGCCCATAATGGCTGCGGAACCAGTCCTTCACCGTCTCCAGCGAAGCCTGGTCGAGGTCCGCCATCGAGCCGATGGTCGAATGGGCGTACGGATGCCCCTCGGGGAACAGGCCGCTCAGGATCTTGTACTGGGTCAGGCCGTAAGGCTGGTTGTCGCCCTGGCGCTTTTCGTTCTGGACGACGCCGCGCTGCTCGTCGAGCACCCCTTGCGTCACCGCGCCGAGCAGATAGCCCATGCGGTCCGATTCCAGGAACAGCGCGCGGTCGAGCGCGGCGGTCGGCACCGTCTCGAAATAATTGGTCCGGTCGAAATAGGTGGTGCCGTTATAGTCGGTCGCCCCCACCGACTTGAGCGGCGCGAAGAAATCGCCCGGCGCGTTTTCCGAGCCGTTGAACATCAGATGCTCGAACAGATGGGCAAAGCCCGTCTTGCCCTTCGGCTCGTGCTTCGACCCGACATCATACCACACGCTGACCGCGACGACGGGGGCCTTGCGGTCGGTATGAACGACGACGCGCAGGCCGTTCTTCAGGGTGAAGGTCTGATAGGGAATATCGACCGCCTTCACGAGTGCCGAGACGGGCGCCGGCTTGGCGGCGGGTGCGGTCTTCGACGCGGCCTGGGCCAGAACGGCCTGCCCCGGCACGACGAACGCAAGGGCGGCGGCGCCGGTCAGCGCCACGGACTTGATACGCATCTTTTTGAGTCTCCCCACTCAGGTGTATGGCCCGAGCATAGCGCCCGCGCGGCGGACCGCAATCCGGCGTGACGCACGGATTTCATTCGGAAAGACTTTGGACCCTTTCGTTATCGAAACGGCCATCCCATGTTGCGGACAGGAAATTCCGCCCACCCCTTGTGTTGCTAAAATGCAACACCATCTGACCTGGAAAGCGACAGGAAGACCAGATGAACCTCGAAAAATTCACCGACCGCGCCAAAGGCTTTTTGCAAGCCGCGCAAACCGTGGCGATCCGCAACAGCCATCAGCGTATCGCCCCCGAACATCTCCTCAAGGCGCTGATCGAGGACGATCAGGGCATGGCGTCCGGCCTGATCCAGGCGGCGGGCGGCGATGCGAAGCGCGTCGAGCGGGAAACCGATGCCGCGCTGGCCAAGATTCCGGCCGTCTCCGGCTCGGGTGCGCAGTCGTCGCCGGGCCTCGACAATGATCTGGTGCGCGTGCTCGATCAGGCCGAGCAGGTCGCGCAAAAGGCGGGCGACAGCTTCGTCACCGTCGAACGGCTGCTGCTGGCCCTCGCGCTGTCCTCCACCAATGCGGCGGGCAAGGCGCTGGCGGCGGGCGGCGTGAACGCGCAGGCCCTGAACGGCGCGATCGAACAGCTGCGCCAGGGCCGTACCGCCGACACGGCGGGCGCGGAGGACCGTTACGACGCGCTAAAGAAATTCGCCCGCGACCTCACGCAGGTGGCGCGTGACGGCAAACTCGACCCCGTGATCGGCCGCGACGAGGAAATCCGCCGCACCATCCAGATTCTCGCGCGCCGGACCAAGAACAACCCCGCGCTGATCGGTGAGCCCGGCGTCGGCAAGACCGCGATCGCCGAAGGCCTCGCGCTGCGCATCGCCAATGGCGACGTGCCGGACACGCTGAAGGACCGCAAGCTGATGGCGCTCGACATGGGTGCCCTGATCGCCGGTGCCAAATATCGCGGCGAGTTCGAGGAGCGACTGAAGGGCGTGCTGGACGAGGTGAAGGCCGCCGAGGGCGACATCATCCTGTTTATCGACGAGATGCACACGCTGATCGGCGCAGGCAAGGGCGACGGGGCGATGGACGCCTCCAATCTGCTCAAGCCTGCCCTGGCGCGCGGCGAACTGCACTGCGTCGGCGCGACCACGCTGGATGAGTATCGCAAATATGTCGAGAAGGACCCCGCGCTCCAGCGGCGCTTCCAGCCGGTGTTCGTCGGCGAGCCGACGGTCGAGGACACCATCTCGATCCTGCGCGGCCTGAAGGAGAAGTACGAACTCCATCACGGCGTGCGCATCACCGACGGCGCGCTGGTGGCGGCGGCGACGCTGTCGAACCGCTACATCACCGATCGTTTCCTGCCCGACAAGGCGATCGACCTGATGGACGAGGCCGCCAGCCGCATCCGCATGGAGGTGGAGTCCAAGCCCGAGGAGATCGAGACGCTCGACCGCCGTATCCTTCGCCTGAAGATCGAGCGCGAGGGGCTGCGCCGCGAGAGCGACGCCGCCAGCATCGACCGGCTCGGCCATCTGGAGGAGGAACTCGCCAATCTGGAGGAGCAGTCGCACGCCCTGACCCAGCGCTGGATGGCGGAGAAGGACAAGATCGCGGGCGAGGCGAAGCTGAAGGAACAGCTCGACCAGGCGCGCATCGAACTCGATCAGGCGCAACGCAGCGGTGACCTCGCCAAGGCTGGCGAGCTGTCCTATGGCCGTATCCCGCAGCTGGAGAAGCAACTCGCCGAGGCCCAGTCCGCGACCGAGGGCGCGATGCTGCGCGAGGAAGTGACCGCCGACGACATCGCGGGCGTGGTCAGCCGCTGGACCGGCGTGCCGGTCGACCGGATGCTCCAGGGCGAGCGCGAGAAGCTGCTCCGTATGGAGGAGGTCATCGGCAAGCGCGTTATCGGGCAGGAGGATGCGGTGCGCGCCGTCTCCACCGCCGTGCGCCGCGCGCGCGCTGGCTTGCAAGACCCGAACCGGCCGCTGGGCAGCTTCCTGTTCCTGGGGCCGACGGGCGTCGGCAAGACCGAGCTGACCAAGGCGCTCGCCGAATTCCTGTTCGACGACCCTAGCGCGATGGTGCGCATCGACATGAGCGAATTCATGGAGAAGCACAGCGTCGCCCGGCTGATCGGCGCCCCTCCCGGCTATGTCGGCTATGAGGAAGGCGGCGTGCTGACCGAGGCGGTGCGCAGGCGCCCCTATCAGGTCGTGTTGTTCGACGAGGTGGAGAAGGCGCATGGCGACGTGTTCAACGTGCTGCTCCAGGTGCTGGACGACGGTCGCCTGACCGATGGCCAGGGCCGGACGGTCGACTTCTCGAACACGCTCATCATCCTGACCTCGAACCTGGGCAGCCAATATCTGGCGAGCGTCGAGGAGGGGCAGAGCGTCGAGAGCGTCGAGCCGCAGGTGATGGAAATCGTGCGCGGCCATTTCCGCCCCGAATTCCTCAACCGGCTGGACGAGATCATCCTGTTCCACCGGCTGGGTCAGAGCCATATGGGACCGATCGTCGACATCCAGGTCGGCCGCGTCGCCAAGCTGCTGAGCGATCGCAAGATCGCCCTGCACCTGACCGATGCCGCCCGCGAATGGCTGGGCCGGGTGGGGTATGACCCGGTGTACGGCGCAAGACCGCTCCGCCGTGCGGTGCAACGCCACCTGCAGGACCCGCTGGCCGAGGAAATCCTGCGCGGGAACGTCAAGGACGGATCGACCGTCACCGTGGACGAGGGCGACGGCAAGCTGGCGCTGTCGGTCGCCTGAGCCCGTGCGAGGCCGGGAAACCATCCCGGCCTCGCCCCCCCCCTCAGCCCGGGACAGGCCCGCGTCGCAACCAGCCGGTGATCGCATAACGGCGATAGGGCGCGGCGCGGGTCACTTCCGATACGCTGTGCGGTTGCGGCACGGAGAAGATATTGAGCGTGTTGAACTGCGGCACCCAGGCTTCCGCCGCATCGCCCTGTTCAGGGTGGAACAGCAGCAGCCCGCCCCATTCGCACCGCCAGGCGGGCGTCAGCCCCAGGACATAGGCCGCCACCCGGTTCTTGCCCGCCACGCCGTCGTCATGGCCGGTCAGAAAATCCCCAGGCGCATAGGCCGTCGCCTGTGCATCGGCCATGGCGACCCTTTCGTCGCCCACGATGCCGCGCAACAGATCGAGCGTCGGCCCTTGCGACATCCAGCGGGCGAAGACCGCCAGCGGATCGTCGCTGGCGACGCGCGCCGCCGCACCGTCAGGCGTCCGGATGGTCTCATAGCGATATTGGAAGCCGTTACGCGCCCCCGCATAGACGGCATCCTCCAACGCCTGTCGCTGCTCCGCACGCATCCCCTGGCGGGTGGCGCGGTCCAGTTCGAATATCCGATCGCCGCTGTTCACGACCTGCCGCCAGTCGCTGCGCTGGCGCAGATGGTCATGCCACCAGGCCGCGCATTCATTGGTCAGGATGGCCGGAATCCGAACACGCCCGTCCTGTGCGAAGTCGCGCGCCAGCCGATCGGGGTCGAGGGACGAATTGAGTTGAAGCGGCGGCAGGTCCATGTCGCGACTGTTCGACCATCCGGGCACCGCCAGCAACCGGAAATACGCGCAACCGATCGCGTTCCGCAGCCCAAGAAAAAGGGGCGGCTCCCGAAGGAACCGCCCCTGCAAGTGGGATCCGCCGAAGCGGACCCTGGGGTTAGAAGTTGAACTTGGCGCCCGCGCGGAACGAGCGGCCGAAGATGCCGTCGCCGCCCTGCACCGCGTTGTACAGATACGCGCCGTAGGTGACCGGATCGACCGGGGGCAGGCGGTTGAAGACGTTCAACACGTTCACATAGAATGTGAACTTGTCGTTGACCTTGAACGACGCGTTCGCATCCGCGGTGATGTAGCTCTTCACGCGGCAGCCGAAATAGGCTGGGGCTTGGCCGCAGTCCTTGTACGCGTCACCCTGGTCCATGGCCGACAGGTCATAGCCCGAGGTGTAGTTGACCGTGCCCGTGAACGCGAAGTCGCCGAAGTCGAACGTGTTGACCCAGTTGCCCTTCCACTCGAACGTACCCGAACCGGCCGTCAGGTTGAAGTTGCCGAGCGTATCGACATAGGTCTGGCGCTTGCCATTCACCGTCGTGCTCAGCTCCAGGATCAGGCTGGCATTCAGGTTGGTGTTCCAGCGAAACGAGCCGAAATCGTAAAAGCCGTTCATGCCGAAATCGATGCCTTCGGACTTGATCGTCTGGGCATTGATCAGCTGCGAACGGACAAAGGCGATCTTCGGTGTGGCGTTCGGGTTGTTCACGTCGACCGCATCCGGGATGACCGTGAAGCCGCCGGGGATCGCGGTCCCCGCATAATAGGCGTCGATCGCAGGCGACAAGTTGGGCGTGGTAATCGCCCCGGTCTTGCGGATGTTATAATAATCGACGGTCAGCGACAGGCCGCGCACCGGATCGACCTTGATACCGGCGGTGAAACTGCGCGACTTTTCGGGCGCGAGATTCTGTGACGCCAACGTTGTCTGGCCGATCGAGTAGTTGGTGATATAGGACGAGCAATTGGCTGGAGCAGCCGCCGAGCAAATTTGCCCAGCACCCGGATTGATGCTGTACTGCCGAAGTATTTCCGCCGGAATACCGTTCAGGGTCTGGGTCACGTAGCCCGTGGTGGGCAGTGCGTTCGCCTCGCCGAAGGACGGGATGCGGAAGCCACGCGAATAGGTGCCACGCAGTGTCACCTGGCGGATCGGCTTGAAGATCGCACCAAATTTCGGCGAGAAGGCGCTTTGACCGCTCGAATAATGGTCATAGCGACCCGAGGCGTTCAGCGTCAGCTGATCGACGACCGGCGCGTTGACCTCGTAAAAGGCCGACGAGACGGTACGGTTGCCCTTGGTACCGAACGCGTTCAGGCGGAAATAGCGCTGGGTCGGGCCATTCTCGTCCGAGTTCGCGCTGGGCGCGTCGATCGCTTCGTAGAAGATCGAACCGCCGACCGCGACGCGCAGGTCGCCGCCCGGCAGGGTCATGATCGCCTTGCCCAGCGTGAACTGCGCCTGGAGAAGATCCGAGCTGTCGTTGGTGATGTTGGTCGGCGTCAGATAGTTCAGCGTCGCCTGGCTGTTCTGCCCCGGGTTGATGAAGTTGTAGCTGCCGTCCTTGATCACATCGAGCAGGTGCTGGATGTAGACATAGCCGTTCTGCTCGAGGCGCAGATCGGTGTGCATCGCGGTCGCATCGAAGCGATAGTCGACGTCGTTCAGGATCGTGCCGTTGATCCCGAAGGCGGCGCGATAGACGCGGCTGCGGGTGCTGGTCGATTCGAAGCTGTTCGGCAGCTGGCCGACCAGGCGCGCGACCTGCCCTGCGGCGGCGAACGGATTGTTCGGGTTCAGCGTGCCATTGGTGACGTTGCACGCGCCGACCGTCGTGCGCGGGCACACATAGACCGGCAGCGCCAGGATCGCCGAATTGGGATCGATCGCCGAGGTCGGGTTCTGCGACGTCGAATATTGCGGGAACAGGATACCGGCGGGCGCATTGGCGCGGATCGTGGTCGGCGACCCGGTATAGCTGGTCGTCGCCTGCTGGAAATTGACCTGCAGATAGGCTTCCGACGTGTCACCGATCTTGGCGGTGAAGCGCGCCGAACCGCCGACACGCTCGATGTCGGGCGTGATGTTGCCGTACAGGCGCTGGGTGTCGACCTGGCAGACGGTGCCGGGTGCGGTGGCGTTCCGCTGCGCCAATTCAGCAGCATTGAGGTTATAAAGGGTGCCCGTCAGACATCCCGCCGCCGGGTTGAGGAGCTGGTACCTGCCAAGCGCCGTAGTATTACCAGCGTCAGCTGGAAGGACATAGAAATTCGGCGTATTTATCCCGAAGTTGCCGGTGACTTGCCCATTGGCATCGAACCCATTCGTAATGTTATTGGGTCCACACACCCGCACATTGGTACGATCGCTACAGATGCCGCGCTCGTCACTCGTGTTGTAGGGCGCGGGCAGCTGGCTCGCGCGGACGCCTTCCGAGCGATAGTAGAAGCCGCTGACATAGGCGTTATAGCCCTGCTCATCCAGGTCGCCGGTGCCCGCGGTCAGCGAGACGCGTTGGTTGGCGTTATAGCCGCGCTGCGAGATGCCCGCTTCGGCGCGGCCCATCACGCCCTTTACCGAACGCTTGGTGATGATGTTGACCACGCCCGCGATCGCGTCCGCGCCGTAGCTCGACGAAGCGCCGTCGCGCAGCACTTCGACGCGGTCGACGATGTCGTCGGGGATGGTGTTCAGGTCGACGAAGTTGCGCGTGCCGTCGTCCGACAACGGATAATAGGCGGCGCGCAGGCCGTCGAACAGGACCAGCGTCGAGTTGGTCGACAGGCCGCGCAGCGACACTGACGAAGCGCCGCTCGCAAACGCACCATTGGCGGTGAACGAGTTGGTCAGTGCCGGGCCATTGTTCGACGCCAGCGCCTGGATGCCCGCCTGCACCGTGTTGATGCCGCGCACGTCGAGATTTTCGGCGGTGATCGTCGATACAGGCGACACGCCGGTGTCGGCACCGCGAATGATCGATCCGGTGACGATGATGTCGCCGCCGGTGCCCGCATCCGCCTGTTCGGCACCCTGCGCGACCTGGGCATTGGCTTCAGCGTTCTGATTGGCGGCCGGCACGCTTTGCGCCAGCGCGGGCGCCCCCAACAGCATCGACAGTGGCGCAACGGTGCCCAACAGCCCCAGCTTGCGCGGCCCCATCCACGAATAGGTCATGGTCTATACCCCTTTTCCCGTCCGACGTCCGATTTCGGCTCGTCGGTCTACCTGACTTCGCGAAACGGAATTTCCGTTCCGTAACCGAATGTTGCTTGATTGGTACGGAGCAGCGCCATTGTAAAGATGGGAAAAATGCAACGGGTAACCACGCGTTACGTCATGACAGATGCGACATACACTCTTACACAATACCGTGATATCGATTGCACAAAATGCCGAGTATTATGTTTTTGATACATTTTGCGACAATATTTTTGCCGTAGTTCCGAATGGAGGTTGAGGCAGCGAAGCCTGACAAAAATTGGAAAGTGGGAAAGGCCTGTCCGCTGCCTTGCAAGGGACTCGTGAGGATCGCGTGCCCCAGCGACGCACAAAAAAAGGGCGGTGGCTGAAGCCACCGCCCTGATGAGGCAATTCTGTGATCGGATCAGAACGTAACGCGCGCCGTGACCGAGAACAGACGACCCAGCGGATCGTAGGTCGACGGGTAGGTGTTACCGCTGTTGAAGCTGGTAGAACCGATCGACGAGCCCACGAACGGCGGCTTGCGATCGAACACGTTGCGCACTGCGAACAGCAGCGAGAAACGGTCCGTCGCTTGGAAGCGCGTGGTCAGGTCGAAATAGTGATAGGCCTTGATCCGCTGGTAGGCGGCGACAGGGCCGCCACCCGCGGCGATATCGTCGGCCAGCGCCAGCGGCTCATACTTGGCCGGGGCCAGGTAACGCCACAGGACCGACAGATCGACCTTGTCGATGGTCAGCGTGGTACGCTGGTTGAACGAAAATTCCGGCTGGATCGAGCCGCAGTTCACCGAATAATAGCTGGTGCACTCGCGGTAGATCGAGGTCGGGGTCGCCTGATACTTCGAGCGGTTGGTCCAGTTGCCCATGAAGTTCAGGGTCAGCTTGCCGAAGCCCAGATTGTGGCGGTAGTTCGCCGCCAGATCGATACCGTCGGTCAGCAGCTGGCCGATATTGGCCAGCGGCACCGGCAGACCGAGCGTATCTGCGGCGCTACCGTCGAGACCGCCGGTCAGCGGGTTACGACGGATGCCCGTGCAGGCCGAGCTGGTCGCGCTCGCCGCAGTCAGGTTGGCGAAACAGCCGTTGATCACGTCACCCACGGTCGGCGCGCCGATCGCGTTGTCGACCTTGATGTTGTAATAGTCGACCGTCAGCGAGAAGCCCGACAGGAAGGTCGGCTGGATCACCGCACCGACCGTGAAGGTGCTGGCCTTTTCGACGCCCAGATTGGGGTTGCCGCCACCCGTGGTGTTGATCTGCCCGGACGATCCGTTGAGGATGTTGCCAATGGTCGAGGCCGGGGCACCCTGTGCCAGGCAGACTGCGCGCAGATTGGCGTTGGTGGTCGGCGCCGCACCGGCGCAAGGATCGACCGCCAGATTGTCGAGCCCGGTCACGACCGGCGAGAAGAGCTCGCCGATATTGGGGGCGCGAACCGCGCGGTTGTACAGAGCACGCAGCTTGAAGGAAGCCACCGGCTCCCAGCTGCCGCCGACCTTCCAGGTCCAGTTGCCGCCCGAGCGCGAATAGTCCGAATAACGGGCACCCGCTTCCAGGTTCAGGCTGCGGAAGAACGGCTTGTCTTCGACGACCGGGACGTTGAGTTCGACAAACCCTTCCTTGACGTCATAACGGCCGCTGGCATCCGGGCTGGCCGCACCATTGCCGAGCACTTCACCAGGCGTCTGCGTCGCCGCATCCGACGTCGTGCGGGCGGTGTACTTGCGATACTCGCCGCCGAACGCGATGCTGATCGGGGTTTCGGCAAAGGGGCTCGATACGCCGAAGTCGCCGGAGATGACGCCGCGCAGGGTGCCGAGCGTCGTCAGGGTCGCGCTGCTGGTGTTCACGCCGAGCAGGAAGCCCAGCTGATTCGAAGTGATGCTGCCAGCCGGGCCGAACAGGTTGATCGGAACGCAATTGTTGGCGGTGTTGACGCAGCTCGTGGTGCTGGTCGCCAGCGCGGCCTGCTGGAGACGCGACAGCAGGCCGTTGCCCGACTGGCGCTGGACGTTCTCGCTCTCGCCATAGGCGCCGAACACGTCGTAGTTAAAGTTGCCGACCAGCGCGCCGCGAACACCCGCGCGGATATTGAACAGCTGGGTCGTGTATTCGCTGATACGCGGCCCGGCCTCGACGAAGCGACGCGATGCAGAGGTCGTGAAGGTGCGATAGTTCGGATCGGTGGTGCTGGTGGCACCGTAATAGCTGTTGCACTGCGCCTGGGTCGGCGCCTGACGGCCTGCCGTGTTGGGATCGGCGTCGACGGCGTTCAGACAGAAGGTGTCGCGCACACCGCCCGAGAGATACGGGTTGCTGATCGGGACGGTCAGCGTGTTGCCGAAGGTTCCCGACGGGGCGATGATGGTCGACACCGTATTCTTTGAGAACATCGCCTGGCTGTAGAATTCCAGGTGGTCCGACACCTCATACTTCGACGAGCCGAAGATGTTGAAGCGGCGGAACGGCGTCTGATAGATGTTGTACGGATTGAAGTTGAACCGCGAATAAATCGGGACCAGAGCCGTGCCGGTGCTGTTCAGCTGGCGCGTGCCTACATTCGCCACCGAGAAGACACCCGGAACGGTCGTGCCCGAGCCGCCTGCCGTGCCGGTATAGGAATCGATCGACTGCACACCGAAATCGCGATCGCCCTGATAGACGGGGTCGGTTTCCTGATAGCCGAGGCTCAGCACCGCGTTGCCACGGCCGTCATCCATATTGGCACCGACGGTCAGTTCGGCACGATAGCTGTGGCCGTCGCCCTTGCCCGTGATCTGGTCGGTCAGCGACGCGTCGACGCCCGAGAAGTCGCTGCGGGTGATGAAGTTGATGACGCCCGCAACCGCGTCCGCGCCATAGGTGGTCGACGAACCGCCGGTCAGCACGTCCGTACGCTCGATCAGCGCCAGCGGAATGTTGTTGAGGTCGGTCGCGCCGCCCAGGCCTGCGGGCGCGATACGCGCGCCGTCCAGCAGGATCAGGTTGCGGTTGGTGCCAAGGCCACGCAGGTTTGCGAAGGACGCACCGCCATTGCCGTTGTTCACCTGCGAACCGATCGACGGAACCGCACCCGGCAGTTCGCGAAGAATCTGCTCGGCGACGTTGACCTGGCGGAGCTGGATTTCCTCCTGGCTGACGACGGTCACCGGGCTGGTCGCGATGATGTTCGGATTGCGGATCAACGTGCCGGTGACGACGACGTCACCGCCCTGCGTCGTGGCGCTGGTGGACTCGTTGGTCTGGACACCCGGCTCCTGCGCGGCGGGCGGCGCGGCGACCGGCGCATTGCCAGCCTGGTCCGTCGTCTGCGCGAAAGCGGGAACGGCGCCGAAAATGGCGCTTCCGGCCAGCAAGCTGGACGCCAGCAACTGGCCTCGCATGAACTGCTTCATATCTTACCCCTTTTGTCGCCCGTTTGACCGGGCCGATCATTAGCGCAGGTTAACCCTGCTGCTGGGGGCAGCCTAACCGGCTGGTAAAACCTTATACAATCGCCATTTGAAAGATTATGTCCTTTTTGCTGCATTGTAGCATAAGTGCAACAGGATGTCGCTGCATGGCCAATGGACGGACGCAGGGCTTCGATCAGGTAATAAAAGAAGCATATTGCCTATGTTGCGTTCCGGACGGATATCGTCGTGCGGGGCGTACCGAACGACCTTCAGAATGGGAGATGCACGATGACACTTGGTCTGCTCCTGGCATTGGCGGCACAGAGTTCTGCCGCACCCGCACCCGCAAGGCCCCCAGTCGATCCGGCTGCGGCGGACAAACCGATCTGTCGTCGCATCGTCGAAACGGGATCGTTCGTGAAAACCAAGAAACTGTGCATGACGCGTGAGGAATGGGCTCGTCAGCGCGAAGCGAGCCGCGATCTTGCGCAACGCGCCGTGTCGGATGGCTCCGGTCGAGCAGGCGGGAACTGAACATGTTGCGAAACGGGTGGATGGCGGTTGCCGGAACAGTGGCGATCCTGACCGCCATTCCAGCCAGTGCGCAGGATGGCTCCGTCGTCCGCCAGGTCGATGAACTGTCCCGATGCAGGGCCATTACCCAAGATGGCGCGCGCTTGGCCTGTTATGACCAGGCCACGGCTACCATCCTGGCATCGCGCGCATCCGGCGAGCTCATGGTGATGGACCGCAAGGCCGTCATCGCGCGCAAGCAATCCCGGTTCGGCCTCGCCACCCCGACGAGCGACATGTTCGGCGGCGGTAAGGACGACGCCAATACCGAGGTTCGCCAGATCGATACCAAGATCACGTCGGCGAAGGCGGCCAACAGCTATGGCCGGTGGAATCTGGAATTGGCCAACGGCTCCGTCTGGCAAACGATCGATGCCCTGACCTTCCCCCCCGATCCCGGCGACAGGATCGTCCTGAAGGAAGCGCCGCTCAGCGGCTATCGCGCTTCGATCGCGGGCGGGCGCTCGGTGCTGGTCAAGCGCATCCGCTGACCCCGCCGCCCCTCACGGCATCGGCCCCGTCACCAGCAGCGGGTCGAGCTTGCGGCCGCGCCATTGCAGGCTCCAGTGGAGATGCGGGCCTGTCGCGCGGCCGGTGGCGCCGACCGCGCCGATCGGCTGGCCCTGGCGGACATGGTCGCCGACGCGGACATCGATCCGCGACAGGTGCAGGAAGGCGCTGTTCAGCCCCTGGCCGTGGTCCAGCATCAGCAGATGCCCCTCCAGCGTGAACGGCTGCTCGGCCGCCAGGATCACGACGCCGTCGGCGGGGGCGCGGACGATGGTCCCGGTCGAGGCCGCGACGTCGGTGCCCGAGTGATAGCTGCCCGGCTCGCCGCGATAGATGCGCTGCGCCCCGAACAGCCCCGAGATGCGCCCCGTCACAGGCCATGCCAGCGTCTGACGCCAGCCCTCCGCATCGGTTTCCTGCGCACGGGCGGCCCGTATCAAGGCGAGTTCGGGGGGACGCCGCCGCTGGAATTCGGGATCCGGCACGGGATATTTGGGCAGCCTGTTCAGCCGCTCGATCCGCCAGTCACGCGGCGCGATGGTCAATGGCTGCCGCACCTGTCGGCCGTCGGACAAGCTGGCGACCAGTTCGGCCGATGGCCCTGCGTCACGGTCGAATCCAGCCAAAAACGCCCCGTCCGGGGCCAGCGGCAGGACTTGTCCGTCGAGCGTCACTGACACCGCCCCGGTCGGGGCCTGCCCGTGGATCAAGCCGCCCTGGCTGAGCTGCCCGGTCCAGTGGAACGGGGTCAGGGGAATGGCGACAGGGGCTGGAGCGGGGCGTGGGGCTTGGGTGGTGGCGGGTGCCGCCATGGGTTCGGCCGGTGCCACGCATCCGGTGAGCAGCAACGCAACGACTCCGCCCCCCATCCTCATTGCGGACCGAGCACCTTCGCCGTCGCCTCGGCATCGGCATAGGCTTCCTGCCGCGCCGCGCTCCAATATTTCAGGTCTTCGAGCGCGATGCGCCGCCCCGTCACCGCGCAGACGACGTGATCGCCCGGCGACAGGACACGAAAGCCATTGGCCATATAATGAAGCCGCGCGGGGCGATCGGTGTTCGACATCAGCATGTTGGTCTCTTTCGGGGTCAAAGGAGCGTCGGCTGATCCGGCCCAGCCTGTTTCGGCTGCTCCCGCCTGGGCTTGTCATAGGTTTTGAGAGCAGGCCGCTCAACCCCGGCCGCCTCCACCGCCACGTCCACCGTGCCGTCGCGGAAGCGCAGGGTCAGCGTGTCCGCCGCCCGCGCCGCCTCGGCCGAGGACAGGGTCTCGCCACCCGGCCGCGCGGTGATCCGGGCATAGCCGCGCTCCAGGATACGATCGGGGTTGAGCGACTGGACCAGCCGCCAGGTCGAGGCCAGCCGGTCGCGCCCGCGCTCCACCTGCCGCTCCAGAATCGCCGGGCGCAGCGCCGCGCCCGCCCGGTCCAGCCCGCCGCGCGCCAGCGTCACCCGCCGCTCCAGTCCCCGGTCGAGCCGCGCCCCCGCTTCGTCCGCCCGCTGGCGCTGCGGCCCCAGCAACTGGTCCCGCTTGGGCAACAGCCGCGCCATCGCCGTCAATTGCTCGCGCCCGCGTTCGACATAGCGCCGCGCGCACCGCTCGGCGCGCTGCCCCTGCGCGGCCACGGTCAGACGGATGTCGGCCAGCACCGGCACCGCGATCTCCGCCGCCGCCGTGGGGGTCGGCGCGCGCAGGTCGGCGGCATAGTCGCACAGCGTCGTGTCGGTCTCATGCCCCACCGCCGAGATGATCGGGATGGAGCAGTCGGCGACCGCGCGCACCACGACCTCCTCGTTGAACGACCAGAGATCCTCGATCGAGCCGCCGCCGCGCGCGACGATCACCAGGTCGGGACGCGGCACCGGGCCGCCGGGTTCGATCGCATCGAAGCCCCGGATGGCGGCGGCGATTTCCCTGGCCGAACCGTCCCCCTGCACCTTGACCGGCCAGACGATGACATGGGTGGGACAGCGATCCTCCAGCCGATGGAGAATGTCGCGGATGACCGCGCCGGTGGGCGAGGTGACGACGCCGATCACCGGCGGCATGAAGGGCAGCGGCTTTTTCCGTTCGCGCGCGAACAGCCCCTCGCCCGCCAGCTTGGCCTTCAGCTTTTCGAGCAGCGCCATCAGCGCGCCGGCCCCTGCCAGTTCCATCCGTTCGATGACGATCTGATATTTGGAGCGGCCGGGGAAGGTGGTCAGGCGGCCGGTGGCGATCACCTCGATCCCGTCCTGCGGCTGGAAGGGCAAGGTATTGGCCGCCCCCTTCCACATCACCGCGTCGATGACCGCATTTTCGTCCTTCAGGCTCATATAGACATGGCCCGAGGTGGCGCGCTTATACCCCGAAATCTCGCCGCGCAGGCGGACATGGCCGAATTCGCCCTCCACCATCCGCTTCAGCTTCAGGCTGAGTTCGCCCACCGACAGCGCGAGCGCGTTGTCGCCGGCGATCTCCTCGGCTACCAGCCTCGAACTTTCGTCATAGGGATAAGGATCGGGCATGAACGTCCTGCTGCTGGGATCGGGTGGCCGCGAACACGCACTGGCGTGGAAGCTGGCACAGTCGAACGGGTTAGATACGCTCTACGCCGCGCCCGGCAACCCCGGTATCGCCGCCCATGCGACGTGCGTGGCGCTGAACGCGACCGATCATGCCGCCGTGGTGGCCTTCGTGAAGGATCACGATATCGGCCTGGTCGTTGTCGGCCCCGAAGCGCCTTTGGTCGACGGCCTGGCCGATTCGCTCCGCGCAGAAGGCGTGCCGGTGTTCGGGCCGAGCAAGGCCGCTGCGCAGCTGGAGGGGTCGAAGGGTTTCACCAAGGATCTGTGCCGCCGCGCCGATATCCCGACCGCGGGCTATGTCCGCGTCAACACGCTGGCCGAGGCGCAAGCCGCGCTCGCCACCACCTTCGGCCTGCCCGTGGTCATCAAGGCCGATGGCCTGGCCGCTGGCAAGGGCGTGACCGTCGCCTTCACCAAGGCCGAGGCGGAAGGCGCGATCGCCGACCTGTTCTCGGTCCCCGGCGCCGAGGTCGTGATCGAGGAATTCCTGGAGGGCGAGGAGGCCAGCCTCTTCGTCCTGACCGATGGCGAGGCCTTGCTCCCCTTCGGATCGGCACAGGATCACAAGCGTGTCGGCGACGGCGATACCGGCCCCAATACCGGCGGCATGGGCGCGTACAGCCCCGCGCGCGTCTTGACGCCCGGGTTGGAGCAGCAGGCGATCGACCGGATCGTGCGGCCGACCGTGGATACGCTGCGCGCCGAGGGAATGCCCTTTTCGGGCGTGCTCTATGCCGGGCTGATGCTGACCGAGCAGGGGCCGAAGCTGATCGAATATAATGCCCGCTTCGGCGACCCGGAATGCCAGGTGCTGATGCTGCGCTTCCAGGGCGATCTGCTGGCGGTGATGCTGGCGGTGGCCGAGGGGCGTCTGGCCGAACTCCCCGCGCCCGATTTCTCGGACGATCCAGCCCTGACCGTGGTGATGGCGGCTGCGGGTTATCCCGGCACGCCCAAGGCGGGCGGGGCCATCGACGCGATCGACGACGCCGAGGCGACCGGCGCGGTGGTGTTCCAGGCGGGCACCAGGATGGACGGCGAACAACTGGTGGCCAGCGGCGGCCGCGTGCTGGCGGTCACCGCCAGCGCCGCGACCGTGGGCGAGGCGCAGGCCGCCGCCTATCGCGCGGTCGATGCGATCCGCTTCCCCGACGGCTTTTGCCGCCGCGACATCGGCTGGCGCGAGGTTGCGCGCGAAGCGGGAACCGAGCTTTGATCCCAGCGATTGGGGCGACGCGCACCCCTGAGGCAATGGGTGGACAATAGGGTGAAGCCATGAACGATACGACCGCAGCACCGGCGACGAGCCTGATACCCGATGGCGTGGCGGCGATCACGACCATCCATTTCGTCCTGCTCGCCATCGTCGCGCTGGCGGCGATCGCGATCATCGTAGTCGGCATGCGCCTGAAGCATCGCCGCAAACAGGCCGCGCGCCGGGTGGAGGAAAATGCACAGGAAGCCGGTTTGTCGGTGCGCCAGCCCGACCACAAGCCGATCAGCGAAGCCTCGCTGACCGAGCCCAAGGCGCACCCGACGCCCGCGCCCGCGCCCACTCCTGCACCGGCGCCTGCCCCGGCCGCACCGCCGCCTCCCCCGGCCCCGACGCCTGCGCCGGTCGAGACGCCGGTCATGCCGACGCCCACCGCGCCCGAAGAGCCGGTCATCGCGGACGAACCGCTGAACGACGAACCGGTCGCCGCCGCCGCGCCGATGACCGCCAGCCCGGCCGCCGAAGCCGCGCCCGCCCCCACTGAATCTCCTGCCGAACCGGCGCGGCCGGAGGATCAGCCGATCACGCTGCTCAAGGGCCTGGGTCCCAAGCTTACCCAGAAGCTGGCCGAGCACGGTATCACCACGGTCGGCGACATGGCCGCGCTCAGCGAGTCACAGGCGCAGGCGCTCGACGCGCAGCTTGGCGCCTTTTCGGGCCGCATGGCGCGCGACCGCTGGCTGGAACAGGCGCGGCTGCTCGCGGCAGGCGACCGTGCGGGGTTCGAGGCGGTGTTCGGGCGACTCTGACGGAACGCCCCGCCGCCCGGCCGGTTGAGCGGGGATGACGATGCTCGATCCCCGCACCACCGCCCTCGTCCTCATCGACCTGCAACAGGGCATCGTTCCCCATGCGGGCGGGCCACGATCGGGCGAGGCGGTGGTGGCGACCGCCAGGACGCTGGCGGCCCGCTTTCGCGAGGCGGGCGCGCCGGTCGTGCTGGTCCATGTCGGCTTCACGCCCGAGACGATGCCCAGCCTCAACGCCGACCGCCCCAGCCTGCCGCCGGAGGGCACCCCGCCGGAATTCAGCGAGCTGGTCCCCGATCTGCGCCAGCCCGGCGACATTGTCGTGCTGAAGCATCATTGGGGCGCGTTCACCGGCACCGACCTCGACCTGCAATTGCGGCGGCGCGGGGTACGGACGGTGGTGATCGCGGGCATCTCGACGAACATGGGCGTCGAATCGACCGCACGCTCGGCGTGGGAACTGTCCTATGACGTGGTCATCGCCGGGGACGCCTGTTCATCGCGCTCGGCCGAGATGCACGCCTTTGCGGTCGAGCATATCTTCCCGCTGTTTACGCGGGTCATGGCGTCGGGGGATATCCGATTAGCGTGACGGGGGCGAGCAAAGGCCGGAAAGATAGAAACCGACCACTTCGCCGCTAAAGTAGCAGCATAACTTTTATGATCTGGCCTGTTGAAGCCGCAGCTGCTGCCCGTCTTAGTGCGTCGCGTATCGAGGCTTTGTCGGCGCATCCCGACTGCTTCGAATCGTCGCCAGAAGAAGCCGACGAGCAGAGCGATGCGGTCTATGCTCAGCTTGCTGGGTCGGATCATATCATCGGTTGTTTCGACAGCCAGGACGAGTTTCGGGGATGGCTGCGCTGGCGGTCGGAAAACGACGTAAGGTCGCTCAACGGAGACCTTGTGGGGCGTCTATATAAGGCCCGAATTCCGGGGAACGGGCGCTGCGGCAGCGCTAGAGACGAAAACGATCAACTCTGCTTACCCCTCCCCTTCAGGGGAGGGGCCGGGGGTGGGGTGCTTCCGC
>NZ_BBPI01000044.1 GCF_000787715.1 Sphingomonas parapaucimobilis NBRC 15100
AGCCGGGCATGGGCTTCGACTTCGCTCGGCCTGAACGAAGGGTGGGGATGGAACGGCATGGCCCTCCCCGATTGACGCCGCCTCTTGGCTATAGCAGGGCGCGCCGTCTGTTTCGGGGTTTGTGTGGCCGGAATTACCCTTCGCGATACGGGAGTGCAGGTCCATCGCTGGCTGGGGCTGGCGGTCGGGCTGATCGCACTTGCCCTGGCCCTGTCCGGCGCGATCCTGGCGAGCGCCCCCATGCTGGAACGGATCGCCGCCCCCGCCCGCTTCCGCGTGAGCGGCGAACAGCGGCAGGCCGCTTCTCTCTATAGCAACGTCGCACATCGCCGCCTGCGCCCCGGCGAGCGGATCGCCGCGCTGTCGCTGGAGCAGGGGTCTTCTCCGGTCGTCGTGACGCTCGACCGGACCAGCGACCGGGCGCAGCGGCTGCTGTTTCTCGACCCGCCGACCGGACAGGTGCTGGCAAGCGGCTGGAAGGATGGCGGTGTCATCGGTGCGGCACGACGGGTGCATGACGGGCTGTTCCTGTCGGGCCTCGGCCGGTGGATCGTCGGGCTCGGTGGGTTCGGCTTGGCGCTGGCCAGCCTGACCGGGCTTTGGGCACAGATGACCCGCAAGCGGCCGAAGACATCCACCAAGCGCCCGCGCAACGAAACGCGGTGGACGATCGTGCATCGCCGCGTCGGGCTATGGTCGGCGATCCCGGTCCTGGCGCTGACCGCGACCGGCCTGGCCGTCGTCCCGACACCGGTCATGACCGCCACCCCCGCCGCACCGCCGGTCTCCCGCGCCGCCCTGCCCGTCGACCGGGTCGTCGCCAGCGCCAGCGGATGGACGCACGGCACGCTGCGCGCGATCGACTGGCCGACCGAGCGCTCCCCCGACTGGACGCTGTATTTCGAGGGTGGCGAACCAAGCGTCGTCAAGGTCGCCGACGACAGCGCCAAGGCCCTGGCCGCGCCCGCTCATGCGGAGCCGGTGATGCTGTCCTGGGTCCGCCGACTGCATGGCGGACAGGGAATGCCCTGGATCTGGTGGCCGCTCGCCGCGCTGACCGGGTTGCTCGCCGCCTGGGTCGCGGCGACCGGGCTGATGGCCTGGGGCTGCCGTCCGAAGGTCAGACGCGCTCGGCGTTGAGCAGGTCGGCCGGGTCCAGGCCCAGCAGTTCGATATGGTCGCGGATGCGCGGCCACTGCACCGACAGGAAGCTCTGCCGCTCCGCGCTGCGCAGCCGGTCGGCGGCGCCCGGCATCACGAACATGCCGACCCCGCGCCGCACCTCGACATAGCCGTCATCCTGAAAGCTCTGATAGGCCTTGGCGACGGTCAGCGGGTTCGCGCCCTGTTCGGCGGCCAGCGCCCGCACCGAGGGAAGCTGGTCCCCCGTGCGATAGGTGCCGTTGAGAATGCCCGCCGCGATCGTGCCGCGCAGGCGGATATAGACCGGGCTGTCGTCGCCGCTAAGAGCTGTCATGCCGAGTTAATACAGCATGGGCGACACCATGTCGAGCCGTTATCCCGATAACGTTTGCAGGACCGTCGCACGCGACGCTCGCTTCATCCGTTCCAGGTCGAGACGATCCGGCCCATGTCGGGGCGCGGCCGCTCGTCAAGCGGACGGCCGGGGGTGCCGATGAAGACGAAGCCGACGATCCGCTCGGGCGCGGCTCCGAACGCATCGCGCACCGCATCCGAAAAGGCGGGCCAGCCGGTCAGCCAGCCCCCGGCATAGCCCATGGCATGGACGGCATGGAGCAGGTTCATGCACGCCGCGCCCGCCGACAATTCCTGTTCCCATAGCGGAATATGGCTTTCGGTACGCGGGCTGGACAGGACGACGACCAGATCGGGGGCCTGATGCGCGAACTGTTCCAGCGCGGCGATCTCGGTCGCGCCCGCCTGCGGTCGTTCAGCGCGGTAGGCGGTGGTGATGACCTCGGCCAGTCGGCCCCGCGCCTCGGCGGGCACGATCACGAAGCGCCACGGGGCCAGCTTGCCATGGTCGGGCGTGCGCGCCGCGATGCCGAGCATCTGCGCCAGCTCGTCCGGCCGGGGGCCGGGCGCGATCAGGTCGCGCGGCTTGCCCGAACGGCGGGTCGTCAGCAGCGTGAGGGGCGTCGAGCGGTCGTTGAAAGCCATGTCGGTCATGGCTTACATCCTTACGTCGTCGCGCATGATATTTACAGTCGCGGCTTTGGCGTTAGGTTACTGAACCATTACGCCCCCGCGTGCGCCCCTGGTCGCACCGGGGGCGATCCCGATGGAGTAAACGCCGGCATGGCGAGTGCGTATGAGGCCGCTGCACGCGGCAAGACGGTTTTGGGGCACCCCCGGGGCCTGTTCCTGTTGTTCTTCACCGAGATGTGGGAGCGTTTTTCCTTCTATGGAATGCGCGCCATCCTGGTCTTCTACCTGACCAAGCATTTCCTGTTCACCGACGAACCGGCATTCGGCATCTACGCCGCCTATATGTCGCTGGTATATTTCACCCCGGTGATCGGCGGCTATCTGGCGGATCGCTATCTGGGGGCCAGACGTGCGGTGCTGGCGGGCGGGGTCTTCATCGCCTTTGGCCATTTGCTGATCGCCGCGATGGAAGGGCCGCAGGGCGCACAGGGCGTCTATCTCGAAGGCTTCTACCTCGCGCTGGCCGCGATCGTCATCGGCACCGGCTTCCTCAAGGCCAATATCTCGGTGCTGGTGGGACAGCTTTACGCCCGCGACGACATGCGCCGCGATCCCGCCTTCTCGATCTTCTACATGGGGATCAACGGCGGCGGCGCGCTGGGGCCGATCGTGTGCGGCGTGCTGGGCGAGACGGTGGGCTGGGCCTATGGCTTCGGCGCGGCGGGCGTCGGCATGTTGCTCGGGCTGGTCGCCTTTATCGGCCTGAAGCGCGAACTGCACGGGGCGGGCGAAGCCCCCTCGCTGCCGATCCTGCGCGCGCCGGTCGTGGCGGGTCTGTCGCGTGAGTGGCTCATCTATCTGGGCGGGATCGCCGCGACGCTGGTGACGTGGCAGTTGATCCGACATCAGGATGCGGTCGGCACGCTGTTGATCGTCTTCGGCATCGGCACCGTGGGCTTCATCCTGTGGCGGGCGGTCTTCACCCTGGACAAGGTCGACCGCGACCGCATTCTGGCCGCTCTGTTCCTGATCGCGCTCTGCCCGCTCTTCTGGGCCTTGTTCGAACAGGCGGGTTCCTCGCTCAACGTCTATACCGACCGTTCGGTCGACCGCAGCCTGCTCGGCTGGACGATTCCGGCTTCGGCCTTCCAGTCGGTCAATTCGATCTTCATCATCGCGCTGGCCCCCGTGTTCGCCGCGATCTGGACCTTCCTCGCCAAGCGCGGATGGGAGCCGAGCGCGCCGTTCAAGTTCGGCATCGGCCTGGTCGGCGTGGGTGCCGGCTTCCTGGTGCTGGTGGCGGGCGCGGCCCTCTACGCCGGGGCGCCGACGCCGGTGATCTTCGTCATCCTGGTCTATCTGATCCACACCATGGCGGAGCTGTGCTTCTCGCCGGTCGGCCTGTCGGCGATGACGCGGCTGTCGCTGCCCAGCATGACCGGGCTGATGATGGGCACCTGGTTCCTGGCCACGGCGGCGGGCAACTTCATCGCCGGTCTCATCGCACAGGCGACCGGCGGCGAGGGCGCGGGGCCGGAAAAGGTGCTCGACGTCTATACGCGGATCGGCTGGTTCTCGATCGGGATCGGCGTGGTCGTGCTGGTGGTGTCGCCCTTCATCGCCCGGCTGATGCATCTCGACCGGCTGAAGGCCGAAGCCGCACTGGCCGGGGACAAGGAACTGGCCGAACCGGCGGCGGCAGGCATCGATACGCGGCTGGAGCAGAAGCCGCATTGATGAGCGCGGGGCGGTTGGGGAAACCCGGCCGCCCCTTTTCCC
The DNA here is from genome assembly GCF_000787715.1 of Sphingomonas parapaucimobilis NBRC 15100. Classification (GTDB taxonomy): domain Bacteria; phylum Pseudomonadota; class Alphaproteobacteria; order Sphingomonadales; family Sphingomonadaceae; genus Sphingomonas; species Sphingomonas parapaucimobilis. The sequence continues at coordinate 3,910 of NZ_BBPI01000044.1, forward strand.
ATCTCCCTTCTCTTCCGCTCACCCTCACCTCCGTTCGCACTGAGCGAAGTCGAAGTGCACGGGGTGACGCCTGCGGACAGGTCAGGGCGTGGGCTTCGACTTCGCTCAGTGCGAACGGAGGGTGGGATTTGGCCTCAGAGCCGCGTCATCGCCATCGCCTTCTCTCCATAACGCGGCCCTGCGGTGCCGCCACGCGGCGACGCTTGGTCCAGCCTGGCCAGTTCGTCGGCCGACAGCACCAGGTCCGCCGCCTTCATCGAATCCTCCAGCGTCGCACGCCGCTTGGAGCCGGGGATCGGCACGATATCGTCGCCTTGCGCCAGCAGCCACGCCAGCGCCACCTGCGCCGCGCTGGCGTCATGCGCGGCGGCGATGGCTTTCACCACCTCGACGACCTTCATATTGCGGTCGAAATTCTCTTCCGAATAGCGCGGATCGTTGCGCCGATAATCGCCCTCGGGCAAATCCTCGCGCCGGGTGATCTGCCCGGTCAGGAAACCGCGTCCCAGCGGGCTGTACGGCACGAAGCCGATGCCCAGTTCGCGCACCACCGGCAGGATGTCCGCCTCCACATCGCGCTCCCACAGCGAATATTCCGACTGGACCGCCGCGATCGGATGGACGGCGGCGGCGCGGCGGATCGTCTCGGCGCTCGCCTCGGACAGGCCCAGCCGCCGCACTTTGCCCTGCTCGACCAGCCGCCCCATCGCGCCGACCGTCTCCTCGATGGGGACATTGGGGTCGACGCGGTGCTGGTAGAACAGGTCGATCGTCTCGACCCCCAGCCGCTGGAGCGAGCCCTCGCAGGCGCGCTGGACATTGGCCGGGGTCGAATCCACGCCGGTCATGCCGTTCTCGTCATAGCGAAAGCCGAACTTGGTCGCGATGACCACCGCGTCGCGCTTGCCGCGAATGGCGCGGCCGACCAATTCCTCATTGACCAGCGGGCCATAGATTTCGGCGGTGTCGAACAGGGTCACGCCCAGTTCGATCGCGCGGTGGATGGTGGCGATGCTCTCCGCCTCGCTCGCCTCGCCATACATGTTCCGGCCGACACCGGCCATCGGCATACAGCCCAGGCCCAGCGCGGAAACCTCGAATTCGGGGCCGAGAGTGCGATATTTCATGGAAGTTCCTCGTCGATCGTGCCGCTCAAACGGGAAACGGTCGCGGTGGCGGCGAGGTCCATGCTGACATTGCCCAGCGTGCGGAAGATGTCCGGAATCGTCTCCACCGCGATCAACAGCCCCAGGGGCGCGGCGGGCACCCCGAGCGCGACACAGACCGGTGCGATCGAGGCGAAGAAGGTGATCTGCGACGGCAGGCTGGCCGAACCCAGCGAACACAGGATCGCAACGACCACGGCGGCGGTGACCGAAGCCATGCCGGGCACGATCCCGAACCAGTCGGCGATGTAGAGCGCGACCGCGACATTCATCGCGGGCTGCGTCCCCCGGAACATCGCCACCGCCATCGGCAGGACGAGTCCGGCCGTCGCAGGCGCGATGCGCAGCGTCTTCGTCCCCTCGATCATCGCGGGCAGGCTGGCGAGCGAGCTTTGGGTCGAGATGGCGACCGCCTGGGCCGGGGCCAGCGCGCGGGCGAATCGCGACAGCGGCACCCGCGCCGCCAGCACCGCGACGGCATAGGCCATCAGCATCACGATCACCCCGATGCTGGCGATGATCGTGATATAATGCGCCAGCGCCCCGAACGCCCCGCCCCCCGCCGTCGCGCCGACGACAAAGGCCAGCGCGAAGACGCCCAACGGCGCGAGCCACAGGACCCAGCCGATCAGCACGAGCATCGCATCGCGGATCGCGGTGAAGACGCGGAGCAGCAGCACCCGCCCCTCTCCCTCGATCCGGGTGATCGCAAAGGCGAAGGCCAGCGTGAACAGGATCAGAGACAACAGCGCATTGTTGGTGGCGGCGGCGAAGATGTTGGTCGGCACGATGCCGGTCACGAACTCGGCGATGGGCGGCGGCGGGGCGACCGGCTCGGCATGGCCCAGCGCCGCCTTCAGCGCGGCGGCCGCCTCGCGCGGGATGGGGAGCAGGTGCAGCAGCCCCGGCGTGACCAGCGCCGCCATGGTCGCGGTCAGCGTCACCAGCACCAGGAAGGTCACGATCGCCCGCCCCGCGATCCGCCCCGCCTGCGCCGCCTGCGCGGTCGAGGCGACGCCGGTGATCAGCAGCGTGACGACCAGCGGTATGACGGTCATCTGCAACCCGTTCAGCCACAAGGTCCCGACCGGCCGCGCGACGAACACCGCGCCCGCGGCCATTGAGGGGGCCAGCGTCGCCGCGCCCACGCCGATCAGCAGACCGGCGGCCAGGCAGAGAAGGATCAGGGTCGCGCGCGACATGCATGGTTCTCGCGTATTTGGAGCTTTGGCAAAGGTCGCGCTAAAGGATGCACGCAACCCGATTGTTCCACACCCTCTTAATCCGGCAGGGACTTGGCCGCATGGCAAGAAAATATTTCGGCACCGATGGCATTCGCGGCGCGACCAATGGCGCGGTGATGACGGCCGAGATGGCGATGAAGGTCGGCATGGCGGCGGGCGCCTATTTCCAGCGCGGCGACCATCGCCACCGCGTCGTCATCGGCAAGGATACGCGCCTGTCGGGCTATATGCTCGAATCGGCGCTGGTCGCGGGCTTCACCAGCGTCGGCATGGACGTGGTGATGCTGGGTCCCTTGCCCACACCGGCGGTCGCGATGCTGACCCATTCGATGCGCGCCGATATCGGCGTGATGATCTCGGCCAGCCACAATCCCTTTGCCGACAACGGCATCAAGCTGTTCGGCCCCGACGGCTACAAGCTGTCCGACGAGGCCGAGGAATCGATCGAGGGCCTGATCGAGCAGAATGTGCCGCTGGTCGCCTCGGGCAAGATCGGCCGCGCGCGCCGGGTCGACGACGCCGCCGGGCGCTATATCCATTTCGCCAAGTCGACCTTCCCGCAGGCGCTGCGCCTCGACGGCCTGCGCGTCGTCATCGACTGCGCGAACGGTGCGGCGTACAAGGTCGCCCCTGCCGCGCTGTGGGAACTGGGCGCGGATGTGGTCGCGATCGGCGTGACCCCCAATGGCACCAACATCAATGACGGCGTCGGCTCGACCGCGCCGCAGGCGCTGGCCGAGACGGTGGTGGCGAGCGGCGCGGATATCGGCATCGCGCTGGACGGCGACGCCGACCGCCTCATCATCGTCGACGAAACCGGCGCAGTGGTCGATGGCGACCAGCTGATGGCGATGATCGCGACCAGCTATGCCCGAGAAGGCCGTCTGGCGGGCGGCGGCCTGGTCGCCACGGTCATGTCGAACCTGGGGCTGGAGCGGCATCTTGCCGCCCAGGGGCTGGGCCTTGTCCGCACCAAGGTCGGCGACCGCCATGTGCTGGAGGCGATGCGGACACGCGGATACAATGTCGGCGGCGAACAGTCGGGACATATCATCCTGTCCGACTATGCCCGCACCGGCGACGGACTGGTCGCCGCACTTCAGGTCCTCGCCGAACTGAAGCGGTCGGGCGCGCCCGCCAGCGAGGTGCTGCACCGCTTCGATCCGCTGCCGCAGTTGCTCAAGAATGTCCGTTTTGCAGGCGGCAAGCCGCTGGAGCATGAGAAGGTACAGGGCGTCATCGCCGCCGCCGAGGCCGAACTGGCCGGGCGTGGCCGCCTGGTCATCCGCCCGTCGGGCACCGAACCCGTCATCCGCGTGATGGCCGAAGGCGAGGACAAGCGCCAGGTCGAGACGCTCGTCGACCGCATTTGCGACGTGGTGCGCGAGGTGGCCGCCTGATGCTGGAGATGCGACCCGATTGCGAGCGCTGCGGCGCGGACCTGCCCCCGAGCCAGGGCGGCGCGTTCATCTGCTCGCTGGAAACCACCTTCTGCGCCGAATGCGCCGACGAGCTGGACGAGACCTGCCCCGATTGCGGCGGCGAACTGCTCGACCGGCCGACGCGGATGGGCCGCGTGCTGAAGGCCAATCCCGCCTCCACCCAAGCCCGTTTCCGCAGCTGACCTCGACCCCGCGCGCCCGCTTCTCTATGCGGGCCTGACCATCTTGAAGGAGTTTCCATGCCCCAGCTCGTCCTGATCCGCCACGGCCAGTCCGCCTGGAACCTGGAGAATCGCTTTACCGGCTGGTGGGACGTCGACGTCACCGCACAAGGCGCGGCGGAAGCCCGCGCGGCGGGCGCGATGATGGCCGAGAAGGGCCTCGACTTCGACCTGACCTTCACCAGCCTCCAGACCCGTGCGATCAAGACGTTGAACCTGGCGCTGGAGACCATGGGGCGCCTCTGGCTGCCGACCGAGAAGCACTGGCGGCTGAACGAGCGTCACTATGGCGGGCTGACCGGCCTGGACAAGGCGGAGACGGCGGCCAAGCATGGCGACGAGCAGGTCAAGGTCTGGCGCCGCAGCTTCGACGTGCCGCCGCCCCCGGCGGAGGCGGGCGGCGAGTTCGACGTGTCGCTTGACCGCCGCTATGCGGGCATCCCGGTGCCTGCGACCGAGAGCCTGAAGGACACCATCGCGCGCGTCCTGCCCTATTGGGACGAGCGTATCGCGCCCGCGCTTCGCGACGGCAACCGCGTGCTGATCTCCGCGCACGGCAACTCGCTGCGCGCCTTGGTCAAGCACCTGTCGAACATCCCGGACGACGAGATCACGGGTCTGGAAATCCCAACCGGTCAACCGATCGTCTATGAGCTGGCGGACGACCTGACCCCGACCGACCGTTATTATCTGTCGGAACGCTAAGCGATCGGGAGACCGAGAACCATCGTATCCAAGACCGTCTTTCGGTCGCTCCTCTTCGCGTCATCGCGGCTTCGCGTGAATCAATTTTGATCTCACGCGGAGACGTGGAGGCGCGGAGAGATCCGGCGCGCGGCGGCGACGCCCTGCCGTCTCCGACACTCCCCTGTTCTACCTGGCCTTCGATAGACCAGCCTTGCGGCTGGAGACGCCACCTCCGCGTCTCCGCGCCTCCGCGTGAACCAAAAAACCCACGCGAAAAGGTCCGAACGTATACGGGAGGTTGCCCCCCTCGCCCCGTCCCGCTAGTCAGCCCGCTTCCCCGGAAACGGGGCTCAAGGGGCTAAGGCGGAATTGCGGATATGACGTCGGTCGGGATCATCATGGGGTCCACCTCGGACTGGGAAACCATGCGGCATGCCGCCGAGACGCTCGAGGCGCTGGGCGTACCCCACGAAACCCGTGTCGTCTCCGCGCATCGAACGCCGCAGCGCCTGTACGATTACGCCACCACCGCCGCCGATCGCGGGATCCAGGTCATCATCGCGGGCGCGGGCGGTGCCGCCCACCTGCCGGGCATGGCGGCGTCCATGACGCACCTGCCCGTACTGGGCGTGCCGGTCGAGTCCAAGGCGCTGAAGGGCATGGATAGCCTGCTCTCGATCGTCCAGATGCCCGGCGGCATCCCCGTCGGCACGCTGGCCATCGGCAAGGCGGGCGCGATCAATGCGGGCCTGCTCGCCGCCTCGATCCTGTCGCTGTCGGACGAGGGCCTTGCCGAGCGCCTGAAGGCGTGGCGCCAGCGCCAGACGGACAGCGTCGCCAACGATCCGCAAGGGTAAGCCAATGTTGAAGCCGGGTTCGACGATCGGGATATTGGGTGGCGGCCAGTTGGGCCGGATGCTGGCGGTGGCCGCCGCGCAACTCGGCTATCGCACCCATGTGCTGGCCCCCGATGAGGAAAGCGTCGCGGCGCAGACCGCGTCCTCGCTGACCCGCGCCGATTATCACAACAAGGTCGTGCTGGCCGATTTCGTCGCCGCCTGCGACGTCGTGACCTATGAGTTCGAGAATGTCGACGTGACGCCGGTCGAATGGCTGGCCGAGCGGCTGCCCGTCCACCCCGCTCCGGCCGCGCTTCGCGTCGCGCAGGACCGGATCGCGGAAAAGAGCTTCGTCGAGAAGGTCGGCGGCCGCCCCGCCCCCTGGGCCGAGGTGAACTGTGCCGCCGACCTGACCGCCGCACTGGAGCGGATCGGCTGCCCCGCCATCCTGAAGACCACGCGCTTCGGCTATGACGGCAAGGGTCAGGTGCTGATCCGCGACATCGCCGAGGCCCCCGCCGCGTTCGAGGCGATCGGCGGCCCCGCCGTGCTGGAGGGGTTCATCCATTTCAGCCACGAATTCTCGATCCTGATCGCACGCGGGCTGGACGGCCGGGCGGTGCGCTACGACCCGCCGCACAATGTCCATCGCGACGCGATCCTGCGCACCTCGACCCTGCCCGCGCCGCCCGAGATCGCCGCCCAGGCCGAGGAGGCGACCGCGCTCGCGATCCGCATCGCCGAGGAACTGGGCTATGTCGGCGTGCTCGCCTGCGAGTTCTTCGCGACCGAGAACGGCCCCGTCTTCAACGAAATGGCCCCGCGCGTCCACAATTCGGGACACTGGACCATCGAAGGCGCCGAAACCTCGCAATTCGAGAATCACATCCGCGCGATCTGCGGCCTGCCGCTGGGCGACACGTCGCTGACCGGCGCGCATGTGCAGATGGAAAACCTGATCGGCGACGACGCCTGGGAATCCGCACTGACCGAGAAGGGGGCGCATCTGCACCTTTACGGCAAGGGCGAATCACGGCCCGGGCGCAAGATGGGGCATATCACGCGGGTGGTGCGCTAAGCCCGGTCGCGATAGCAGGATGACCTGAAATGCCCCCCTCCCCTTCAGGGGAGGGGCCAGGGGTGGGGCGCTTCTGCACGCGTGCCACCTGTG
>NZ_BBPI01000043.1 GCF_000787715.1 Sphingomonas parapaucimobilis NBRC 15100
GGCAAGGAACGTTCCCAGCGGCGCGCCCCCTCCGTCAGCGCTCCGCGCTGCCACCTCCCCGTGCCGGGGAGGATCGTGGCGATATCCCCTCACGCGAACAGCCCGTGGACATACCAGCGCGGCCGCTCGGTCTCGCTGTACAGACCATGGCGGAAGATCCAGAAGCGCCGCCCGCGCACATCCTCGACCCGGTAATAGTCGCGCGTCGGCGGGGACATGTCCGCCCGTCGCCACCATTCGCCCGCGATCCGCTCCGGCCCCTCGGCGCGCGCCACGTCATGCATTTTCCGCCGCCAGCGAAACCGCGCCGGGGGGCCATCCGGCGTTTCGGCGGCGAGCGACTCGATCGGCTGGGGCGGATCGAACAGGTGAATCGGACGCAGGGGCGGCTCCCCCGGCTCGGGCCGGGTCCATTCGGCCTTGGGCGCGGGATCGGTCGCGGGCAGGAGCAGTTCGGCCTGTTCGGGCATATGGCTGTCGCGTGGATGGATCCGTCGCACCCGCTCGCGCCCCAGCCGTGTGCCCAGCCGGTCGATCAGCGCCGCCACCGCCTCCGACTTGGCCTCGCCGCCCTCCAGCCGAAGCTGCACCGCGTCCAGCTTTTCGGCGAGCCCCACATCCAGCCGGATCAGGTCGTATCCAAAACCGGGGTCGAGCGGATCGGCCAGCGCCTCGATCCGCTCGCGGAACAGCCGGAGCAGCACGGCGGGATCGCGGGTCGGCTGCCCCGTCTCGACCCGCAGATGCTGCACCTCGCCATCCGAACGGAACAGCCGCGCGTCCCAGCGTCGCCCGCCCTCGTGCCGCTCCTCCAGCGCGCGTGCCGCTTCCCCCGTCAGTTCCTCCAGCACGCCCAGCATATGCTCGGTCCGCGCCACCGGCTCGGCAAAGCGCCGCTCCACGCCGATCGGCGCAGCCACGACGCGCGGGGTCAACGGGCTGTCCTCCTCCCCGGTCAGCCGCCGGAGCGCGGTCGCCGCCTCCCGCCCGAAGCGCGCCGCGATCGTCGCCATCGGCCGCGCCAGCACCTCGCCGACCGATTTCAATCCCGCCGCGATCAACGCCGCGCTGGCATCCTCGTCCAGTTCCAGCGCGGCGACGGGCAGGCGGCGGATCGCTCCCATCTCGTCGGGCGCCGGTGCCCCCGCATGGCGCGCCAACGCCCGCGCCGCCTCTGGCGTGTCGGCATAGGCCAGCCGCACGGTCAGGCCCCGCCGCGCCATCCGCGTCTCGATATCCTCGGCCAGCCCGCGCTCGCCGCCGAACAGATGATCCGCGCCGCCCGAATCGAGCACCAGCCCCTGCGGCGGGTCGAGCGCCACCGCCGGGCTATAGCGCCGCACGCCCTCGGCCAATCTCTCCAGCCAGTCGGCATCGGCGGCAGGATCGTGCGGGTAAATCTCGACCTCGGGCACCCGCGCGCGCGCATCGGCCAGCGTCAACCCGACCGACAGCCCAGCCGCGGCCGCCGGGGCGTTGAGGGCGGCGAGGCGAATCGCGCCGCCGACCGATTCGGCAAAGGCGATCGGCGCCTCATCCCGCGCCACGAACAGGTGCGGGCGGCGCGCCCGCAACCGCTCGATCGGCAACCAGGGGAAGACGAGCGCCAGATAGCGGCGCGGGATCGAAGCTTTGCGTGTCACGGTTCCACTCCACGCGCCACCGGGCGCCCGCAGGCCCTCCCCTTCGGCGCAGCAATTCCAGATCATAGGCCGGTACTCCCGGCGCGTCGGCCGCCAGCGCCCGCGAGGGGGCCGACGCGACCGACCAGCGGGTCGCCGCTGCGCTGGGCACGACCTGCCCCCCGACGCGCAGCACCAGCATCAGCACGCCCGAGGCTTCGGCCGCCAGCATCAGCCGCCGCGACGCGGTGAGGTCCAGCCCGCGCATCGCCCCCCAGCCCTCCGCGATCACCGTGCCCAGCCCCGGACAGCGCGCGCCATCGGCGGCCGCGCGCAACAGCGCGGCATCATCGGCGACCACCACCACGACCAGATCGGCGGGGTCGAGCCCCATCGCCACCAGCCCCGGCCCATGGAGTCGCCCGCCCTGCCGCTCGGCCGCCTCGGTGCGCAGCCACAGGATCGGCCGCGCCCCCACCGTCAGCGCACAGCCCAGCGCCAGCCCCGCGCCGCTTGCCGCCTCTTCCAACGAAAGCGCATGGATTTCATGGAGTTGTGCAACGGCCAGCCGCAGCTCGAAGCCCCGCCCCGACTCCACCCCGCCATCCGTACCATCCGCCACCAAAGCGGCGGCGCGGCGCAGACGGTCGATCAGGGCGAAGGGCTCCTCCATATATGTTCTTGTAATGTTCTATGATCGGAGTCGCCAGCCGTAAAAAAATTGAAAAAAGTGCTTGCCGGATTCGAAACCCACATCTAATAGCCCGCCTCACCCCAGCCGGTCAGCCGGTTCGGAACGCCAGAGCGGGCGTAGCTCAGGGGTAGAGCACAACCTTGCCAAGGTTGGGGTCGAGGGTTCGAATCCCTTCGCCCGCTCCAGCGATTCCCAAGATGGAATCGCCCTCGTCGTAAAGCGACGCTATCATCCTTCCCTCATGTCCCTATCAGCTGCTGATTTCGGGATTACGCTTCCATGTCTGGTGATTTAGCGCCTTCACGCGGGGCGCAAAGACGCGGTGGAACTGGTTCAGGCGAGTCGCCAGCCATTCATGCTGGCGTGGCCAGTCTGCCTGATCCTCGGGATCGGTGTCATGCAGAGCCACCGAAATGCGGGTGTCGCGCCCTTCGGGCAATTCGTCCCAGTCCAGCGTATAGCCCAGTTCGCCTTCGATCTCGAATCGCTGCTGGTGCAGCAGGTGGAAAAACGGCTTGGCATAGGCGTTTGAGATATAAAGTTCGGCGCGCACCTGCCGCTTGGGCCGGGATTGTGAGGCGTTTACCCCAAACCCGCTCCGGCCGACCGAATAGGACATCCAGGATTGCGGCTGGGGCTTGCGTTCCTTGGCCAAAGGACCTCCCTTGGCCATCAGAAGAACGCCAAAAGCGCTCCAATAGGCGAGCTGCATCGATCGGGTCGCGGTCAACGCGGACTCGTCGATCGCGCGGGCCGCCTGGGTGACCAGCTTGTTCCAGTTATTGGGTTTGGACACGATATTGAATCGCGGCGCGGCGGGGGACTCGCCGATCCGCCAGAGTTCGACCTCGACACCGAAGAAGCGGAATGTCTCGTCGGTGATGCGGTTCAGCCAGTCCAGCGTAGAACGATGCTCCTCGGTAAAGCGAGCGGCGATCCATACGATCGTGACCGCCTCCAACCCCGAGGCATAGGTCAGTAATTGCCCCAGATGCGCATGGTCGGTGCGTTCCAACTGGTTCTCGATCAGCACCCAGGCATTTGTGCCGATGTCCTTGCACAGGATGTCCGCACGAAACGGCCCGACCGCTTTTTCCTGCGCCTCCAGCTCCAGTTCGAGTCCCAGCGTTTCGGCCAGGATCACCAGATTTTCTTCTCGTGCCAGCCACGGCGTAAAGTCGGACGACTCGCTCAACCAGATGTTGCGAAGGTCTACCTTGGCCAAATGCCCGAGATGATAGTTGCTCAACCGCTTGCTCCGCTTATATCCATTTCAAGGAAACAGAAGATGCCCGTCAGACGCAATCGTCATCGTCATCAACCAGCTGTACGCGGGTAATCATGCCCATCCGCCCCGCCCTTCGCCAAGACCATGCCGCCATCGCGGCGATCATTCTTCCGGTGATCCGCGCGGGTGAGACCTATGCGCTCGATCCAGCGATGACGCAGGACGCGGCGCTCGCTTACTGGTTTGGTGACGACAAAACGGTCTTCGTGTTCGAAGAGGAAGGCGCCATCCTCGGCACCTATTACCTCCGCGCCAATCAGGCGGGTGGTGGGGATCATGTCGCCAATGCGGGCTATATGACCAGCCCCGCCGCGCGCGGACGGGGGGTGGCGCGGGCGATGGCCGTGCACTCCTTCGACCAAGCCCGTGCGCGGGGCTTTGCCGCGATGCAGTTCAACTTCGTGGTCGCCAGCAACGCGGCCGCCGTGCATCTGTGGACGGCGCTGGGCTTTGCGACGGTCGGACGGGTGCCGGGGGCGTTCCGGCACCCGCGCCTGGGGCCGGTCGATGCCTTGGTGATGCATCGACCGCTATAGTCACTCCGCCCGCGCGACCTGGAAGCCCGCAAAGGACTGGCTGACCGGCATCAGTTCCAACCGGTTGATGTTCAGGTGCGGTGGCAGCTCGGCGACCCAGAGCAGCGTGGCGGCGATATCCTGCGCCGTCATCGGGTCCGACCCCGCATAGAGCGCGTCCGACGCCGCCTGGTCGCCGCCGGTGCGGATGGTCGTGAACTCCGTTTCGACCATCCCCGGCTCGATCGAGGTGACGCGCACCCCCTTGCCGTGCAGGTCGGCGCGCAGGTTCAGCGAGAATTGCTTCACGAACGCCTTGGTCCCGCCATAGACGTTGCCGCCGGTATAGGGATAGTTCGCCGCCACCGAGGACAGGTTGATAATCCCCCCGCGCCGCGCGATCAGGCCGGGCAGCAGCCGGTGGGTGATGGTGATGAGGCCGTCGATATTGGTCGCGATCATCGTGCGCCACTGGGCCAGATCGCTGTCCTGGGCGGGCTTGGTGCCGAGTGCGAGACCGGCATTGTTGATGAGCAGGTCGATTGCGGCGAAATCCTCCGGCAAACCGCCCAGCGCGGCGTCGAGCGCCTCCTCATCGGTGATGTCGAAGGCCAGCGGGTGGAACGCATCGCCCAGTTCGTCGGCCAGCGCCTGGAGCCGGTCGGCGCGGCGGCCCGTGCCGATCACCCGCCATCCCGCCGCGACAAAGGCCCGCGCGGTGCCCGCCCCGATCCCGGCGGTCGCGCCCGTCACCAGAACTGTCTTCGTCATCCGTCCAACTCCCTCTCAAGCGGTTCGCCTGCTGGTATCCGGCGGGGCCGGACATGGCAAAGCGTGCGCAGTACACAAGGCGGCAGGACCGGCCTCTGTTCCCACCCCTTACCCAAGTGCACGAAATACCGGGCTTTTCCCGGATGGCCGGGATGCCCGGATGGCGGCATGATCGGCACCGGGAGAAACCAGGCATGGACTATCGATCAGGCCAGCCGCGACGAATCGCCGGGGACCATTGGCGTGGCCCCTTCCCTCGCGCACAGGGCGGGTTGTGCGATTTCCGGCCCGTGCTGACCGGGGCACCGACCAAGGCGGATGGCTCCGCGACGGTCCGCGCCGTCTATCCCAGCCCGGAGGACGAGGCGGTGGACGGCTGGGTCCGGGTCCGTTGGTAGCGCCACGGTTGCGGGGGCCGGATCGCCCTCCCACATAGGCGGGGCGGCCGGTCTGGGGTCGCTTCAGCCAGGACTTTCCATGCCCCGCCGCCTTCGTATCGATTTCGTCTCCGACATTTCCTGCCCCTGGTGCATCATCGGGCTGCGCGGGCTGGAGATCGCGCTGGAGCGATTGGGCGATACGGTCGAGGCGGATATCCATTTCCAGCCCTTCGAGCTGAACCCCGCCATGGCGCCCGAGGGCGAGAATATCGTCGAGCATATCGGCCGCAAATATGGCGCGACGCCCGAACAGTCGGCCGCCAACCGCGCCAATATCCGCGAGCGGGCGGCCTCGGTCGGCTTCACCATGGCGATGGGCGACGATGCGCGCATCTATAACAGCTTCGACGCGCACCGGCTGCTCCATTGGGCGGAGATCGGGGGGCAGCAGGCGGCGCTGAAGCACGCGCTGTTCGACAGCTATTTCACGCGGGGCGAGGATATCTCGAACCATGACGTGCTGGTCGCCGCCGTCACCCGCGCCGGGCTGGACGCCGTTGAAGCCCGTGCGATCCTGTCGTCCGACCGCTACGCGACCGAGGTACGCGAGGCGGAGCGGCTGTGGCAGGGGCGCGGCATCCAGTCGGTGCCCGCCATCGTGATCGACAATCGCTATCTCATCTCGGGCGGACAGCCGCCCGAATCCTTCGAGCAGGCGCTGCGCCAGATCGCCGCCGAACCTGCTGCTGCCTGATTTCACGGAAAGGACAGTCCCATGGCCAATACCCGTTATGCCAAGACCGAGGAAGCGCTCGCGAAGCTGACCCCCGAGCAATATTATGTGACGCAGGAAAGCGGCACCGAGCGCCCCGGCACCGGCGAATATCTCCACACCCGCGAGCCGGGCCTGTATGTCGATATCGTCTCGGGCGAGCCGCTGTTCGCGTCGGCCGACAAGTTCGATTCGCACTGCGGCTGGCCCAGCTTCACCCGGCCGATCGAGCCCGCCCATGTCAACGAACTGCGCGACACCACGCACGGCATGGTCCGCACCGAAGTCCGCTCGGCGCATGGCGACAGCCATCTGGGCCATGTCTTCCCCGACGGCCCGCGCGATCGTGGGGGTTTGCGCTACTGCATCAACTCGGCCTCGCTGCGCTTCGTGCCCTTGGGGGATATGGAAGCGCAAGGCTATGGCGAGTACGTGGATCAGGTCCGCGCGGCGGAGCAGGGCTGAGTAATTCCTCCCCGGTACGGGGAGGTGGCAGGCTGAAAGCCTGACGGAGGGGGGCTTCCACAAGCGACTCGCTTAGCGGCACGCCCCCCTCCACCACCGCTTCGCGGCGGTCCCCCTCCCCGTGCCGGGCAGGATTGACGTTTACGGCACCTTTTGCCCGTCCGATCGTTTGGCCTCCGCAACGATAAGGTTCGGGGAAGAGGGGCGATGCTGACGACGATGATCTGGACGCCGCTGCTGATGGCGGCCCCGCTGCCGCCCCAGCAGACCACCGATCCCGTGCCGACCGCCGCGCGTGTCACCCCCGATGCCGCCGCCGGGGATACGCAGCGTACGCCCACCCGCCGCCGCCCGGTCCGCCCTTCCGACAGCGCACCCTCTGTGATCACCGCCGACACCCGCCGCACGCCGCCGCCGGGGATCATCGGCGACTGGCACGATATCCGCACCCGGCTGAACGAACGCGGCATCACTGTCACCGCGCGCTATGCCTCGGAAAGCGCCGCCAACGTCACCGGCGGGCGCAAGACTCTGTTCCGCGAGACGGGGCAGTTCGACGCGGGTGCGCTGTTCGATCTGGAAAAGATAATGGGGCTGAAGGGCGGCGCGTTTCAGGCCACCCTCACCTATCGCCGGGGCCGCAATCTCAGCGACGATGCGAATCTTGGCACGCTGCAACAGGTGCAGGAGGTCTATGGGCGCGGCCAGACGCTGCGCCTGACCCAGTTCTGGTACGAACAACGGATCGGCGATCGCTTCGAGCTGAAGCTGGGCCGCACCAATCCGGGCGAGGATTTCGCGATCTTTTCCTGCCACTTCATGAACCTCAGCTTCTGCGGTGCGCAGCCCGGCAATCTGGTCGGCGACTATTGGCAGAACTGGCCGGTCAGCCAGTGGGGGGCGCGGCTGCGCTACGAACCGCGCGACGATCTGTACGTCCAGGGCGCGGTCTATGAGATCAATCCGCGTAACCTCGACAATGATTTCTTCATCGGCCACTTCAAGGGCGCGACCGGCGTGCTGGTCCCCGCCGAGGTGGGCTGGATTCGTAACGCGACCGCCGGGCGGATCGGATCGTACAAGCTCGGCGGCTGGATCGCGACGGCGGATGCGCCGGACGTCTTCCTCGATATCAATCGCCGTCCGATCGCGATCACCGGGCTGGCCTCGCTGGAACGCAGCAGCCGCTACGGCGTCTATATCAACATCCAGCAGCAGCTGACCGGCGAAACCAAGGACGGCAAGGCGGAGAACGGCCTCAGCGTCTTCCTGAACGCGACCCAGGCCGACCGCGCGACCAGCGTGACCGACAACCAGGTGGCGGCGGGCCTGTTCTACAAGGGGCTGGTCCCCGCCGTGCCCGGCGACGTGCTGGGCTTCGGCGTGGCGCGAACCCATGTGAACAACCGGGTTGCCGATGGCCAGCGACTCGATCCGACCCGGCCCGCCGTGCAGGGCTCCGAATATGCGGCCGAAGTCTATTACAGCATCCACCCCGCCGAATGGCTGGAGATGCGGCCCAACGTCCAGTTCGTCCACCATCCCGGCGGCTATGCGCAGGCCGATGACGTGACGATCCTGGGGCTGAAGGCCGCCTTCACCCTGTAAGCCTGAGAATTCACGACCCGTTCAATAGGCGGCGCGCAAGGACAGGCGTGCCCAAAGGAGTGATTTGATGATCCGTTCGATGATGGCGTCCGCCCTGCTGGCGCCGACCGCCATGGCGATGGTCGCCGCCCCCGTCCCCGCGCTGGCACAGGCCAATGGCGATCTGGCGGCGGTGCAGCGTCACCTGCAATCGGTGCAGACCATGACCGCCGACTTCACCCAGACCGACCGGGCGGGCAAGGTGCTGACCGGCACGCTGACCATGAAGAAGCCGGGCAAGATCCGCTTCCAATATGAAAAGGGCGTGCCCCTGCTGATCGTCGCGGACGGCGGCGCGCTGACCTTCATCGATTATTCGGTCAAGCAGGTGCAGCGCTGGCCGATCAAGAACTCGCCGCTCGGCGTGCTGCTCGACCCCAGCCGCGATATCGGTCGTTATGCCAAGGTCGTGCCCAGCGCCGACCCGCGCCTGCTCTCGGTCGAGGCGAACGATCCGAAGCATCCCGAGTACGGCAAGATCACCCTGGTCTTCGCCCGCGATGCGTCGGCCCCCGGCGGGCTGATGATGCAGGGCTGGGTCGCGCTCGACAGCCAGAACAACCGGACGACGATTCGCCTGTCCAACCAGCGATTCGGGGTGCCGGTCGACGACAAGGCGTTCCGATTCAACGACCCACGGAGGACCCCGACCCGTAACTGAACGCTGGCGGGTCGTTTCATTCATCCGGGCGACAGGTTCGCTGCCCTATCAAGGTGTTGCGGTTGAGGGGCGTTCGAGATTCCCCCCTGTTGCTCGAACAAGCACCCTCATCCCGCCTGCGTGACGAACGCTAGGTCGGCCCTCGCTCCATGCCCCCGGAGCGGGGGCCTTTCCTTTTGTTCATTCCTCCCCTTGCAGGGGAGGAATGGGGGTCAGGTAATCTTGTCTCACCCCCCTGCCCCCGCTACATCGCGTTTCGTGAAAATCGCCTCCTGGAACATCAATTCGGTGCGTTTCCGCGCCGCGATCGTAGAGCAATTCCTGATGGAGGCCGCGCCCGATGTGCTGTGTCTGCAGGAGACGAAGGTGGTCGATGACGACTTCCCCTTCGACCTGTTCCGGTCGCTGGGTTACGACCACATCATCATCCATGGCCAGCGGATGCACCACGGCGTCGCCATCGTGGCGAAGGTGCCGATCACCGAGGACGACCGTCTCGACTGGCAGGCCAATGCCGAGGCGCGGCATGTCGGCATCCGGTTGCCTAACGGGGTGCGGCTGGAGAATGTCTATATCCCGGCGGGCGGCGACGTGGCCGACCGTGAGGTGAACCCGAAATTCGGCCAGAAGCTCGATTTTCTCGGCCGTATGATCGAATGGTCGGGCCAGCTCGATTGTCCGACGATCCTGACCGGCGACTTCAACATCGCGCCGCTCGAATCGGACGTGTGGAGCCACAAGCAGCTGCTCGACGTGGTCAGCCATACCCCGATCGAGGTGGAAACGCTGGGCAAGCTCCAGGCGTCGAACGACTGGGTCGATCTCGGCCGCCATTTCATCCCCGCGCCGCAGCGTCTCTATACCTGGTGGAGCTACCGCGCGAAGGACTGGGCGGCGTCGGATCGCGGGCGGCGGCTCGACCATATGTGGGCGACCCGCGACGTGGCCGAAAAGGCGGTGTCGCATCAGGTGTTCGAGCCGTGCCGCAGTTGGCTGAAACCCTCCGACCATATCCCGATCATGACGGAATTCGATTTTTGAGCCTTCCCGACTCCAAGGCGGCGGCGCGTGCGATCGATGCGCTACGCCGGGGCTGGCCGATCGCGATTGCGGGCCAGGCGCTGCTCGCGGTCGAGACGGCCGACCCGCTCCGCCTCGCCGCCTTCGATCCCGAGGCCCGTGCGCCCGTCCTGATCTCCGCCGGGCGCGCCGCGACGTTGAAGCTGACCAACCAGCTGGAGGCGGCCGATCCCGACGCCGCCGTGCTGGTCGAGCGCGCACCCTGGGTCGACTTTGCCGCCGCCACCGCGCTGGCCGACCCGCAATTCGACCTGGCGACCCCGCTCAAGGGTCCGTTCCGCGCCCTCCCCCTGCCCGATCCGGCAGTCGCCGCGGCGGCGATCCGGTTCGCGCGGATTGCGGGGATGCTGCCCGCCTTCTTCGTAGGCGGCACCGGCGTCGAGGCGGCGATTTCGCTCGCCGACATCGCCGCGCATGAAAATGCCGAGGCGCTGGCCATCGCCACCCGCGCGCGCCTGCCCGTGGCGGGTGCGGAGAATGCCGAGATCGTCGCCTTCCGCTCGCCCCATGCGGCCGGCGAGCATGTCGCGCTGCTGATCGGCCAGCCGAACGGCCAGCCGCCGCTGGTGCGCCTGCATAGCGAATGCCTGACCGGCGATGTGCTCGGCAGCCTGAAATGCGATTGCGGGCCGCAGCTTCACGCCGCGATTCATGCCATTGCCGAGTCGGGCTGGGGGATCCTGCTCTATCTGCGGCAGGAGGGGCGTGGGATCGGGCTGGTCAACAAGCTGCGCGCGTACCAGCTTCAGGATCAGGGCTTCGACACGGTCGACGCCAATACGCGGCTCGGCTTTGCGATCGACGCCCGCGACTTCGGCGTGGCGGCGCGGATGCTGACCCTGATGGGACAGGACACAGTGCGGCTGCTGACCAACAATCCGGCCAAGGTCGCGGGGCTGAACGCGGCGGGGGTGCAGGTGATCGAGCGGGTCGCGCACAGCCTGCCGCCCAATCCGCACAACGAACGCTATCTCGCGACCAAGCGGGATCGGACGGGGCACCAGCTTTAAGGAGCGTGTCGCGCTTTTTCAGAAGAATGGTTCACGCGGAGACGCGAAGACGCGGAGATGAATGGGTCGGGGCCAAGTTGAGACACTCTCACCTTGGTTGCGATAAGAGGGCCGCTGTCGCCGCAAGCCAGACACCTCGGCGTTCTCCGCGCCTCCGCGCGAACATCATCCTTGCCTTCTAAACCTTATCCCCGCCGCGCGATTCCTTGCGCGATGATCGTCGCTTCCGACTCGGCCAGGACCGCCCCGGCATTGCCCGGTGCCATCACCGCGCGTTCGGCCGCCCGGATACGCGCCATCGCGCGCGCCAGCATCGCGGGGGTCCAGCGGCGCAGCGCGCGCGCCGTCTTCGCCTCGTCGCGGAAGAAGACGCGGTGGCGCTTCATCACCGCCTCGACCGGCTCACCCGCATCCATATCGGCGCGCATCTCGGCCAGCGCGACCAGCCGCCGGGCCAGCGCGCGCAGCCAGGGAATCGGCGAGGCCCCGCCCTCATCGAGCAGCGCCAGTTCGCCGCCCAGATCGCCGACGCGCCCCTCGACCACGGCTTCGACCGCGTCGCCCATCTCGACCTCGCCCAGATCAGCACCGATCGCATCCATCGCGGCGTGATCGACCTCGCGCGGGCGGTCGGGCGCAGCGTCGAGATAGAGCGCCAGCTTCTCCAGCTCGCGCATCATCACCGATCGGTCGGCCGCCGCCGCCTCGACCAGCCGGGCGGGCACCCCCGCCGCCAGCCGCAGCCCCATTTCGCCGCCGATGGTCGTCGCCAGCCGCTCGGCGTCGGCAGCGGTCGGTGCATAACAGCCGAACGCCATCGCGCGCGGCGAATCGAGCGCCAGCTTCACGATCTTGGCGGTGGTCTTGACCGTGGGGGCGATGGCGACAACCGGATTGCCCGCCGACTCGGCCTCCAGCAGCGCGGTGAACGCCGCCAGCCCTTCCTCGCCGACACTGGCGATACGGATGTGGCGCGGGCCGCCGAACAGCGACATGGACGCCGCCTCGTCGGTCAGGCGGGCGGGATCGCTTTTCAGCGTGGCCGAGTCCAGGTCGATCCGCTCGGCATCCTGCCCCATGGCCTTGGCAAGGATTCGCGCCAGCTCGCTTGCCCCCGCCTCGTCGGGACCGTGGAGCAGATAGAGGCGGATGTCGGCGGAGGGGCGTCCCAGTGCCTGGCGAATCTGGTTGGCGTTAGCCTTCACGGGCGGGCGGGGACCATCGCCTCACCGGGCCGCGACCGGGCATAGGTGGCCAGACGCGCGACGATCTCGTCCGCGACGATCACCGACAGCCGCTCCAGCGCAGTATTTTCCGCCGCGATGGTGGCATATTCCGAGCGGACCACGTCGATCCCGGCATCCGATCCGGCGGTCGCGTCGACCAGCACCGCGTTGCTTGTCTGGTCGACCAGCTGATAGCGCGCGCGCAGGATACGCCGTTCGCGCACCACCGAGTCGTCGCGCCGCACGCCAAGCCCGCGAATCTGATCGTCCAGCTTCACGTCCAGACGGTAACGGGCATTGCCCGTCTTGCCGCCGAGCCGGTCGTTCAGCGCATTGGCCATCAGCCAGCCCGCCTTCCCCTGGATCGGCGCGACCTCGATCTGCGTCAGGGCATTGGCCACCGGACCGGAGCCGCCGCCCGCATAAAGCGGATGCAGCCCACAGCCCGACAGACCCAGCGTCAGCGCCAGACCGGCGGCGATCAGGGGAAGGACGCGGCTCATGCGACGATGTTCACCAGACGGTCGGGCACCACGATCACCTTCTTCGGGGTAGCCCCGTCCAGCGCGCGGACGATCTTGTCCGACGCCAGCGCGGTCGCCTCCAACTGATCCTTCGGCAGGCCCTTGGCGACGGTCAGCGTGTCACGCAGCTTGCCGTTGACCTGCACCGCGACGGTAACTTCGTCCTCGACCAGCAGGCTTTCGTCGACCACCGGCCAGGCGGCGTCGGCGATCAGGCCCTCCTGCCCCATCCCGGCCCAGGCTTCCTCGGCCATGTGCGGGACCATCGGCGCGACCAGCAGCATGGTGGTGCGGATCGCGTCGTTGCGCGCGGCGGAAGGCTTGGCCTTTTCGATGGCGTTGACCAGCTCATAGAGCTTGGCGACGGCCTTGTTGAAGGCCAGCGCCTCGATATCCGCCGCGACGCCCGCGATGGTCTGGTGCAGCTTGCGGGACAGCGCCTTGTCCTCGCCCTCGGCGGCTTCGGAGCCGTCGAACAGACGCCACAGGCGCTGAACGAAGCGCCACGAACCCTCGATACCCGATTCCGACCAGGGCAGGTCGCGCTCGGGCGGGCTGTCGGACAGCATGAACCAGCGCACCGCGTCCGCACCATATTGATCCACGATGGGTTCGGGATCGACGGTGTTCTTCTTGGACTTGGACATCTTCTCGACGCGGCCGACCGTGATCGGCTGGCCGGTCGCGATCTCGATGCCGTCGCGGATTTCTCCGGGGGCCAGCCAGCGGCCGTCCGAGGACTTGTAGCTCTCGTGCGTGACCATCCCTTGCGTGAACAGACCCGCGAACGGCTCCGCCACGTCGATCAGGCCGATATGCTTGAGCGCACGCGTCCAGAAGCGGGCGTAGAGCAGGTGCAGGATCGCATGCTCGACGCCGCCGATATATTGCCCAACGGGCAGCCACTGCTTCACCACCTCGGGATCGAACGGGCGATCCTTGGGCTGGCTGGCGAAGCGGATGAAATACCAGGAGGAATCGACGAAGGTGTCGAGCGTGTCGGTCTCGCGCCGGGCGGGCTTGCCGCAATTTGGGCAGTCGACATGCTTCCACGTCGCATGGCGATCGAGCGGGTTGCCGGGCACGTCGAAGGTCACGTCCTCGGGCAGGGTGACCGGCAACTGGTCCTTGGGCACCGGCACCGCGCCGCAATCGTCGCAGTGGATGATCGGGATCGGCGTGCCCCAGTAACGCTGGCGGCTGACGCCCCAGTCGCGCAGGCGGTACACGGTCTGGCCCTGGCCCCAGCCCTCACCCTCGGCGCGGGCGATGACGGCGGCCTTGGCGGCCTCGACCTCCATGCCGTCAAGCGGGCCGGAGTTCACCAGCTGCCCGCTGCCGGTATAGGCGGTGTCACCCTCGAACACCGGCGCGGTCAGGTCGCCATCGGCGACGACACGGGTGACGCTCAGGCCATATTTGCGCGCGAAATCCAGGTCGCGCTGGTCATGCGCGGGCACGCCCATGACGGCGCCCGTGCCGTAGTCCATCAGCACGAAGTTCGCGATATAGACGGGCAGCGTGATGCTGTCGTCCATCGGATGCTGCATCCGATAGCCGGTGTCGAAGCCCAGCTTTTCCTGCGTTTCCAGTTCGGCCGCCGTCGTGCCGCCCGCCTTGCACCGCTCGATAAAGGCCGCCGCCTCGGCGTTCGTCTCGGCCAGTTCGCGCGCGATCGGATGATCCGCCGCGATCGCGACGAAGCTCGCCCCGAAGATGGTGTCGGGACGGGTCGAATAGACCTCGATCGGCGTCGCGAAAGGCGCGACGGGGGCGAAGCGGAACTGCAGGCCCTTGCTGCGGCCGATCCAGTTCTCCTGCATCAGCTTCACCTTGTCGGGCCAATGCTCCAGGGTGGTCAGACCCTCCAGCAGCTCATCGGCGAAGTCGGTGATCTTCAGGAACCACTGGTTCAGCTTGCGCTTCTCGACCAGCGCGCCCGATCGCCAGCCGCGCCCGTCGATCACCTGTTCGTTGGCCAGCACGGTCATGTCGACCGGGTCCCAGTTGACCGCCGATTCCTTGCGGTACACCAGGCCGCCCGCATACAGGTCGAGGAACAGCGCCTGCTCATGCCCGTAATAATCGGGCTCGCAGGTCGCGATCTCGCGCGTCCAGTCGAGCGCGAAGCCCAGTCGCTTCAGCTGCGCCTTCATCGTCGCGATATTGTCGCGGGTCCAGCCGCCCGGATGTACGCCCTTTTCCATCGCGGCATTCTCGGCGGGCATGCCGAACGCGTCCCAACCCATCGGGTGGAGCACCTCATGCCCGATCATCCGCCGATAGCGCGCCAGCACGTCGCCCATCGTATAGTTGCGGACATGCCCCATATGGATGCGCCCCGACGGATAGGGAAACATCTCAAGGACATAGGACCGGGGCTTGGGGCTGTGATCGTCGGCGGCGAAGGTGCGCCGCTCTTCCCAGATCCGCTGCCAGGTCGAATCCGATTTCAGGGCATTGTAACGCGAGGCCATTCGGGTGGTCTTTTACTTCGTGATCGAGGCGCGGCGCAGGTCGCGCGCCTTGGTGAGGATGATGTCTTCCAGCTTCTGGATGGTCGCGGCCTGCACCGGCGCTTCCACCCACTGGCCGGTGCGATTGACTTCGCGCAGCGCGGTGACGCGCAGCGCATCGGCGCGCAGATCCTGGTCCAGGATGGTGACGGTGACCTTCATCCGCTCGGTCGGGACCTGCGGGTTGACGTACCAGTCGGTGACGATGACGCCGCCATTGGAGTCGGTCTCGGCCAGCGGCATGAAGCTCAGCGTGTCGAGGCTGGCGCGCCACAGATAGGAATTGACGCCGATCGTGGTGATCTTCGACGCGGCCAGGTCACCCTGCGGGCGCTCCTTCTTGCCGGCACAGGCGCCGAGCGACAAAGCGGCGATTACCGCGAACGCGGTGGCGGAACGGCGAAGCATCGGCATTATCCTGACTGCGATGAAGGACGGGAATAAGGGTTGCCTATAGCCTCTACAGGGGTGCCGACACCCCGGCAAGCGCCGGGACATCATCGACGATACGACCGATTCTGTGGAGGTTGCGCAACACTCGGACAAGATTCGCGATGGCGTGCGTAACAATGGGATCGCTCACGCCAGATTCCGTGTTAGGAGCAATCTTGCAAAAGGGTCTCATAAAAGGGGTGGGCCGTGTCGTTCGGGCGTGTGGTGATCGGAATCGCAATCGGGGCGCTGGCCGCCACGACTGCGATGGTCGCGCCCGCCATCGGCGCGGTCGATCAGAATAAGCACCCGATCAAGGCACGGGGACTCAGCTTGCTCGGCCGTGGCGGGTTTACCCCGTCCGCCGCAGACCCCCGGCTCGCCGCCATCTTCGCCAAGAGCGGGCTCGATGCGGGCGACCTGCGCTTCACCCCGGCGGAAAGCCAGCGCGGCGTCAACCGCCCCGTGACCGTCGCGGTGCGGGCGCAGAGCAGCCGCACCAACGAGGAACGAGTCGCCGCCAACACCGCGCCGACCGTCGGTCTGGCCCCGATCTCCTATAACCTCGGCGTCTCGGTCGGCTGGAAACGAGTTGCGCTGTCGGGTGATATCGCGCGCGTCGACCTGGCCGGCCTGCCGGGCAGCCGCGAAAGCGCCGATGTGGCGGTCAGCTATACTGCGAATCGCTTCACCGGCCGCGTCAAGGCCTCGACCGACCGCCCAATCGACGGCGCGCCGAAGATGATCGACATGCCGTCCAGCTACTCGCTCGACATGGGCGGCTCCTATTCGCTGACGCGCAACCTCGATGTGACGGCGGGTGTCCGCTATCGCTCGGATCGCGAGCGTCTGGCCCGGATCGACGACGATCGCCGCAACAGCCAGGCGGTCTATCTGGGAACGGCCTTCCGCTTCTAAGTCGGTCCTGCAACAGCGGCGGGGGGTGACGATTTGGTCTTTCTGACGGTCTTGGCCTTCGCAGTTCAACGCCCCGAAGCCCTCGCGCAGCCGCCCAAGTTACTGAACCCGACCACGCTGTTTCAGCCCAATGACTATCCTACCCGGGCTGCGCAGAAGGAAGAAAGCGGGATCGTCAGCACGCTTCTGTCCGTTGACGATCATGGCCGCGTGACGAACTGCGTCGTTACCGAAAGCAGCGGATCGGTGGCGCTCGATACCGGAACCTGTACCCTGTTGCGTCGCAAAGCCCGCTTCAAGCCTGCGCTCGATGCGACCGGCTCCCCCGTCGGCGACACCCATCGCGAGATGGCGGCCTGGTCGATAGGCCCCTCCGCGATATCGCCGGTCATCCAGCTCATGCTGTCACTATCCCCGTTACAGTCTCCTCCGACTGCACCGGTCGCAGCCCGCCTCTATTTCAATGCCAAGGGCCGCGTGACCGAATGCCAGATCGTCCAGTCGGGTGGCGGCGCCGTGGACGAAGCGGTTTGCAAGATTGCCGCCGCCAAACTTTCCATCACCCCGCCGCACAGCGAGTCTCCCGACATTGCCCCCGTCGGCATACGGGACCTCAGCGTTGCTTTCCGGCTGGCAAACCCGGCCAGCGGACAGGGGCGGCCTTAGGCGGCCCAGGCATCGATCGCGGCCCAGCCATGAAACACCCCGCGCAACCGGCGAAAGCGCTGTGCATTCATGCCCCCCAGTGCGATTCGCGCTAGTCCGAGTCCATTGCCGATTCTCATTGCCCGTGCCGGACCCAGGGCCGGAGCACCCGGATGCGAGCGGGTCGGGAATAACGGCGAGACGAACAGCAGGTCGGCCCCGGCCCTCCATCCCGCCACCGCTTCGGCCCGGTCATGCGCAGGCCAGCTTCGCAGCCCCCTGCCTCGCCCCGCCTTGTGGACGCCGTCACCGGGCAATCCCCCTCCGGCCACCAGCAACACCAGCCCCCGCGCCCTGGCGATTCGCCAGACCCGACGATGAATCGCGCGCCGCTCGGCCGCCGGCGTCGCATGATGGCGAAACACCACCCCCGATCCGGGCGGCAGCCGGCGCAGCGCGGTCCAAAGCCCCTCCCCCAGCCGCTCGTCGGTCATCAGCCATGTCACGGGGTATCGGTCGGCCATCGGGGGCATTATAGCGCCGGGCATGACCGACGACAGCGTTTCCCGCCTTGCCACCGTCTCCGCCCAGCTTCAGCACGCCGCGAAGCTCGGGCAGCACGCGACCCCGACCCTGATCGCGGTGTCGAAGACGCATGATGCCGACACGATCCGCCCGCTGCTGGAGGCCGGGCACCGTGTCTTCGGCGAAAACCGGGTGCAGGAGGCTGCCGCCAAATGGCCCGATCTGCGTGCGGCCTATCCGGGTGTCGAGCTGCACCTGATCGGCCAGCTTCAGTCGAACAAGGCCGCCGACGCCGTCGCGCTGTTCGATGTGATCCACACGGTCGACCGCCCCTCGCTGATCGCCGCACTGGCCGAAGCGATGGACAAGAGCGGAAAGCGGCCCGACTGTTTCCTTCAGGTCAATATCGGCGACGAGGAGCAAAAGGGTGGCTGCGCCATTGCCGAGGCCCCTGCGATGCTGGAGACGGCCCGCAGCGCCGGGCTGCCCATCATCGGCCTGATGGCGATCCCGCCGCATGGCCTGGACGCCGCCCCCTATTTCGCACTGCTCGCCAAGATGGCGCGCGAACTGGGGCTGGCGAAGCTCAGCATGGGCATGTCCGAGGATTATGAGGTCGCCGCGATGCTCGGCGCCAGCCATGTCCGGGTCGGCAGCGCGCTGTTCGGGGCACGCGCATGAGCCGCTTCGCCGCCCTTCTGTTCGATTTCGACGGTGTCCTGATCGACAGCGAATATGAAGGCAATCGCCATCTCGGCGAATGGCTGACCGCCAATGGGCACCCCCATACGCCCGAAGAAGCGATGCACCATTATATGGGGCTGGCGGGCAAGGACTTCATCGCGGCGATCGAGGGCCGCATCGGCCAAACCCTGCCCGAAAGCTTCTACGAAGCCCGTCGCGCCGAGGATATCCGCGCCATGGCCGAGGGCGTGGCGGCGATCGGCGGCGCGGTGGCGTTCGTGAAGTCGCTCCCCGCCGATTTCCCCAAAGCGATCGTCTCGTCCAGCCCGACCGTCTGGATCGACCAACATCTGCGCCATATCGGTCTGCGCGAGCTGTTCGGCGAGCACATCTATAGCGGCCGCGAGCATGTCACGCGCGGCAAGCCCGCCCCCGACCTCTATCTCCACGCGGCCGAGCGGCTGGGCGTGCGGATCGCGAATTGCGCGATCCTGGAGGACTCTCCTGTCGGTGCGACCGGCGCGGTGGCCAGCGGCGGCCATGTCATCGGCATGTGCATGGGCACGCACTGCGCGGTCGGCCACGATCAAAGACTGCGCGACATCGGCGTCGCCGCGATCGCACAGGATTATGAGGACGTCCGGCGCGAACTGGGGTTCTGACCCCCACCTCCGTTCGGCCTGAGCGAAGCCGAAGGCTACGGGAATAAACCTCGTGGCATAGCGCCGGGTATGCGCTTCGACGTCGCTCAGCCTGAACGGAAAGGAGGGAAGCTCCCCCCTCAAAAATCAAAGGAAAATTGCGCCGGTCCCAGAAGGATGCTGGCGTATCCCTTTCAAATACCCTCACCTGTCAGGCGCTGGCATACCATGTCCAGCTGATCGAGCGTCGAATAGCTCAGGGTCAGCGTCCCCCCCTTCTCGCCATGTGCGATACGCACCGACAAGCCGAG
Source organism: Sphingomonas parapaucimobilis NBRC 15100 (assembly GCF_000787715.1). Lineage (GTDB taxonomy): Bacteria > Pseudomonadota > Alphaproteobacteria > Sphingomonadales > Sphingomonadaceae > Sphingomonas > Sphingomonas parapaucimobilis. The sequence continues at coordinate 19,328 of NZ_BBPI01000043.1, forward strand.
CAGATCGGCGAGCTGGCCCTCCAAGGCGGCGATATCGGCATCCGCCGCGTCCTGCCCGGTCGGCACCTTGACGGCGCCCTTCTCGCCCTCGTCCGAGCCCCTGCGACCGCCACCCTTGGCCTCCCGGGTCAGCTTTTCGGTCTCGCGAACGCTCAAGCCGCGCGCGATGACCTGATCGGCCAGCGCCTCGACCTCGTTCGCGCCCAGCAGCGCCCGGGCATGGCCCATCGACAGCGCACCGCTAACCACCTGCCCCTGCACCGTATCCGGCAGTTCGAGCAGGCGCAGCAGGTTGGCGACATGGCTGCGCGACTTGTGGACGATCTTGGCCAGTGCTTCCTGGGTATGGCCGAACTCACCCGCCAGCCGCTGATAGGCCTGCGCCTCTTCGATCGCGTTCAGGTCCTGTCGCTGGATATTCTCGATCAGCGCGACTTCTAGCGTCTGGGCATCGTCGAAATCGCGGATGACGACCGGCACCTCGTGCAGCCGTGCGCGTTGCGCCGCCCGCCAGCGGCGCTCGCCCGCGACGATCTGATAGTCGCGGCCATGCGGACGCACGACGATCGGCTGGATCAGTCCCCGTGCCGAGATCGAGGCGGCGAGTTCGTCGAGCGCGGCTTCGTCGAAATGGCGGCGCGGCTGATCGGGATGCGGTTGCAGCGATCCGACGGGCAGCATACGCACGCCCCCCGGCGTCGGCTGATCGCCCGGCCGGATCGGCGCCTCCCGCGCGATATCCCCGAGCAAGGCGCCCAGACCGCGGCCCAGACCGGGACGTGGACGCTTGGCCGTCTCGCCGCTCATGCCGCTGCCGCTCCCGGCTGGCTGCCGAGCGGCAGGCGTGCGATCATTTCGCGAGCCAGCGCGATATAGGCCTGACTGCCGACGCAACGATGGTCATAGATCAACGCGGGCAGACCATGGCTGGGTGCCTCCGACAGCCGGACGTTGCGCGGAATCACGGTATCGAACACTACACCCCCCAAAACGGCGCGCACATCGGCCGACACCTGGTCGGTCAGCCGGTTGCGTCGGTCATACATCGTCAAGGCTACGCCCAGGATCGCCAGCCCGGGATTGAACCGCGCGCGGATTCGCTCAACCGTGGTCAGCAGCTGCGACAGTCCTTCCAATGCAAAGAATTCACACTGCAATGGCACGAACAGCGAGTCGGACGCCACCATGGCGTTGATCGTCAGCAGCCCCAGCGAGGGCGGGCAATCGACCAGGACGATGTCCCAATTGCCCTGCGTCCGGCGCAGCGCATGGTCCAGCCGGTGGGTCCGATTCTCATAATCGACCAGCTCCAGCTCGGCCCCCGACAGGTCGACCGTGGCGGGCACGACGTCCAGACGGGGCACCTGGCTATGCACCACCGCGTCGTCGATCCGCGCCTCGCCCAGCAGCACGTGATAGCTGGAAAACATGCGCTGGCTGTTGGGAATGCCCAGCCCCGTCGAGGCATTACCCTGCGGATCGAGATCGATCAGCAGGACGTTCAGCCCCGTGGCCGCCAAGGCGGTGGCGAGATTGATGGCGCTGGTGGTCTTGCCCACCCCACCCTTCTGGTTCGCGATGGCAACGCAGATCATCGGGCCTCTACTCGGTCGAGGATCACGATCGACGATTCCGCCGATGTGATGCTATGTTCCACGTGAAACACGAAGCGCCATTGCCGCTTGAGGGTCTTGATTTCGCGCTCGTCCAGGCGGCCGCGCGGGAGCAGCCACCGCGTTTCCTGTTTGCCGCAGTGGGCGGCTGCGCGCAAAAGATTTTCGACTGTCGCTACGGCGCGAGCAGAAATAATATCGGCCTGGAGCGGCACCGCCTCGATCTTGGCAGCATGGACCGTCACCCGGTCCCCCATGCCGAGCCCGTCGACGCACTCCTGCAGAAACTCCGCCCGCTTTTTGCGCGGTTCCACCAGTGCAACCCGGCCAGGCCAGGCGATGGCGACGATCATGCCGGGAAAGCCACCACCCGTGCCGATATCGATCCACTGCCCATCGGCCCGGTCGGCCATGGGAATCAGCTGCGCCGAGTCGACCGCATGGCGGCTCCAGATCGTGCCGATGGTGGAAGGTGAAACCAGATTCTGCTGGTCGTTCTCCACCACCACACGGTCGAGGAACCAGTCGATCCGCGCCGCTGCCTCCTCGCCGAAATGCCGGACCGCCCAGTCGCGTGCCTGATCCTCGTTCATGCGGCGACCTTTCGAGCGTAGAGAAGCACTGCCGACAGGGCAGCGGGAGTAATGCCGCGAATGCGCGACGCCGCCGCCAGCGTGGCAGGACGTGAAAGGCTGAGCCGGTCGATCATTTCCTGCGACAAGCCGGGGATGGCGGCATAGTCGAGCGCGGGCGATAGCAGGATCTGTTCGTCGGCCCGGAGACGTGCGACCTCCTCCGCCTGCCGTTCGACATAGGGAGCGTAACGCGCATCCTCCAGCGTCTCGGCCACCACTGCCGGATCGCAACCCTCGGCAGCGTCGGGGGCGACATGCGCCAATGTCACGCCGTCGAAGCGCAGCCACTCATAGGCCGTCCGTCGCGCGCCATCCTGCGCAATAGCGGCACCGCCGCGTGCCAGATCGGACGCAGTGCGGACCACCGACAGCCGTTCGCGCAATAACGCCTGCTGCGCCTGCCGCCGCTGCCGATGCGCCAATCGTGCATCCGACAGGCACCCGGCGGCTTCGGCTATGCTGCCCAATCGCGTCTCGGCATTGTCCGCGCGCAGCGACAGGCGATACTCGGCCCGGGCGGTCAGCATACGATAAGGCTCGGTCACGCCTTGCAACACCAGATCGTCGATCATCACGCCGAGATAGCTCGACGCCCGGTCGAGGATCACGGGCGACAGGTCACAGGCATGCGCCGCCGCATTGAGCCCGGCGATCAGCCCCTGCCCCGCCGCTTCCTCATAGCCGGTCGTGCCATTGATCTGACCGGCGCAGAACACCCCCGCCAGCGCCCCCAGCCCCAACCGTGCATCAAGCGCGCGCGGATCGATATGATCATATTCGACGGCATAGCCGGGCAGTGTGATGACTGCCCGCTCCAGCCCCGGCATGGAGGCGATCATCGCCGCCTGCACATCGGTCGGCAGCGAGGTCGACAAGCCGTTGGGATAGACCAAAGGATCGTCCAGCCCTTCCGGCTCCAGGAAGATCTGATGGCTGTCGCGGTCGGCGAAGCGCTTGATCTTGTCCTCGATCGACGGGCAATAGCGCGGCCCGTTCGCCTCGATCGCGCCGGTGAACAGCGGCGAGCGGTGGAACGCCGCCGCGATGATCGCATGGGTTTCTTCGGTGGTACGGGTGATCGCGCAGGCGATCTGCGGCAGCGGCCGCGCCGCCGTCATCGGCGACATGGTCCACGGATCGGTATCGCTGGGCTGCTCGTCCAGCTTCGCCCAGTCGATGGTGCGGCCATCGAGACGCGGCGGTGTGCCGGTCTTCATCCGCGCCATGGGCAGGCCCAGGGCACGCAGCTGTTCCGCCATCCGGGTGGCCGCCCGCTCGCCGATACGTCCGCCGAGATGGCGCTCTTCGCCGCGGAACAGCCGCCCGCCGAGGAAGGTCCCGGTCGCCAATACCACTGCCCGCGCCGACAGGATCGAGCCATCGGCCAGTTGCACGCCAGCAACCCGATCGCCTTCGAGGACCAGCGCCTCCGCCTCGCCCTCGACGATGGTCAGGTTCGGTTGCGCGGCGAGCATCGCCTGGATCGCTGCGGCATAGCGACGACGGTCCGCCTGGACGCGCGGACCTTGCACCGCCGTGCCCTTGCTCCGATTGAGCATACGATAATGGATCGCGCCCTGATCTGCCGCACAGGCCATCAGCCCGTCAAAGGCGTCGACCTCGCGCACGATATGGCCCTTCCCCAATCCACCGATAGCGGGATTGCAGGACATGGCGCCCAGGCCATGACGATCGAAGGACAAGAGGGCCGTCCGCGCACCCCGGCGCGCAGCCGCCGCAGCGGCTTCGGTTCCCGCGTGACCACCACCGATCACTACGACATCAAACATGCCCCCGCCCTACCGGAAGGACTGGGCAGCGTCAAAGCGATTGCAGGGTCAACGTTCCACGTGGAACACTCACTTGCCTAGGCAGAAGCGTCCAAACAGCGCATCGAGCATCGTTTCGGTGGCACTGACGCCCAGCACTTCCGCCAGCGCCTGTCGTGCCACCCGCAATTCCTCAGCGATCAAAAGAACGTCATCGGTCTGCGTCGCGATCAGGGTATTGGCGGCCCGGCGGCACTGCTCCTGCTGATGCCTTTTGAACCCGACCGCATCTTCACGCGGCAATAGCGCAGCGCTGGTCTCTGCAATCGCGTCCCAGACACTGGCCACACTGGCCCCGTCATCCCGTCGCACCGCCAGCTGCCTGCCCTCGGGCAACCCCTCCCTCCCCGGCAGATCCGCACGCGAATGGAGCCAGATCGCATCGTCACGCGGCGGAGGCGCATCGGCCATCCACAACAAGATGTCCGCCTGGCGGATCGCTTCCTGCGCACGGGTGACGCCGATCGCTTCGATCACATCGTCGGTATCCTCGGCCAGACCGGCGGTGTCGGTCAGCACATAGGCGACACCACCCCGCAAGACGCTCGCCTCGATCCTGTCGCGGGTCGTCCCCGCGATCGGCGAGACGATCGCGGCCTCACGCTCGGCCAAAAGGTTGAGCAGGGTCGACTTGCCGCTATTGGGCGGCCCGGCCAACACGACGCGGATGCCATCATGAAGCCGGTCGACCGGCGGCCGCGCGACCACCTCCAGCATCGCGATGGCCAGGTCATGCATCTCGCCCTTGATCCGCGCCACCGCTGCCTGGTCGAGCGGCACATCATCCTCTTCGGCGAAATCGAGCATCGCCTCGATCATCGCCGACAGCATCGTCAGCCGGTCCATCCAGCCGCGCACCGCCTGGCTGACCCGGCCCTCGACCGCGCCGATGGCGGCCCGGCGCTGCCGCTCGGTCTGGGCCTCGAGCAGATCGGCCAGCCCTTCCGCCTCCGCCAGATCGATCCGGCCATGGAGAAGCGCGCGCCGAGTGAACTCGCCCGGCTCGGCGCGGCGGACGCCCGGCTGTTCGGCCAAGGCCCGCTCGACCGCCGCCACGACCGCACGACCGCCATGGCAATGCAGCTCGACCAGATCCTCACCCGTCGCGGTCGCCGGGCCGGGGAAGCAGAGCAGCAGCGCCGAATCCAACACCGCCCCCATTCCATCCCGCAACGTCCGCAGGCTGGCCCGGCGCGCCGGGGGCAGCCGCCCGCCCAGCCGCTCGGCCGCTGCGAAGGCTGCCGGGCCGCTCACCCGGATCACGGCGATGGCGGCGGGCGGCTGTCCGCTGGAAACGGCGAAGATCGTGTCGGACATGCTGGGGATCAGCCCTTCTGCCCTTCGAACATCCGGCGCCACATGGTCATGCTCGCCTCGCCCATCGGCGCCCAGTTGCGCATCATCGCCTCGATCATCTCGGGCTTTACGCCGGACTGCATCGTGTCGAGCATCATCTGGACATAGCGTTCATGGATCGGCGTCAGGTCGGGCAGGCCCATGGCGCGGCGCGCCTCCTCGGGCGTGCAGTCGATTTCCACATTCACTTTCACAAGCCATTCTCCATCACGCGACCAACTGAGGCATAAGGCGTTATCGTCGCGACGACCACAGGAGACCCGCATGACTGCCACCAAGACCATCGCCGCCACGCAGGGCGAAGGCCAGTTCAACGCCTATTATGCCGAGCCGGAGGGTCAGCCGACCGCCGCGATCATCGTCATCCAGGAAATCTTCGGCGTGAATGCGGGCATCCGCCGCAAATGCGATACGCTGGCCGAGGCGGGCTATCTGGCCGTCGCACCCGACCTTTTCCACAAGATCGCGCCGGGCATCGAGCTGGACCCCGACATCCCCAATGAGATGCAACAGGCGCTCAACCTGATGGGCCAGTTCGATCAGGATGGCGGCATCCGCGATATCGAGGCGACCATCAAGGCGATCCGCGCCGAGCATGGTCCGGACACCAAGGTCGGTGTCGTCGGCTATTGCCTGGGCGGCCGACTGGCCTTCATGACCGCCGCGCGGACGGATGTGGATGCCAGTGTCGGCTATTATGGCGTCGGTATCGACGGCCTGCTGGGCGAGAAGAACGCGATCGCCAAGCCGGTCCTGCTCCACGTTCCGGAGGAAGATCACTTCGTCGACAAGGATGCGCAGAAGCGGATGCACGAGGGGCTGGACGACCACCCCAAGGTCACGTTGTACGATTATGCGGGTGAGGATCACGGCTTCGCGACCGAATTCGGTCAACGTCGGTCGGACGAGTCGGCCAAGCTGGCGGACGAACGCACCATGGCGTTCTTCGCCGAGCATCTCCGCTGATACGAAAAAGGGGGGAGCCTGCCGCTCCCCCCTTCCCTGTTATGCTGCCTTGGCTAGGGCCTCGGCGATCAGTTTGCGGCTGTTATCCGCACCGTAAAGCGCGATGAAGCTGCCCATGCGCGGCCCCTGCGCCGAACCCAGCAGCGTCTCGTACAGCGCCTTGAACCAGTCACGCAGCGACGGGAAGGCGTCGGTCTTACCGATCTCATAGACGATGTTCTGGATATCCTCGGCCGTCGCCCCCGCCGGGAGCGCGGCGAGTTGCGTGTCCAGCTGGCGCAGCGCCTCGGCTTCATGCGGCTCGGGCGCGCGGCGCTGGAGCGTGGGCGCGACGAAGTCGCGGGCATAGGCCAGCGCATGGTCGATCAGCCGGTCCAGTTCCGGATACTTTTCGGCCGAGGCTTCGGGCACGTAATTGGCAAGATAGCCCCAGACCTGCTCCTTGGTCGCCTCCCCCATCACGCCGACAAGGTTGAGCAGCAACCCGAACGTCACCGGCAGCTCACCCTGGGGCAGCTTGCCATCATGGATGTGATGCACCGGATTGCCCAGCTGCTCCTTGAGCGACTGGGTCGGGTAGTTGGTGCGGAACTGCCAATATTCGTCCACCGCGCGCGGGATCACACCCATGTGCAGCTGCTTGGCCTTTTTGGGTTCACGATAGGCGAAGAAGGCCAGGCTCTCCTCCGGCCCATAGGTCAGCCACTGGTCGAGGCTGAGGCCATTGCCCTTCGACTTGGAGATCTTCTCGCCATGTTCGTCAAGGAACATCTCATAGTTGAAGCCCTCGGGCGGGCGCCCGCCGAGGACGCGCGCGATCTTGGACGACTGGGTAACCGAGTCGATCAGGTCCTTGCCCGCCATCTCATAATCCACACCCAGCGCGACCCAGCGCATCGCCCAGTCGACCTTCCATTGCAGCTTGGACAGGCCGCCCAGTGCCGACTGGACGATCCGCTCGCCCTCATCCTCGAAGGCGATCAGGCCCGCCTCGGCGTCGACCACCTCGACCGGCACCTGCAACACGATGCCCGACTTCGGGCTGATCGGCAGGACGGGCGAATAGGTCGCGCGGCGCTCGGCACGCAGCGTCGGAAGCATCACATCCTGGATGCCCTGGAAATGCTTGAGCACCAGCCGCAGCGCATCGTCGAATCGGCCCGAGGTGTAATATTCGGTCGACGAAGCGAACTCGTAATCGAAGCCATAGCGGTCGAGAAACTGACGCAGCAGCGCGTTGTTGTGCGCGGCGAAACTGTCGAACTTCTCAAACGGATCGGGCACCTGGGTCAGCGGCTTGCCGAGATGGGTCCGCAGCATGTCCTGGTTGGGCACATTGTCCGGCACCTTGCGCAGACCGTCCATGTCATCCGAAAAGGCGATCAGCCGGGTCTTCTGGTCGGACAGCGCATGAAAGGCGTTGCGGACCATGGTCGTGCGCAGCACTTCGTTGAACGTGCCGATATGCGGGAGCCCTGAGGGACCATAGCCCGTCTCGAACAGGATCGGCGCACCGCCCGGCTTGCCGTCGGGATAGCGTTTGAGGAGCTTGCGAGCCTCCTCATAGGGCCAGGCCTTGGACTCGAGAGCGGTGGAGCGGAGTTCGTCTATCATGGCTTTGCCTGTGGCAAGCCGGGGCGTGATGCACAATGTATTTTGCGATTTCCACGATATGCTCGCACTTCATGCACAGGGTTATCCACAGATCGAGCTTGTTCCACGTGGAACAGATGGGGTGGTCTTGCCTCGCGTTCCCTCCCCCATCCCCTCCCGCCTGCTGGAGGGGCGTGCTTTTTGGAAAAGGAAAGCGCGCCTCACGCGGTAAGCCCCTCCCGCAAGCGGGAGGGGTTTGGGGAGGGCTCAGCCACAAGCGACTCATGAAATGAGACCAACCCCGTTGCCAACCTGTTCCCACTCCCCCAAATCACGATGGTGACTGCACTCCCCCACTCCGCCCTTCATGCCAGCCATAGCGGTGTGTGGATTTCCACCGGGGGACAGACCCGCGCCGTCTCACGCGGCGAGGCGATCGGGCTGGCGTCCGAAACACCGGTCATCCTGCTCAACGCGCCGTTGATCGGCCAGCGGCTGGGCTATGCCGAATTGTCCGGGCTCGACATCCTCGAACTCTTCGCCTTCTTGCGTCCCGCCCAGTTCGCGGTCCCGACGCCGCATGGCCTCGCCCGCGCCTGTGGATTGGAGCCGCCGGATAGCGATGCGGACGTGGCCGCCTTCCTGCTCCGCGCCACCGAGACACTGCTCGCCACGCCGGACGGTGCATGGCCCGAGCGCGAGGGTGCGTGGACGGCTGCGCAGAGCCTGGCCCGGCTCCGCTGGCCCTGGGCGCCGCTGATCGGCCCACGCCTCACCCGGCCCGAGCGCAACGAACGCTGGCTGTTCAGTGCGCTGCCGGAATGGGAGGAAGACGCCCCCCGCCCCGCCCCGCGCACGATCGAATTGCCGCCGCAGGATTCGGAGGAGCGGCTGCGACGCCTGACCGGCGACGGGGCCGAGGAACGCCCGGGCCAGCGCGCCTATGCCGCCGCCGTCTCCGCCGCCTTCGCGCCGCGTGCGGTGCGCGACACGCCAAACATGGTGCTGGCCGAGGCGGGCACGGGAATCGGCAAGACGCTGGGCTATCTTGCCCCCGCCAGCCTCTGGGCCGAACGGGCGGGCGGCGCGGTATGGATCTCCACCTATACCAAGGCGCTGCAACGCCAGCTGAGCGGTGAGACCGCGCGCATCTTCCCCGATGCCGTGCTGCGCAAGGAACGCGTCGTCACCCGCAAGGGTCGCGAGAATTATCTGTGCCTGCTCAATCTGGAGGACGCGCTGCAAGGCGGGTTCGCCGGACGCGCGGCAGTGCTGGCGCAACTGGTCGCGCGCTGGGCGGCCTATACCGCCGATGGGGATATGGTCGGCGGCGACCTGCCCGGCTGGCTGACCACCTTGTTCCGTCGCAACGGGTCGGCGGCACTGACCGACCGGCGCGGCGAGTGTGTCTATGCGGGCTGCCCGCATTATCGGAAATGCTTCATCGAGCGGGCCGCGCGCGCGTCGGTACAGGCGGATATCGTTATCGCCAACCATGCGCTGGTCATGGTCAACGCCGCGCGTGGTCGCGAGACGCAGACGCGGCCGACCCGTTATGTGTTCGACGAGGGGCATCACCTGTTCGACGCGGCGGACTCGATGTTCGCCACCGCGCTGACCGGATCGGAGACGATCGAGCTGCGCCGCTGGATTCTCGGCCCCGAGGCCGGATCGCGGGGTCGGCGTCGGGGCCTTGCCGCACGACTGTCCGATGTCGCCAGCTATGACGAGGGCGGCAACCGCGCGATCGGCGATGCGGTACAGGCGGCGCACGCGCTGGCAAGCGAGGGCTGGCTGGGGCGATTGGCGGAGGGCCAGCCCTTCGGCCCGATCGAGGCGTTGCTGGCGGCGGTGCGCGGTCTGGCCTTTGCGCGCGCCGAGCAGCCGGGCGATGCGGGCTATGGGCTGGAGACCGAACTGGCCGATCCCTCGCCCGCGCTGATCGAAGCCGCCGGGCCAGCCGCCCACGCGCTCGACGCGCTGCTGCGCCCGCTAGTGACCCTGGGCCAGCGGCTGGAGGCGGTGTTGCAGGAGGCACCCGACTGGCTCGACGGGCAAGCACGCGCGCGGGTGGAAGGGGCGATCGCCTCGATCGCGTGGCGTGCGGAGACGGTGGCTGCCTGGCTGTCGCTGCTCGCGCGGATCGGCGGCCCGGTCGATCCCGATTTCGTCGACTGGCTGGCGGTCGACCGGGTTGAGGGGCGCGAATATGATATCGGTCTTCATCGCCACTGGCTCGACCCCACGCGCCCCTTTGCCGAGATCGTGCTGAAGCCCGCCCATGGCGCGCTCGTCACCTCGGCGACCTTGCGCGCCGGCGGAAATTGGGATGTGGCGGAGGCCAGGACGGGTGCGCCGCATCTGGCGCGTGGCCCCGCCCATTTCGTCGCGGAGAGTCCGTTCGATTATCCGACCCGCGCCGAGGTGCTGATCGTCACCGATGTGAAGCGCGGGGACATTCCCCAGCTTGCCAATGCCTATGCCCGGCTGATCGCGGCGGCCAGGGGCGGGACGCTGGGGCTGTTTACCGCGATTCGGCGGTTGCGCGGCGTGCATGGCCGGATCGCCGACCGGCTGGCGCGCGACGGGCTGGCGCTTCACGCGCAGCATGTCGATCCGATCGACACCGGCACGCTTGTGGATATCTTTCGCGACGATCCATCGGCCTCGCTGCTCGGCACCGATGCGTTGCGCGACGGGGTGGACGTTCCCGGCTCGTCGCTGCGGCTGGTCGTCATGGAGGGCGTGCCCTGGCCCAAGCCGACCGTGCTCCACGCCGCGCGCAAATTGGCGGGGGGCGGCAGCGCGTATGACGACCGGATCGTTCGCGCGCGGCTGGCGCAGGCATTCGGACGGCTGATCCGGCGCGCCGACGATCGCGGGGCGTTCGTGCTGCTGTCCGCTGCCATGCCGTCGCGATTGCTCGACGCCTTTCCTCCCGGCGTCGCCATTTCCCGGGTGACGCTCGACGAAGCGGTCGCGCGGGTCGCGGGGCGGCTTTCCTCCGACGCACCGATAGGGCATGGGGATAGCCAAATCCTGCCAGCCGCCGCCCCGGAGACACCGATCCGATGAAGACGCTGACGCTCCTTCGCCATGCCAAGTCGAGCTGGGACGATCCCGTCGCCCGCGATTTCGATCGTCCGCTCAATGCCAAGGGACGGCGCGCGGCGGCGATGATCGGGCGGCATCTGAAGGCCGAAGGATTCGCGTTCGACCATGTCCTGGCCTCCCCCGCCGTGCGGGTGGTCGAAACGCTGGACGAGATATGGAGCGGTTACGGCCAGACGCTGGAGCCGGTCTGGAACAAGGCGATGTACCTGGCGTCCGCCCCCAGCCTGCTCGATCTGGTCCATGCGATGCCCGACGCGGCGGAGCATGTGTTGATGGTCGGGCATAATCCGGGGCTTGAGGATCTGGTCCTCGACCTGACGCTCGACGGGGAATTGCGCGAAAGGGTGGAGGATAAATATCCGACCGCCACGGTGGCGCAGATGACGCTGCCGATCGATCGCTGGGCCGAAGCGCGCGCGCATGGCGCGACGCTGGTGGCGTTCATCCGGCCGCGCGATCTGGACCCGACTTTGGGACCGGATGCGGCGTAGGGTCTTTTCCTGAAACGGTTGAACCGATCCTGCCCCTCCCCTTCAGGGGAGGGGTTGGGGTGGGGCCTCACCACAGGCTTTGTATTTGCGGAAGCGCCCCACCCCCGGCCCCTCCCTGAAGGGGAGGGGTGGATCAAGCTGATGTCATCACGCTCCGGGAATCCTCGCCGACCCTTTCGCCCTGCCCCTCTACCATCGCTCCCACACCCCCCCTCCCCAAACCCAGCTTGGGGAGGAGTTGGGTCAGCCTTTGCCTTCCAGCTTGGCCTTCAGTCCGGCCAGGGCGCCGAGCGGGCGCGCTTCGTCTTCGCTGATCACGCCCGCTTCCTTCAACACGGTCGCCGCGTTCGGGCTGCGCGGGAACGGATCGAGCGACAGCGCCATGGTTTCGGCCGCCGCTTCGCCCAGGTCGATCGTGCCGCCCTCGATCTCGATCGTGTCGAGCGAGTCCTCGGACAGCTCGATTTCCTCGTCGCCGCCATGGGTAGAGGGTTCGACGAAGCGCAGCGCCACCGGCTCGTCGACCTTGGCGGGGACCGGGTCGCCCGTCACCGAGCAGGGCTGCACCACCGATCCGCGCACCGTGCCGGTGACGAGGATGCCCGCCGCGTCGCGCCGTACGACCAGTTCCGCCGACAAGGCATCGACCGCGAGCAGCCTGAACCGCCCGGCCAGCGCCCGGCGTTCATCGGGGGTCGTGTCGATCGAGACGGGCTTTTCACGCTCACCGATCGTGTCGATCTTTTCGGGGCGGCTCCATTCGGGGGTCACGGCAGGTCTCCAAGGGTAAGGCGAGCGAGCGAAGTGGCCGCCAATTGCTCATGTAGGGCGCGAAGCGCCTCACGAACATGGGCAACCGCGCCGCTATCGGCAGGCGCTGCGCCGCGGTACAGGTTGCGGACCAGCGCGGCGTCCATCACCGCCTTATCCCCTGCCAGCCCTTCGCGATAGGCGGTCAGGCGACCGCCGAGCATCGCCATCATCTTACCGATATGCTTGCCGACCACGATATCCCCGATACCGAGTTCGCGAAGCTGCCCGTCCATGTCGGTGACGAAGCGTTCGGTCAGCCGCGCGGCGGGCTCCACGCCCTCGGGCTCGGCCTCCAGCCGGATCAGCACCACCGACAGGACCGCCGCGATCATGTCGAACCGGCCGTCGACCGTATCGGGCACCGCCCCGTCCAGATACCAGTGTTCCGCCCGCGCGCGCAGCACGACGGCATTGTACAACGGCAGCGCCGCATCCGCATCGCGCCCGAAATAGCGGGCGATCCCCTGCCTGAGCCAGCCCAAGGCCATGTGCCCCTCCCCTTCCTGCCGCACGATCAGTTGCGCGCGAATTGCTTGTATGCGCCTTTCCCTTGGCATATCGAGGGGGTGACGGTCGAGCGGATCGACCGCCTGTATAGCTGCCTGTGCGGCCGATCGTCCGGCCCGGAGATAATGATGAGCGTTTCTTCCACCCGCGCCCTCGGGCTGGGCCTGATCCTGGCCCTAGCGGCGTCGGCCTGTACGCCGCTGCGGTCGCACCAGGGTTATGTGGTCGACACCGATCTCGTCAACTCGATCCAGCCGGGCGTCGACAATCGCCAGTCGGTGCTCCAGACTCTGGGCACGCCGACCATCTCCAGCCAGTTCGGCGGTGGCGACTGGTATTATGTCGCCCGCGACAGCCGCAACCTGGGCTATACCCTGCCCAAGCCCGTGTCGCAGATCACGTTGCAGATCAGCTTCGACCAGGCGGGCAACGTCACGACGATCCGCCGCGCCGGTGTCGATCAGGTCGCCGATATCAATCCCTATGGCAAGACCACCCCGACCCTGGGTCGGCAGCGCGGCTTCTTCCAGGATCTGTTCGGCAATATCGGCGCGGTCGGCGCGCCGGGCGCCGGTGGCGGCCAGGGCGGCGGCATGGGTGGCGGACGCACCCGGCCGTAAGGGCTGGGATAGCTTTTCCTACAATACCGAACGCCGTTCGCGCTGAGCGAAGTCGAAGTGCATGCCCCATTGCGGGCCAAGGATTCCCTTGGCCTTCGACTTCGCTCAGGCTGAACGGAGGTTGGGGATAAGGCGGGCGCAACCGATGCCCCCCGTTTGGCCGCGTCGCGTGTTAAGCAACGACGCGGCCGTGCCGTGCTTGGACCGGCACGATCCCGAAAGGGGGTGGGATCGGGCCTGCTAACGCCCGAAAACGAAAATGGGTTCGCAAGCGGGCCTGTTTGCCGCCAGCGAACCCACAAAGCCGTAGCGTCGGAGGCCGAAGCCCCCGAAACGCCTTACTGATTCATCGAGTCGAAGAAGTCCTCGTTGGTCTTCGAGTTCTTCATCTTGTCGAGCAGGAATTCCATCGAGTCGATCGTGCCCATCTGCATCAGGATGCGGCGCAGCACCCACATCTTGGACAGCTTGTCCTTCTCGACCAGCAGCTCTTCCTTGCGGGTGCCCGACTTGCCGACGTCCATCGCCGGGAAGATGCGCTTGTCCGCCACCTTGCGGTCGAGGACGATTTCCGAGTTGCCGGTGCCCTTGAACTCTTCAAAGATCACTTCGTCCATGCGGCTGCCCGTGTCGATCAGCGCGGTGGCGATGATCGAGAGCGAGCCGCCCTCCTCGATGTTGCGCGCCGCACCGAAGAAGCGCTTGGGCCGCTGCAGCGCATTGGCGTCGACACCGCCGGTCAGCACCTTGCCCGACGACGGCACCACGGTGTTGTAGGCGCGGCCCAGACGGGTGATCGAGTCGAGCAGGATGACGACATCCTTCTTGTGCTCGACCAGGCGCTTGGCCTTTTCGATCACCATCTCGGCGACCTGGACGTGGCGCTGCGCCGGTTCGTCGAAGGTCGAGGACACGACCTCGCCGCGCACCGAGCGCTGCATGTCGGTCACTTCTTCCGGACGCTCGTCGATGAGGAGGACGATCAGGAAGACTTCGGGATGGTTGTCGGTGATCGCCTTGGCGATGTTCTGCAGCATCACTGTCTTACCCACGCGCGGGGGCGCGACGATCAGCGTGCGCTGGCCCTTGCCCTGCGGCGAGACGATATCGATGACGCGCGCCGACTTGTCCTTCTGGGTCGGATCGGCGGGGTCGAGGATCAGCTTCTGCTCGGGGTAGAGCGGGGTGAGATTGTCGAAATTGACGCGGTGGCGGACCGCTTCCGGATCGTCGAAATTGACGCTGGTCAGCTTGGTCAGCGCGAAATAGCGCTCGCCGTCCTTGGGCGCGCGGATCTCGCCTTCCACCGTGTCGCCGGTGCGCAGGCCATGCTTGCGGACCTGGTTGGGCGAGACATAGATGTCATCGGGACCGGCGAGATAATTGGCCTCCGGCGAGCGCAGGAAGCCGAAACCGTCGGGCAGCACCTCGATCGTGCCCAGCCCCATGATCTGGTCGCCCTTTTCCGCCTGTTCCTTCAGGATGGCGAACAGCAGGTCCTGCTTGCGCAGCGTCGACGCGCTCTCGACCCCCAATTCCTCGGCCAGCTGCACGAGGTCGGCGGGGGTTTTCTTCTTGAGGTCTTTCAGATGCATGATCGGTCCGGATGGTCGGAGGGCGTCGGTCGGCGAGGATCGCGGCGAAACGAGGCTGTCGATAAGGAAGCGTACCCGACGCGAGGACCGCGCCGTACGGGGGAGGAGTTAGGATTGGGGGTGCCCCAAGTCAATGGGGAATACCTACCGCAGCTGAGTCTCACGCCCCTCCCGCAGGCGGGAGGGGATGGGGGAGGGAAAGCCGCGGGGGTCGGTCTCGGTGAGACTCCCTGCCCTCCCCCAGCCCCTCCCGTTTACGGGAGGGGAGTCAGAAAGGGGCGCCCTCCCGCCTGCGGGAGGGGAGAAAAAGGGAGCAGCGGGTGTCAGAACGGCTTGATCACCACCAGCACGACGATGATCGTCGCCGCCAGCGCGGGCACCTCGTTGATCATGCGCAGTTGCTTGCCGCTGAGCGTCATCTGCCCCTTCGCCAGCTTCTTCGCATAGCCGACCATCCAGCCATGATAGCCGCTGAGCAGCAGCACGAAGAACAGCTTGGCGTGCAGCCAGCCCAGACCCGCTACGCCCGCAAACAGCCCCAGCGACACGGCCAGCAGCAGCCCCAGCACCCACACCGCGATCATCGCAGGCGTCAGGATGATGCTGCGCAGCTTGCCCTCGCGCTCGACCCAGCGGGCCGCGTCGGTGGCGTCGCCCGCGACCAGCGCCTCCTGATGATAGACCAGATAGCGCGGCATCATGAACAGCCCCGCCATCCAGAAGATCACGAAGATGATATGCGCCGCCTTCACCCATTCATAGGCGGCCCCCAACAATCCGATCATCGGTCTTTCCTCACACGGGCGATCAGCCGCTCGACATGCGCGATCGGCGTGTCGGGCAGGATGCCGTGCCCCAGGTTGA
Organism: Sphingomonas parapaucimobilis NBRC 15100; assembly: GCF_000787715.1. Lineage (GTDB taxonomy): Bacteria > Pseudomonadota > Alphaproteobacteria > Sphingomonadales > Sphingomonadaceae > Sphingomonas > Sphingomonas parapaucimobilis. Next base: position 35,324 of record NZ_BBPI01000043.1, read on the forward strand.
AGATATGCGGCCGCTTTGTGAAGGCCGCCAGGATGCGATCCACCGCCCCGTCCAGTGCCTCGCCGCCCGCGATCAGCGCCAGCGGATCGAGATTGCCCTGCACCGGCAGCCCTTCGGGCAGATAGGTGTCGGCCCAGACCGGATCGACCGTCTCATCCAGCCCGACCGCATCCACACCCGTCTCACGCGCATAGGCGGGCAGCTTGCCCCCGGCGCCCTTGGGGAAACCGATCACCGGCACCCCCGGACAGCGTGCCCGGAAACCATCCACGATCGCGGCATTGGGCGCGATCACCCAGCGCTCGAACTGTGCCGGAGACAGCGACCCCGCCCAGCTGTCGAACAGCTGCACCGCCTCGACCCCGTTGGCGACCTGCCCCGCGAGATAGTCGATGGTCATGGTCACGATCGCATCGATGATCGCCCCGAACCCGGCCGGGTCGGCATAGGCGAACCGCCGCGTCTCGCCCTGGTCCTTGGACCCCTGCCCCGCCACCATATAGGTCGCGACCGTCCAGGGAGAGCCCGCAAAGCCCAGGAAGCTGGTCTGTGGGGGCAATTGCGCCTTGACCCGTGCGACCGTGGCATAGACCGGGTCGAGCCGCACAGGCACGGCCGTAAGGGCATTCAGCGCATGATCGACCAGCGCAGGCGCCAGACGTGGCCCCTCCCCCGCCCCGAAGCTGAGGTCCTGTCCCAATGCCCAGGGGACCATCAGGATGTCGGAGAACAGGATCGCGCCGTCAAAGCCAAACCGGCGGATCGGCTGCACCGTCACCTCGGCCGCGGCCTCCGGATCGGTGGCCAATGCCAGGAAGCCCCCCTTCTCCGCCCGCAGCGCGCGATACTCCGGCAGATAGCGTCCGGCCTGTCGCATGAGCCACATGGGCGGCGTCGCCTGCCGCTCTCCGTTCAGCACGGCGAGCAGGGGCTTTTGAATCGCAACGTCGGTCAGGAGACCCCCCTTCTTCTATTAAAGAAGATTCTAAGATTGGATTGTTGAAGTGGTTGGCACGTTGGTTGTCGGGATTATGCGGCTCTCCCCGATATGCCAACACGTTGACTCATGGGGAATCGCCGATTCAACGGGATTCGGATTCATGACCCCCGTAACTCACAGGCTGTGGAAAAGAATCGGACCTGTGAGATTCATTGTGGACGAATCGGTCGTTATCCACCGCCGGTCCGCCGCTTGGCCGGTCGGCGAAGTTACGCTACCGATTCGCGACATGTTATCCACAGAGTCATTAGACCGGCCATGACGACGCGCCTCCATCTGCACCTGCTGTCCGATTCCACCGGCGAAACGCTGGAGAACATCGCGAAGGCGGCGCTTGCCCAATATGACGATGTGGAAACCGTCCGGCACTTCTGGCCGATGGTCCGCACCGAGAGTCATCTGGAGCGCATCCTGCAGGAGATCGCGCAGAATCCGGGGCTGGTGATCTACACGCTGGTCAACCCGACGACGCGGCGCGTGCTGGAAAGCCGCTGCCACGCGCTGGGCCTGCCGACGGTCGCGCCGCTCGATCCGGTCAATGCCGCGCTGTCGGGGCTGCTGGGCGTGCAGGCCAAGATGAGGCCCGGCCGCCAGCACGTCCTGGACGCCGCCTATTTCGCGCGGGTCGATGCGATCCAGTTCACCATCGCGCATGACGACGGCATCGCCTGGGAGGAGTGGGAGGAGGCCGATATCGTGCTGGCCGGGGTCAGCCGTTCGTCCAAGACGCCGACGTCCATCTATCTCGCCAATCGCGGATACAAGACCGCCAACATCCCGATCGTGGTCGAAAGCCCCCCGCCCCCCTTTCTGTTCAAGCTGAAAAAGCCGCTGGTCGTCGGCCTGACCACCAGCGCCGACCGGCTGATCGCGATCCGGCGCAACCGGCTGCTCTCGCTGAACCAGGCGCCCGACACCGATTATGTCGAGCAGGAGGCGGTGAATCGCGAACTCACCTTTGCGCGGCGAATGTTCGCCGACAATGACTGGCCGGTGATCGACGTCACCCGCCGCTCGATCGAGGAAACGGCGGCGGCGATCATCTCATTGGTAAATCAACGAAAGGCCGAGGCATGATTATCCTGGCTTCGCAAAGCGCCTCGCGCCGGGCGATGCTCGACGCGGCGGGCGTCACCTATGAAGCGCTGCCCGCGCGGGTCGACGAAGCAGGCGTCAAGGCGGCGATGGCGGGGGCTTCCCCGCGCGACCTGTCCGACGCGCTGGCCGAGATGAAGGCGGTGAAGGTGTCTGCGAATGCCGGGCCGGTGCCGGTGCTAGGGTCCGATTCCGTCGTCGCGCTGGCCGACGGCACCTTGCTCGACAAGCCGGAGAGCCGCGAGGAGGCGTCCGAGCATCTGGCGCGGATGAGCGGCGGGAGTCACGAACTCTGGAGCGCCGCCGTCATCGCCGAGCATGGCCGCCCGGTCTGGCGGCATGTCGAGCGCGCCAAGCTGCATGTCCGTCCGCTTTCGGGTGCGTTCATCGACCGCTATCTCGATCAGGAATGGCCGGAGATTGCCGGTTGCGTCGGTTGTTTCCGGATCGAGGGGCCGGGGGTGCAGCTCTTCTCGCGGATCGAGGGAAGCCACTTCACCATCCTCGGCATGCCGCTGCTGCCCGTGCTGGGCTATTTGCGCGAACGCGGCTGGATGCCCGCCTGATGGCCCTTCCTTATGCCGAAGTGATCGGCGATCCGATTGCCCATAGCAAATCGCCGAAGATCCACGGCTTCTGGCTGAAGGCGCTGGGGATCGAGGCGGACTATCGCGCCACCCATGTCACGCCCGACGCGCTGCCCGCCTATTTCGCCGCGCGGAAGGCCGATCCGGACTGGCGCGGCTGCAACATCACCGTGCCGCACAAGATCGCCGCGCTGGATCATGTCGAGGATCGAGAGGATGTGCGGACCGCGATCGGGGCGACCAACACCGCGTTTCGCGATGCGGACGGCGCTTTGGTCGGCACCAACACCGATGCCGCCGGTTTTGCCGCGCCGCTCAAAGCCTTCGACCTGGCGGGCAAGCCGGTGACGGTGATCGGGGCAGGGGGCGCCGGGCGTGCGGTGCTTTATGCGCTGGCGGGGATCGGCGTTGGGCCGGTCACGCTGTTCAACCGCAATGTGGATAAAGGGGCGGCGCTGTTGTCGTCCTTCGGATTGGAGGGGCAGGCGCTGCCGATCGGTGACGCCGTTCCTCCCAGCGCCCTGGTCGTCAACGCGACCAGCCTGGGCATGACCGGCCAGCCGGTGCTCGACCTCGATCTGTCGGCGCTGCCGGGGGACGCGGTCGTCTATGATATCGTCTATGCGCCGCTTGAAACCACGCTGCTGGCGGCGGCGCGGGCGAGGGGGCTGGCGACGATCGACGGGCTGGAGATGCTGATCGGCCAGGCGGCGGTGGCGTTCGAGCGCTTCTTCGGCGCGGCCCCGCCGCGCGAGCGGGACGCGGAATTGCGCGCGATCCTGCTGCGATGATCGTGCGGTCGTGATCGTTCTGGGGCTGACCGGCTCGATCGGCATGGGCAAGTCGACGGTCGCGCAGATGTTTCGCGACGAAGGCGTGCCGGTGTTCGATGCCGATGCCTGTGTCCACCGGCTGCAAGGTCCCGGCGGGCGGCTGGTGGCCGCCATTGAGTCGGCCTTTCCCGGCACCACCGGACCCGATGGCGTGAATCGGGCCGCGCTGGGCCGGGTGGTGTTGGGCGATGATTCGGCGATGCGCCGACTCGAGGCGATCGTGCATCCCGCCGTACAGGCAGAACGCACGGCCTTTCTGACGACCCATGCCGAGGCTCCGTTGGTGGTGGTGGACGTGCCGCTGCTGTTTGAAACCGGTGGTGACAAGGTTGTGGATAAGGTGTTGGTCGTTTCGGCAGAAACGGCGGTGCAAGAGGCAAGGGTGTTGGCAAGACCCGGTATGACGCGAGAGAAATTTGCCGCAATTCTCATGCGCCAGCTGCCCGATGTGGATAAACGCGCGCGGGCCGATCACGTCATCGCGACCGACATTCCACTGGCCGAAACCCGCGAAAAAGTCCGCGCGCTGATCACTTGCATGCGGGACTCCGAAGGCCGATAGTCAGGTTATGAGAGAGATCGTTTTCGACACCGAAACGACAGGGTTCAAATTTTCGGAAGGCGACCGGCTGGTCGAAATCGGCTGTGTCGAACTGGTCAACCGGGTCGAAACCGGCCGCACCTATCACGCCTATTTCAATCCCGAACGCGCGATGCCAGCCGAGGCGCAGGCGGTCCACGGGCTGTCCGACGCCTTCCTGAAGGACAAGCCCGTCTTTGCCGCCGGGGTTGCCGAATTCCTCGACTTCATCGGCGACGCACCGCTGATCGCGCATAACGCGACCTTCGACTTCGGCTTCATCAACGGCGAGCTGGGCGCGCTGGGCTTTCCGCCGGTCTGTGAAAAGACGCGGATGGTCGACACGCTGGCGATCGCGCGCAGCAAGCATCCCGGCGCCAAGCACACGCTCGATGCGCTCTGCTCGCGCTATGGTATCGACCGCTCGCACCGTGTGCTGCACGGCGCGTTGCTCGACGCGCAGCTGCTGGCGCAGGTCTATGTCGAGCTGATGGGCGGGCGGCAGATCGGCCTGGGCCTGCTCGCCGAGACGGCGGCGGACAGCGGGCCGGTGATCGTCGCCCGCACGCCCGCCAAAGTCCGCCCGCCGCGCACCTTCCGGCCCAGCGAGGCGGAACTTGCCGCCCATGCGGCGTTTCTAAAGGATATAAAAGATCCGGTTTGGGGGGCCGAGGCGTCCGGTTGACGCCACGGGACAGGCCAAAAGGACCGTCCCATCAGAGTGCATCAAGGAGAAGACGATGGATATCCGGATTTCTGGTCATCAGGTCGAAACGGGCGACGCGCTGCGGACCCATGTGACGGACCGGCTTCAGGGTATCGCCGAGAAATATTTCGCCCGCGCCATCTCGTCCGAGGTGACGTTCGGCAAGGGGCCGCATGACGTCGGCTTCAAATGCGATATCGTGATGCACGTCACGCGTGGTCTGGTGCTGAAGGGCCGTCACGATGCCCAGGACGCGCATCTAGCCTTTGACGGCGCGGCGACCAAGATCGAAAAGCAGCTGCGCCGCTATTCGCGCCGCCTGAAGGACCGGAACCAGGGCCAGGCGATCGAACTGGCCGAGGCCGGGGCCTATGATGCGGGCTATACCTTGTTCGCCGAACAGGTCGATGAGGACGAGGCGGGCGACGCGCCCCTGATCATCGCCGAAACCCGCGTCGATATTCCCGATGCGAGTGTGTCGGATGCGGTCATGATGCTCGATCTGCGCAATACTGCGGCCCTGTTGTTCAAGAATTCGGGCACCGGGTCGTACAACATGGTCTATCGCCGGGGTGACGGAACCATCGGCTGGGTCGAACCGCAGCGCGGCGGCACGGCCGGATAAGCTCTATCGTTCTTCCGCGTGGCCCGTTAATAGGCGGGCCGCGCGGGGGCGCACCGGACGGGACCATGAACGACTTCAGCGATCTGTTGCGCCACGATACGGTGCTGGCGGGCGTCAGCGCCGCCAACAAGAAGACCCTGTTCCAGGCGCTGGCGGCGGCTGCCGCCGGACCGGCGGGGCGGGATGCCAAGCTGCTGGCCGATGTGCTGCTCGAACGCGAGAAGCTGGGATCGACCGGTTTCGGTGGGGGTGTCGCCATTCCGCATGGCAAGGTGGCGGGGCTGACCCAGATCGTCGGTGTCTTTGCGCGTCTGGCGCAGCCGGTCGATTTCCAGGCGGTCGACGACATGCCGGTCGATCTGGTCTTTGCGATGTTCTCGCCCGCCGATGCGGGATCGGCGCATTTGAAGGCGCTGGCCCGGATTTCGCGGCGGCTGCGCGACAAGGGCTTCGTCGCCAAGCTGCGCGGGGCGGGGTCGCCCGACGCGATCTGGGCGCTGCTGACCCAGGACGAGGCGCGTGACGCCGCGGCCTGAGGGTGAGGCCGCGCACTTCCGGGCGCTGGAGACGCTCTATGCCGCAGCGCCGATCAACCGCCTGTTCGATTCCATGCTGGAGATTGCCGAACCGGGCGTCGCGCGCATCCGCTTCCGGGTGGACGAGCGGCATTATCACGCCGCGGGCGCGGCGCACGGCACGAGCTATTTCAAGATGCTCGACGATGCGGCCTTTTATGCCTGCAACAGCCTGGTCACCGACCGTTTCCTGCTGACGACGCAGTTCAACCTGCTGCTCACCCGCCCGATGAAGGCGGGGGAGGTGGTGGCCGAGGGGCGCTGGGTCAGCGGGCGGCGACGGGTGTTCGTCGCCGATGCGCGGCTGATCGACGCCAGTGGCGAGGAGGTGGCGCGCGGCACCGGCACCTTCATGCGCTCGCAGATCGCGCTGGCGGGCCTGCCCGGCTATCGGACGGCCTGAGCGCGATGGACGGTCGCCTGCCGAGCGGAATGCTGGTCACGGCCCTGTTGCGCCGGATGAACGACAGCGGCGGCATGGGCATGGTGCTGGCCAAGGGCGATCCGCAGGGCGGGGGCATATTGGTGATCGTGATCGATGCCGATCCCATCACCTCTCATCGACGCGAACGGGTATTGGAGCGTGGGCTGGGTCCCGACGGCAAAACGGTGCTGATCGAATCGACGCCTGCAAACGATATTTTAAGCTATTGGCAGCGTCGGCGGGCGCGCGATCCCGATCTGTGGGTCGTGGAACTGGATGGCGCTGCGGCGGAACGGTTCACCGCTGAAACGATCCTGCAACATTGACGAACCCGGCCGGATCGGCCACGAGCGCGCCATCGTAGTTTCGCGTTGTGCTTATCGGGTGCGATCCGGTGGGTTACGCAGTCGGGGGGAAGCCCGGACGAGCGCCCTTGGGCAATGCTCGGGTCCGTGATCCAACCGCATGTCTGTTCGAGTGAATGACCGTTTTCAAGCGAGTCGCGGCATCCGCTGCCATGGCTCTATCCCTGGCGGGTCTTCTCGCCACCAGCACCCCCAGCCTCGCGACCAACGTTGCCGGTGTTGCTGCCACTCCAGTCAGTGCGATGACTGTTTCCGGGATCAACGTCGCCGATGTTGCGATGGTTCCCCAGAGCGCCCGGGCCACCATGTCCGCGCTCCCCGATTTTTCCCAGGTTGCCGCCCCGGTTTCCGAAGGCGATGAGGACGGCGACTATGACTCGCTGGCCGACGCCGTGGCCGATCAGGACGAGATCGCGTCGAGCGAAGAGCTCCGCTGTCTGGCCGGTGCCATCTATTTCGAAGGTCGCGGCGAACCGCTGGCGGGCCAGCTCGCCGTGGCGCAGGTCATCCTGAACCGCACCAAGTCGGGCCGTTTCCCGACCGACGTTTGCAACGTCATCAAGCAGCGTGGCCAGTTCAGCTTCGTGCGTGGCGGCGAAATCCCTTCGGTCAGCCCGTCGCGCAGCGCCTATCGCACCGCCGTCGCCGTCGCCAAGGTCGCGCTGGCCCAGGCATGGGACAGCACCGCGGGCAAGGCGCTGTACTTCAACACCCCCGGCAACCGTCCGGGCGTGCGGGTGCAGAAGGTCGCCGCGATCGGCAACCACATCTTCTATCGTTGATATTTCCAGGCCCCGGTTCGGGGCTTTTGCATTTGTTCATCAAATGTTCTAAGCGGGTGGCATGTTGGACATGCCGCCCGCTTCGTGCGTCGACGATCCGCTATCCCCGCTCTGCGCCGCCGATGTCGCGCGCGGCGTGACCCGGATGCTGCTCCGCCACGACCTGATCACCATTCCCGAAGTCCCGCTGGAGGGCGGGCGCCGCGCCGACCTGATGGCGCTCGACGCGCGGGGGAATGTCGTCGTTGTCGAGATCAAGGTGTCGCGCGCCGACATGCTGGGCGACGGGAAGTGGCCCGATTATCTCGCGCATTGCGATCGCTTCTACTGGGCGGTGCCCGCCGGGTTCGACTGGTCGCCGCTGGAAAGCGCGGCGTTCCTGCCCGAGCGGACGGGGATCATCGTCGCCGATCGTTACGACGCGGCAATCGTGCGCGAGGCGCATAGCGTGGCGCTGCCCGCGCATGTGCGGAAGAAGGCGACATTGAATTTCGCGCGGCGGGCCGGGCGGCGGATGATCGGGCTGACCGATCCGGATGCGGCGATGTGAGGGGGGTAGGCCCGGCAGGGCTCGAACGCGCAATCTAACCGGGTTGTGGAGAGGTTTTCCCATGGCCTTCGACTTCGCTCAGGCGGAACGGTTCTTAAAGTTGAAAGCGATCAGCATTGCACGGTTTTCCCTTCAGGGGAGGGGTTGGGGTGGGGCATCGCCCTGGGCGTTTCGCTTGCGGAAGCGCCCCACCCCCGGCCCCTCCCCTGAAGGGGAGAGGTGAGCAGAGTTGATCGTTTTCGACTCTAGTACCAAGTCCCCGCCCAACCTCCGTTCAGCCTGAGCGAAGTCGAAGGCCACGTCCCACCCTTACCGCGTCAATACCAACGTCACCACCGACTGTGGCGGCGCGATATCACCGGGGATATCCACGGACTTATGCACAGCATCGGTCGCGATCATCCGCCGTTGCCAGCGCCCCGGCACCACCACGTTCAGCGGCCTGGGCGACAGGCCCGGATTGACATGGACCAGCACCAGCCGCCGTCCGTCGGGTGACAGCGCGCCGACCGTATCCATGTCATCCACCGGCACCAGCCGGTCGCCCGGCCGGATATAGCGGCTGAACTGCGCCATCGCCCAGTATTTGCCCGTGACATGGATCGCATGGGGCTGGTCCGCCGCGCCCATCAGGTCGGCCTTGACGATGCCCCAGTTCGACCCCTTCTCACCCTTGCGAGTGCTGAGATCCTCGACCGCCTGCCAGAAGACCCAGGCGGCGGGCTCCAGCCGCTTGAGATCGCCGACGACATGCTCGGCAAAGGCCAAGGGTGTTGCCATGCCGGTCAGGTCCTCCGGGTCGCCCGACAGCGGCGTGTCGTTCTCGCTCATCCACAACCGGATGCCCGAGGCGCGGGCGATGTCGCGCACGGCGGTCTGGTGAACGGTGCCATAGCTGTGGACGTTGAGCTGCCCGATCGCCGCGCGAGTGACGGGGGGATAGGCGGCCCAGTCCGCCACGAACAGGTGCGAGGCGGTCTCATCAGGCGCGGCGATGACGGTGGACAGGCGCGTGGCCTTCAAGGCGGCGGCGGTGGCGTCGATCATCCGGGCCTGGCGGGCAGGGCTCCAATGCGCGCCTTCCTGGGTGTTGGCGGCGAACCAGTAGTTTGTGTTGGGCTCATTGACCGGCGACAGGGTGCGGAAGGTCAGGTGATGCCGCCGCTGCAATTCGTCGGTGACGCGCACCAGATAGGTGGCGAAGGCGGATTCCTGTCCGGGGCGTAGATTGTCGTCGGTGCCTTTTTCCGCGCCCGACACCCGGCCGCTGACCGTCATGAACCAGGGCGGCGAGTTGGAGAAGGCCTCGAAGATCGGCTGCTTCACACGGGCGGTGATCGCGTCCAGCCACCAGCGCTGGTTGGCGTCCTGGCCCCAGTCCCACATGGCGGGATCGTCGGCGCGCCACCAGTCCTCGCCCGTCACCCCCGCCGGTTGCCGCCAGAAGCCCGGCACCGCGCGCCCGACCTTCATATAGGGCGGGGTGTCGGCCGCATTGCCGCCGCCGATATTGTAGCGCGCGATGGTCCAGCCCAGTCCCTGCGGCCCGTAGAACAGATCGGCCAGCCGCGTCCGCTCCGCCTCGGGCCAGCCGCCCGTGACATGCGCGAACCAGGCAAGCGCGGTGCCCCAGCCCTCGAAGACGGTCGACGGGCGGTCGATCGCGGGCCGCAGGGTCACGGGTACGGGTCGGTCGGCGGCGGGCGGTGCGACCTGCGCCTGCGCCGTGCCCGAACCGAGGATCAGCGCCAGCGCGAGGGCCGCCATTTGACTTTTGCGATGGATCGTCCCGTTCTTCACCCTGGCGTCTCCCCGCGCATATCCCATCAAACGTCAGACTATAGCCGGGGGCGCGGCGGGTCCGTCAACCTCTGCCGGGTTCGCGCATAAGCTGGCCGCACAGACGCCCTTTTCCCTTGTCGTCCTGACAAAGCCGTCATAAAAATCAGACAAATACAGGCGCGATCCGGTCAGGGAATCGTGTATCAACAAAGGGGAGTGCGATGAATTGGCGTTTGGCGGCCGGTACGGCCGTGGTGGCTCTGGCGAGCCCGGCTTTTGCGCAAAACGGCCCGCAGGTCGCCGCCGTCCAGGTCGATCCCAGCCGACCCGATTGGGAAAACCCCGCCGTCAACGCACGCGGCACCCGCCCCGCCAGCGCCACCGCCTTTCCCTATGAAAGCCGCGCGCTGGCACTGGCCGGGGACCGCGCCCGGTCCAGCCGCTTCATGAGCCTCGACGGCGATTGGTCCTTCGCCTTCTCCCCCTCGGTCGACGGCGCGCCCAAGGGGTTCGAGCGGCCGGATTACGACGTGTCGAAGTGGAAGACCATCAAGGTCCCCGCCATGTGGCAGGCCGAGGGATACGGCCAGCCCAAATACAACAACATCACCTATCCCTTCCCCGCCAACCGGCCGCTGGTGCCGCATGACGATAACGAGACGGGCTCCTATCGCCGCGACTTCACCCTGCCCGACGGGTGGCGCGGGCAGGATGTGATCCTTCAGATCGGCGCGGCGGGATCGGCGTACCGGCTGTGGGTCAATGGGCAGGAGGCCGGCTATTCGGAGGACTCCAAGCTTCCCACCGAATATGACGTCACCCGGTTCCTGAAGCCCGGCCGCAATGTCGTGGCGATCCGCGTCCATCGCTGGTCGGACGGCAGCTATCTGGAGGATCAGGATTTCTGGCGCGTCTCGGGGATCGAGCGTTCGGTGTACCTGCGGGCGGTGCCGAAGGCGCGGATCGACGACCTGTTCGTCCATGCGGGCCTCGACAGGAATTACCGCGACGGCACGCTGTCGACCGAACTGACGCTGCCCGCGCTGCCCCAGGCGATGACCGCGCGGATGACGCTGCTCGATGGCGAGCGGGCGGTGGTGACGCAGCAGGTTGCACTGGCCCAGGGCGCGACCTCGGCCAGGCTGGAGGCGGTGGTGCCGGGTGTGCGGAGCTGGTCGGCGGAGACGCCGCATCTCTACACGCTGCTGGTCGAACTGGTCGATCCGAACGGCCAGGTGGTGCAGGCCACGCCGCAGCGGATCGGTTTCCGCACCGTCGAGATCAAGGGCGGGCAGGTCATGGTCAATGGCCGCCGCATCATGATCCGCGGCGTCAATCGGCATGAGCATGACCCGGAAACCTTCCACGTCATCTCCGAGGCATCGATGCGCCGCGATCTGGAGCTGATGAAGCGCAACAACTTCAACGCCATCCGCACCTCGCACTACCCCAACGACCCGCGCTTCCTGGCGCTGGCCGACGAGTACGGCTTCTACCTGATGGACGAGGCCAATATCGAGAGCCACGCCTATATGGAGCAGGGCAACCGCCACGGCGATCAGCGGGGCAAGTATCAGATCGGCTTCGACCCCGCCTGGGAAAGCGCCCACGTCTCCCGCGTGATGAACATGGTCGAGCGGGACAAGAACCACCCGTCGATCATCTTCTGGTCGCTGGGCAACGAGGCCGGGATCGGCCCGAATTTCGAGAAGGCGGCGGCGGCCATCCGGCGGCGCGACCCGGCGCGGCTGATCTCCTATCTCGGCTGGGGCACGCTCGACTGGAGCCACCAGCCGAACAATTACGTCGATATCTACGCGCCCATGTATGATGATATCGAGAAGATGGTCGACTGGGCCGAGGACCCGACGCGCACCCAGCCAATGATCCAGTGCGAATATGCCCATATGCAGGGCAATTCGGGCGGCAATTTCAAGGATTACTGGGACACCATCTATGCCCACCGCAAGCTGCAGGGCGGCTTCATCTGGGACTGGGTCGACCAGTCCATGTACCGCTATGCTAAGGACGGGCGGCGCTATTGGGGCGATGGCGGCGAGTACGGCCCCAATCCGGGCGGCGATATCGAGTTCGGCGACGGGCTGAACCAGCCCGACCGGACGCCCAATCCGCAACTCTATGAAGTGCAGAAGGTGCAGTCGCCGATCCGCTTCGACGGTTACGATGCGAAGACCGGGCAGCTGACTGTACATAATCGTCATGACTTTATCGATCTGTCGGGTTTTACCTTCGACTGGGTTGTGGAGAAGAACGGCGTCGCGGTGGCGAGCGGGCAACTCCCCGCGCTGACGACGGCGGCCGGACAGGTGCAGACGGTGGCGCTTGCCCCGAAATTCGCGCGCGAGGCGGGGGCGGAATATCTGCTGACCGTTCGCGCCCATGCCAAGGACGGCACGATCCGTGCGGTTCCGGCCAATTACGTGGTCGGTTGGGAGCAGTTCGCGCTCAGCGACGGACCCGCCATGCCGGTGGCGGCCAGGGGGCAGGTTGCGGTCGCCGATAGCGCCGACAGCGTCACCTTGTCGGCGAACGGCGCGGAACTGGTCATCGACCGCAAGACCGGGCTGGTCACGCGCTATGCGGCGGCGGGGCGTATACTGGCCAAGGGCGGCCAGCCCAATTTCGTTCGGGCCGAGACCGACAACGACACCGCCAATGGCACCGTCGCCCAGCAATCGGCCTGGTTCACGATGAACGGACGCTATCAGGTGCGGAGTGTATCGATCGGTCCCGACCAGAGCGTGACCGTCGACCACGAGATGGGGGCGGGCGCGGCGCGCTTCGTCACCCGCTACACGATGGCGGGCAATGGTGCGGTCGATGTCGACGGCCAGTTCGTACCGCTGAAGGCCGACTTGCCGCCGCCGGTCCGCATCGGCCTGTGGTACACCATGCCGACCACGGTGAAGACGGTCGAATGGTATGGCCGGGGTCCGCATGAAAGCTATGTCGACCGCAAATCATCCGCCGCGATCGGGCTGTGGCGCGGGGCAATCGCCGAGCAGAATCACGATTACATGCGGCCGCAGGACACCGGCAACAAGGTCGATGTCCGCTGGATGGAACTGTCGGGCGAGGGGGCTGGCCTGCGGGTCCGTGCGCCCAGGCCGTTGATGATGCAGGCGCTCGCCTTCCCCTATGGCGACCTCTATCGCCGTGCGCCGGGCACCTGGAAATCGACCGATATCGTGCCGCATGGCGAGACGACGCTGATCGTCGATGCCGCTGAGTGGGGTGTGGGCGGCGATACGACCTGGAGCCATGTCGGCCAGCCGCACATGAAGTACCGCACCACGCTGGAGCCGACCCGTATCGCCTTCCGGCTGGAGCCCTTTACCGGCGACGGCACGAGTCCCGAAAAAGCGAAGCCCGCCCGTGCGACGGAGCCGCAATAGGGCTGTTCTTTACTCGGACAATAAGCCATCATGCCGCATCGGGCAGAGGAGAATCCATGAAAAGGGCAACGAAATTTCTGATCGCGGCGGCGGCGACGCTGTTTGCGGGGACCGCGATGGCGCAAACGGCGCCCGCCACGAGCGAGCAGGTCGAGGTGCATGCCGACCGTCCGGGTCCCGTCTATAACCGTCGCCTGTTCGGCCAGTTCGCCGAGCATCTGGGCACCGGCATCTATGGTGGTATCTGGGTCGGCAAGGGCAGCAAGATCCCCAACGTCAACGGTTATCGCCGCGACGTGCTCGACGCGCTGAAGGCGATCCGGGTGCCGGTGATCCGCTGGCCGGGCGGCTGCTATGCCGATGAATATCACTGGCGCGAAGGCATCGGCCCGCAGGCCAAGCGCCTGACCAAGGTCAACACCAATTGGGGCGGTGTGACCGAGGACAACAGCTTCGGCACGCATGAATTCATGAATTACAGCGAGATGGTCGGCGCCGAGGCCTATGTCTCGGGCAATGTCGGTTCGGCCTCGCCGTCCGAAATGGCCGAGTGGGTCGAATATATGACCTTCCCGGCCAAATCGACCTATGCCGAGGAGCGTCGCAAGAACGGTCGCGACAAACCGTGGAAGCTGGCCATGTTCGGCATCGGCAACGAGCTGTGGGGCTGCGGCGGCAATATGCGTCCCGAATATGCCGCCGACGTGACGCGTCGCTATTCGACCTTCCTGAAGGTCCCGGCGGGCGAAAAGCTGATGAAGATCGCCAGCGGTGCGAACAGCGACGATTACAACTGGACCGAAGTGATGATGCGCGATGCGGGTGGCGCATTCGACGGCATCGGTGTGCATTATTACACCATCCCCGGCGACTGGTCGCACAAGGGCGCGGCCACCGGCTTCGACGAGGAAAGCTGGGCGCGCACCCTGTCCAAGACGCTGAAGATGGAGGAGCTGCTCACCCGTCACTCGGCGATCATGGACAAATATGATCCGAACAAGCGGGTCGCGCTGCTCGTCGACGAATGGGGCACCTGGTATGATGTCGAACCCGGCACCAATCCGGGCTTCCTGTACCAGCAGAACTCGCTTCGCGACGCGGTGGTGACCAGCCTGAACCTCGACATCTTCGCCCGTCACGCCGACCGCGTGCGCGGCGCCAATATCGCCCAGATGATCAACGTCCTCCAGGCGATGATCCTGACCGACGGGGCGCGCATGGTGAAGACACCGACCTATTGGGTGTTCGACATGTACAAGGACTATCAGGACGCGACCGTCCTGCCGGTCGATGTCCAGTCGCGCTGGTACAACAAGAACCAGTGGGTGATGAAGGCGGTCAGCGCCTCGGCCGTTCGCGACAAGGCGGGCGTGGTGCATGTCGGCCTGACCAATGTCGATCCCAGCCAGCCCGCGACCGTCTCGGTCAAGCTGGACGGCGTGACCGCGGCGCAGGTGTCGGGCCGTGTCCTGACCGGCGCGACGATGGATGCGCACAACAGCTTCGACGCGCCGAACCAGGTCGCGCCGCAGCCGTTCAACGGTGCGACGCTGTCGGGTGGCGTGCTGACCGTGCAGGTGCCCGCCAAGTCGGTCGTCATGCTGGATCTGCGCTGATGAAGGCCCGCGCCGGGGCGCTGCTCGCCGCCGTCCTTCTGACCGGGGCGGCGGGGTCCGCCGCACCCCGGCGCGAGGTTTTGTGGAATAGTCCGGGGGCGGGCAACCCCCTGCTTCCGGGCTATTTCGCCGACCCCTCCATCGTGCGCGACGGGGGGCATTGGTACATCTTCGCCACGGTCGATCCATGGGGGGATGACCGTCTGGGGCTGTGGACCTCGGACAATGGCCGCGACTGGACCTTCTCGCAGCCCAACTGGCCGACCAAGCAGGCCGCAACCAGCCCGACCTCGGGCGATGCCAAGGTCTGGGCGCCCTCGGTGGTCAAGGCGCCCAACGGCCGCTGGTATATGTATGTCTCGGTCGGCAGCGAGGTATGGGTCGGCTCCGCCCCGTCACCGGCGGGACCATGGGCCGATGCCAATGGCGGCAAGCCGCTGATCGCCCGCGACTTTGCGCCCCAATATCACATGATCGACGCCGAGGCGTTCGTCGACGATGACGGCCAGGCCTATCTCTATTGGGGATCGGGGCTGAACTGGGTCAATGGGCATTGCTTCGTCGTGAAGCTGAAGCCCGACATGGTCCATTTCGACGGCGCGCCGCGTGACGTGACCCCGGCCAACTATTTCGAAGGCCCCTTCATGGTGAAGGAGAAGGGGCGTTACCTGCTGACCTATAGCGACGGCAACACGACCAAGGACACCTACAAGGTCCGCTATGCGGTCGGCGCGTCGCCGATGGGACCCTTTACCGAGGCGGCGAACAGCCCGTTGCTGGAAACCGATGCCGCGCGGCAGGTCATCAGCCCCGGCCATCACGCGATCTTCGCCGACAAGGGCAAGGCGTACATCCTCTATCACCGCCAGGCGTTGCCCTTCGGGATGGGCAGCGAGCGGGTGCTGCGGCAGGTGGCGATCGACCCGCTGACTGTGCGGGCGGACGGCACGTTCGAGAAGGTCCGGCCCAGCCATGATCCGGTGATCCCGGCCTTTGCCGCACATCGCGACCATGGGCTGCGCTGGACGGGCAAGGGCGTCGACGCGCTGGCGGGGGACGACAATTACGCGACCGTCTGGCGACCGGAGGCGGGCAGGCCGCCGGTGCTGACCGCCGATCTGGGCGCGGTGCGTGACGTACGGGAAAGCCGGGTCCGTCCCGCCTTCGCGATCCAGCCGCAGGATTTGCGGGTCGAGGCATCGCCCGATGGCCGGACCTGGCACGAGGTGGCGGCCGAGACGGGGGTGAGTGGTTCGCCCATCACCCTGCGCCATCCGGGTAAGGCACGGTTCCTGCGCATGACGGTGACGGCGAAGGAACCTGCGATCCTGGAATGGTCGATCTTTTAAGCCCCTCCTCCGGAACGGGGGAGGGGTTTGGGGAGGGGGCTGGCCGCAAGCAACGGTCTCGGTGAGACTCCAGGCCCTCCCCCATCCCCTCCCGTTTACGGGAGGGGCGTGCCCGGCGTAAGCGGCGCGTGTCCACACCCCCCGTTCAGCCTGAGCGAAGTCGAAGGCCATGGGCAGACCTTTCCTCAAACCCCACGACAATCGTAACACAGGGCGTGCTAGAGTAGACCCACATGACGCCCACGGCGGTCGTGAGGGAAGGCAAGGAACGGCATGGCGCCATACGCATCAAGCACGGTCGCGGACACCCTAACCCCCTTCCTGTCGCAATGGACCGCCCCGGACGGGTGGGTTCACCGCCGCTATGACCGCCCGCATGAACCGGGCACGGCGCGGCGGGGGCGGTTGCTGTTTCAGACGGGTCGCGCCGACATGATCGAGAAATATGGCGACGCGATCGACCATTTCCGCGTGCAGGGTTGGGACGTCACCGCCTTCGACTGGCGCGGGCAGGGCGGGTCGGGGCGGCTGACGCCCGACGGGACCGGGCATATCGACCGGCTCGACCGGCTGGCCGAGGATCTGGCGGCCTTTTATGGCGAGTGGGTCAGGCCGGGCGAGGGGCCGCATGTCGTGCTAGGCCATTCGATGGGCGGGTTCGCCACCTTGTCGGCGCTGGCCGGGGGCGGGATCGCGCCCGATGCGGTGGTGCTGGTCGCGCCGATGCTGGCGCTGCGCTCGCCGGTCGGCCAATGGGCGGGGGCGCGCTTCGCCCGCTGGCAGGTCGGGCGTGGCGATCCGCTTCGCCCCGCCTGGCGTCGGCTGGAGACGCCCGCCGCCGCGACCGCGCGGCAGAAGAGGCTGACCCATGACCTGACCCGCTTCGCCGATCAGCAGGCGTTCCGACAGGCCCGGCCCGAACTCTGTCTGGGATCGCCCAGCTGGCATTGGGTGGCGGAGGCCTTTCGCGCGACGGCGGCGCTTCGCGAAAATCCGGCGCTGGGGCGGATCGAGACGCCGGTGCTGATGCTGGTCGCGCTTGCCGATCGGCTGGTCGATGCGCGGGCGGCGGCGCGGGTGGCGCAGCGATTGCCGCAGGGCGAACTGGTGGCCTTTGGTCGCGGCTGTGCGCATGAGATATTGCGGGAGGCCGATCCGGTTCGCGCCAACGCCTTTGCCGCGATCACCGCGTTTCTCGACCGGCGCGTACCCGCTACTTCACCCCGCAGCGAACCGGACCACCGCCGGTGACCCGGCATTTGGGCGTGCCCGCCACCGTCACCCTGCCCAGCCCGCCATTGGCGACCGTCGCCATATAGCGCGCCCGTGCGGCAATCTCGCCGGGGCCGTCGAGCGTGACGGTCAGGTCGCCTGCCTTCAGCGCCTCGGCCGCGATGCTGGCAGGCCCGTTGGCCGCGAGCCGCGCCTTGCCGACCCGGCCGCCCTCGATCGTCAATCTGGCGGGGCCGAACAGCGTCGCGGCCAGTTGATCGCCATCGGCCCGCCCGACCCGGACCTCGCCCGTGCCTGTCACGGACACATTCAGCGCACTGCCCTTCATCGCCTGCACCGTCACCTGCGCGCCGCCGATGACGGTGACGCCCGACAGAGGCGGCGCGGCGAGGGTCAGCGTGACCGGCGCATCGTCCCCGCCCGCGCCCCCTCCCGCGCCCCCGCCCGCACGTCGCACGACCAGCGTGCTGCCCATCACCTGCGCCTCGACCTGACGCAACGCCGCGCCGTCACCGGACAGGGCTCCGCGCGGCGAGGGGCCGGTGGTCATGATGACGCGGAACGGCCCCTCGACCCGCAACTTGTCGAAGCTGCTCAGATCGACGCGCCGCTCGGCGGCCAAGGCCGGTGTGGCGACGACCAGCGCCGAAGCCAGAAGCGCGAAAGCGGTGCGGATCGACATCACCGCCATCCTCGCACCGCTCCGCCGGCGTCGCAAGCCGGTCCCCTTACAGGGTACGCCCACAGCGTGCGCTGCCCGATCCCGCCTTGCGGACGGTGCAGACCGAGTTCGGCCCCAGATCGGCATCGCCCGAACCGCTCAGCGACACCTTGGCGGGGCCGTCGACCTGCACCGCGACGCGGCCCGATCCGGCAATTTCGACCTCGGCCTGTCTGGCATGAAGCCCCTTGGCGCGTATGTCCCCCGACCCGGCAATGCCGATCTTCAGCGCACCGACCCGGCCACCGGCCTGGACCGAGCCGGAGCCCGCCACGCCCAGTTCGGCCTGCTCGACCCGCATCGCGCCGATCGTCAGGTCGCCCGAACCCGCAATCCCGCCCTTGAAGCGCGCGCCGTCGATCCGGTCGATGCGCATCTGCCCCGATCCCGCGATACCCGCTTCGGTCAGGCGCGGCAGCGTCACCAGGATGCGGACGTTCCGGCGATTGCCCCAATGCAGCCCCTTCTTCATGCCGATCAGCAGCGTGTCGCCATCGCGCGCGATGCGCAGCTGGTCGAGATCGGATGCCGCCCCTTCGGCGCGTACCGAAAAATCGCCGCCGACCCGGATATCGACCGGATCGCTGCCATTGCTCGATACCGCCGTGAACCCGCGCGTCGCATAGCTGCGCGCGTCGCCCGAGCCCTGGGGGGAGACTTCCTATCCCTTGGCCTTGCTTCCGAACGAACAGGCGGCGGTGGGCATGGCGAGCACGAGCAACCCGGCAAGCGTGGTGAGAAGGGGGGATTTGGGCATGAGCGACCTCCTGTGTATTGATAGAATAGTACACATGGCCGGGCGATCTGCGCAAATGAAAAGGGGCGGCCCCGCCTGGGACCGCCCCTTGTTCGTGTCGAAGAAGACCGACCGCCTATCAGGCGGCGGGCTTTTCCTTGTTGTAGATGGCAGCGGCAGCGCGCAGGATTTCCAGGATCTTCTCCTGGGCGCGCGGCTCGTCCACCTCTTCCATCGCGGCGAGTTCGCGGGCGAGGCGGCTGGTGGCCGCTTCGAAGATCTGCCGCTCGGAATAGCTCTGCTCGGGCTGGTCGTCGGCGCGGAACAGGTCGCGGACCACTTCGGCGATCGACACCAGGTCGCCCGAGTTGATCTTGGCTTCATATTCCTGGGCACGGCGCGACCACATGGTGCGCTTGACCTTGGGCTTGCCCTTCAGCGTTTCCATCGCCTCGCGCATCGTCTTGTCCGAGGACAGCTTGCGCATGCCGACCGACTCGGCCTTGTTGGTGGGAACGCGGAGCGTCATGCGCTCCTTTTCGAACCGCAGCACATAGAGTTCGAGCTGCATCCCTGCGATTTCCTGCTTTTGCAGCTCGATAACGCGGCCCACGCCATGTTTGGGATACACGACATAGTCACCGACGTCGAAGTGGAGCGCCTTGGCAGCCATTGGGGGCCTTTCCGGATCAGGGCCTTCGCACGAGCGCCGGACGAGCGGAAATGGGTCCACTGATCAAGTCGGCCTCGGGAAGGAAGGGTCGAACACATCAAAGGCGGGCGGTCGCGAAAAAAGCTATGCCCGTCGCGGAACCATATAGCATGGTCGCAACAAAATTACCAGCATATGTGCAGGTTGCCGGAACCATCGGGCGCCAAGGCCCAACGGATCCAATCTTTCCTCCCCTGGAAGGGGAGGTGGCAGGGCGAAGCCCTGACGGAGGGGTATTCCGCTATCGAGAGGGGAGACACCCCTCCACCAGCTTCGCTGGTCCCCCTCCCCTTGCAGGGGAGGAATAGCTTTTGCTCAGTCGCCCTTGCCGGGCGCGTCCCGGTCAGTCGCCCTTGCCGGGCTCCGGGCTGAAGAACTGGTCGTACTTGTTCTCGACGCCCTTCATCGCATCGGCGTCGGGTGGCGTCTGGTCCAGCTTGCGGGTGACGTTGGGCCATTGGGCGGAGAAGGTGTTGTTCAGCTCCAGCCACTGTTCCAGCCCGCTCTCGGTGTCGGGCAGGATCGCCTCGGCCGGGCATTCGGGCTCGCACACGCCGCAATCGATGCATTCCGACGGGTTGATGACGAGCATGTTCTCGCCCTCATAGAAGCAGTCGACGGGACACACCTCGACACAGTCCATATACTTGCAGCGAATGCAGGCATCGGTGACGACGTAGGTCATGACAACTCCCAAGGTACGAACGCGTGCTGCTATGCCGCGTGTGGCGATCCGTCAACGCCCGAAACCGTGTTAAGGCCCGAAACCGGCGAAGTGACCAGGTCGCAGTAACAGGCGCGACCTTCGGCGGGCGGTCCGCGCCGGACGGGCAGCGACTCCACGCGCAACACGCGCACATTGCCAGCCTGCGCAAAGGTCAGGATGCTGCCGATCCGGACCGGCGCATGGGCGCGATCGATCGCGCGGCCGTCCATGCGGAAATGCCCGTCGCACGCCATCGCCTGCGCCCGCTCCCGCGACTTGGCGATCCGCGCCCACCAGAGGAAACGGTCGAGCCGCATCGACTCAGGCGAAGGGGCGCGGGTGCTCATAGGGCGGGACGGTCCTTTCTGTGAGAAAGTGAAGACATGCGGTATCTCATTTCTCCCCAAGCCATGCTTGGGGAGGGGGACCATCCGCAGGATGGTGGAGGGGCAGGGGCCTGGCGATGACCTTCGTGGCCTGGCGCGAGCCGCAGGGCATCGCCCCTCCACCACGCCCTGTAGGCGCGGTCCCCCTCCCCATCGGAGATGGGGAGGAATGTCATTGGGAAGGTCTGCCCCAGTCGGCGAGCGCGGCGAAGGCGTTGCCGGGGCTGGCCGCGACACGCGGGACGGGGCGGGCGGGGGGGCGGCCGCGCCAGACCCAGCGGGCGGGTTCATTCTCCCTACCCCTTATCTTGCGAAAGCCCAGATCGCCCATCAGCCGGTCGAGCGTCGCCGCCTCCAGTCCGATCGAGGTCGCCAGCGAGGCATCGGGGGTGAACGGCCCACGCCCCTCGCGCGCGTCATGGGCGGCGCGCGCGATGCGTTCGACCAGGTCGATCCGCACCGCCTGTTCGCCCAGCGGCCGATAGCCCGAGGCGACACCGCGCCCCGGCTCGTCGCGGCGCAGGATGGTGGCGCCGGGCCGGGCGAGGTCGGGCGTCTGGCCCCATAGCGCCATCAATGTACGCCGCCATGTTGCCGCACCGGGCTTCAGCAATCGCGGATCGAACACATCCAGCGTGCCGATCGTGATCCCCATGCCCCGCAACCGCCGCCGCTCGTCGGGCGACAGGGCATCGATCATCAGGCGTAGCGGCTGGCGCGGCGCGATGCCGCCCGCATCCTCCAGCGCGGCGGCGACGGCGCGGATCGCGGGCGACGCCTTGGCCTCGCGCGCCAGTGTCGCCAACCGGACCAGCGCGGGCACCTGCCGGTCGAGCGAGCGCGCCAGCCAGGCGTCCAGCCGGGCCTTCACCTGCTCACGCTGGACCGGGACCAGGCAATCGAGATCGCGCTCCAGCCGCAGCACCGGCCGCCCCAGCGACGGCCCGGCCGTCAGCCGCGCCACGCCATGCCCGTCCCAGACCAGCCGGTCCTCCTGAAGCGTGAAAGCGTCCTGCCCGGCGGCGATCAGCGCCTCGGCCCGACGCGACCGCTCGGACCCCAGCCGCTTTTCCGCCGCCGCCAGCAACAGGCGCTTGTCGTTCGCCCGCGCGCCTGCCTCGACGGTGAAGCGAAAACCTTCCAGCCGCCCGATGGGGTGGTCCTCGACCAGCACCTCGCCTTCGGGGCCGATGGTGACGGGCAGGGCGCCCGCATCGGCACCGATCCGGCGGATCAGCGCGGTGGTGCGCTTGTCGACGAAACGCTGGGTAAGGCTCGCGTGCAGGCCATCGGACAGCCGCTCCTCGATCTCGCGCGTCCGCTCGGCCCAGTGGCGCGGATCGGCCAGCCAGTCGGCGCGCTGCGCGATATAGGCCCAGCTGCGGATCGCGGAGAGGCGGCCCGCCAGCGTCTCGACATCGCCCGCCATGCTGTCCAGTCGCGCAATCTCGTCGGCGAACCATTGGTGCGGGACATGGCCCAGGCCCTCGGACAAATGGCCGAACACGCGCGAGACGAAGCGGGCATGGGGATCGATGCCTACTTTGCGGAAATCGGGAATGCCGCACGCCGCCCAGAGGCGCGCGACCATGGCGGGCCGCCGCACCCGGTCGCGGACCCAGGGTTCGTCGGCCAGCCGCTTGAGTACCTGCAGATCGGTGGCGAGCGGGGCGGCGCGCAGCACGCCGGGTGCGGGCTTGCGCTCCAGGCTGCCGATCAGCGCGTCGATGCTCGACAGGTCGGGATCGCCCTCGCGCCAATAGAGATGGTCGAGCCGGGGGAAGCGATGCTCCTCGATCGCCAGAACCTCTTCGGGCAGGAACGAGTCCGGCCCTTCCTCGGCCAGCGCGCCGAACGTCCCGTCGCGGTGATGCCGCCCGGCGCGCCCGGCGATCTGCGCCATCTCGGCGACGGTCAGGCGGCGACGGCGACGCCCGTCGAACTTGTGCAGACCCGCAAAGGCGACATGCGCGACGTCCATGTTCAGGCCCATGCCAATCGCATCGGTGGCGACGAGATAGTCGACCTCGCCCGCCTGGAACATCTCGACCTGCGCGTTGCGGGTGCGCGGGGACAGCGCGCCCATCACGACAGCGGCCCCGCCGCGCAGGCGGCGCAGCATCTCCGCCACCGCATAGACCTCCTCGGCCGAGAAGGCGACGATGGCGGAGCGCTTGGGCAGGCGACTGATCTTCCTGGCGCCCGCATAGGTCAGCGTCGAGAAACGGGGCCGGGCGATGATCTCGGCATCCGGCACCAGCGCCCGGATCATGGGTTTCAGCGCCTCGGATCCCAGGATCATCGTCTCGTCCCGGCCGCGCCGGTGCAGCAACCGATCGGTAAAGACATGACCGCGCTCCAGGTCCGCACCCAGCTGCGCCTCGTCCAGCGCCATGAAGGCGACGTCGCGGTCGGGCATGGATTCGGCGGTGCAGAGGAACCAGCGGGCGTCGGGCGGCACGATCTTTTCCTCGCCCGTGACCAGCGCCACCTGGCCCGGCCCCTTCAGCGCCACGACCCGGTCATAGACCTCACGCGCCAGCAGGCGGAGGGGAAAGCCGATGATGCCGCTGCTATGCGCGCACATCCGCTCTATCGCGAGGTGCGTCTTGCCGGTGTTGGTCGGCCCGAGAACGGCCGTCACGGCGCCCGATACGCGGCTTGTCATACGCCCTACATCGGGCTTCGCACGCGCGGTTGCAACGGCATGGAGCAAGACGGGGAGCAAGATCGTCGCGCGCAGGCGGGATTTGGCCCGGTCCGGCCACGTCTTGCCGCAGCATCGGGGCGGCGGGGCGCAGCGGCTTTGACTTTGCGGGCGCTACCCCACACCGCAAAATCCTGTGCGCCGGGGGGATCGGCGACGCTGTTCGACGATTTCACGGAAACCCGACGCCTCTCATGTTCCTTGCCACCGACGAAGCCCTGATCCTGTCCGGGGGAACCGCCACGCGGCCCATCGGCCGCATGGCCCCGCCGCCCATGGGACGCCTGGCGCGGTGGCGCATCGCCGCGCGCGAGATCGACTGGGTGCCCGATCTGGGGACGCAGATCGGCAGCCGCGACTGGTGGCGGGGTCTGGCGACGTGTTCGGCGCTCTGTGTCGCGACCATTGCGATGGCGCCGGGCTTTCACCGTCCGATCGCCGGGCAGGCGCCCGCTCCCCTGACCGGCGAGGCGCGCAGCCATGAGCGCGCGCAGGCCATCGCCCCGCTGGCGCTGGGCGCCGATAGCGGGCAGCGTCTGGCCGCCAATGAACTCGTCATGCATCTGGCCGAAGCACCTGAGCGGCCCGTGGTGGAATTGTCCGCCACCATCGGCTCGGGCGACCGTCTCGACCGCGTGCTGCAACGCGCCGGCGTATCCCGGGACCAGGCCCGCGCCGCCGCCGCCCTGATCGCGCCGGTGACGGACGGCGAGGCGATCCCGTCGGGCACCCGTATCGCGCTGACCCTGGGACGGCGGCCAAGCCGATCGGTTGCACGGCCGCTGGAGACGATGAAGCTGCGCGCGCGCTTCGACCTGGCGGTCACGCTGACCCGCACGCCGCAGGGATTCGACATGACCCAGGCGCCCATCGCGATCGATCGCACGCCGCTGCGTCTGCAAGGGCTGGCGGGATCGAGCCTGTACCGTTCGGTCCGCGCGGCGGGCGCCCCCGCCAAGGTGGTCGAGGCCTATATCAAGGCGCTGGCCGCGCGCATGTCGGTCGGCCGCGAGGTGAAGCGTTCGGACAGTTTCGACCTCATCATCGAACGCGAGCGTGCTGCGACCGGCGAGACCCGGCTTGGCAAGCTGCTGTTCGCCGGGCTCGACCATGGCGGGCGCAAGGTGCAGCTGGCGCGGCTGGCCGATGACGATGACGGCCAATGGTATGACGTGAACGGCCAGAGCGAGAAGCGCGGCGCGATGGGCATGCCGGTCGCGGGGCGCGTGACCTCGTCCTTTGGCAAGCGCGTCCATCCGATCCTGGGCTTGATGCGGATGCACAAGGGCACCGATATCGGTGCGCCCTATGGCACGCCGATCCATGCGATGATGGACGGCGTGGTCAAATTCGCCGGACGATCGGGCGGATATGGCAATTTCGTTAAGCTCGCCCATGCGGGCGGCATTGCCAGCGGTTACGGCCATATGAGCCGTTTCGCCGTTCGCTCGGGCGCGCATGTGAAACAGGGGCAGGTGATCGGCTATGTCGGCTCGACCGGCATGTCGACCGGCCCGCATCTCCATTGGGAAGTGTGGAAGAACGGTGCGGTGGTGAATCCGCGCACGCTGAAGCTGGCGAGCATGGCGGTGTTGTCGGGGGCCAAGCTGCGGACGTTCCGGCGCGAGGTGCAGGCGCTGCTGGCGGTCCGGCCGGGGCGGTAACTCGTTTTCCTCCCTCCGTTCAGCCTGAGCGAAGTCGAAGGCCAAGGGATGACTTGGCCAAGGGCGGTACATGCACTTCGACTTCGCTCAGTGCGAACGGGGGTTGGGGGATAACCCCTACTTCCCCGCCGCGCGCCAGCGGCCGACCGTCTCGGCCAGCACCCGGTTGCCGCCCGACGGGTTCGCCCAGAGCGCGGTGATCGTCATGTCGCTCGACGCGGGCCGTTTTTCCTCGGGCAGGTTGTCGAAGCTCGCGCGCATCGGGAAGCTTACGCCCTCGCCGCACAATATCGCCTCGCGGTTGCGCAGCGCCGAAATGGTGTCGAGCAGCCCGCGCCCGCCCTCCGGCATCGCCGAGCGGACCATCGCCTGATCGCGTTCGTTGTTTAGCCGCATGGCGATGATCGTGCCGCATTGCGACAGCACGCCCTCGGCCAGGTCGGACGGGCGCTGGGTGACGAGGCCCAGCGAGACGCCATATTTGCGCCCCTCCTTGGCGATGCGCGACAGGATGCGGCCGACCGCCGAATCCTGTTCGGCCTGCGCGGGGATGTAGCGATGCGCCTCTTCGCAGACCATCAGGACGGGGCGACGCTCGGCGGGATGGGTCCAGATCGCATGGTCGAAGATCATCCGCGCCAGCACGGCGACGACGCTGCTGGTCACGTCCGACGGCACGCCCGACACGTCGATGATCGAGATCGGCCGCCCGTCACCCGGCATCCGCAGGATGCGCGCGAGGAAGTCGGCCATCGTATCGGCGACCAGCATCCCCGAAAACATGAAGGCATAGCGGGGATCGGCCTTGATCTCCTCGATCTTGGACTTGATCCGCTGATAGGGGGCGATGTCGCCGACCCGCTCCAGCTTGCTCATCTCCTGGCCCAGCTGCGCGGTCAGGTCGGACAGCAGATAGGGGATCGGCGTGTCGACGGTGACGCGCGGCAGCTCGGCGGCGGCGCGGCTGCGCATCCGGGCGGCGAGCAGGCATTTCGCCAGGACATCGGCGTCGTGCTGGCGCTGCTCGCCGCTGGCCGACAACAGGATCTCGCAATGCTCGGCAAAGTTCATCAGCCAATAGGGCATGCGCAGATTGCCGACGTCATGGATGCTGCCGGTGTCGCGAAAGGCGCGGGCATATTCGCCATGCGGGTCGATCATGACGATATGGCCCAGCGGCGCGCGCTCGCAGATGCGGTGCAGGATCATCGCCGTCGCGGTGGACTTGCCGGTGCCGGTCGATCCCAGAATGGCGAAATGTCGCCCCAGCAGCGCATCGACCGCCAGTGTCGCGGGGACCGTGCGCGCGGGGTGGACGGTGCCGATCGTCACCGTCGTCTGGGCGCGGTTGAGGTGGATGCCCGCCAGCTCGTCATTGGTGATCGCATGGATCGTCGCGCCGGGCATGGGGTAGGAGGTGACACCGCGTCGAAAGCCGTGCAGCGCGCCCGTCTCGGGTTGGCGCATCCCTTCGCCCATCAGGTCGATCTCGGTCGTCAGCGCGGCGGCGTCGCTGGCGGGATCGAGCGCGAGCGAGCGGATCGTGCCGATGATCCAGCGGTCGCCGCGCTTGAGCTTGACCGGCATCGCCACCTGTCCGGCGGCGGCCAGCACCGGATCGGCGGCCTCCGCCAGCGCGGCCAGCGCCTGGCGGTCCAGCACGATCCGCCCCGATGACCCGGCTATGGCGAGCAGCCACCCGATGACCGGCGTGTCGATTGCGGCATGAGGGTCGGCAGGCGGTAGGGAGGACATGAGACGCGCCGTCATGTGGAATGGGAGGATGGCGACGCTAGAATGGAAATCTTAAGATTTCCCGATCCTTACACCCGCCGCGCGATCCACCCTGCGGTCCAGCCGAGCAGGATCGACAGCGCCACCGCGGTCAGGCCATAGGGGATGGCCGCGCGGTCGGCGGCGCGCGCCACGAAACGCTCGAACCCCGATTTACGGATGTCGATGTCGCGCACGGCGGCAGCCAGCACGCGGCCGTCGCGGATCAGGAAGGTCTCGGCGGTGAAGCGCCCGACCGGCACGCGCGCCGGGATGGTGACGCGGGCGCGGTAGAGCACATCGTCGGTGATTTCGACGGCGCGCGGCGCCTCGACATACAGGCCGCTGCGGCGGCGCTGGTCGACCAGCCCCTGCTGGAACCGCGCCTGGACATTGGCGGGCGCAGCGGAGGCGGGCGAGAGCTGCAGGCTGTCGAGCCCGAGTTCATAGATGGCGCGGGTGCGATCGTCGACGATCCGGGTAATCGGCCGGGACGAGGCGATGGCATAGAAGGACGGCGCCGACTGGTAGCGCAGCCGCCCGGCATTGACCCAGAGACCGGCGATCTTCTCCTTCTCGCGGATCAGGATCGACTGGGTCGGCCCCTTGACCACGACGACGATGTCGGTCGGCTTGTCATCCTGCGGCGGGCGGCCGCCGGGATAGAGGATCGCACCGAACAGCAGCAATTCCGCGCCGGTGAAGCTGTAGGCGATCTGGATATCGCGCTGCGACACGTCGGGGACCAGCACCGGCTTGGCCTGCGCCATCAGCAGCGGCGAGAACAACGCCAGCGTGACGGCCAGCCTTTTCATAGTGGCTGCACCGTGAAGATTTCCTCGGGCCGCCACACCAGGCCCAGCAGGATGCGCAGGCCGACCAGCAGCACGATGACCGCCAGCGCCAGGCGCAGATATTCGGGCTTGGCGTTGGTGGCGAGCTTCGCGCCCACCTGCGCCCCCGTCACCGATCCGACCAGAAGCAGTCCGGCCAGCACGATATCGACCGCCTTGGTGGTCGTGGCATGGACCATCGTCGCCGCGGCGGTGACGAACAAGGTCTGGAACAGCGAGGTGCCGAGCACGACATTGGTCGCCATGCCCAGGATGTAGATCATCGCGGGCACGAGGATGAAGCCACCACCCACGCCCAGCAATATGGTCAGGATGCCGGTAAAGAAGCCCAGCATCAGCGGGGCGAGCGGCGAGATATACAGGCCCGAGGCATAGAAACGGGTGCGGAAGGGAAGGGCGGCGACCAGCGGATGATGCCGCCGCCGCGCCGCCTTTTGCGGCCGCCCGCGCCGCTGCGCCAGGATCGCGCCGGCCGCCTCGCGCGCCATGACCGATCCGATCCATCCCAGCATCAGGACATAGACGATGGCGATGACCGTATCGATCTGTCCGCTCGCCTGGAGCAGGCGGAAGATCCACGCGCCCGCGAACGATCCGACCACGCCGCCCGCGACCAGGACGCCGCCCATCTTCACATCGACCCCGCCGCGCCGCCAATGCGCGGACACGCCCGAGACGCTCGCCCCCGTCACCTGGCTGGCGGCCGAGGCGGCGGCGACGGTCGGCGGAATGCCATAGACGATCAGCAGCGGCGTGGTCAGGAAGCCGCCGCCGACCCCGAACATGCCCGACAACAGGCCCACACCCGCCCCCAGCGCGATGATGACGAGCGCATTGACCGACAGGTTGGCGATCGGAAGATACAGGTCCACGGCCGCGTTATAGACGCGCCCGCCTTTCGGAACAGTGTCGAAGCGTCAGAAATCGCCCGCCAGCGTCAGCGCGAGGCCGGAGTCGGGCGCGGCGCGCCCCGCCACCCGCTGCCGCCAGTCGAACGACAGGCGGACGCGCCGGTCGGCGACGGGCAGGGCGATGCCCAAAGTCGGACCGATATCCAGCCGCTGCGCATCCCGTTGCGCCCCGCCCCATAGCCCCAGCCCCAGGTCGAGGGCGGGTGTCAGCGGCATGCTGGCTCGCACCGCGCCGTCCGCGAAGGGCTCGATCCGCGCACGCGCCACCGCACCGGCCTGGGCATAGCCGGCCAGGACGATGCCGGGAGCCACGGCAAGGGGGCCGATCCCGCCCGCGACCAGAGCGGCGGGGGCATCCTGCCCGGCATCGAGCGCCAGCCGCTGTTCGACCAGCAGGCGAATCGGCACATGGCGAAGCGGCCGCCAGTCGATCCCCACCGCCAGCTCGCGCCCGATCCCCTGCGACGGCGCGGAGAGGCGCAGGCTGGCGGCGACGTCGCCCCGCGAATCGAACCGCCGTAACAGGCGAACGCCCGCTTGCGTCCCGCCCAGCTGTCCGCCGGGCAGCAGCGTCTGGCGTCCTTCGCGAAGGACGGCCCACAGGCTGGCGCTCCACCGCCGCGGCGGGGCGGGAGATCCGGGCAGCGCCATATTCGGCGAAACCGCTATGACGGAGGATGCCGATGCGGTGATCGGGATGTCCCGAATCGGTGCTTGCGCGGCCGGGATTCCGGAATGTCGCGCAGGATTCAGGATCGAGGGTGTCGATCGTGGCGCACGCGTGATCGCGAATCGGGCGAACCCTATGTCGGGCCGACGCAGGGCCGGGCCACGAATCGCGATAAGGGCGGCGCGTGCTCGGCTGTGTTTTACGGATGTCGCCGCCATCTCCACGCCCGGGCCGGAGGGCAACAGAAAGGCGATGCGGCCCAGCGCCCACATGCCCACCATGCCTCCGAGGAATCGTAAGGGGCGTCCGCTCATGATTGCGGCGACAGGTCGGGAAAGTGGTGGCTCGTCTTGTCCCAGGCGGGCACGCCGCCGCGCAGCACATGGATATAGCGGACGAAGGCGCGGGGAATCGCCGCCAGCGCCACGAAATTGCCGATGACGAATCGCGGCAACGACCAGAAGGCCTCGCGCCAGCCATAGGCACGGCCCGTGAACATCATGCGAATGGCCAGCCGCCATGCCAGCAGCAGGGCGTTGATCCCGAACAGGATGCGAAGACCGGGATCGACCGGCGGCAAGGGCGTATCCGCGATCCAGTGAATCGATACCCCCATCGCGTCGGCGGTCATCCCCAGATAGGCCGCCGCCAGCACCAGCATCGCGATCGGCCCCCGCCGGTCGCGCAGCCGCCACCAATGATCCCCTATCGCCAGCGCCCGCCCCCAGCCGGTGCGATCCCAGCCGATCAACGCGATACCGGTCATCCACCGGGCTTTCTGCCGGACAGCCGTCACCAGGGTCGCCGGGAAATAGGCGCGCACCGCCACCACGCCGCCGGGCGTCCCGTCGGCGACGCGGGCGAACAGCCCCTCACCGCCCAGTTCGGCGATGCGCAGGCCCAGCTCGTAATCCTCGGTCAGGCTGGTCGCATCGAACGGATCGCCCCCGCGCGACGCGGCGATCCGGCCCAGAATGGCTGGCGACAGCGCGCAGCCGGTGCCTGCCAGCGGCATACCTGCGCCGATCCAGGTGCGCACGACCAGCTGTTTGATGTGGCTTTCGGCGAACTCGTCGGCATAGTGGCCGGACACGAGGCGCGATCCCGGTACGACCAGCGGCAGGACCGGCAATTGCACCACCGCCCGTTCCTCGATCAGCGAATCGAAGACCGCCAGCTCATCCGGATGCACGACATCCTCGGCATCGTGCAGGACGATTGCCTTTGCCTGGAACCCCTCCGCCACCATGTCGCGCTGGAGCGCGTGCCAGAGCGTGTTGAGGCAATCCGCCTTGGTCGTCGGGCCATCGCGCGGGCCGATGACCAGACGGACCCGGTCATCGCGTTCGGCCACATCGGCGGCGGCGGCGATGGTCGCCGGATCATTGGGATAAAGCCCGATATAAAGGCGATAATCGGGATGCCGGAAACGCGCGAGCGCGGTGGACAGCATAGCGCCGATCACCGCCGCCTCGTCCCAGGCCGGGGTGAAGACGATCATGCGTCCCGGCTGTTCGGGCCGGGGTAGCGAATGGCTGTGGATCGGAGTGCCGGACCTCTTTATCAGCCGCCGTACGAAATAGAGAAGGTCGACCAGAAGATCATCGACACCCCCGATCAACAATCCGACCGCCGCGAACAACAACAGTTCACGCGCGACGATTTCGACGATTGTCGCCATATCCCCCATCCGGCTTCCCCCGTTGCCGAATCTTGGTGTGCCTGTCCGAAATGGACGGATCAATAGCCGTCTTGACGTTCATTATGGTCTGATTTGACTTGGAAAAAAGGCGTGTGCTTCGCGATTTTTCCCGCAAAATCAGTGCGTCGGATCGGGCGGGTGGTTGCGCCTTCTGTTGCGGTGCAACATATGGGGCGTCGAAAGGATTTCCCATGGCCCGGACATTTCCCCCCGGCATCGTCCATACCGCGCTGGCGGTGGGCGGCTTTGCGATCGGCACGACCGAATTCGCCGCGATGAGCCTGGAGCCCGACCTGGCACGCGGCCTCGGCATCGATGCGCCGACGGCGGGGCATGTCATCAGCGCCTATGCGCTGGGCGTGGTGGTGGGCGCACCGCTGCTGGCGGTGCTGTCGGCCAAGCTCGCACGGCGCACGCTGCTGATCGCGCTGATGCTGATGTTCGCGGCGGGCAACGGCCTGTCAGCGATGGCGCCCGATTATCACTGGATGCTGTTCTTCCGCTTCCTCAGCGGACTGCCGCACGGTGCCTATTTCGGGATCGCGGCGCTGGTCGCGGCTTCGCTCGTCCCCGAATCGCGGCGCACGGTGGCGGTCGGGCGGATCATGCTGGGGCTGACGGTCGCCACCGTGATCGGCGTACCGCTGGCGCAGATGCTGGGGCAATGGCTCAACTGGCGCTGGGTGTTCGGCGTCGTCGCCGCGCTGGCACTGCTGACCGCGACGCTGGTCGCCATCGCCGCACCGCATGACCGGCCCGACGAAGGCGCGAGCATCCGCCGGGAACTCGACGCGCTGAGCAAGGGACAGGTCTGGCTGACGCTGGCCATCGGGGCGATCGGCTTTGGCGGCATGTTCGCGGTCTATACCTATCTGGCGGCGACCCTGACCGAGGTGACGGGCGCGTCCACCGCCATGATCCCGCTGGTGCTGGCCGTGTTCGGGCTGGGCATGACGATCGGCAATATCGTCGTGCCGCGCTTTGCCGATCGCGCGCTGATGCCGACGGCGGGGGGCCTGCTGCTCTGGTCGGCGGCGATGCTGGCGCTCTATCCGCTGGCGGCGCAAAGCCTGTGGACGATCCTGCCGCTCGTCTTTGCGATCGGGCTGGGCGGGGCGCTGGGCACCGTGCTCCAGACGCGGTTGATGGATGTGGCGGGCGAGGGGCAGGGGCTGGCCGCCGCGCTCAACCATTCCGCGTTCAACACCGCCAACGCCATCGGCCCCTGGGCCGGGGGCCTGGCCATCGCGAACGGTTTCGGCTGGACCTCGACCGGCTATGTCGGTTGCGGGCTCGCGCTGGGCGGATTTGCGATATGGCTGATCGCGCTGCGGTTCGGCGGGACTAGCGTGCCAGCGGATCGATCGAATCGTCCGGTCCTGTCGCACTGAGGCTTTTGGCCACCGCCGCGACCCGTTCCATCACGCGCAGGATGTTGCCGCTGGTCAGGGCCATCAGGTCGGCATCGCTCCATCCGCGCCGGACCAGCTCGGCCAGCACCAGCGGATAACCGTCGACTCCGGTCATCCCCTCCGGCCCGGTGCCGTTGATCCCGTCATAATCGCCGCCGAATCCCACCGCGCCGCGTCCGGCCACATGCGCGATATGCTCGACATGATCGGCGACCATCGCCGCTGTCACGCGCGGCGGGGGATGGCTCGCGTCCCAGGCGACCAGCGGCGCGGGGCTGCGCAAACCATAGACATTGGCGGGCACTCCGACGGACTTGGCATAGGCCGTGCGCCGCGCATCCCAGGCCCGCCAGTCGCGCGAGAGGAAGGCGGGATAGCAGTTCACCATCACCACGCCGCCGCCCATGCCGATCCGGCGAAGCAGCGTATCGGGAATGTTGCGCGGCGCATCGGCCAAGGCGCGGGAATCGGAGTGCGAGGCGATGACGGGAGCCCGGCTGCTATCGAGCACCGCCGCCATCGTCGCGTCGGAGACATGGGCGACATCGACAATCATGCCGATCCGGTTCATCTCGGCCACCACTGCCCGGCCGAAAGGGCTGAGGCCGTTGGCTATGGCCGAATCGGTGGATGAATCGGCCCAGGCCAGACTGCGGCCATGGGTCAGCGTCAGATAGGCGACGCCCAGCGCCCTATACTGGCGCAGCACCGACAACCGCCCGTCGATCTGATGCCCGCCCTCGACCCCGATCAGCGAGGCGACCCGGCCCGAGCGCGCGATCCGGCGGACATCCCCGGCGGTGCGCGCCATTGCGAGACGCTCTGGATGCGCGGCGACCAGACGGTGGACCCGGTCGATCTGTTCCAGCGTCGTCTCGACCGCGCGCGGGCCGGTGACATCGGCGGGGATCCATACCGACCAGAATTGCCCGCCGACCCCGCCGCGCTTCAGCCGGGGCAGGTCGGTCTGGAGCGAAAAGGGCAGCGCGCTCGTGTCGGTTTCGAGTGTGGGCGACTCGGGCGGGAGATCGGATTCGCGCAGCGCCCAGGGCAGGTCGTTATGCCCGTCGACGATCGGTGCGCGGGCCAGGACTGACTCGACCCGCTGCGTGACGGCCGGATCGGCGGCCTGGGCGAGCAGAAGCGCGATCAGCATGTCGGCCATTGCTCGAATCGCATCAGCATGGGGTCGATGACGTGCTCGGTGGTTTCAACTTGGTCTACCTGCGCGGCGGGCGGTCCCGACCCGGCCTCGGACACGATCCGCGCCACCGTCTCCTCGGACCCCTGCACCACCGCTTCGACCGAGCCGTCCGCACGGTTGCGGACCCAGCCGGTCAGCCCCGACGCTTCGGCGCGCCCGAGGAACCAGTGACGATAGCCGACGCCCTGGACGCGTCCGGTGATGCGAAGATGACGACCGATCATGCCCGTCACTGTCGCGTGGGCGGCCCGCAAAGGGAAGGTCCTATTCCTCCCCGGCGCGGGGAGGGGAATCACTTCAGGCTGGCGGTCACCCCGTCGATCACGAACTGCACCGCCAGCGCGGCGAGCAGCACGCCCAGCACGCGGGTGATCACCGCCTCGATCTTGGCGCCGAGCAGCCGCATCAGCGGCCCCGCCGCCAGCAGCGCGACGAGCGTCAGGAGCAGGATCGACACCATCGCGCCCAACACCACGATCGAGGCCTGGAGCCCCGAATTGCGGCTCATCAACAGCATGACGGTCGCGATCGATCCCGGTCCCGCGATCATCGGCATCGCCATGGGGAAGATCGACACGTCCTCCGCCTCGTGCGGATCGTCGGCGACCTTGGCGGCGCGGTCCTCGCGCCGCTGGGTCCGCTTCTCGAACACCATCTCCAGCGCGATCAGGAACAGCATGATGCCGCCCGCGATGCGGAACGCCGCCATCTCGATGCCCAGGCCGTGGAGCAGCGCCTCGCCGAACAGCGCGAAGACGAACAGGATGACCGAGGCGACCATGACCGCACGGATCGCCATCGCCCGGCGATGCTGCGGCGTCGCCCCTGCGGAAAGACCTGCATAGATCGGCGCGCAGCCCGGCGGATCGATCACCACGAAGAAGGTGATCAGCGAGGAGATATAGAGTTCGAGCACGGCCTTACAGCGCCGTCTGGTCGATCGCGACGCCCTCGCGCCGTCCCGCCGAAACCAGCGTGTTGCGCAGAAGGACCGCGATCGTCATCGGCCCGACGCCACCGGGCACCGGCGTGATCGCGCCCGCGCGGCTTACCGCCGTGTCATATTCGACATCGCCGACCAGCCCCGTCTCGGTGCGGTTGATGCCGACATCGATGACGCTGGCGCCGGGCTTGATCCATTCGCCCTTGACCAGGCCGGGCACGCCCACCGCCGCCACGACGATATCGGCGCGACCGACCACGTCGGCGAGGTTGCGGGTGCGGCTGTGCGCCACGGTCACGGTGCAGCTTTCGCCGAGCAGCAACTGCGCCATCGGCTTGCCGACGATGTTCGAGCGGCCGACGACCACCGCGTCCATGCCCGACAGGCTGGGATGGATGCTCTTGAGCAGCATCAGGCAGCCGAGCGGGGTGCAGGGCACGAAGCCCTCGCTGCCCGTCGCCAGCCGTCCGGCATTGACCGGGTGGAAGCCGTCGACATCCTTGTCGGGATCGATCGCCTGGATCACCGCCTGCGCATCGATCTGGCCCGGCAGCGGCAGCTGGACGAGGATGCCGTCCACCATGGGATCGGCGTTCAGTTGCGCGACGAGGGCGAGCAGCGTCGCCTGGTCGGTATCGGCGGGCAGGCGATGCTCGATGCTCTCCATGCCCGCCTCACGCGTGGCCTTGCCCTTGGAGCGGACATAGACGCTGGAGGCGGGGTCCTCGCCCACCAGCACAACCGCCAGGCCGGGCGCGCGGCCGGCCTTTTCGCGGAAGGTCGCAACCTGGGTGGCGATGCGGGTGCGGAGGCCGGCGGCGAACGCCTTGCCGTCGATGATCGTGGCGCTAGTCATGGGCACTCGCCATAAAGCGCCTGCGCGATACGCGCCAGTGTATGCGGGTCGCCCGCGACATGCAGCCGCTTCAACCGCGCCGTATCGCCCGCGATCAGGCTGACCGCGCGCTTGGGCACCCCGAAATGCTTGGCGACCAATGGGATCAGCGCCGCATTGGCCGCGCCGTCGACCGGCGGGGCCGACAGCCGTGCGGCGAAATGCTCGTCCGTGCCCGCACTAAGCGCATCGCGGCCACCGCGCGGTGTCACCCGGACCGCGATCCGAATCCCGTCATCGCATGGGGTCCAGGCGGGCATCAGCCGACGACGACCGCGCCCCCGTACATCGCATTGGCGATCGCGGTATCCAGGACCTTGCCCAGGATGATGACCGCCAGCAGCACGACCATCGGCGACAGGTCGAGCGCGCCGAAATCGGGCAGGATGCGCCGGATCGGGCGATAGAGCGGATCGGTCATCTTCTGCAGCGCGTACCAGACCGACCGGATGAAGTCGTTCGAGGTGTTGATGACGTTGAACGCGATCAGCCAGGACAGGATCGCCTGCACGATGATGATCCACCAGACGACATTGAGCAGAATCTGAAGGATCTGAAGGATGAGGACCAACGTGGGGGCTCCCGAAGACGGATTTCTCCATATCTAGGGTAGGACGCGCTTCGGGGCAATAATCGTGCGCGATGGTCCTGACGCAGGCGGAACGAAGCCCGCCGTTGCGCGTCCCATCCTCATGACGAAGGAGAGGGGATGGCCGCGCCGGACGCGGGTCGCGATGGGGTTGCTGATCGGGCTGCCCCTGCTTTTCCTGTTGATCCTGGCGGTGTTTCCCTGGGGGCTTTTGCGCGACGCGGTGTGTCGCGCGGCGACCGAGCGGTTCGGGCGGCCGGTAACGATCGGCTCGGTCCGCCGGGTCGACGGCATCGGCTTTCATCCCACCATCGCGATCAAAGAGTTGAGGATTCCGCAGGCCAGTTGGGCGGGCCAGGGCGATTTCGCGCGCGTGAAGCGGGCGGAAATCCGCTTTTCGGTCTGGCCGTTGCTGCACGGGGCTTTCGTGCCCCAGGATATCCGCGTGTCGGGCCTGCGGCTGGCCCTGGTCCGCGACAAGCAGGGCCGCACCAACTGGTCACGTCCCGGCGAGCCCGAGGAAGGTGGCAGCGCCACCGACCTGCAGGGGCTGACCATCACCGATGGCGTGGTCAGCTATCGCGATGCCAAGGAGGATCGGCAGGCGGTGCTGAACGTCGCCGCCGATCCGAATCGCGGCGTGCGGGCCGAGGGTCAGGGCAGGGTGCGCGGCGCGCCGGTCCGCATCGCCTTTACCGGCGCGGCGGTGAAGCCCGGCCGCTGGCCCTTCACCGCCGATATCACCGGCGAGCAGCTGGTGATGAAGGCGGTCGGCACGATGGACCGGCCGCTCGACACCGATGCGATGACGCTGGACCTGACCGCGAAAGCCGATGACCTCAAGCGGATCGACGCGGTGATCGAGGCGGGGCTGTTCCAGACCCGGCCGGTCCAGCTGACCGCGCATGTCCGGCATGAACGCCCGCGCTGGACGATCACCGATCTGAAGGGACGGATCGGCCGCTCCGACCTGAGCGGGCGACTGACCGTCGACAAGAAGGCCGGGCGCACCCTGCTCGACGGCGAGGTGACGGCGGGGCAGCTCGATTTCGACGATCTGTCGTCGGCGCAAGGGCGTGCCGAGGCCGCCGCACTCGAACGCCGCATCGGACCGCGACTGGTGCCCAATACGCGGATCGATATCGGCAAGATCGACACGACCGACGGCACGATCCGCTTCAAGGTCGGCCGGGTGGTCAGTGCGCAAGGTCCCTCGCCGATCACCGGGCTGGCCGGGCGGATGGTGATGGACCATCAGTTGCTGACCATCGGCGACATCCGCATGGCGTTGCGCGAAGGCGTGGTGACGGGGCGGGCGGTGATCGACCAGCGCGGCGGCGCGAAGGTGCCGAAGCTGTCGGTCGACCTGCGGCTGCGCGGGGCGAGCGTCCTGTCGCTGTCGGGCGAGACACGGATCACCGGCCATGTCGGGGCGCGCGCGGTGCTGGCGGGCATGGGCGAGACGGTACGCGCGGCGATCGGGCGCGCCGATGGCCGCATCGGCCTGGTCGTCGCCAACGGGAGTTTGCCCGATCGCTATGCGACGGCGCTGGGCTTCGACGCGGGCGCGGCGTTCATGGGCGACAGCGGCAAGGCGACGTTGCGTTGCCTGGTGCTGGGGGTGGCCATGACGAACGGCACGGGCCGCGCCGATCCGCTGATCGTCGATACCTCGCGCAGTCGGCTGGACGGGACGGGGACGGTCCATTTCCCCGACGAGCGACTGGCGCTGCGGCTGACCGGTGCGCCGAAACAGGGCGCGACGCTCCGGCTGGCGGGTGCGGCAACGGTCGGCGGGACGATCGAGAAGCCCGACCTCGTGATCCCGAAGGAGGTCAAGTCGGTCGGCAATATCTTCAAGTCGATCGGTCGGGCGATCACCGGCGATACCGGACCGAAGGCGCAGAATGCGGCCTGCGGTGTGCTGTCGCGGCAGGTGCTGCGGTAAGCCCGCTTCCCAACCGCCGTTCCGCCTGAGCGAAGTCGAAGGCCAAGGGCATCCCATGGCCAAGTCACCCGCTTGGCGGACGTTGTAGCGTGGCCTTCGACTTCGCTCAGGCGGAAGGGAAGGGAAGGTTAGAGTCGAAAACGATCAACTCCGCTCACCCCTCCCCTTCAGGGGAGGGGCTAAAACCGTGCAATGCTGATCGCTTTCAACTCTAATGGCCCTCGGCTTTCAGCGGCCGCGCGAGCAGCGCCCCGATGACCTCACCGACCGCCGCCCCTTCCAGCAACCGGCACACCGCCTCGCACACCGGCATGTCGACGCCGGCCGCCGCCGCCGCCTGTCGCAGCACGGGCGCGGTGAACGCCCCTTCCGCCACGGTCCGCCGGTCGGCCAGCAGTTCGGCCGACGAGCGCCCCTGACCCAGCCCGACGCCCAGCGAGAAATTGCGCGAGGCGGTCGACGAACAGGTCAGCACCAGATCGCCCAGCCCCGACAGGCCCGCCAGCGTCTCCGCCCGGCCCCCGCGCGCCAGCCCGAACCGCGTCATCTCGGCAAAGCCGCGCGCGATCAGCGCGGCGCGGGCATTCTGGCCCAGCCCCGCCCCCTCGACCACGCCGCAACCGATGGCGAGGACGTTCTTGATCGCGCCCCCGATCTCCGCGCCGGTCACGTCGTCGGTGGCATAGGGCCGGAAATGCGGCGCGGCGATCCGCTGCGACAGCGCCTCTCGAAGCCCGGCATCCTCGCACGCCAGCGTCACCGCCGTCGGCAGCCCCGCCGCCACCTCATGCGCGAAGGTCGGGCCGGATAGCACCGCGATCGGCGCGTCCGGGTGGATCGCGCGCGCCACGTCGCCCACCAGTCGCCGCGTCCCCGCCTCGATCCCCTTGGAACACAGGACCAGCGGCTTGGACCCGACCGGCATCGTGGCCAGCACCGTGCCCACCGCCTGGGCAGGCGTGACGACCAGCAGCGCGTCCATCTCGGCCATCTCGGCCGGATCGCTGACGGCCTCGATACTCGGCGACAGCGCGATGTTCGGCAGATAGAGCGGGTTGGCCTGCGTCGTGTTGATCGCCTCTGCCACTGCCGGGTCGCGCGCCCAGATCCGCACCGGCCGCCCCCCATGCGCCGCGACCTGCGCCAGCGCGGTGCCCCAGGCGCCCGCGCCGATCACCCCGATCCTCATGCCTTCACCCCCGCGCCGCGCACCGCTTCCGCCGCCGGATCGAGCGGCCAGCGCGCTCGCGCGGGCGTGTCGAGCGGATCGGTCAGCCCTTCGCGGAACCGCTCGACACCCGCCCAGGCGATCATCGCGGCATTGTCGGTACACAGCCAGAGCGGCGGCGCGACGAAGCGCAGGCCATGCTCGGCCGCCAGCCCCTCCAACGCGCCCCGGATCACGCCGTTCGCCGCGACACCGCCCGCGACGACCAAAGCGGTGACGGGCGGCACATTCGCCAAGGCCCGGCGGGTGCGGTCGAGCAGACAGTCGACCACCGCCTGCTGGAAGGACGCGGCAATGTCTTCCGGTGAATAATGCCCGATGACGCGCGCCACCGCGCTCTTCAGCCCCGCGAAGGAGAAATGCGGCTCGGCCGAACCCTTCAGCGGACGGGGCAGCGGCACCGCATGGGGGTTCCCCTCGCGCGCCGCCGCCTCGACGCGCGGCCCGCCGGGATAGCCCAGGCCGAGAAGCTTGGCGGTCTTGTCGAACGCCTCACCCGCCGCATCGTCGATGGTCGTCGCCATCCGGCGATAGCGCCCCACGCCTTCGACCAGCAGCAGCTGGCAATGCCCGCCCGACACCAGCAGCAGCAGATAGGGATAGGCCAGCGCGCGGTCAGACAGGCGCGGCGACAGGGCATGACCCTCCAGATGGTTGACCGCGATCAGCGGCTTGCCCGCCGCATGGGCCAGCGCCTTGCCGGTGACCAGCCCGACCATCACCCCGCCGATCAGCCCCGGCCCCGCCGTCGCCGCGATCGCGTCGACATCGGACAAGCGCACGCCCGCATCGGCAAAGGCGGCGGCGACCAGCGGCTCCATCGCCTCGACATGCGCGCGCGCGGCGATTTCGGGGACGACGCCGCCGAACGGGGCATGCGCCGCCTCCTGCCCCAGCAGGCGATGCGCCAGCACGCGGCCGTCATCGGTGACAAGCGCGGCGGCGGTCTCGTCGCACGAGGATTCCAGTCCCAGGATCAGCATGGGTTCCCCATACCCGTCCGTTGCCAACTTGTCGAAGGGGGGCTTGATGCGGCAAAGGCGGACATATGGTTCGTTTCCGGCTCGGTACGCGCGGTTCGCCGCTGGCCCTCACCCAGGCGCATATGGTGCGTGCGGCGCTGGCGAGCGCGCAGGGGTGGAGCGAGGACGCGGTTCAGATCGTGCCGATCAAGACCACCGGCGACCGAGTGCAGGACCGCGCGCTGGCCGAGATCGGCGGCAAGGCGCTGTGGACCAAGGAGCTGGACCGCGCGCTGTACGACCGTGAGATCGATGCCTCGGTCCATTCGATGAAGGATGTCGAGACGATCCGGCCCGACTGGCTGCACATCGCCGCCATGTTGCCACGCGCCGATGTCCGCGACCGGCTGATCGGCGCGGCAACCATTGCCGAACTGCGCCCCGGCGCGGTGATCGGCACCAGCAGCCCGCGCCGCCGCGCGCAGCTGCTGTCGCACCGGCCCGACCTGACCATCACGCTGCTGCGCGGCAATGTCGACACGCGGCTGGCCGCCGTGGCGAACGGCGACGTCGACGCCACTTTGCTTGCCGCCGCCGGGCTCGACCGGCTGGGGCGCGAGGTCGGCCAGCCCGTGCCGACCGACCAGATGCTGCCCGCGCCCGCGCAAGGGGCGGTGGGGATCGAGACTCGCGCCGACGATGCCGCCGCCACGATGCTGGTCGCCTCGATCGACCATGCCGAAACCCATGCCTGCGTGATGGCCGAACGCGCGCTGCTCGCCGCGCTGGCCGCCGATTGCCACAGCCCGGTCGCGGCGCTCGCCTCGCTGGCGGGCGAGATGCTGACCCTGCGTGCCGAATTGCTGGCCGAGGACGGATCGTCGCGGGTCGGCGGCTGGGTCGAAGGGGGCGTCGACGAGGAACTGGGCGCGCGGCTGGCGGTCGATCTGCTCGAACGCGCCGCGCCTGAGGTGCGCCGCCTGTTCGCCGGGGGCTGAGGCCGTGGCGGTCGTCGTCGTCCGGCCCGAACCCGGCCATGGTGCGACGATCGCCGCCCTGCATGCGGCGGGGCTGGAGGCCATGTCGCTGCCGTTGTTCGCGGCGCGGGCGGTCGCGTGGACAGCGCCCGAGGCCGAGACGTTCGATGCGCTGCTGTTCACCAGTGCCCAAGGTGTGCGACTGGCCGGATCGGCGCTCGATCCGGTGCGCCACAAGCCCGTGATCGCGGTCGGCCCCGCCACCGCCGCCGCCGCGCGGGAGGCCGGGCTGACGGTGGTGCTGACCGGCACGCAGGATGCCGCGTCGGTCGTCGCCGAAGCCCAGGCGCGGGGATATGGACGGCTGCTCCATCTGGCGGGGCGGGATCGGGTGGAGACGGGGGCGATGACCCGCATCGTCTATAGCGCCGACCCCGTGGCGGTGGAGGTGTCCGCGATCCACGCCTTGGCGGGGCAGATCGTCCTCCTTCACTCCGCCCGCGCCGCCGGGCGGCTGGCCGAACTGGTCGATCAGGCAGGCCTGTCCCGCGCCGCCGTCGCGCTGGTTGCGATCAGCGCCAAGACGGCGGCGGCGGCGGGCGCCGGCTGGCGCACGGTCGCCATCGCCACCGCCCCGCGCGACGATGCCATGGTCGCCGCCGCGCGGGCGTTGACCGGAGCCGCCGCCACGGGGATAAGCGGGGCATGAACAATTTCGCGCCTTCCGACCGACCGCCGACGCGCGGCCCCCGAAAGGGCGTAATCGTCGCGCTGGTCCTGATCGCCTTTGTCGCCGGTATCCTGCTGATGGCCTATGCCATGCGCAACCTGTCCTGGTTCAACACCAATGGCACCGCGACGCAGGCCGTCACTGCCAAGCCCGGCACCACCACCGGCTCCATCAAGGAAGCCCCGCGCACCGATCCCATGGCGCTCGCCACGCGCGAGGCGCAGCTCGCCGCGCAGCTCGCCGCGCTGGAGACGCGCGCCGCCACCCTGTCGACCGATGCCACGGCCGCGGGCGCGCAGGCGGGCCGCGCCGAGTCGATCCTGGTCGCCGCCGCCGTGCGCCGTGCGGTCGATCGCGGCCAGCCGCTCGGCTATCTGGAGGAGCAGCTGCGCACCCGCTTCGGCACCAGCGAGCCGCGTGCCGTCACCGTCCTGATCGTCGCCGCGCGCCAGCCGGTGACGCTGGAAACGCTGCACCAGGGGCTCGACACGCTGGCCCCCGATCTGGTCGTCAGCGGCGGCAATGGCTGGTGGGAAGGGCTTCGCCAGGAACTGGCGCGCCTGATCGTGATCCGGGAGGCCAATGCCCCCTCGACCAACCCCGCCGACCGGCTGGCGCGCGCGCGTCGCCTGCTCGATGGCGGACAGGTCGATGCCGCCCGGGCCGAGGTCGCACGCCTGCCCGGTGCCGCCGCCGCGCAAGGATGGCAACAGGCCGCGTTGCGCTATGTCCGCGCGCGCCAGGCGCTCGACCTGATCGAGAATGCCGCGCTCGTCACCCCGCCCGCGCCGCCCCCTGCGCCCATCGTGACGACCCCGGTGCCGGGCACCCCGCCCGCCGAGACGCCCGACACGACCACGGCCCAGGCCAGCCCACAGGATAATCCACAGGCTTCTCCACAGGCCGCGCCCGCTACGCCGACCATCTGAAATACTGTCCATCCGGGAAATTCCCGGATGCCGATCGCCCCGCGCCCGGTACACATGGATTGCGATGACGGCGCCGTTCAGTCCTCCTCTTATCCCGCGACCTGCGGCGCCTGAGGCCTTTGACAGGCTCGACCCGCGGGTGTTCTGGCCCCGGCGGCAGGACTGGCTGGCGCTCGCCTGTTATGCGGTGGGGTTCGCCGTCATGCATCGGCTGGCGGCCTATTGGGGCGGCAGCGGTTTCTATTCGCTCTGGTTTCCGGCGGCCGGGCTGCGGCTCGCGCTGCTCTGGCGGCTGGGGGCGAGGCTGACCCCGGCGATCGCGCTGGTCGAGATCGCGGTCGACGTCACCCTGACCCCGGCGGTGCTGGCGGGCGTGCCCTGGACGGTCGCGATCTGGGGCATTGCGCGCCCGGTGCTGGCCTATGGCGCGACGGTCGCGGCGATCGGCTGGCTGGCGGAGCGACGGGGGGCCGCGCTGCTGACCGCGCCGATGCCGCTGGGACTGGCGCTGGTGCTCGCCCCGCTGGCCGCGGTGTTGAGCGCAGTGCCCCAGGCGCTGACCAGTCCCGAACTGACCGGCGTATCCGGCCCGCGCGAGGTGATCGTGTCGCTCGCCGCCTTTGCGGTCGGCGATCTGCTCGGCACGCTGTTCGTCGCGCCGCCGCTGCTGTGGATCGCCGATGCGGTGTCGGGCCGGGCACGCTGGCGCTGGCCGCTGCCCTCGCTGCTTGCGGCGGTGGAGACGGCGGGAATATTGGGGCTGGGCATCGGTCTTGCCCGGCTGCTCGACCAGGCGGGACTGGGGATGCAGCCCGCGCCGGTGCTGGTCGCGGTGGCGTGGATCGGGTTGCGCTTCGGCCGCGCCGCCGCCTGGGGCGCGCTGCTGGTCGTGGTGCTGCGCGTCCTGCCCGACACGGCGGGCGCGATGGACACGCCCGAGCGGTTGCAGCGGCACCTGGCCCTCGCGACCATCGTCGTCGCAGGCTATCTGGCGGGCAGCTTCGCCGATGCCCAGGCCGCCGCGCGCGCCATG
This sequence comes from Sphingomonas parapaucimobilis NBRC 15100, assembly GCF_000787715.1. Lineage (GTDB taxonomy): Bacteria > Pseudomonadota > Alphaproteobacteria > Sphingomonadales > Sphingomonadaceae > Sphingomonas > Sphingomonas parapaucimobilis. Next base: position 79,234 of record NZ_BBPI01000043.1, read on the forward strand.
CTGGAACGGCGTGACCGGCTGCTCTTCCAGGCCGAGCGGCTGAAGACGCTGCGCGCCATGTCGGTGGCGGTGATCCATGAGGTCAGCCAGCCGCTGTCCACGCTGGCGATCGAGGCGCGCCACCTGCACCGGCTGACCGCCGGGCGGGGAGACGAGATTGCGGACGGCGCGGCGCTGATCGATCGCAAGGCGGAGCATCTGGCGACGCTGATCCGCCGCCTGCGCCGGTTCGGTGGCCATGCCGAGGGCGCGCCGCAGCCGCTGGCGCTGACCGCGCTGGTCGACATGGTGGCGACGCTGGCCCAGGCCGAGGCGCGCGAGGCGGGTGTCGCCCTGATCATCGCGCCGGTCGACCCGGTCTGGCAGGTGATGGCGCAGGAGGTCGAGCTGGCACAGGCGGTGATGAACCTCGTCCGCAACGCGGTGCAGGCGACACAGGGCGATGCCGCCCCCGATCCCGTCACGTTGGGCGTCACCGCCGACCAAGGCCACGCCGTGATCCATGTCGTCAATCGCGCGCCCGCCCGGCCGGTCGCACGCGACGGAATGGGGATCGGCACCCATGTCGCGCGCGCCATCGTCGAGGCGCATGGCGGCACCCTGACCCGGACGCGGGGGCCGGACGATATGGTCCACGCCGCATTGTCGCTTCCCCTGATAGAGACCCGCTGATGCCCTTTCGTTCGCCCGATCCCGCGGCCCCCGGCACCGTGCATGTGCTGGACGACGATGCCGATCTGGGGGCGGCGGTCGCACGGATGCTGACCCGGCAGGGCTTCGTCGCCACCGCCTTTGACGATCCCGCCGCGCTGCTTGCCGCCTATCCCGGCCGGGCCGCCCATGCCGTCGTCACCGATGTGATGATGGGCGAGTGGAACGGCTTCGACTTTGCCGAGCGGCTGCGCACGCTCGATGCCCATGTCGCCATCCTGTTCATGACCGCCTGGCCGAGCACGGCCCATGCGGTCGATTCGGTCCGGCTGCATGGCGGCGTCGACTATCTCGACAAGCCCATCGACGAGGCGCGGCTCTGCGCGTCCCTGCGCGAAGGCGTCGCCTGGTCGACCGCAAGTCGCGCGACCGCCCGGCGGCTGGGCGATCTGTCGCCGCGCGAGCGGCAGGTGTTCGACCTGATGGTGCAGGGCCATGGCAACAAGGCGATGGCCGGGCTGCTCGGCCTGTCGCCCAAGACGATCGAGGACCACCGCGCCGCCGTGTTCCAGAAGACCCAGACGCAGAGCGTGGCGCAACTGATCGCACTGTCCCGCTGATCCGCTTGCGGCGAAGCGAGGAGCCGGGCTGGGGCGCAAAGCGTTGATCGGGATCGATCCTGTCGGAGACCCTGCCGTGATTCGTCCCGCATTCCACATGACCCGCTGGCTGGCGGGTGCGCTGATCCTGCCGCTGGCCGCCTGTGGCGGGAGCGGCGAGCCGGAGCGCAACATGGTGACGGCCGCCCCCTCGCCGACCGGCGATGCGACGCCTGCGGTCGAGCCGACTCGCACCAACCTGCCCGCGCCGATCAAGACCGGCGCCACCAGTGCCCCGGATACGGTCCTGTCCTGCTCTGCCGAGCGTGGGCAGGCGGCGGCACAGCGGCTGGTAAAGATCTGCACCTCGGTCTCACCCGCCACCCATCCGCCGTGCAATGCGGTCAACAGCTGCGCGATCATCGAGGACGAGATCGCCCGGTCGTGCGCGCTGATGGGCGACGACGCCGCGCAAACGCCCGGTTGCGCGGTCGATCCCAAAAGCGACGCGGCGGCGGCCGATGTCGTGCGCCGTTATTATTCGGCGATCAACGCGCATGACTATGGCACCGCCTGGACGCAATGGGGTCCGGACGGCCGCCCCGGCCAGCGCTTCGCCGATTTCCAGAAGGGCTTTGCGAACACCCGCGCGACCAGCGTGACGATCGGCAGGATGGCCCCCAGCGAGGGCGCGGCGGGATCGGTCTATGCGACCGTGCCGGTGACGGTGAATGCACAGCTCGACGATGGGCGGCAGCAGCGGTTCGTCGGCCAATATGTGGTGCGGCGGGTCAACGACGTACTGGGAGCGAGCGCGGCACAACTGCGGTGGCATATCGATTCGGCGACGTTGAAGCCTGCGGGGTGATTCCCGCGCCTCGTCGCATGGAAGGCAGGAGAATGGCTTTCGCGGCTTAGCGCGGAACGTACACTTCGACTTCGCTCAGTGTAAACGGCGCTTGGGGTTTTGGGCTTAATTCCGCCCCCCGTTCAGCCTGAGCGAAGTCGAAGGCCACGCCCCGCCCTCGCTCACGGCCCGTTAAACCGGATGCCCCTCGGTATCGCGCAGCACCTCGCGCCGCCCGACATGGTCCGGGCGGCTGACGATGCCGTCGGTCTCCATCCGCTCGATCAGCCGCGCCGCCGAGTTATAGCCGATCCGCAACTGCCGCTGGAGCCAGGAAGTCGAGGCCTTCTGGCTCTCGCACACCAGCTGGATCGCCGCGCGATATTGCTGGTCCTCGGCGGTGTCCTCTCCGGTCGGTGCGCCATCCAGCGCGAAGCTCTCGGCCGGTTCCTCGGTGACCGAGGAGATATAATCGGGCTGCCCCTGGGCGCGCCAGTGATCCGCCACCCGGTGGACCTCGTCGTCCGAGACGAAGGGGCCGTGGACGCGCACGATGCCCTTGCCGCCGGGCATGTAGAGCATGTCGCCGCGCCCCAGCAGCTGCTCGGCCCCCTGTTCGCCCAGAATGGTGCGCGAGTCGATCTTGGACGTGACATGGAAGCTGATTCGGGTCGGCAGGTTCGCCTTGATGACGCCGGTGATGACGTCGACCGAGGGGCGCTGCGTCGCCATGATGAGGTGGATGCCCGCCGCACGCGCCTTTTGCGCCAGGCGCTGGATCAGGAATTCGACTTCCTTGCCCGCCGTCATCATCAAATCGGCCAGCTCGTCGACGATCACCACGATCTGCGGCAGCGGCTCGTATTCGAGCTTTTCCTCCTCATAGACCGGCTGGCCGGTTTCCGGGTGATAGCCGGTCTGGACCTTGCGCCCCAAGGGCTGGCCCTTGGCCTTGGCCGCGCGCACCTTGTCGTTGAAGCTGGCGAGGCTGCGCACGCCGACCGAGGACATCTGCCGATAGCGGTCCTCCATCGTCTCGACCGCCCATTTCAGCGCGCGGACCGCCTTGGCCGGGTCGGTCACGACCGGGGACAGCAGATGCGGAATGTCGTCATACATCGACAGTTCCAGCATCTTGGGGTCGATCATGATCATCCGACACTGCTCGGGCGTCAGGCGATAGAGCAGCGACAGGATCATGCCGTTCAGGCCGACCGACTTGCCCGAGCCGGTCGTACCCGCGACCAGCAGGTGGGGCATCGGCGCGAGGTCGGCGACCACCGAGTCGCCCGCGATATTCTTGCCCAGGATGATCGGCAGCTGCGCGGCCTGATCGGCGAAGCTTTGCGACGCCACCAGTTCGTGCAGCGACACCATCTCGCGCTTGGCATTGGGCAGTTCGATGCCGATGACGTTGCGCCCCGGAATCACCGCGACGCGCGCCGAGATCGCCGACATGTTGCGCGCGATATCGTCGGCCAGCGCGATGACGCGGTTCGCCTTGATGCCGGGCGCGGGCTCCAGTTCGTACATGGTGACGACCGGGCCGGGACGCACCTCGACGATCGCACCCTGGACGCGGAAATCGTCGAGGACGTTCTCGAGCAGGCGCGCATTGCGCTCCAGCGCCGCCTTGTCGATCTGTCCGGCGGGCGAGGGCGGGGCGGGCGTCAGCAGGTCCAGGCCGGGGAGCTGATAGGGCGCGTCGCGGTCCGCCGCCGTCTTGGGCTTGGCGGGCGCGGGCGCGACCTGGCGGTCGGCGATGACGGGGGCGGGGCGATCCTCGCGCACCGGCACCGCCTTGCGCGCCAGCGTCAGCGGCTCTTCGTCATCCTCGTCCTCGTCGTAAAGCGCCTCGTCCTCATCGTTCCAGGGCAGCGCCTCGCCATCCTCGCCCACCGCACGACGGCGGCGCAGGCGCGCCAGGCCCCGTTCGGCGATGTCCAGTTCCAGGCTGCGGCCCCAGATCAGCGCGCCGCCCAGTCCGAAGGCGAGGCCGACCACCACCGATCCCCAGGTCACGACCGCCGCCTGGCCCGAAAATTCCAGCGCCCAGCGGACAAGGCCCGCCACCGACAGCCCGATCACCCCGCCCCAACCGGCGGGCAGCGCCAGCACCGCCGAGTCGGACACGAAGGACAAGGCACAGGCCATCAAGGCGACGCCGATCACCGCCTGGCGCAGCATCTTGACCCAGCGGCCCGCCGGGCGATCGCGCCACAAGCGGGTCGCGATGATTGGCCCCACGGGAAGGATCAGCGCGACGGCGGGGCCGAACAGGGTCAGCGCGATATCGGCGATCCACGCGCCGGGATGCCCCATCCAGTTGGCCGGGGCCGCGCCCGAGGCGGTGTTGAGCGCAGGATCGCTCGCCCGGTAGCTGGCGAGCGCCAGCACCAGCATCAACGTCACGGCAAACAGGATGAGCGCGGCGACCAGCGCACCGCTGCGCACCGCCCCCGCCTTCACCGTCTCGCGCCATAGAACCGGCTGCGCGCGGCTGGCCATGGGTCTTGTCCTTCAGGAATGTTCGAAAATCCGGGAAAATTCCCAGGAAATATCATCCCCTCTGACGGTTCCTACGTCAAGGCGCGGGGGGCGACACCCGCATTGTTTGCGACCGCGTGACGGTCTAGGAGCATGGACATGGATAGCGACGTCATCATCCTCGGCGGCGGCCTGGTCGGGGCTACTCTGGGTGTCGGTCTGGCCGCGCATGGCCTGTCTTCGATCATCGTCGATCCCGCCGATCCGGCGGTCGTGCTGGCCCCCGGCTTCGACGGGCGCGCCTCCGCCGTCGCCTCGGCCAGCTGGCGGATGCTCGACGCAATCGGCATTGGCGCGAAGCTGGCGGGCAAGGGCTGCGAGATCCGGCACATCCGGGTCAGCGACGGTCTGGAGCCGGGCAAGCTCGATTTCATCCCTGACGCCGATGACGGCGCGCTGGGCACGATGTTCGAGAACAAGCTGCTCCGCCGCGCGATCCACGAGACGGCGAACGAGGCCGAGCTGGTCGACCTGCGCATGCAGACCCGCGCGATTTCGGTCGAGCGCGGCCCGGCGGGCGTCACCGCGGTGTTGAGCGACGGCACCACCGTCCGCGCGCCCCTGCTGGTCGCCGCCGAAGGCCGCCAGTCGCCGACGCGCGACGCGGCGGGGATCAAGGTCGCGCGCTGGTCCTATGATCACAAGGCGATCATCAGCGCCTTCCACCACGAGCTTGCCCACGAGAATATCGCGTTCGAGATCTTCTACCCCAGCGGTCCCTTCGCGCTGCTGCCGCTGCCCGATGACGAGATCGGGCATCGCTCGGCGATCGTCTGGTCGGTGTCGGGGCGTGATGGCGATGCGATGCTGAAACTGTCCGACCGTGCCTTCCTGGTCGAGGCGGAGAAGAGCATGGGCGGGTTCCTGGGCAAACTCTCCCATGCGAGCCCCCGTTCGGCCTATCCGCTGGGCTTCCATCGCGCCGCCACCATGACGGGCGAGCGGCTGGTGCTGGTCGGCGACTCGGCGCATGGCATCCATCCAATCGCGGGGCAGGGCGTGAATCTGGGCTATCGCGACGTCGCCGCGCTGGTCGAAGTGCTGGTCGAGGGCAAGCGCACCGGCCTGGACCTGGGCGATGCGGCCTTGCTCCAGCGTTATCAGCAGTGGCGCGGGCTCGACACGCTGATGGTGTCGGTGGCGACCGACGGCTTCAACCGCATCTTCAGCGTGCCCGGCAAGACCGCCAGCGCGATCCGGCGGCTGGGCATCACCGCGATCGACCATATCCCGCCGTTGAAAGATCGCTTCATGGCCGAGGCGCGCGGGGAGACGGGGCAGCTGCCGCGGTTGTTGCAGGGGGTGATGGTTTAGCTCGGAGGGGTTGGTCCGAAGAGTATTTGCCCTCCCCCAACCCCTCCCGCAGGCGGGAGCGGTTGGGGGAGGGAACGCTCCAAGCGACGTGCCCTCGATAACACCGAGCCGGATCCCAAGCCGCACTTCGACGTTTCGCAAGTCATGAACACCGGGCCTGATCATCCCACCCGTCCCGTCCGAACCCCGATCCGCGACCGCCGCCAGACCGGCGTAGCCCGCGCCATGGCCGCCGCGCTGGCGGTGGTGCTGCTGACGTTGCTGATCGGATGGAGCATCGGGCATCCGCTCTCCCCCACCGACAGAATGCTGCGCGCGGTGGCGGCGTCCACGGTCGCCGCTTTGTGGCTGGCGACGGCGATCGGCCATGTCGCGGCGCTGCGGTTCGATTCGCCCGCCGATATCGACGCCGCAGCCAGCGGCGGCCCCGACTCACCACGCGTCGCGATGGCGAACGCGGTACTGCGCAACACGCTGGAGCAGGTGGTGCTGGCGATCCCGGCCTATCTGGCGCTCGCCTGGGTGGTCGATGGGTCGGGGGCGATGATCCCGATGCTGGCGGCTTTGTTCTCGGTCGGGCGGACGCTGTTCTGGGCCAATTACGCGCGCGGTGCGGTGGCGCGAGCGTTCGGCTTTGCGCTGGGTTTCTATGCGAGTGTCGCGGCGCTGGTCATCGTGCTGGTGACGCTGGTAGGACGGTTGATCTGATTACCCGCACCCACCGTTCAGCCTGAGCGAAGTCGAAGGCCAAGGGAATCCCTCGCGGCGAGCGCGGAACGTGCACTTCGACTTCGCTCAGTGCGAACGGAGGGTGGGATGGCGTGGGGTGTTACAGTTGCCGCGCTTCCTCGACCAGCATCACCGGCACGCCGTCACGGATCGGATAGGCGAGGCCCGCCGCCTCCGACACCAGCTCCTGGGCGGCCTCGTCATAACGCAGCGGCGTGCGCGTCACCGGGCAGACCAGCCGTTCGAACAGCCACGGGTCCAGGCTCATTGCAGCGTCACCCGATCCTCGCCGTCATGGCGACCGAAAAACTGCATCAGCTGGATGATCAGCTCGGCGCGCTGTTCCAGATCGGGGGCCTCCAGCAGCGCCTGCTTGGCCGCCACGTCGAACGGCGCGATCTGGGCGATGCCGTTGACCAGGCTCTCGTCATCCAGCCGCCCGACCGCATCCCAGTCGACCGCATAACCCTGAAGATCGGCGAAACGCTTCGATTCCTGCTCCAGCGAGGCGCGGCGGCCCAGCGACAACAGATCCTCGTCGATCACCGGCAGCAGCTCGGCCTCGACCTGGCGGAAGGGCGTCGTCACCTCCAGCTCGCGGACGATGCGGAACAGCGAGACACCCTCGAGAACGAGGTTGTAGCGGCCATCCTCCATCGCCTCGACCTCGGCGATGCGGCCGACACAGCCCATCTGATAGAGAGACGGCGTATCGCCCTCGCCCGATGGCTGGACCATGCCGATCCGCCGGTCGCGCGCCATCGCGTCGGAGACGAGCGCCCGGTAGCGCGGCTCGAAGATGTGCAGCGGCATCGGCATCCCCGGAAAGAGGATCGCGCCCGCCAGCGGAAAGATCGAGAGCCGCGCCATCCGCGTTACCCGAACAGGATGGCGGACAGACGCCGCCGCTGCTGCGAGACCCAGGGGTCGGTCATGCCGACGACCTCGAACAGCTTGAGCAATTGCTGGCGCGCGGCATCCTCGTTCCAGGCACGGTCGGCGGCGACGATGTGGAGGAGGTTGTCCGCCGCGCCGTCCCGGTCGCCCACCGCCATCTGCGCATTGGCCAGCGCAAAGCGCTTTTCGTGATCGTCGGGGTTGGCCGCGACCTCGGCCGCCAGATCGGCATAGTCCGCGACCGGCGGGGCCGAGCGGGCCAGCGCCACCGCCGCCACCGCGCGGTGGATGGCCGGGTCGTTCGCCAACTCCGGGGGGAGTGCCTCGATCATGGCTTCCGCCGCTTCGACCTGCCCGGCGGCGAGCAGCGCGCGGATATGGCCCGACAGCACGGCGGGATGCTCCGGCGCCATGTCGAGCAGCTGCTGGAAGATCGACACCGCGCGCTCGGCGTCACCCGCCTCCAGCACCTCTTCGCCCATCGCGATCAGCGGTTCCAGCTCGGCCGCCGCGTCCGCCGCCTCGGACTGGATCGGCAGTTGCTTGAGCAGCTGGTCCAGCATCGTGCGCAACGCGCTTTCGGTGCGCGCGCTGGTCAGGTCGGCGACCAGCTGGCCCTGGAACATCGCATAGACGGTCGGGATCGAGCGGATCTGGAATTGGTTGGCGATGAACTGGTTCTTGTCGGTGTCGATCTTGGCCAGCACGACGCCCTTGTCGGCATAGGCCTCCGCGACCTTCTCCAGCGTCGGGCCGAGTGCCTTGCACGGCCCGCACCATTCCGCCCAGAAGTCCAGGATGACCAGCTTGGTCATCGACGGCTCGACGACATCGCGGCGGAAGGCGGTGACCGCTTCCTTGTCGGCGGGCGACATTCCCAACGTGGCCAAAAGACGCTCCTTTACGTGTTGCTCGGCCCTATGTGGGCGAGGCGGTGCGGTAATGAAAGGCCGTGGCGTAAATCAGCCGTTCAGCCGCGCGATCGTGCGGTCCCGCCCGATCAGCGGGAGGAGCGCGGCCATGTCGGGTCCCTGCGCGCGCCCGGTAAGTGCCAGTCGCAGCGGCAGGAACAGCGTCTTGCCTTTACGCCCCGTCGCGTCCTTCAGCGCGGCGGTCAGCGCGTGCCAGGGATCGTTTCCCCAGTCGATCTGACCCGCGACCTCCGCCGCCTGGGCCAGATAGGCGCGGTCGTCCCCGGCGGGTTCGGGGGCCTCGACCGGCCCCTCTATCACCTGCCACCAGGCGGCGGCCTGTGCGACGGTATTGAGATTGGGGCGCACCGCCTCCCACTCCGCCGCGCCCATGCCGGTCGGCAGGCGATCGGCCACCGCCGCGTATGGCGTCTGGTGGAGGATGCGCGCATTCAGCTGCGCCAGCTCGCCCTCGTCGAATCTGGCAGGCGCGCGCCCGAAGCGGGTGAAGTCGAACCCGGCGATCAGCGGCGCCATGTCGGCGACCGGCTCGACCGGATCGCTGGTCCCGATCCGCGCCAGCAGCGCACGCACCGCCTGCGGTTCTATGCCGATCTCGCGGAAATGATCGACGCCCAGCGAGCCGATTCGCTTGGACAGCTTGCCCTCGTTGCCGGTCAGCAAGGCGGCATGGGCGAAGCGCGGCAGCGCCGCCTTCAGCGCCTGGAACATCTGAATCTGCAACGCGGTGTTGGAGACGTGATCCTCGCCGCGCACCACCTGGGTCACGCCCATGTCGATGTCGTCGATCACCGAGGGCAGCATATAGAGCCAGGTCCCGTCGGCGCGGCGGATGACCGGATCGCTCATCGTCGCCGGGTCGAAACGCTGGGCACCGCGCACCGCGTCATCCCATTCGATCGGCGCGCCGTGATCCAGCTTGAAGCGCCAGTGCGGACGAACGCCTTCGCTTTCCAGCTTGGCCCGGTCCTCGTTTGTCAGGGTCAGCGCGGCGCGGTCGTACACCGGCGGCAGGCCGCGCCCGAGCTGGATCTTGCGCTTCAGATCGAGTTCCTGGGCCGTCTCATAGGCCGGATAGACGTGACCGCCCGCCACCAATTCGGCAAAGCGCGACTCGTACAGCGCGAAACGTTGCGACTGCCGTACCTCGGCATCGGGAATCAGGCCCAACCACTGCAAATCCGCCCGGATCGCCTCGACATAACGTTCCTCGCTGCGTTCGGCATCGGTGTCGTCGATGCGCAGCAGGAAGCGCCCGCCGGCCTTTTGCGCGTACATCCAGTTGTGCAGCGCGGTGCGGATGTTGCCGACATGAAGCCGCCCGGTGGGCGAGGGAGCGAAACGGGTCACGGTCATGCCGTCAGCCCATAATCGGGGAATCACCTTTGCGCTATTGTGACAGCGCGATTAAGGGGACCCGCATCACTGGGCTGTCTGCGGGGACGGGATACCACCATGAAATTGATGACCGGCAATTCGAACCTGCCGCTGGCGAAGGCGATTTCCTCCTATCTGGAGGTGCCGCTGACCGAGGCGCTGGTGCGCCGCTTCGCCGATGAGGAAATCTTCGTCGAGATCCAGGAGAACGTCCGCGGCGAGGACGTGTTCGTGATCCAGTCGACCGGCTATCCGGTCAACGACAATCTCATGGAACTCCTCATCATGATCGACGCGCTGAAGCGCGCGTCGGCCAGCCGCATCACCGCGGTGATCCCCTATTTCGGCTATGCGCGCCAGGACCGGAAGCCGGGGCCGCGCACGCCGATCTCGGCCAAGCTGGTGGCCAACCTGATCACCGTGGCGGGTGCCGACCGCGTGCTGTCGGTCGACCTTCATGCCGGTCAGATCCAGGGATTCTTCGATATCCCGACCGACAATCTCTATGCCGCGCCGGTCATGTCGGCGGACATTCTGGCGCGCTTCAAGAACGACAACCTCATGGTCGTGTCGCCCGACGTGGGCGGTGTGGTCCGCGCGCGCCAGCTCGCCAAGCGGCTGAACAACGCGCCGCTGGCGATCGTCGACAAGCGTCGCGAGCGCGCGGGCGAGTCGGAGGTGATGAACATCATCGGTGACGTGGAAGGGCGCTTCTGCATCCTGATCGACGATATCGTCGATTCGGCGGGCACGCTGTGCAACGCGGCCGCCGCCTTGCGCCAGGCGGGGGCGGAGGACGTCGTCGCCTATGTCACCCACGGCGTGTTGTCGGGTGGCGCGGTGGCGCGAGTCGACGGCTCGGAACTGCGCGAGCTGGTCATCACCGACTCGATCGGCAACCACGAGTCGATCAACACCACCGGCAAGATCCGCCACCTGCCCATCGCCCCGCTGCTGGGCGAGGCGATCAAGCGCATCGCGGACGAGACGAGCGTGTCGAGCCTGTTCGATTGAGGATTGGTGGGGTAAGCCAACCGAGAGCATTTGTCTCGTGGCCGGCCCCCACCCCAAACCCAGTTTCAGGTAAACGATGCCCCGCATCGTTTAAGTCATGCCGGGGGCATGACCGACCTGAAACTCCCCTCCGGGAGGAGAGGCTTAGAAGGCGCGAGACGATGGACCTTGCCACGCCCCTCCCGCAGGCGGGAGGGGATGGGGGAGGGCTGGACCTAGGCGAGACGCTCGCGACCACCCAGTCTAAAATTCTCAGCGATTCCCCAGCGCGACGATATGCTCGAACACCGCCGGATGAAGCGGCTTGGAAAACGCACACCCATATTTGAAGCGGTCGCGCCAGGCGATCACCGCCTCCAGCGGGGCGAGCCCCGGAAGGGTCAGCCAGACGATCGTACCCGGCCACAGGGTGAAGCTGGTCTCGGCGCGAAACCCCTCGGGCGACAGGTCGACCACGTCGATCTCGAAGCGGGTCTGCCCCTTGTCGCGCAAATGCGCGCGCATCCGCACGGCATGCCGCAGCGAGCGGCGGAGATCCTGGCCGGCAATCGGCTCGAATGGCGGTGTGAAGACCGGGTTATCCATAGCGCCCCCTCCATAAGGGAAAGAAGGTTACTTTTCCGCCAACGCCTCATGATCCTGCCGCGCTCCCGCCGGACGGCGGACTCCGGCATGGGCGCGACGCTTCAATTCGGCTTTCAAGTCCTCAGGCCGGGGTGCGATCAGAAAGCCGAAGCTGACCGTCCCCTTCTTCGTCTCGACGACGTGGTGCAGCCGGTGAGCCTGGATGATCCGCTTCATATAGTCGGACTTTGGCAGGTAGCGACTGGGCAGCCGCTTGTGGACGATGACGTCGTGAAAGCCGAAATAGATCGCGCCATAGGCGGCGATTCCCGCGCCGATCCAGGTGAAGCCCGGCCACCAGCCCAGTTGCACCCCGCCCAGGATCATCACGAAGGACGGAACCGCGAAGATCGCCGCGTACAGGTCGTTCAGCTCCCAGTTGCCGGTGCGGGGCCGGTGATGGCTCTCGTGCAGGAACCAGCCCGGCCCGTGCATGATCCAGCGGTGCGCCGCATAGGCGAACCCCTCCATGAAGATCACGGTGCCGAGAAACAGGAGAATGCCGAAAACCCAGTTCATCGGATCGGCATAACGCATTTCCGATAAATTTGCTGCTTATTCCGTTGGTCGTGCGCAGAGAACACTCCGGCCATGCATGAAAAGCATTTGCGATGCATTTGCATTAACGCCGTTTCGGGGTGGATTTGTCCGCCAGCCTGTGCTTTAGCCGCACCCAATTTCCCTAGAACCACCCGAGAGGCGGAAGGCTAGCGCATGAACATCCACGAATATCAGGCCAAGGAATTGCTCGCCAAGTTCGGCGTGCCCGTCCCCGCCGGCTTCGCCGCGATGACCGTCGAGGAAGCTGTCGAGGCATCGTCCAAGCTCCCCGGACCGCTCTACGTCGTGAAGGCGCAGATCCATGCGGGCGGCCGCGGCAAGGGCAAGTTCAAGGAACTCGGCCCCGACGCCAAGGGCGGTGTCCGCCTGGCCAAGACCGCCGATGAAGTGCGCGCTGCCGCGACCGACATGCTGGGCAACACGCTGGTCACTGTGCAGACCGGCGACGCGGGCAAGCAGGTCAACCGCCTGTACGTGACCGACGGCGTCGACATCGCGAAGGAATTCTACCTCGCGCTGCTCGTCAACCGCGCGACCGGCCGTGTCTCGATGGTCGCCTCGACCGAAGGCGGCATGGACATCGAGACCGTGGCGCATGACACGCCCGAGAAGATCCACTCGATCGACATCGACACCGCGACCGGCTTCATGCCGCATCACGGCCGCGCCGTCGCCGCCGCGCTGGAACTGACCAGCGACCTCGCCAAGCAGGCCGCCAATGTCGCGTCGAAGCTGTACGCCGCGTTCCTGGGCACCGATGCCGAGCAGATCGAGATCAACCCGCTCGCCGTCACCGAGGACGGCAAGCTGATGGTGCTCGACGCCAAGGTCGGCTTCGACGGCAACGCGATGTTCCGTCACAAGGACCTGATGGAACTGCGCGACACCACCGAAGAAGACGCGATGGAGCTGGAGGCGTCGAAGTACGATCTGGCGTACATCAAGCTTGACGGTGACATCGGCTGCATGGTCAACGGCGCCGGCCTGGCGATGGCGACGATGGACATCATCAAGCTGAACGGCATGTTCCCGGCCAACTTCCTCGACGTCGGCGGCGGCGCCAACAAGGAAAAGGTCACCGCGGCGTTCAAGATCATCCTGAGCGATCCGGCGGTGAAGGGCATCTTGGTCAACATCTTCGGCGGCATCATGCGCTGCGACATCATCGCCGACGGCATCGTCGCGGCGGCGAAGGAAGTGAACCTGCAGGTTCCGCTGGTCGTCCGCCTCGAAGGCACGAATGTCGAGAAGGGCAAGGAAATCCTTGCCAATTCGGGTCTCGCCATCGTCCCCGCCAACGATCTGGGCGACGCCGCCAAGAAGATCGTGGCCGAGGTGCAGAAGGTCGCGTAAACCGCACCTTCGGCTCTGACGGACCGATGATAAAAGGGGCTCGGGCGGAAACGTCCGGGCCTCTTTCTCGTTCTGGGGTGCAAGTCTTGCGATGCGATCGCAACGCCGCCAAAGACGGCGATGTGTTTGGCTGTTCAGCCGGGAAGGAACCGCGATGAAGATCGTCGTGCCCGTGAAACGGGTGTTGGATTATAACGTGAAGCCGCGCGTGAAGGCGGACGGGACGGGCGTCGATCTGGCGAACGTGAAGATGTCGATGAACCCGTTCGACGAGATCGCGGTGGAAGAGGCGATCCGGCTGAAGGAGAAGGGGGCGGCGACCGAAGTGGTCGTCGTCTCGATCGGCGAGCCGAAGGCGGCGGATACGCTGCGTACCGCACTCGCCATGGGCGCGGACCGGGCGGTGCTGATCACCGCGGACCAGCCGGTCGAACCGCTGGGCGTCGCCAAGCTGCTCGCCAAGGTGGTCGAGGAGGAACAGCCTGGCCTGGTCATCCTGGGCAAGCAGGCGATCGACGGCGACAACAACCAGACCGGCCAGATGCTGGCAGGCTTGCTCGGCTGGGCGCAAGGCACCTTCGCGTCCAAGGTCGAGATCGACGGGCAGACGGCCAACGTCACCCGCGAGGTCGATGGTGGGCTGGAGACGGTGGCGCTCGCGCTGCCCGCCATCGTGACCACCGACCTGCGCCTCAACGAGCCGCGCTATGCGTCGCTGCCCAACATCATGAAGGCCAAGTCCAAGCCGATGGCGACGAAGACGGCGGCCGACTACGGCGTCGACGTGGCTCCGCGCCTGACGATCACCCATGTCGCCGAGCCGGGCAAGCGCCAGGCGGGCATCAAGGTCGGCTCGGTCGACGAACTGGTCGAGAAACTGAAAGCACTGGGAGTGGCCAAGTGAAGACGCTGGTTTGGGTCGAGCATGACGGCGGGTCCGTCAAGGATGCCACGCTGGCGACCGTCACGGCGGCGGCCAAGCTGGGCGAGGTCCACCTGATCGTCGCCGGGCAGGGCGTCGACGGCGTGGCGCAGGCGGCGGCGAAGATCGCTGGCGTGGGCAAGGTCCATGTCGCCGACGACGCGGCTTTCGCCAACGCGCTGGCGGAAAACGTTGCGCCGCTGATCGCCGAGCTGATGGGCCATCACGACGCCTTCCTCGCACCGTCGACCACCACGGGCAAGAACATCGCGCCGCGCGTCGCCGCGCTGATCGACGTGATGCAGATCAGCGACATCCTGTCGGTCGAAGGACCGGACAGCTTCACCCGGCCCATCTATGCGGGCAACGCGATCGCGACGGTGAAGACCAGCGACACGAAACTCGTCCTCACCGTGCGCACCACCGCCTTCGAGAAGGCGGCGGCCGAGGGCGGCGCGGGCAGTATCGAGGCGGTGGCCTCGACCGGCGACGCGGCCAAGTCCCGCTTCGTCGGCGCGGAAAAGGCCGAGAATGCCCGCCCCGAGCTGACCAGCGCCAAGATCATCGTCTCGGGCGGTCGCGCGCTGGGCTCGGAAGAACAGTTCCACGCGCTGATCGACCCGCTGGCCGACAAGCTGGGCGCGGCCGTAGGCGCCTCCCGCGCGGCGGTCGATGCGGGCTATGCCCCCAACGACTATCAGGTCGGGCAGACCGGCAAGATCGTGGCACCCGAAGTCTATGTCGCGGTCGGTATTTCGGGCGCGATCCAGCATCTGGCGGGGATGAAGGACTCCAAGGTCATCGTCGCGATCAACAAGGACGAGGACGCGCCGATCTTCCAGGTCGCCGATATCGGCCTGGTAGGTGACCTGTTCACCATCGTGCCGGAGCTGACGAGCAAGGTCTGACGGAGGGGGCCTGCCGCAAGTGCAAAACCTGCGGTGAGGCCCCACCCCAACCCCTCCCCTGAAGGGGAGGGGCCTGGCTGGGATCAATCCGATGTCCTCCGATACCGGGGCATTGCTGGCGGCACGCCCCCTCCACCACTGCTTCGTGGCGGCGGATTTCAGCTGATCCGGTACAGCCGCAACGGCGACCCCTTGGGCAGCGGCAGCGGGGTCAGCCAGTTCGGCGTCCAGCCGCGCGCCATCCGGTCGTAGAAACCTCCCGGCGCCCGCGCCCGGTAATTGGTCGACTCGGCCATGTCGGGGCAGATCAGCAATAGCGTCGCGCCATGCCGCTTCATGATCGCGCGCGCCTGCGCCTCGCTGCCCTGGAAGGCATGCTGCACGTCCAGGATCGCATCGCCATTGCGGTGATACGGCCCCGCAATCGCGTCATGATGGGTCGTCACGATCAGCCGCGGCCCGAGGTCGACGAAGGTGAACACCGTCGCCTTGGGATAGGCATTGACCCGCGTCAGGACCGAGGTACGCACGCATTGCCCGGTCGCACGGTTGACCCGATTGGCATAGGCGCTCGGCTGGGTGGCGGGCAGATAGGTGACGACCCAGCTCGCCGCGATCCCTGTCGGCACCAGCACCGCCAGCACGATGGCGGGCACCCGCAGCAGCGGCGAGCGCAGCCGGGCCAGCCAGGGCAGGACCATCCACAGCAGCGCCGCGATGCCCGGCACCGCCAGCATCTGCGCCGCCGGAGCCGCGCGCGCCTGCCACAACAGCATCAGGCAGGCGAAGGTCGTGAACAGCGCCACCGCCGTCCAGCCGATCGTCCGCCACCGCCAGGCCGCGACGATCGCCCCGATCATCCCGATCACCGGCATGATCGCCATGGGCAGCGCGACGCGAAGCGGATGCTTGTAGATCGGCTTGGCCTCGCGGACATTGTTCAGCCAGTTGCGCTGCAATTCGGGGCTGACCTGTTCGGGGCGGGTCAGGCATTGCGGAAACAGGCTGGCGAAACCGCCCGCGATCACCGCGCCCGCGACCACCGCCAGGCCCAGGCGCGCGCCACGCGACGCCGGGTTGATCCGCGCCAGCACGAACAGCAACGCCCCCGCCGCCACCGTCACCGACAGCCACACCGGGGTCAGCGCGTCGCAGCGCATCGCGTAATTGGCGTTGGAGGCAAAGGCGGCGAACCCCGCCGCGCTGCCCCCGCCGAGCGTCAGCGCATAGACGGCCAGCCGGTCGGCCTCCGCCCGGTCCCAGACCCAGCGCAGGGTCAGGATCGCGCCCGCCATCGCGGCATAGGGCAGCATCTCCAGCCCGATCGCCAGCGACACCGCGCTCGCCAGCCCGACCAGCGCCCCGCCGCGCCGTGCGGCCGGATCGCACAGCCCCGCGACGGTGACCGCCAGCATCGCCAGCTGCCACCCATGATGGTCGATGCGCATCGGCATGTACATCAGTAGCGTGGCATGGGCGCACAGCAGCAGCGCCATGCCCAGCGGCCAGCTCAACGCCCCGACCAGCCGCCGCAGCGTCACCGCCAGCGCGGTCATGGTGATCGACAGCGGGATCAGCGGCGCCAGGCCGCAGGCGAGTCGCTCGGCCCAGGCGGGGGTGGTGAACAGGCGGAAAAACAGGATCAGCCCGGCGATCGGCAGGTCGACGATGCGGCTCCAATGGATGTCGAAGCCGACCGGCGGGTTCATCCGATACTGGCGCAGATCGTACCAGCCCTGTCCCGCCATCCAGGCCCGCACCTGCATCAGCCGCATATTGTCGTCGGTATCGCCCAGCGACCACCAGCGTATCTGGCCCCAGCGATCATAGATGTACCAGGCGGTGATCGCCGCCCACGCCACCAGCACCCAGCGTTGCCAGTTGCGGTCGATCTCACGCTGCAGACGTTCCAAAGACGCTTCCCTCATACCCGCCCGCAGCCTAAGGCGCAGAGCTTCAGGCTCCGCTCTATCGCGGGCGACGTAAAGGGCAAGACGGCGGCGTGGCGACTCTTCAGCATCGGATCGAGCGGTGGCGGGACAGCGGGATGCTGGGCCAGCTGATCCGCTTCGGCATTGCGGGGGGCTTGTCGACGGTCGTCTATTCGGCGGTCTATCTGCCGCTGACCTATTGGGTCCTGCCGCACGACAAGGCCGTGCTGGCGGTGCCGCCCGCCTTTCTGGTGGCGGTGATCTTCGGTTTTTTCCTGCACAGCGCCTGGAGCTTCCGCGGCCACGGCACCCGCGACCCCAGCGGCAGGCAGCATCTGAAATTCCTTGTGGTGCAAGGCTTTGGACTTGTGCTGAATGCGCTCTTCACCTGGATTGCCACCGGGCTCCTGCATCAACCACCCTGGGTCGCGCTGATCCCGGTGGTCACGATCACGCCGATCGCGACCTTCGCGCTCAACCGCCAATGGGTCTTCGGATAAGTTCATGGACCGTATCGTTTACGACCGCATGGCCGCGCATGATTCCACCCATTGGTGGTATCGCGCGCGCCGCGACATCCTGGCCGATTACCTGACCCGTTACGGCAAGCTGCCCGCCGAGGCGCGCATCCTCGAGATCGGTTGCGGCACCGGGCATAACCTGCCCATGCTGGCGAGCTTCGGTGCGGTCGACGCGATCGAGATCGATCCGGCCGCGCGGGAGATCGCGTCGCAAAGGCTGGGCAAGCCGGTCCAGGCCGCGCCGCTCCCCGAACTGCCGGGGATCGAGCGGGGCGCCTATGACCTGATCGCCGTGCTCGACGTGGTCGAGCATATCCAGGACGACGTCGCCGCGCTCGCCGCGATGAAGTCGTGCCTGAAGCCGGGCGGCAAGATCCTGATCGCGGTTCCGGCGCATCAGTGGATGTGGTCGGCGCATGACGTGGTGAACCACCATCACCGCCGCTATTCCAAGGGGACGTTGGTGTCGGCGATCGAGAAGGCGGGGCTGCGCCCGCGCAAGCTCGGTTATTTTAACTCGCTGCTCTTCCCGCTAGCCGCCGCCGCGCGGATCGCCGGGCGGATCACCGGGCGCGACGACAGCGACGACTCGCCGCCGCCCGCACCGCTGAACAAGGCGTTCGAGGCGATCTTCCGGCTGGAGCGGCATCTGGTCGGCCGCGTGCCGTTGACGCCGGGGGTCTCGATCGTGACGCTGGCGGAGCCGATCTGACGGCGGGTGGGGCGTGGCCTTCGACTTCGCTCAGGCTGAGCGGGGTTGGGGAATATGCCTCAAATACAAACGGCCGTTCCGCCTGAGCGAAGTCGAAGGCCAAGTGAATCCCTCACAAACACGGTTCCGCTCCCCCACCCACCCGATTAGGGAAGCCCCCATGCTGGACTTTCATCGCGCCGACTTGGCCCGACTGGCTGCGCGGGACCGATTGCGGGGGCTGGCTCCGCAGCGAGGCAGGGACTTTGCCTCCAACGACTATCTCGGGCTGGCGAGCCATCCGCGCCTCGCCGCCGCCATCGCGGACGCCGTGGCGGAGGGCATCCCCGTCGGCTCGGGCGGATCGCGGCTGTTGCGCGGCAACCATCCGGAACATGAGGCGCTGGAAGCCGAAGCCGCCGCCTTCTTCGGCGCGGAGGCGAGCCTCTATTTCTCCTCCGGCTACACCGCCAACGCCACGTTGCTGGCGACGTTGCCGCAGCGGGGCGACCTGATCGTCCATGACGCGCTGGTCCATGCCAGCATGCATGAGGGGATGAAGCTGTCGCGCGCCGCATCGGTCGCGGCGGCGCATAACGATCCGGCGGCGTTCGAGGACGCCATCCGGGCATGGCGGGCGCAGGGCGGCAAGGGGACGGTCTGGATCGCGGTCGAAAGCCTCTATTCGATGGACGGCGACACCGCGCCACTCGCCGAGCTGATGGCCGTGGCCGAGCGGCATGACGCGATGCTGATCGTCGACGAGGCGCACGCCACCGGCGTCTTCGGCGAGCGGGGGCAGGGGCTTGCCACACCCGGCGAGCGGGTCGTCACCCTCCACACCTGCGGCAAGGCGCTGGGGTGCGAGGGCGCGCTGGTCGCAGGCCCCGCCATCGTGCGCGACTATCTGGTCAATCGCGGGCGGGGGTTCATCTTTTCCACCGCTCCCTCGCCGCTGATGGCGCGCGGGGTGCGCGAGGCGCTGCGCATCCTGGCCGAGGAGCCGGAGCGGCGCACCGCGCTCCACCGGCGGATTGCGCTGGCCAGCGAGCGGCTGGCACCCCATGGCGCGCTGGCGAACGGCACGCCGATCATGCCGCTGATCCTGCACGACAATGGCCGCACCATGCGCGCCGCCGAGGCGTTGCAGGCGCGCGGCTTCGACATTCGCGGCATCCGTCCGCCGACCGTGCCGGTGGGCGCGGCGCGGCTGCGGCTGTCGATCACCCTCAATGTCGGGGAGGCGGACATCCTCGCCCTCGACCAGGCTTTGCACGAGGTTCTGGCATGAGCGCGATCATCGTCACCGGCACCGATACCGAGATCGGCAAGACCGTCTTTTCCGCTGCGCTGACCGGGGCGCTCGGGGCGAGCTATTGGAAGCCGGTCCAGGCGGGGACCGATGAGGAAGGGCATGGCGATGCCGAGACGGTCGCACGGCTCAGCGGTCACCCGGTCCTGCCCTCCGCCTATCGGCTGAAGACCCCCTGCTCGCCGCACCGCGCCGCCGAGATCGACGGCGTGACGATCGACCGCGACCGCCTTGCCCTGCCGCAGGTCGACGGGCCGCTGGTCGCCGAAGGGGCGGGCGGGGTGCTGGTGCCCGTCACCCGGCAGATGCTGTTCGCCGACCTGTTCGCGCATTGGGGGTGCCCGGTGGTGCTGGTCGCACGGACCGGACTGGGCACGATCAACCACAGCCTCATGTCGATCGAGGCGCTGCGGTCGCGCGGTGTGCCGGTCCTGGGCGTCGCATTCGTCGGCGAGGCGGTCGAGGACAGCGAGGCGACCATCGCCGCGATCGGCGGGGTGAAGCGGCTCGGCCGCCTGCCGCGCCTGCCCGACCTGACCCGCGAAACGCTGGGGGAGGCCTTCGCCGCGAATTTTGACATCGGGGATTTCCGGTGACCTCGCCCGTCTGGCATCCCTTCACCCAGCATGGCCTGGGCGAACCGATCCCCAAGGTCGCCACCGCGAGCGGCGCGGTCCTGACCACGGTCGACGGGCGCGAGGTGATCGACGCCATTTCCAGCTGGTGGGTGACGACGCACGGCCACAACCATCCGCGCATCAGCGCCGCCATCGCCGAACAGGCAGGCAAGCTCGACCAGATCATCTTCGCAGGGTGGACCCACGAACCCGCTGAGGAGGTCGCCGCAGAGCTGGTGCGGATCACCCCGCCCGCGCTGACGCGGGTGTTCTTCTCCGACTCCGGCTCGACGGCGGTCGAGGTCGCGCTGAAGATGGCGCTGGGTTACTGGCTCCACCGGGGTGAGCCCCGCCACCGCATCCTCGTTCTCGAACACAGCTATCATGGCGATACGATCGGCGCGATGTCGGTGGGCGCGCGCGGCGTGTACAACCGGGCCTATGCGCCGCTGCTCTTCGATGTCGGCACCATTCCCTTTCCCCATGACATGCAGGTTACGCTCGACGCGCTGGAGGCGGAGTGCCGGGCGGGCGCGGCGGCGTTCATCGTCGAGCCGCTGGTGCTCGGCGCGGGCGGCATGTTGCTCTACGCGCCCGAGACGCTGGCCGCGATGCGCGACATCTGCGCGAGGCACGGCGTGTTGTTCATCGCCGACGAGATCATGACCGGCTGGGGCCGCACCGGCACGCTGTTCGCCTGCGAGCAGGCGGAGGTGGTGCCCGACATTCTCTGCCTGTCCAAGGGGCTGACCGGCGGCGCGGTGCCGCTGGCGGTGACGCTGGCGATCGAGCCGATCTTCCAGGCGCATTGGTCGCAGACCGATCGGTCCAGACAGTTCTTCCACTCGTCCAGCTACACCGCCAACCCCATCGCTTGCGCGGCGGCGGCGGCCAATCTGGCGATCTGGCGCGACGAGCCCGTGCAGGCGCGCATCGATGCGCTGGCGGGGGCGCAGGCGCGGCATCTGGCAATGGCGGCAAGCCAACCATCGGTCCACAGCCCTCGCCAGCTCGGCACCATCGCCGCGTTCGAGCTGGGTGCGGGGCAGGATTATCTGTCCGACCTGGCCCCCCGGCTGCTGGCGCATTTCCGGGAGCGCGACCTGCTCGTCCGACCGATGGGCAATACCATCTACGTGATGCCGCCCTATTCGATCACGCCGGAACAACTCGGTAAAGTCTGGACCGGCATCGGCGAGGCGATAGATCGTTTCGGGGGTTGAATCTATTCCTCCCCCGCAAGGGGAGGTGTTGCGCGAAGCGTGACGAAGGGGTGTCCCACTCTCGATAGCGCGACACTCCTCCGTCAGGCCTGCGGCCTGCCACCTCCCCTTAAAGGGGAGGAATAGATGCGGTGCCCTTTGACTTTAGGGCTTTTCATTTGCTTTATCCCGCGACGATTCAAAAGGAGCAGGCATGAGCGTGGCGGCGGCAAGAGCGATGGGGGCTCTGGCATCAGTGACGGCGCTGTGCTGGGGGATGGCCGCTGCGGCGCAGACGGCTCCGGTGAGCCCGCCTGCAACGCCGCTCGGGCCGATCAACGCCGACCTGCCGCCCGGTGGCGATTCCTACGCCCGCGCCATCGTCCCCAGCGCCGTCACCGCCCCCAATTGGACGCTGTCCGCCTGGGTCCAGCCGCGCAGCGTCATGGGCAAGGGCACGACGATGCTGATCGGCGGCTTCGGCGACCCCAAGGCGGGGCCGCGCCGCTATCTGGCGCTGGTCGATGGCCAGCCCGCGCTCGTCACCGAGGCGGGGGTGGTCCAAGGCGGCGGCGACGCCGACCGCAACAAATGGACCTATATCGCCGCCAGCTATGACGGAAAGATCGTCCGGCTGTTCGTGAACGGTCGACAGGTGGTGCAGCGCGGGCTGTCGCTGGAGCCGGTCACCGGCGTTGCGACGCTGGCGCCCCGCGATTACCAGCCGGTCTTTGCGGGCAAGGTCATCGATTTCCGCATGGTGCGCGAGGCGGTCGATCCGCTGGCCATCCGCGTCGCCGCCCGCCGCGCGCCCGATCCGGCGAAGCTGGCGCTCCAGACCGGCAGCCCGACCTGGCCCTATCAGACCCACCAGATGCAGGGGCAGACGGCACCGCAGGACGCCTGGACGCTGCCCCAGTCCAAGGCGCCGATCCCGACCAGCGGCACGGCAAAGCCAGAACCGAAGGACGCCGCGCTCATCTCCACCACGACCGGCCAATGGGTGGTCAATGGCTGGCGGTTGATCGAGGCGGCCAAGGTCGGCCCCGGCGGCGCGGACCTGTCGCAGGGCAATTTCGACGCGAGCAAATGGTATGCCGCGACCGTGCCGGGCACGGTGCTGACCACTTTGGTCGATCGCGGCGTCTATCCCGATCCGGCGGTCGGGCTGAACAACCTGTCGATCCCGGAGACGCTGGCGCGACAGGATTACTGGTATCGCACCGAGTTCGACACACCGCCCGAGGCGGCCGGGCGGCAGATGTGGCTGACCTTCAACGGCGTGAATTATTCGGCCGAGGTCTGGGTCAATGGCCGGATGATGGGCACGATGAAGGGCGCCTTCATCCGTGGCCGATTCCCCGTAACGCTGACCGCGGGGCGCAATGCCGTCGCCGTGCGCGTCTCGCCGCCGCCGCATCCGGGCATCGCGCATGAGGAATCGATGACGGCGGGCGTCGGTGAGAATGGCGGCGTCCAGATGATGGACGGCCCGACCTTCGTCGCGACGGAAGGATGGGACTGGATCCCGTCCGTGCGCGACCGCAACACCGGGCTGTGGCAGGGCGTGACGCTGGCCGCGACCGGCCCGGCGGTGATCGGCGACCCGCAGGTCGTGACGACCCTGCCCAAGCCCGACAATTCGGTCGCCGATGTCGAGATCGCGGTGCCCGTCACCAATAACGGCCAGACGCCGGTGACGGCGACGGTGCGCGCGGTGTTCGACGATGTGGTCGTCGAAAAGCCGGTGACGGTGGCTCCCGGCCAGACCATCCGCGCCGTCCTGTCCCCATCCGAGTTCCCGCAGCTTTCGGTCAAGAATCCGCGTCTCTGGTGGCCCAATGGTTACGGCGACCCGGCGCTGCACGATCTGGCGCTGACGGCGGCGGTCGATGGCGCATTGTCGGACAGCAAGGCGCTTCGCTTCGGGATGCGGCAGGTGACCTATGACCTGTCGCTGTTCGACGATGACGGCGATCTCGAGCGGGTGACGCTGGACCTCAACCGGGCACGCGGTGGGCCGAAGCTGATCGACACCAGCCATAAGGGTATCCGCAAGACGGCGAATGGCTGGGCGATGAGCTTCACCCCCGGTGGTGACCAGTCGGCGGCGGTCGCCAAGCTCACCGACGATCCGCGCCTCGCCCCCTATCTCGTGCTGCGGGTCAACGGCGTGCGGATCGCGGCGCGCGGCGGCAATATCGGCATGGACGATTTCATGAAGCGCGTCGACCGCGCGCATCTGGAGCCGTTCTTTCGCCTGCACCGCGACGCGCACCTCAACATCATCCGCAACTGGGTGGGCCAGAATACCGAGGACAGCTTCTTCGACCTGGCCGACGAATATGGCCTGATGGTCCTGTCCGACTTCTGGGAGTCGACCCAGAATTACAATATGGAGGCCGAGGACCCGCAACTCTTCCTCGCCAATGCGACGGACGTGGTGCGTCGCTATCGCAACCACCCCTCGATCGTCGCGTGGTTCGGGCGGAACGAGGGGGTGCCGCAGCCGATCCTCAATAGCGGGCTGGATACGCTGCTGCGCGCCGAGGACGGGACGCGGCTCTATATGCCCTCGTCCAATGCGGTGAACCTGCAAGGCTCCGGCCCCTATAACTGGCGGCCGCCGGTGGAATATTTCACGACGCACGCCAAGGGCTTCTCGGTCGAGGTCGGCACGCCCTCGCTGCCGACGCTCGAATCCTGGAAGCGGACCATCCCGGCCGAGGCGGATCGCTGGCCGATCGGCGACGTCTGGGCCTATCATGACTGGCACCAGACCGGGAACGGCGCGGTGAAGACCTATATGGACGTGCTCGAACGCCGCTTCGGCCCATCCACGGGCCTCGAGGATTTCGAGCGCAAGGCGCAGATGATGGAGTATGAATCCTATCGCGCCATCTTCGAGGGGATGAATGCAGGCCTCTGGACCGAGAATTCGGGCCGGATGCTGTGGATGACGCAGCCCGCCTGGCCGTCCTC
This sequence comes from Sphingomonas parapaucimobilis NBRC 15100, assembly GCF_000787715.1. Taxonomy (GTDB): domain Bacteria; phylum Pseudomonadota; class Alphaproteobacteria; order Sphingomonadales; family Sphingomonadaceae; genus Sphingomonas; species Sphingomonas parapaucimobilis. Next base: position 103,765 of record NZ_BBPI01000043.1, read on the forward strand.
GGCGTGGCAGATCTTCTCGTCCGACTATGACACGCACGCTGCCTTCTACGGGGTGAAGAAGGCCGCCGAGCCGATCCATGTCCAGATGAACCTGCCCGGCCACCGCGTCGTGCTGGTCAACAACACCCGTGACGCGCTGAAGGGCGTGCAGGTGCGCGCGAAGGTTGTCGGGCTGGATGGCCGGTCCGAGAGTGAGCAGGAGGCGAAGGTCGTCGCGAATGCCGAGGGGGTGACGCCTGTGCTGACCCTCGACCTGGCCCCCGCGATGAAGCGCGGGCCGGTGCTGGTCCGGCTGGAGGCGATGGATGCGGGCGGGCAGCTGCTGTCGACCAACAGCTATTGGGAGGCGGCGGACGATGCGGGTTACCGTGCGCTGACCGCCATGGGGGCGGCGCCCGTCACCGCGAGTGCGACGACGCAAGGACAGGGTGAGGAGACGCTGGCCAGCGTCACCCTGACCAATGGCGGCACCGTCCCCGCGATCGAGACCAAGCTGACCGTGATGAACGCCGACGGCGCCCAAGTGCTGCCCGCCTATTTCAGCGACAATTACGTCACCCTGATGCCCGGAGAAACCCGCGTGATCGAGATTCGCTATCCCACGGCCAAGGCGGACAAGCCGATGGTGAATGTGCGCGGCTGGAACGTCACCGCGACCGCTGCGGACCTGCGCCCGTGAGCCGGATGATCCTGACCGCGCTCGCTGCGCTGACCCTCGCCGCACCCGCCGCCGCGCAGACCGCGCCGAAGGAAACCGACTCGCAGCGCTGGACCCGCGAATGGGAGGAGCGGCTGCACAACGACTTCGCCTATCTGGCGCGTTACCGCGACGACAATGCCAAGCTGTCAGCGCCGGTGGCGGGCCAGCCGCGCATCGTCTTCATGGGCGACTCGATCACCGAGGGCTGGGTCGGCAAGATGCCGCAATTCTTCGTGCCCGGCCGGATCGGGCGCGGGATCAGCGGGCAGACGACCTCGCAGATGCTGCTGCGTTTTCGCCAGGACGTGATCGACCTGAAGCCTGTGGTCGTGCAGATCATGGCGGGCACCAATGATATTGCGGGCAATACCGGACCGACGACCGACGCGCAGGTCGAAGGCAATATCATGTCGATGGTCGAACTGGCCCAGGCGCATGGCATCCGCGTCATCCTGGCCTCGATCCCGCCCGCCGACCATTTCCCGTGGAAGCCGGGCCTGGCCACCGCGCCGCGCATCGCGACGCTCAATGCCTGGTTGAAGGATTACGCCAAGCGAGTCGGTGCGACCTATGCCGATTACTGGTCAGTGCTGCACGTCGGTGACGCGCTGAGACCCGATTGGGGCCTTGACGGCGTGCATCCCAATGCGGCGGGCTATGCCGCGATGGCACCGGCCGCCGATGCCGCGATCAAGCAGGCGCTGGCCAAGCCTCAGCCGCGCAGGATGCGGTAGTTCAGCCGGGCGGTCGCGATCGGCTGGTCGCGATCCTCCTGCCAGGCGACCGCCTCGACATTGGCGGTCCGCTGGCCGAGGCGCAGGATGACGCCGACCGCGCGCGTCGGATGCCGGTCGCGCCCGGTGCGCAGATAGTTGGTCGTGATCGTCACCGGCTTGATCCGGGCCGTCCCTTCGCCCGCGAGCCGGTGGGTGAGCGCGGCGATGCCCGCCACCTCCAACAGCCCCGCGATCGCGCCGCCCTGCAGCAGTCCGGGCCAGCCCATGACGTGTTCGCCGAACGGCATGACCAGTTGCGGCGTATCGTCGACCCAATCGATCGAGCAGCCGAGCCACTCGGCATAGGGGGGCAGTTCCATCGCCTGGCCGATCGCGGTCCGGGGCGCGCTCATGCGGCCATGCCGATAAAAGTGCCCGCGACATGCGCGACCGGATCGTCGGGGTCGCCGTCATGCGCGATCCCCCGGACGAAGGCGATGCTGCGCGTCAGCCGGTAACATTCGCCGCGCCCGATCACCGTGCGTTCGGGCACGGCGGGACGGAGGTAGTCGACGCGCAGGTCGAGCGTCACATGCGCCTCGAACACGCCGCGCTTCAGCCAGACCGCCACGCTGGTCGCCATGTCCATCATCGCGACGATCGGGCCGGAGGCGATGACGCCGCTCACCGGATCGCCGATCAGCCGCACGTCATAGGGCAGCGCCAGCTCGGCCCAGTCGTCGCCATGCGCGCGATAGGCGATGCCGAGCTGCTGGCCATGCCCGCCACCCAGGCCGCCCATCGCGACGAAGCGTTCCATATCGAACCCCATAAGCCCATGGTCTACACGACCAACGCGCTGGCGCAAAAGGAGAGAGATATGGACGGCCGGGTGACGATCGCGGTGACGGACGGCGTAGCCGATGTCAGGCTGGCGCGTGGGGAAAAGCTGAATGCCATCGACGGCAAGATGTTCGACGCGCTCGCCGGGGCGATCGATGCCCTTTCGTCGCAGGCCGACCTGCGCGCGGTGGTGCTGTCGGGCGAGGGGGAGGGGTTCTGCTCCGGGCTCGATATGGCGGCGATGGCCGGGGGCGATCTGGCGGGACTGGACCTGTCGGCGCGCAAGCATGGCCCGGCCAATCTGGTGCAGCAGGTCGCCTGGGGCTGGCGGACGCTGGCGGTGCCGGTGATCGCCGCCGTCCACGGCGTGGTGTTCGGCGGGGCGACGCAGATCATGGCGGGCGCGGACATCAGGCTGGCGCATCCCGCCACCCGTTTCGCGATTCGCGAGGTGCATTGGGGCATCGTCCCCGACATGGGCGGCTTTGCGCTGTGGCGCGGCGTGCGTGAGGATGTGCTTCGCGAATGGGTCTATACCGCGCGCGAGTTTGATGCGGTCGAGGCGCAGGCGGCGGGGTTCGTGACGCGACTGGTCGAGGACCCTCGTGGCGAGGCGCTGGCGCTTGCGCGGAAGATCGCCGAGCGCAGCCCCGATGCGGTGCGCAGCGCCAAACGGTTGTTCGGGGCGATGGGGTCCGCGCCGGAGGAATTGCTGGCGATGGAAAGTGCCGAGCAGGTGGCGCTGATGCAGGGGGCGAACTTCCGCGAGGCAGTGCGCGCGAACATGGAGCGGCGGCGACCGGCGTTTCGCGACGTTGGAGAGGTGCCGCTCCCTCACCCGCAGCGATAGCCCCTCCCGCAGGCGGGAGGGGTTGGGGAGGGCAGGAAGTCTCACAGAGACTGTCGCGTGGGGCTTGCCCTCCCCCATCCCCTCCCGCCTGCGGGAGGGGCGTGCCTGTGGTGGGCCGTATGCGCATAAAAAAGAT
>NZ_BBPI01000042.1 GCF_000787715.1 Sphingomonas parapaucimobilis NBRC 15100
GCCACGAGCGATGGCCTCTATGAGACTCCCGCCCTCCCCCCAGCCCCCTCCCGCCTGCGGGAGGGGGAGAAGAAGAACCAACGACAAAAAGCCGCGCGTCCTGTCGGACGGCGGCTTCACGCCTTCAAGCATCACGGGGCGACCCTGGGGTCGCCGCCCGCAAATTACTTGATCTTGGCTTCCTTGAACTCGACATGCTTGCGCACGACCGGGTCGTACTTGTTGAAGCTCAGCTTCTCGGTCTTGGTGCGCGGGTTCTTCTTCGTGACGTAAAAGAAGCCGGTATCAGCCGAGCTGACGAGCTTGATCTTGACGGTGGTCGGCTTGGCCATGACCTGGTTCCTGTATGCGTGAAAAAGCGAAAGCGGCAGCCGGAGCCGCCGCTATATAAGGGCCGCCCATGGCCCATGCCCCCGCATGAGTCAAGCATTTCACCCCATTTAAGCCCCTCTTTACGGGCAACAGCCTATGGAAACGGTGCCACTTCCCGCTATCGGGGCGGGCATGAGAGGGATGACCATCAGGATGGAGCCGCGCGAATCACCCCATGCGGGCATCAGCCCCGCCGAGATTCGCGACCAGCTCTGTGCCCGAATCGCCGCGCTCGACGTGTCCGCCCCCTATGCGCGGGCGCACGAACTGATCGACGGGGTGGAGGCTATCCGCCGCATCGCCCATCGCCACGGGTTGGTCCCCGCCGTCACCGTCACCCATTTCATCGACCGCGCGCTGATGCGGCAGGATGTCCCCGCGCCCGTCCATGGCTGGTTCGCGATCCTGAACGATGCCGTCGCCAGCGAGCGGCAGGATTGGCAGGCCGCCAACGCCTTTGCCCAGACCTGTTCGGTCCGCCTGGCCGGCTGATGGATGCGTTGATGATCGTGCTGGTCGCCACGCTGCTGTCCCAGGCGGGCGGGCGGCTGAGCGGTTTTGCCGAAAGGCTGGCGGAACGGACGGACAGTGCCCTGCCGGTCCTGGCGGGTGTCATGCTGGCGCAGGGATTGCTGGCGGCGGTGGCGATTCGCATCGGCATGGTGCTGGGGCCGCAGGTGACACCGGAAACGCGCAGCCTGTTGCTGGCGGTCGCGCTGGTGCTGGTGGGCATCGGCATGATGGGGCGACTGCCGCGCGCGGGTTCGCCCTTCGGCTCGGTTCGCCTGGGGGTGTTCGGCACCGCCCTGCTGGGGGCGGGCACGATCCTGCTGATGGAATCGGGCCTTGTGCTGGTCGCGGTCGCCGCCGCACGCTCGCCCCTGCCCTGGGCGGCCTGGCCGGGCGCGATGCTGGGGATGCTCGGGGCGCTGATACCGGCGATCCTGCTGGGCGCGCGCGAGTGGCGACGGCTGGCCTGGCGACCGATCCGGATGACGGGCGGCGCGATCATGATCCTGATCGGCATCGTCATCGCGCTTTCGGCCAAGGGATTGATCTAGGCGGTCGATCAGACAGCGCAGGCTTTGTCCATGGACAGCGGGGGAGCCATTGGGCCATCGGATCGTTATCGCAACGATCCTCAAGTCAGCGGGAGCATGTCCATGTCCGATATCAACCCGGCACTCGATACGCCGACCGACCTCAACCGCAACGCCACCGCCAGCGTCGCCGACGCCCTGAACGGCGCGCTGGCCGATTGCTATGCGCTCTATCTGAAGACCAAGAACTTCCACTGGCACGTCTCCGGCCCGCATTTCCGCGACTATCACCTGATGCTCGACGATCAGGCCGCGCAGATCCTGGGCGTGACCGACGCCATTGCCGAGCGCGTCCGCAAGACCGGCAACGTCACGCTGCGCTCGATCGGCGACATCGCGCGCCGCCAGACCATCGTCGACAATGACCGCGAATTCGTGTCGGCCGCCGACATGCTGGTCGAGCTGCGCGACGACAATCTGAAGCTCGTCGAGCGCTTCCGCGCGGTCAAGGATGCCGCCGAAGAGGCCAAGGACAATGCCACCAGCGGCATCGTCGACGAATGGACCGACCAGGCCGAGGAACGTGCCTGGTTCCTGTTCGAAGCAGGCCGCAAGGGCTGAACCGCCCCCAGGCTTTTCAGCAAAGAAGAGCCCCGGTGAAAGCCGGGGCTTTTTTTGTCGAGCGCCGGATCGGCGGGGCGCGGCGAGATTTACCGTCGGTCAAGGAGCGCAACCGTAAGGCCGCGCCATGCGAAGCTCAGCCTACACCGTTCAGTTCCGGCCAGACATCAACCTGCTCGATACCGTCCTGCACGCGGTGCTGACGCTGCCGCAGGCCGAGGCATATATGAACGAGCGTCAAGCCGGCTATGCCGCACATCGATTTGGTCCAGGGCATCTGATGCGGATGGACATGGGGAATTATCCCGCCCAATCGCGCGAGATCGTCGACTATATGGACCGGCGCGTCCGCGATTTTCCCGTTCCCGGCAGAATCGCCGTGGTCACGACCAGTTCGATCGCACGCCTGCAGGTCCAGAGAATGGTCTTTCCGCTGGATGGCAACCGTCGCATCTTCGACGATCGGGACACGGCGCTTGCCTGGCTTCTCGATCACGCTGCGGCCTGACCACAGGATGCTGCGGCCTGGCGACCGATCGCCCCGCAGTCGGGAAATGGCGACAGTTCCCCCCTTTCGCTTCCCCCGCGATCCGTAACCGGAACACCAACCCTCCCCGCCAGTTAACCCCTTATCAGGTCAGGAGGATTACCCCATGCTCAAGCTCGCCATCACCTTCCTCGTCGTCGGACTGATCCTGGGGGCACTCGGTTTCGGCGGCATCGGCGGCGCGTTCGTCGGAATCGCCAAGATCCTGTTCTTCATCGCGATCGCGCTGTTCGTGATCTTCCTGGTGCTCGGGCTGGTCGCGGGCAAGTCGGTGAAGAACGCGATCGACTGATCCCCCTATGCGCGAATTCGCGGGGTTGCTCGATGCGCTGATCTATACACGCTCGCGCAACGCCAAGCTGAAGCTGGTCGCGGATTACCTTGCCGCCACGCCCGATCCCGACCGGGGTTGGGCGATGGCGGCACTGACCGGTGATCTCGATCTGCCCGGCGTCAAGCCCGCGCTGATCCGCGCTTTGATCGAACAGCGGGTCGATCCCGTGCTGTTCCGCATGAGCCGCGACTATGTCGGCGACACGGCCGAGACGGTCGCCCTGCTCTGGCCCGCGCCCGACCGGCCGGTCGATCCCGAACCCCTGTCGGTCAGCGACGTGGTCGAGCGGTTGCGGCACCTGTCGCGCTCCGACGCGCCTGCCGTGCTGGCCGACATGCTCGACCGGTCGACCGCGGAGGAGCGATTCGCCCTGCTGAAGATGGCGACGGGGGGCCTGCGCATCGGCCTGTCCGCACGGCTGGCCAAGACCGCTTTTGCGCAACATTTCGGGCTGGACGTCGAAGCGGTGGAAGAGGTCTGGCACGGCCTCTCCCCGCCCTATGCCGAACTGTTCGCCTGGGGTGAGGGCACGGGCGAACAGCCGACGCCCGCCGATGTGCCGGTCTTCCGCCCCTTCATGCTTGCACATCCATTGGAGGATTTGCGGGTCGACCTCAACGACTATGCCGCCGAGTGGAAATGGGACGGCATCCGGGTGCAGATCGTCCATGTCGCGGGGCAGACCCGGCTCTACAGCCGGACCGGCGATGACGTGACCCACGCCTTTCCCGATGTCGCGCAGGCCTTTGACGCGGTGGGCGCGGTCGATGGCGAGTTGCTGGTCAAGGGCGAGCATCAGGGCGGCGCGCTGGAGGATGGCGGGGGCGCGGCCAGCTTCAACGCGCTGCAACAAAGGCTGGGGCGCAAGACGGTATCGGCGAAGATGCTGGCCGATTACCCCGCCTTTGTCCGCCTCTACGACATATTGGTCGATGGGACCGAGGATCTCCGCCCCCTCCCCTGGACCGAACGGCGCCAGCGGCTGGAGGCCTTCGCCGCCAGGCTCGACCCCGAGCGGTTCGACGTCAGCGCGGTGATCGAGGCCGAGGATTTCACCGCGCTGGAGGCCCTGCGCGCCACCGCCCGCGATGCCGCGATCGAGGGGGTGATGCTCAAGCGCCGCGATTCGCCCTATAGCGGCGGGCGACGCGTCGGCCTGTGGTACAAATGGAAGCGCGATCCGCTGACCGCCGATTGCGTGATGATGTACGCGCAGCGCGGCAATGGTCGCCGGTCGAGCTACTATAGCGACTATACCTTCGGCTGCTGGACCGAGGAGGGTGAGCTGCTGCCCGTCGGCAAGGCCTATTCGGGGATCACCGACGAGGAACTGCGCCAGCTCGACCGTTTCGTGCGCGCGCATACCGTCCAGCGCTTCGGCCCGGTGCGCGAGGTCGAGAAGACGCTGGTGCTGGAGATCGCGTTCGATTCGATCCACGAGTCGAAACGCCATAAGTCCGGCGTCGCGATGCGCTTCCCCCGGATCGCGCGCATCCGCACCGACAAGCCTGCCGAGGAGGCGGACCGGGTGGACACGCTGAAGCGCCTGGTGACATAGGCATCCTCCCCGGCACGGGGAGGGGGACCGCCGCGAAGCGGTGGTGGAGGGGGATCGCCGCCCAGGAATGCCCTATGAGCATCCCCCCCTCCGTCAGGCCTTCGGCCTGCCACCTCCCCTTGCAGGGGAGGAATGAACGCTTAGTCCCCTACGCGCTCGATATCGGCACCCACGGCGGACAGCTTTTCCTCCAGACGCTCGTAACCACGGTCGAGGTGGTACACACGGGCGACCGACGTTTCGCCCTCGGCGGCCAGGCCCGCCAGGATCAGGCTCATCGAGGCGCGCAGGTCGGTCGCCATCACGGGCGCGCCGGTCAGCTTCTCGACACCCTTCACCATCGCGGTGCGGCCATGGACCTGGATATCCGCGCCCATGCGCGCCAGCTCGGGCACGTGCATGTAGCGGTTCTCGAAGATCGTCTCGGTCAGGGTGCTGGTGCCCTGCGCCTTGCACAGCATCGCCATGAACTGCGCCTGCATGTCGGTGGCGAAGCCCGGATAGGGCGCGGTCGACAGGGTCAGCGGCTGGAGCGGGCCATCGGCCTTCACCCGGATCGAATCACGGCTTTCCTCGACGGTCACGCCCGCCTCGACCAGCGCGGACAATGTGGCGCGCATGTCGTCGGCACAGGCCCCGACCAGTTCCAGGTCGCCGCCGGTGATCGCGGCGGCGCAGGCATAGCTGCCCGCCTCGATCCGGTCGGGCATCACCGAATAGGTCGCGCCGTGCAGCCGGTCGACACCCTCGATGGTCAGCGTCTCGGTGCCGACGCCGTCGATCCGCGCACCCATCGCGATCAGCAACCGGCAAAGGTCGACGATCTCCGGCTCGCGCGCGGCATTGCCCAGCACCGAGGTGCCCTTGGCGGTGACCGCGGCCATCAGCGCGTTCTCGGTCGCACCGACCGACACCACCGGGAAGGTGTAGCGCCCACCCGACAGGCGGCCGCCCGGCGCGCTGGCCTTGACGTAACCGGCGGTCAGCTCGATTTCCGCGCCCAGCGCTTCCAGCGCCTTCAGGTGCAGGTCGATCGGGCGGTTGCCGATCGCGCAGCCGCCAGGCAGCGACACCCGCGCCTCGCCCATGCGTGCCAGGATGGGGCCGAGCACCAGGATCGACGCGCGCATCTTGCGCACGATGTCATAGGGGGCCTCGGTCGAGAAGAGCTGGCCCGCACGGATCGTCATGACCCGGCCGAAATCCTCCGGGCGCGTGCCCTCGACCCGTGTCGACGCGCCGATCTGGTTCAGCAGATGGCCGAACCCGTCGACATCGGCCAGACGCGGCAGGTTGCGCAGCGTGACCGGTTCGTCGGTCAGGATCGCGCAAGGCATCAGGGTGAGCGCGGCGTTCTTCGCGCCCGAGATCTTCAGGCGGCCCGACAGCCGGTTGCCGCCGCGAATAAGGATACGGTCCATAGACCGGCCCTCCTAGCGGACGCACGCGCCACCGCCAAGGGTCCCGCCCTTCGCCGCCTGTCGAAAGGGATCGAAAAACCAAGAAAATGTCCGGTTGATCGATATTAATGCATGGTCGCACCCTTGGTGGCTAAGGCGTTCGTCCGCTCGGGGGATGAGGTGTCAGTGTCAAATTGCGGGCTTGCTGATCGCCTGGACAAATGGGTTTCGTTGACCCCGGCCGAGCGTGAGGCCTTGGCACGGCTGGAGGATCGGCCAAAGGCGATCCGGCGCGGTGCGGTATTGATGGAGGAACAGGCGCGCAGCGACGAGCTGTTCGTCGTGCAGCAGGGCATGTTGATGTGCTATGTCCTGCTCGACGATGGCAGCCGCCAGGTGGTGCGTTTCCTGTTTCCCGGCGACCTCTTCGCGCTGTCGGCGCTGGTCTATGGCCGCTCGCCCGATACGGTGGTGGCGGTGTCCAACGCGGTCGTCTGTCCCTTCGACCGGAGCCAGATCGCAGGACTGGCGACCGGGCATCCGAGGCTGTTCAGCCTGATCCTGGTGCTCAACCAGATCGAACGGGTCGTCACCACCGACCGGCTGGCGGGGCTGGGCCGCACCTCGGCGCGGGTGCGCGTCGCGACGCTGCTGCTGTCGCTGCGCGGCCAGATGCGTCAGGCGGGCATGGATGTCGGCACCTCCTTTGCGCTCGGCCTGACCCAGGAGGAGATGGGCGACGCGATCGGGCTGACCGCCGTTCACGTCAACCGGATGCTGCGCCAGCTGGAGGACGATGGGCTGATCAAGCGCGAGGGCGGTCATGTCCACCTGCTCGACGAAGCGCGGCTCGTGCGCGAGGCGGACTATATCGACCGGTTCGAGGGGCTGGACCTCAGCTGGCTGCCGCCGGGGCGGTAATTCCATTCCTCCCCTGCAAGGAGAGGAGTGTTCAGGGTCCGGCCCATCTCTGCAATCGAGGGCGGACCTTCAGGAACCGGCGATAACCACGCTCCAGCAGCGCCAGCACCCAAGGCGAGCGCGCCGCCAGACCCAGCGGCCGCAGCAGCGGGATCGCCCGCCACATCGCGGCAAAGGCCGCCGCGCCCGACAGCATCCGCCCATCCTCCCGCGCATGAAAGCGCGCGAGCAGCGTGTCGCGGTCGATCGGGCACTGGTCCGGCCCCTCGCCGCCGATCGCGATAAAATCGATCCGCCCGCGCCGGTCCAGCCGCCGCATCACTGCGATCTCGCGGCGACACAGCGGACAGGCGGCATCATACCAGACGGTAACGGTCGTCATGCCCCTCTCTCCAGCAAGGGCGGCCCGATCACGACCGGGCCGCCTCCACCATCAGAAAAGATCCGCGGTCATCACCTTGTTCCAGACCTTCACGAAGTCGCGGACCATGCGGGGATGGCCGTCCTCGGCAGCATAGAATTCCGCGATGTTGCGCAGCTGCGAGTTGGCCCCGAAGACCAGGTCGTTGCGCGTAGCGGTGTAGCGCGTCTCACGACTGTCCCGATCGTCCAGCGTGAAGCGCAAGCCTGCTTCGTCCTGCCTGGTCCAGACATAGTCCATGCTGGTCAGTACCTGGAAGAAATCGTTGCTCAGCACGCCCACCCGGTCGGAGAACACGCCCGCCTCGCTCTCGTCCCAATTCGCGCCCAGCGCGCGCAGCCCGCCGGTCAGCACCACCCATTCGGGCGCACTGAGCTTCAGGAGCGCCGCCTTGTTGAGGAACAGTTCCTCCGGCGCGACGCGGCCCGCCGTCACTTCGGCAAAGTGATCGTCGACATAGTTGCGGAAACCGTCGACCACCGGCTTCAACCATTCGAAGCTGTCGGCATCGGTCAGTTCGTCGGTCGTGTCGCGACGCCCGGCGGTGAAGGGCACCTCCAGCGCGACACCCGCATCCGCCGCCGCCTTCTCCACGGCCGCGCAACCGCCCAGCACGATCAGGTCGGCCAGCGACACGCGCTTGCCGCTGCTCGCGCCGTCGTTGAACGCGCCCATGATCTCACGAAGCTTGGCGATGACGGGCACGGTGCGGCGATTGACCGCCCAGTCCTTTTGCGGGGCGAGCGCCAGCCGCGCGCCGTTCGCACCGCCGCGCTTGTCGCTGTCCCGGTACGTGACCGCCGCGGAAAAGGCGGTGAAGGCCAGGTCCGACACCAACAGGCCGCTGTCCAGGATCCGCTGCTTCAATTGCGCGATGTCGGCAGCGTCGATCAGCTCGTAATCGCGTTCGGGAATCGGGTCCTGCCAGAGCAGGTCGGGCTCGATCGTGACCTCGGGTCCGACATAGCGTTCGCGCGGCCCCATGTCGCGGTGCGTCAGCTTGTACCACGCCTTGGAGAATTGCTCGGTGAAATAGTCGAAGTCCTTGAGGAACCGCTCGCAGATCGGGCGATAGACGGGATCGACCTTCAGCGCGATGTCGCTGGTCATCATCATCAGCGCATGGCTCTTGCCCTCGATATGCGCGTCGGGGGTGCGCGGCGCGTCACCGCTGACCGGCGTCCATTGCAGTGCGCCCGCAGGACTCCGGGTCTGTTCCCATTCCAGTCCGAGCAGGTTTTCGAGATAGCTGTTGTCCCACTGGGTCGGGTTCTGGGTCCAGCTGCCCTCGATGCCGTTGGTCATCGTGAACTCGGCATTGCCGGTGCCTTCGGGGTTGTGCCAGCCCAGCCCCATCTCCTCGATCGCGGCGATCTCGGGCGGCGCGCCGATCCGGTCGGCCTTCACCATGCCATGGCTCTTGCCGAAGGCATGGCCGCCCGCGATCAGCGCCACCGTCTCCTCGTCGTTCATCGCCATGCGGGTGAACGTGATGCGGATGTCGCGTGCCGAGGCCATCGGATCACCGCTGGCATAAGGCCCTTCGGGGTTCACATAGATGAGCGACTGGTGCGAGGCGGCGAGCGGCTGCTCCAGATCGTAATCGGCGTCACCATTCTGGCCGCGCCAGCGCTTGTCGCGGTTGACCATCTCGTCGAAGCTGTCGACCTTGGTCATGTCGAAGACTTCGGGACCCCAATAGGTCGCGTCGTCGGCTTCCCACGCATCCTCGCGTCCGCCGCCGAAACCATAGGTCGGCAGCCCCATGATCTCGAGCGAGCAATTGCCGGTCAGGACGATCAGGTCCGCCCAGGACAGCGCGGCGCCATATTTCTGCTTGATCGGCCAGAGCAGGCGGCGCGACTTGTCGACATTGCCATTGTCCCACCAGCTGTTGATCGGTGCGAAACGCTGCATCGCCTCGCCTGCCCCGCCGCGCCCGTCGGCGATGCGATAGCTGCCCGCCGAGTGCCACGACATGCGGATCATCTGCGGCCCGTAATTGCCATAGTCGGACGGCCACCACGCGACCGAGCTGGTCAGGAAGCGCTTGATCTCGGCCTTCAGCGCATCGAGGTCGATCTTGGCGAATTCGGCGCGATAGTCGAAATCCTCCCCCAGCGGATTGGCGCGGGGGCCATGGCGGTGCAGCTGCTCGACCCGCAGGCGATTGGGATACCATTCGGCCAGCGTCGGCGGCGTGGTGAAGGCGCCGCCGATCCGGTCGCCGCCAAAGGGGCACTTGCCTTCGAGTACCGTCTTATAGTCTTCCATGCCGCAAGCTCTCCGGGTTCGTCTGGTAAAAAGGTTGGGCGTACAAAGACCTGGCGAGCCACAGGCCCACCGGCACGCCCATCGGGCGGGATCATGTCGCGTCTGTCATGGACATAGGCGGCGTGAGGTCTTCCCCTGAGCGGAAGGAACCGCCGCTCGTCATGCCCCATAACGTCGGGCATTCCCGGTCGATCCTTGACCAGACCACCCCGCATTCAAAAAAGATAGCATGGATCAGCTTTGATACTTGGCGCGATCGGGGGGCAGTTCACCGATGAGACGGATCGATCCCCGGTCCCGGGGCGTATCGTCGGATTGCGCGTGATGCGGTGAATCATGAGGGAACGGGATATGGCCGGATCGGCGGCGATCATCGGCGCAGGGATAGCGGGCCTGGCCTGCGCCTCACGCCTGACCGAGGCGGGATGGCAGGTCACGCTGTTCGACAAGGGACGCGGACCCGGCGGCCGCATGGCGAGCAAGGTGGTGACGGCGCAGGGCCTGCGCTTCGCCTTCGATTATGGCGCGCAATATCTGACCGCGCGGGACCCGGCCTTTATTGCGCAGGTCGTGGATTGGGAACGGCAGGGTGTGGTCGCGCGGTGGCCCGCCATGGATGACGATGCCTGGGTCGGGGTGCCGGGGATGAACGCGCCCGTCACGCATATGGCGGCGGCGCTCGACGTTCGCTGGTCGATGCATATCCGCGCATTGCGCCGCGATGCGGACGGATGGCGGCTGCTCCATGACGAGATGACCGAGGGACCGTTCGATGTGGTGATACTGGCGCTCCCCGCCGAGCAGACGGCCGGCCTTGCCGCACCGATCGATCCGGCGCTGGCCGAACTGGCGCGCGCGCATCCCTCCGACCCGTGCTGGACCGTGCTGCTGGGGTTCGACACCGGCTTCTCGGCACCGGATACCCTGTCCGCCGCCGACCCCATCGACTGGGCCGCACGCAATCGCGCCAAGCCGGGACGCAAGGGCGGCGAGGCCTGGACCATCCATGCCACGGCCGACTGGTCGCGGCGCCATGTCGAAAGCGACCGCACCTCCGTCACCGCCTCGCTGCTGCGCGCGCTGGAGGAACGGGTCGGCACATTGCCCGTGCCGGTCCATGCGACCGCGCACCGCTGGCGTTACGCGCGCTCGGGCAAGGCGGGTGCCGGGGCCTATCATCAGGCCGAGCCGCGGCTGGCGGCCTGTGGCGACTGGCTGGTCGCCCCACGGGTGGAGAGCGCCTGGCTGTCCGGGCGGCAAGCGGCGGATCTGGTGATGGCCTGATCCTCTCCGTGCCGGAGAGGAGTGAAGAAGACTTACGCCTTCTCCAGCGTACACTGAAGCGGATGCTGGTTGGCGCGGGCGAAGTCGATCACCTGCGCCACCTTGGTCTCGGCGACCTCATAGGAGAACACGCCGCACACCCCCACGCCCCGCTGGTGGACGTGCAGCATCACGCGGGTCGCATCGTCCATGCTCATCCGGAAGAAACGCTGAAGGCACAGCACGACGAATTCCATCGGCGTGTAATCGTCGTTCAGCATCAGCACGCGGTACGGCGTCGGCTGCTTGGTGCGCGTGCGGGTCCGCGTCGCGACGCCCAGGCCGTTGCCCTCGTCATCGCCATGATCGGGGCCTTGCCCGGGACCATTGCCGGCCATTCCCAGAGGATGGGTGAGGGTGTCGCTGTTCTGGGCCATGGGCATAAAATATGGCATGGCGGGGGGTGCGCACAAGCCCTTGGGGACAGGGTCGATCGTATAAATCGGTACGTCCGGGCGGGAATGTCCCACACCCTCCTTTCTCTGCAGGACAGGGCGAGGCCACCCTTCCCTCGCCCCTCTCTGAGGGGAGAGGGTTAGCAAAACAATCCGAATGGCAATTGCCCCTGGAGTCGAAAACGATCAACTCTGCTCACCCCTCCCCTTCAGGGGAGGGGCTAAAACCGTGCAATGCTGATCGCTTTCAACTCTAATGGAAATCCCGTGATCGCGGCAGCAGGCGGACATCGCGGGGATGGACGCCACGCGGTGCCGGAGCCCCACGCGGATCGTGGGAGCGGGTGGCGGCGGCGGGCACGTCCTCCAGCCGGGCCAGCATCGCGCTGCGATCCTCGACGCCAGCGGTCATCAGATGGACCACACCCTCCTCACTGCGCTGGACGACGCCATGGATCAGCATCAGTCGCGAGGCCATCACCGCGCGCCGGTTCGCCTCGAAATCGCGCGCCCATAGCAGCGCGTTGACGATGCCCGTCTCGTCCTCGATCGTGACGAAGATCGCATTGCCCTTGCCCGGCCGCTGGCGGACCAGCACCACCCCCGCCACCTTGGCCCGCCGCCCATCGGCCAGATGGTGGAGGTCGGCGGCGCAGAGCACCCCCTCCCCCGCCAGTTCGCGGCGCAGGAACGCCATGGGATGGCCCTTCAGCGACAGTCGCATCGCCCGGTAATCGGCGCTGACCTGTTCGGCCAGCGGCATGGGCGGCAGCGCGACAGCGGGTTCGGCGGCCATTTCGGGGGCCGCCATCGCGGCGAACAGCGGCAGTTGCGCCGACTTCATCCGCCGCGCCTCCCACTGCCCCTCGCGCCGTCCGCTGCCCAGCGAGCGATAGGCATCGGCCTGCGCCAGCAGGTCGAGCGCACGGCGCGGCAGCTGCGCCCGGATCGCGACCGACTCGATGGTCTCATAGGGGGCGTGATCCGCAATGTCCGTGCCCCAGGCCTCGCGAAAGCTATCGACCTGCCGAAAGCCCAGGCGCAGCGCGAACCGGCCATCCTCTCGCCGCTCCAGCCGATTGTCCCAGCCACTGAAATTCACATCGACCGGCCGCACCTCGACCCCGCCATTCTCGCGCGCGTCGCGGACCAGCTGGGCGGGCGCATAGAATCCCATGGGCTGCGCATTCAGCAGCGCACAGGTGAAGATCGCGGGCTGGTGGCGTTTCAGCCAGGCCGAAACATAGACCAGCCGCGCGAAGGACAGCGCATGGCTTTCGGGAAAGCCGTAAGAGCCGAACCCCTCGATCTGCTTGAAACAGCGTTCGGCGAATTCGGGATCATAGCCGCGCGCCACCATGCCGCCGACCATCTTCTGCTGGAAATTGTCCATCCCCCCGACCTTGCGGAACGTCGCCATGGCGCGGCGAAGCTGGTTGGCCTCGTCGGGAGTGAACCTGGCGGCGGTGATGGCCAGCTTCATCGCCTGTTCCTGGAACAGCGGTACGCCGTACGTCTTGCCGAGCAGGGCGCGCAGTTCGTCCGCCGGGCCGTGATCGGGATGCGGCGAGGGATAGGTCACTGCCTCCTTTTGCGCCCGCCGCCGCAGATAGGGATGGACCATGTCGCCCTCGATCGGCCCCGGCCGGACGATCGCGACCTGCACGACCAGATCGTAGAATTCGCGTGGCTTCAGCCGGGGCAGCATGTTGATCTGCGCGCGGCTTTCCACCTGGAACACGCCGATGCTGTCGCCCCGTTGCAGCATCCTGTAGACGGCCGGGTCCTCGTCCTGCGCCAGCGTGTCGAGGTCGGGACGCGGCAGCCCGTTCACCGCCATCAGGTCGAACGCCTTGCGGATGCAGGTCAGCATCCCCAGCGCCAATATGTCGACCTTCATGATCTTCAGTTCGTCGATATCGTCCTTGTCCCATTCGATGAAGGTCCGCCCCTCCATCGCGCCGTTATGGATCGGCACCGTCTCGTCCAGCCTTCCCTGGGTCAGCACGAAGCCGCCGACATGCTGCGACAGATGGCGCGGTGCGCCGAGCAGCCGGTCGACCAGCGTGCGCAGCCGGGCGATCTCGGGATTGTCGGGCGAGAAGCCGGTTTCGTGGAACCGCTTTTCCTCGAACTGTTTGGAAAAGCTGCCCCAGACCGTGCTGGTCAGCCTTTGCGTCACATCCTCGCTCAGCCCCAGTGCGCGTCCGACCTCGCGCACCGTGCTGCGCGGGCGGTAATGGATGACGGTGGCGGCGATGGCGGCGCGGTGGCGGCCATAGCGGTCATAGATATACTGGATCACCTCCTCGCGCCGCTCATGCTCGAAATCGATGTCGATATCGGGCGGCTCGCGCCGCTCCTCGGATACGAAGCGCGAGAACAACAGGTCATATCGGACCGGATCGACCGAGGTGACGCCCAGGACCCAGCAGACCGCCGAATTGGCCGCCGATCCGCGCCCCTGGCAGAGAATGGGCGGCTTCCGCGTCCGCGCGAAACGGACGATGTCGTGTACGGTCAGGAAATAATGCGCATAGCCGCACCGGCGGATGAGCGCGAGTTCCTCGTCCAGCAGCGCGCGCAGCTTGGCGGGCACGCCATTCGGATAGCGCTCGGCGGCTTCGCGCCGGACCAGTTCCTCCAGCCAGTCCTGTGCATCCCACCCTCGCGGGATCGGCTCGTCGGGATATTGGTAGGAGATGTGATCCAGCCGGAAGGCGATCCGGTCGAGGATCGCCCTGCTCTGCGCCACCGCGTCCGGCCGGTCGGCGAACAGGCGCGCCATCTCGGCACCGGGTTTCAGATGCCGCTCGGCATTGGCCGCCAGCCGCCGCCCCCCGGTACGGACGGTCAGCCCTTCGCGGATGCAGGTCAGTATATCCTGTACCGGACGGTCGGCCGGTGAGGCGGACAGCGCATCGGTGGTGGCGAGCAGGGGGACGCCCCGCGCCCCGGCCAGCGCGGCATGGGTCATCAGCCGCCGCCGGTCCGCCCCCGATCGCGGCATGGTCACGCCCAGCCAGACCCGCCCCGGCGCCACCGCCACCAGCCGGTCGAGCGTCGCCGCCAGCCCCGGATCGGCGCGCCTCGGGGGCAGCATCGCGTCCGTCATCGGCTCGCAGGGCCGTGCGCTCGACTGGGGGAGCGCGATCAGCAGCAGATCCTCGGCATGACGGGTCAGGTCGCCCAGCCCCAGGATGCAGCCACCCTTGCGCGCGCGCTTGTTGCCCGTCGTGAGCAACCGGGTCAGCCGCCCCCAGCCCGTCCGGTCGACCGGATAGGCGACGATGTCCGGCGTCCCATCGGCAAGGACCAGGCGCGCGCCGACGACCAGTTCGAACGGCGGCATCCGGTCGCCCAGCTTCTCGCGGATTTCCCGCAGCGCCCGGTGTGCCCGCACCACCCCCGCCACCGTGTTGCGGTCGGCAATGCCGATTCCGTCCAGCCCCAGCAGGATCGCCTGCCGGACCATTGCTTCCGCCGAACTTGCGCCGTCGAGGAAGGAATAATGCGTCGCCGCGACCAGTTCGGCGAAGTCCGTCACTTACCCTTATCCTCCCCTGCAAGGGGAGGGGGACCATGCGCAGCATGGTGGAGGGGGCGTGCGGCAAGGAACGTTCCCAGCGGCG
>NZ_BBPI01000041.1 GCF_000787715.1 Sphingomonas parapaucimobilis NBRC 15100
CCGCACAGATCGTCCCTATTGGCACTCCCCCCTCCACCACCCTGCGGGTGGTCCCCCTCCCCGTACCGGGGAGGATTTTATGGGTTCGCGCGGAGGCGCGGAGAACGCGGAGGGGTTTGGCTCTGGGGCAAACCCCTCGGATCACCAACCTGCCGGAGTAGAAAGCTTGTCAGAGCGGCAAGCCAGCCATCTCTGCGTTCTCCGCGCCTCCGCGCCAACAATCCCTTTTAAAGCGCCCGCTTGAACGCCCAGCTGACATGCGCGCCGCCCGCAGGCGTCTCGCCGGTGACGACCAGTTGCTGCGTGGCGACCGGACGGCCGGTGCCGTCGATCCACAGCGACTCTTCGATCGCCAGCGTGCCGCCCCGGCAGCGGAACTGCCACAATGCGCCATCGTCGAGGCGCAGGATCGCCTGCCCGCTCTCGGCGGTCACCATCGCCTCCACCCCGTCGCCGAGATGGAAGCGCAGGGCGAATACCGTGCTGCCCGCCTGCCGCTTGCGCCCTTCGGGCAGCAACGCATCCTCGCCGCGCAGCTCGCGGCCGTCGCCGGTCAGCAATAGCTGGCGGCGATGGGTGAAGCCGTAACGGCGGACATAGCCGTCATGGCTCGCCTCGATCCGGCTCGCAGCGTCCGATTCCTGGCGGCTCAGCTCGACCTGGGCGACGCCGCGCCCCAGCGTGCCGTCGGCATGGATGGCGGTGGAGTTGCTGTCGCCCAGCGTCAGCGTCGAATGCGCCGCCGTGGTGCGCAGGCCATGGGCGAGGCTGGCGGGCACCTGCGCCACGGTCGCGCGGGCGCCGCCGCAATTGACGACGATGCGTTGCGCGCCGTCCGAAAACTCGAAAGCCAGCGTCGAGGCGCAGCCACCCTCGATCGCCCGCGCGATCGGTGGCGGCGCGGCATCCATGACCAGCACCGCCTGCGCCGCCGCCAATCGCTGATACCCCCAGTCACCCGCCTGGCGCAGCGGCCGGGTGCGCACGCCAGATGCCTCGATGACGGCGGCGATCCGCTCGGGCGTTTCGGGGCCGGAGCCTTGCCAACTCGATAGCGCGCGGTCCCCGTGCATGACGCCCAGCAGCGCGGAGATCATCCGCTGCAATCGCGTCTGGAACTGTTCGGGAAAGGCCAGCCCGCGCGCGTCATAGACTTCGCGCATCATGGTCAGCAGCATCACCGCGTCGAGCTGCACCGCCGGACTGCGCGCGATGACGCCGCCATCGGTGAACAGCCCGGTGTCGAGCGCGCGGGCCAGCCCCGCCTCGCCGAACGCCTGGCGCGGATCACCGCCCGCCAGCAGCAGACCGGCCGCGATCACCCCGCACCAGGCCGCGATCCGCGCCACGCCCGCGGGCGCCTTGTCCGCGCCGCGATCCAGATGCCGCGCCCCCCTCGCCATCGTGTTGAGCACGCGCGAGCGATAGACGAGATCGGTCGATGACAGGATCAGCGGCGCATGCGCGGTCCAGAACAGGATGCGCCGCCCCCACAGATCGGGCCGCCAGGCGGTGGCATCGACCGTCTCGGCAAAGGCGTCGAGCCAGCGGCCCATCAGATATTCGGCGATCGGCGCGCCCTGCGCCCGCGTCGCGACGGTCGACAGGTCGCGCAGCCAGGCAAAGCTGTGCAGATGATCGGCAAAGCCGGTCGACCAGTCGGGCCGGGCGAAGTCGATCGATTCGACCCCGCGCTCCTCGCCGCGCCAGTCGAGCACGCCGCCGAGCAGCGCATGGCCACGCTCGATATCGCCCAGCACGGGATCCTCGGGCACCGCCATCAGCTTCAGCGGATGCCGCCCCTTCAGCCGCAGCGAATGGAGCGGCGTGCGCCAGGTCAGCCGGTGGAGATGCTCGCTGAGCCGATCCGCGAGCGACAGGCCGCCGCTCTGGACGCGGACCAGGCGTTTGCCTTCCTCGATGCTGTCGGCGGCAATACGGGCCTCTTCGGCCCCCATGCGATCGCGCATTGGAGTCAACGACCCGCTCAACCGCGCAAAGCGGCGATGTTCGCGGCGTAATGCTCCGGGCCACCCCGGAAGGCGGCAGTGCCCGCGACCAGCGCATCGGCCCCGGCCTCGATACAGCGCCTGGCCCAGGCCGGGTCGACGCCGCCATCCACCTCCAGGTCGATGGCGCGGCCCGAATGCTCGATCATCTTGCGGATCGCTGAAATCTTCTTGAGCTGGCTTTCGATGAAGCTCTGGCCGCCGAAACCGGGGTTCACGCTCATCACCAGCACCAGGTCGACCATGTCGATCAGGTAATCCAGCATCTTGGCGGGCGTGGCGGGGTTCAGGACGACGCCCGCGCGCTTGCCCAGCCCCTTGATGTGCTGGATCGTGCGGTGGATGTGCGGCCCCGCCTCCGGGTGGACGGTGATGGTGTCCGCGCCCGCCTCGGCAAAGGCGTCGAGATAGGCGTCGATCGGCGAGATCATCAGATGCACGTCGAACGGCTTGGTCGTGTGCGGGCGCAGCGCCTTCACCACCGCCGGGCCGATGGTGATGTTGGGCACGAAATGGCCGTCCATCACATCGATGTGAATCCAGTCGGCGCCCGCGGCGTCGATGGCCCGGACTTCTTCGCCCAGCTTGGCGAAATCGGCGGACAGAATGGAGGGAGCGATACGGACGGGATGCATGGCCCCCCTTACCCGGATATCGCGCCCAAGTCAGCCTTTGCGTTGCAGCATCGCGATGAAGAACCCGTCGAGCCGCCCTTCTTTCGCGAGCATCGTCGGCAGGGTGCGGATCGTGCCCTTGTCCGTGATCCCCGGCCATTCGCCAGCGATCGGGACCAGCGCGTAATCGGGGCGCTCGGCCAGGAAGGCCGCGATCTGATTCTCGCCCTCCTCCGGCTCCAGCGAGCAGGTGGCATAGACCAAGGTCCCGCCGGGCTTCAGCCAGTCGGCGGCGCGGCCCAGGATGACGCGCTGCAACGCGGCCATCTCGGCGACGATCGCGGGGCGGACGCGGTAGAGGACGTCCGGGTGGCGGCGGAAGATGCCGCTGGCGCTGCACGGCGCGTCGACCAGGATCGCGTCGACCTGATCCTTGGGCGCCCATTCGCGCAGGTCGGCGGTGACCACCTCGGCCGACTGGTTGGTGCGCTCCAGATTTTCAGCGAGCCGGGCGAGGCGCGACTCGGACTGGTCGATGGCGGTGACGGTCCATCCGGCGGCGGCGAGTTGGAGCGTCTTGCCCCCCGGCGCGGCGCACAGGTCGAGCACATGGCCCCTGCCCTGCCCCAGCAGGCGCGCGGGGATCGAAGCGGCAAGGTCCTGCACCCACCAGGCGCCTTCGTCGAAGCCCTGCAACTCCATCACCGCGTTACCCGACGGCAAACGCACATGACCGGGCAGCAGGCTGACCCCGCCCAGCTTTTCTACCCATTCCTCGGTCGCGGAGGGATCGGCCAGCGTCAGGTCGAGCGGCGGCGGGGCGGAGATGGCGTGGGCGGCGGCCTCGACCATCTCCTCGCCCCAATTCTCTTCCCAGCGTGCCTCGGTGGCGTCGGGCAGCGCCGGGATTTCGGGGAGCAGCACGCCGCTCTTGGTGATCGTGCTGAACACACCGTGGACCAGCTTGCGCGGGCCGCCATCGACCAGCGGCAGCACGGTCGAGATCGCCGCATGCGGCGGCGTGCCCAGCGCCAGCACCTGGACCAGCGCGATGCGCAAGGCAAAGCGCGCCTTGGCATCGTCGGGCAAGCGCTGCTTGGTGGCCGAGTCGATCAGCGCGTCGAGATCGGGCAGGCGGCGCAACGTCTCAGCGGCGATCGCATGGGCCAGGCCGCGATCCGGTCCGCCTGGAAGCGAGCGCGTCGCCGACGCCAGCGCGGCCTCCAGCGGCTCGCCCCGGCGCAGCACCGCGTCGAGCAGGCGGATGGCGGCGCGGCGGGCGGCGGTGCCCAGCGGCTCGGTCGGGCGCTGCTGCCGCCCGCGCCGGTCCTCACCCTTGGGCGCACCCCGGCGATCGGGACGGCCACGGGTCGGCGATTGGGGAGGACGTGTCACTTGGCAAAACTCCTGTCAGCCCCGACATGGGCTGCAATATATTCGTCCCCTTAGTCGAAAGGACCGCCCATGGGCCAGCGCCCCGACCATGTGAAGCCGCCCGCCTATCTGTCGCAGAACCCGCCCGTGCCGCAACCCGAGGCCAAGCCGGAGCCGCAGGAGGATCCGTTGGGGAAAAACCCGGTGCGCTACGGGGATTGGGAATTGAAGGGGATCGCGGTCGATTTTTGAGGGGAGAGGCCCTCTACTTCTTTCTCCCCTCCCGCAGGCGGGAGGGGCCGGGGGAGGGAAAAGCCGCAAGCGATGGTCTCTGTGAGACTCCCTGCCCTCCCCCATCCCCTCCCGCCTGCGGGCGGGGAGCGGCAAGAGGATGGGTCAGGGAAATCCAACCGCCGTTCAGCCTGAGCGAAGTCGAAGGCCATGCCCCGACCTCACCCCAATCACCGACGGACCAGAGTCCCCGCCCCCTGCCTGGTGAAGATCTCCAGCAGCATCCCGTGCGGCACCCGCCCGTCCAGGATCACCGCCGCGTCCACGCCGGCCTCGACCGCGTTGACGCAGGTTTCCAGCTTGGGGATCATCCCCCCCGAAATCGTCCCGTCCGTCCGCAGCTCGGCGATCTTGGCCGGGTTCAGGTCGGTCATCAGCTCGCCCTGCTTGTCCAGCACGCCCGCGACATCGGTCAGCAGGAAGAAGCGCGACGCGCCCAGCCGCGCGGCGATCGCGCCCGCCATGGTGTCGGCGTTGATGTTATAGGTGTGCCCGTCCAGCCCGATCGCGACCGGCGCGATGACCGGGATGATGCCGTCGGCGCACAGGCTCTCGATCAGGCGCGGGTCGACCGCGACCGGCTCGCCGACGAAACCCAGGTCGACATGGCGCTCGATGCCCTGGAGCGGATCGGCCTCGCGCCCCTGGATCTTCTCGGCGATGACGAGGCCCGCATCCTTGCCCGAGATGCCGACGGCGCGGCCCCCGGCGGCGGCGATCCAGCTGACGATTTCCTTGTTGATCGAACCCGCCAGCACCATTTCGGCGATCTGCGCCGTTTCGCGGTCGGTGACGCGCAGGCCGTTGACGAACTGCGACTCGACGCCCAGCCGCTTGAGCATCGCGCCGATCTGCGGCCCGCCGCCATGGACCACGACCGGATTGATGCCGACCGCCTTCAGCAGCACCATGTCCTCGGCGAAGTCGCGCTGCCGCTCGGGATCGCCCATGGCGTGGCCGCCATATTTCACCACGAAGGTCTTGCCCGCATAACGCTGAAGATAGGGCAGCGCCTCGGTCAGCGTCTCGGCCTTGGCGAGCAGGGCGGCGTCGGGATCGTGGTTGGTCATGAGCGGCCCTTTATCGCGCGCGCGCGGCGGGGAAAACCGGCAATATGGGTCAGGCGCGGTCCAGCCGCCGCCCCAGCCCGACGAACACATAGATCAGCGGCGGCACCAGCACGGCTGACAGCGTGACCTTGGCGATCATCTGCCCCACGAGCAGCTGGCCGATCGGGAAGGCGCCGTAAAAGGCGATGGTGACGAACAGCAGCGTGTCGACCACCTGGCTGAGCATGCTGGCGATCGCCGCGCGCAGCCAGAGGAGCTTGCTGCCCTCCTTGCCCTTCAGCGCGGCGAAGATGGTGACGTTCAGCGTCTGCGACACGCCGTAAGCGACGATGCCGCCCAGCCAGATCCGCCAGGTCGAACCCAGCACCAGCTGGATCGCGTCGCGATTGGCCGGGATCATCTCCGGCGAGGCGGGCAGCGTGTAGACGATGAAGGACAGCACGAGCGACACCAGCAGCGGCACGAAGCCCACCCGCACCAGCCGCCCGGCGGTGGCGGGGCCATGCAGCTCGGCCACCGCGCTGGAGGTCACGACCAGCAGCAGGAAGGCGAAGATGCCCGCCTCCACCGCCAGCGGGCCGAGCGCCACCTGCTTGTTGCCCAGCACGCCCGCAATGCAGACCATGCCGCCATAGAAGATCGACAGGGCGAACAGGGACGGCGTGATCAGGCGGGGGCGAGCGGAAATGTCGGGCTGGTCCATCGGCGACTGCTAGCGCGAAATCGGTCCGGGGCAAAGGACTTGCGATCCTCCCCGACACGGGGAGGTGGCGCACGCAGCGGTGGTGGAGGGGGGATTCCTACACAGGGCGTCGCGCGCGGCACGCCCCCTCCACCAGCTCCGCTGGTCCCCCTCCCCGTGCCGGGGAGGATTGGAAGCTCAACCGCTTGCACCGCGCCCCGCGACACGCTCTATTCTCCGCCAAAGCAACAAAAGGGGGATCATATGCGGTTGGCAAAATGGCTCGGCGGGGTGGCGGCGACGCTGGCGATGCTGCCCGGCATCGCGGCGGCGCAGGATCGCCCGGACCAGAAGGCGTTCTTCGACCTGTACAAGCAGCTGGTCGAAACCAACACCAGCCTGTCGGTCGGCAGCTGCACCCAGGCCTCCGCCCAGATCGCCGAACGGCTGAAGGCGGCGGGATACGGGCAAGCCGACATCACCCTGTTTTCGGTCCCCGAACATCCCAAGGACGGCGGCATCGTCGCGGTCCTGCCCGGCACCGACAAGCGGTTGAAACCGATGCTGCTGCTCGGCCATCTCGACGTGGTCGAGGCCAAGCGTGAGGACTGGACCCGCGATCCGTTCAAGCTGATCGAGGAGGACGGCTTCCTCTATGGCCGCGGCACCGTCGACGACAAGGCGATGAGCGCGGTCTGGGCCGACACGCTGATCCGCCTGAAGAAGACGCCGCCCAAGCGCACGATCAAGATGGCGCTGACCTGTGGCGAGGAGACGACCTTCGCCTTTAACGGCGCGGAATGGCTGGCCAAGAACAAGCCCGACCTGATCGCCGCCGAATTCGTCCTGAACGAGGGCGGCGGCGGGCGGCTCGATTCGGACGGCAAGCGCGAGCTGCTGGCGGTGCAGGTCGGCGAGAAGGCGGCGCAGAACTATACCTTCCTCGCCACCAATCCGGGCGGGCACAGCTCGCAGCCGACGCCGGAAAATGCGATCTACGAACTCGCCGACGCGGTGAAGGCGGTGCAAGGTTACGAATTCCCCGTCCACCTGACCGACACCACCCGCGCCTTCCTGACCGCAACCGCGCAAAAGGTCGGCGGCCAGCTGGGCGATGCGATCACCCGGCTGCTCGCCAACCCGGAGGACAAGGCCGCCGACGCGATCGTCAGCCAGGACAAGGCGCTGCACTCCACACTGCGCACCACCTGCGTCGCGACGTTGCTCCAGGCAGGTCACGCCGAAAACGCCCTGCCCCAGCGCGCCACCGCCAATATCAATTGCCGCATCTTTCCCGGCGAAACGGTCGAGGGCACGCTGGCGAAGCTGAAGGAGCTGGCAGGCCCCAAGATCACCGTCACCGCCAACCAGCCGGTTCGCCCGACCGCCATTCCGCCCAAGCTCGACCCGAAGATCATCGGCCCGATGAAGACGCTCGCCGCCAAGCACTTTCCCGGTGTGCCCCTGGTCCCGATGATGTCGACCGGCGCCACCGACGGTATCTTCTTCCAGGCGATCGGCATCCCCGTCTACGGCGCGCCGGGCATGTTCATTGAAAAGGACATGTCGGGCATCCATGGCCTGAACGAGCGGATCCGGGTCAGCTCGCTCTATGACGGGCGGGATTATCTCTACGATCTCGTCCGGGCCTATGCCTATTGAGAGGAATGGCGCGGGGCCTGACAAGGGGCGCCCCGCGCCGGATCGACAGGCGGGGATAGACGGCGAAATCGCCGATGAAGATCGGTGCGGGCGGATGGGTCGCGCCCAGACAGGGCAACCGCCCCCTTCTCCGCATGAAGGTGGCGACGATCGCATGACGAAGACCCGATGGGGAGCGGCGGATATCGGCCACCAAGCTGCCAATCCGCTGAACGCCGCCGCCACGCGCGGTTCAGATTAAATGAAGCAATATCCTCGCCATACGGGAGATTATGGTTCTGAGGCTATTGCCATGAAGATGCTCAAGACCGGATTGCTGGCGGTCCTCGCCGGTGGGGCCATGCTGACCGCCACGGCCGCCAGTGCGCAGGGCTGGCGTTATGACGAATATCGTGCGCATCAGGCCGCGCGCGGAGCGGACGTCCATGCCTGGCAGGCGGGGCGCGACCAGCGGGCGGCGGACGAGGCGGCCTATTATGGCGATTACCGCGCGGCCGATGCCTATGCCCATGCCGCCGCCGTGCGACGGCACGAAGCGCGACGCGACGCGCGTTTTGCCCGGCATGAACGCCATGCCGCCCGGTGGGATTATTGGCGCGGCTATTGAGCCGCTATGCCGCAAACGAAAAGGGCCGGTGCGAGGGTTCGCACCGGCCCTTTTCATGAGGGTCCGACAGACGGCCGATCAGCCGTCGTAATCGGCGCCCAGATTCTGGTTGCGCGGCGGAGCGGCGGCGGTCAGGCGCAGCGCCTCGGCCGAGGCCTGCAGGCTGCCGACATCGTCCGCCTCGTCCTCGTCGTCGATCTGGACGCGCTGCAGGCTGTTGACCACGGCTTCTTCCAGATGGGTCGGACGAACCGTTTCCTCTGCGATCTCGCGCAGGGCGACGACCGGATTTTTATCGCGATCGCGATCGACGGTCAGATCCGCCCCGCCCGAAATCTGACGAGCCCGCTGCGCCGCGAACAGCACCAGATCGAAACGGTTGGGAATCTTGTCGACGCAATCTTCGACGGTGACGCGCGCCATGCGTGTGTCCTTCGCAAATAATGCTGGGATGAAAGCGTGCCGCCTAGCAGCAAAGGCCGCCCAAGTCAAAAGCCTTGGGCTTGCAACGCCCCCACCCCCTGGGTCGTTACGTTTTCGACAGGATCACACACCCCAAGGAGCCGCGCCATTTCCGCCCCCCATCCGCCCGAACAGCCCGGTTTCCAGGTCGACGGGCAAAGGCTGACCCTGCTCGACACGGGGCCACGGCGACTGGAGGCGGTGCTGGCCCTGATCGACGGGGCGCAGGTCTCGCTGCGCATCCTCTATTATATCTATTCGGATGACGAGACCGGGCGGCGGGTCCGCGACGCGATGATCGCAGCGGCCCGGCGCGGCGTCGCCGTGTCGGTGATCGTCGACGGCTTCGGCGCGGGCGCGGACGCGGCGTTCTTCCGCCCTCTGGTCGACGCGGGCGCGCGGCTGTCGCGGTTCGAGCCGCGCTTCGGCCGCCGCTACCTGCTGCGCAACCATCAGAAGCTGGCGCTGGCGGATGCCGAAGGGCCTTCCCCCTCGATCATCATCGGTGGCTTCAATATCGAGGACGATTATTTCGGCACCCCCGCCGACCAGAGCTGGCGCGATCTGGGCCTGCTGGTCGAGGGTTCGGCGGCGGCGCGCATGGCGGGGTATTTCGATGCGCTGTTCGCCTGGACGCAAAATCCCAGGGGGCGCCTGCGCGACCTGAACAAGGCGCTGGCGCATTGGAGCGAGTCGAAGGGAAATTTGCGCTGGTTGATCGGCGGGCCGACCCGGCGGCTGTCGCCCTGGGCGCGGACGGTGCGCGAGGATATGCGGCGGGGGCGACGGATCGACGTGATCGCCGCCTATTTCACCCCCAGCCCCACCATGCTCCGCCGCCTCGACCGGGCGGGACGGCGCGAGGCCGAGGTGCGGATCGTGACGGCGGGCAAGTCCGACAACGAGGCCACGATCGCGGCGGCGCGCTTCACCTATGCGGGCCTGCTGCGCAAGGGCGTGCGAATCTTCGAATACCAACTGACCAAGCTGCATACGAAACTATACGTCATCGACGATGCGGTGCATGTCGGCTCGGCCAATTTCGACATGCGCAGCCTGTTCGTGAATCTGGAGCTGATGCTGCGGATCGAGGACCGGGCCTTTGCCGATCATGTCCGTGCCTATGTCGATGGCGAGGTCACGCGATCGGATGCGATCACGCCCGCCTGGTACAAGCGGAATACCCGCTGGTTCCAGCGGCTGCGCCAGTTCGCGGCGTATCTGCTGATCGCGGTGATCGACCCGTCGGTATCGCGCGGGCTGAATTTCGGGATCGAGCCGCCCGACGGGGATTGATCCTCCCCGCTCGCGGGGAGGTGGCAGGGCGAAGCCCTGTAGAAGGGGGGGCTTCCAAACAGGTCGCCCTTATCGGCCCGCCCCCTCCACCATGCTGCGCATGGTCCCCCTCCCCGTACCGGGGAGGATCGGCTTCAGTCCTTCCAGGCCCAGTAGAGCTGCGCCGGGGGCACGTTCCACCATTCCATGTCGTGGTCGATGTTCGACCAGTGCGGAACCAGGAAGTCCTTCACCTTGGGGCTGAACTGATAGACCAGGAACGCGCCGCCGGGGCGCAGCACGTCATGCGTGCCTTGCGCGATCGCCGGACCGACGCCGGCCGGCAGGGTCGAGAAGGGCAGGCCCGACAGGACATAGTCGGCATGGTCGAAACCATGGTCGCGCACGATCTTCTGCACGTCCGCCGCCGAGCCGTTCACCGCCGCGAAACGTGAGTCGACGATGGTGTGGCTGAGATAGTCGCAGAAATCGGCATTGGTATCGATCGCGATCAGCTTGGCGTCGGGCGCCATGCGCTCGAGGATCGGGCGGCAGAAGGTGCCGACACCGGGGCCATATTCCACGAACAGCTTGGTGTTGGCCCAGTCGACGGGGGCCAGCATCTTGCGGATCAGCTTGCCCGACGACGGAATGATCGAGCCCACCATCACCGGGTGCTTCAGGAACTGCTGAAAGAACATCTGGCCGGGCGACGGATAACCCGTGGCGTCGGTGCGGGACTTGCGCGCGGCGGTGGTCGAGCTGGGCATCGAGTTCCTGTCGTTCGTGATCCCCGCGTAAGGGACGCGCGAGGGAAACCCCCTCGTCGCACAGGTGCCGAACGACTTTCAAGCTATTGGGTTGCGGCGGGGTGCTGCATTCCGTCGCAAAGCGGACTCGATCGACGGGGGATTTGGCATGGACCGGACAGGGCAGATCGCGGTGATTTTCGTGTCGCAACGGACGGTCGGCGATGCGGAGGGCTATGCCGGGGCGGCGGAGGCGATGGACGCCCTCGCCGCGCGGCAGCCGGGATATTGCGGAGTCGACAGCGTGCGTGGGGCGGATGGACTGGGCATCACCGTCAGCTGGTGGGCGGACGAAGCCAGCGCCTTGGCATGGCGGGCGCATCCCGAACATGCCGCGATCCGGGAGCGCGGGCGGGCGCAATGGTATTCGCGCTATGAGGTGGCGGTGGCCGAGGTGGGCCGGAGTTATAATTGGGCGAACGATCCCGCCCGTTGATCTGGTCGCTCCCCTCCCGCAGGCGGGAGGGGATGGGGGAGGGCAAGGAGTCTCACCGAGACCATCGCCCGTGGCAGGCCCCCACCCCAAACCCCTCCCCCCTGCCGGGAGGAGGGGCTTCAGAAGGAGGAAGGCTTACCTTTCAGGGCGTCTTGTCCCCTCGCGGCGTCAGCATCCCCGGCGCGATGAAGCCGATCGGCTGGATCGCCGCCGCCTCCTGCTTCAGCTTGGCGGCGATCTGTTCGTAATCGCGCTCCATCTCCGGCGTCACGCTGGCGCGCGCCTCGGTCAGCGCCTCGTCGAAGGCGGCCATGTCGACCTGGGTCGCACCGGGCGCCTTGCGCAGCGCGATCAGACCCGCCCGGCGCACCACATCGCCCAGGTCGGCGCCGGTAAAGCGATCGGTCCGCGCCGCCACATCGTCCAGGTCGACATCGCTGGCGAGCGGCATCCTGGCGGTCTGGATGCCCAGGATGCGCCGCCGCCCGGCCTTGTCCGGCACGCCGACATAGATCAGCTCATCGAACCGCCCCGGCCGCAGCAGCGCCGGATCGATCAGGTTGGGCCGGTTGGTCGCGCCGATCACGACGACCGACTGCAACTCCTCCAGCCCGTCCATCTCGGCGAGGATGGTGTTGACCACCCGCTCGGTCACCTGCGGCTCGCCCAGGCCACCGCCGCGCGCGGGGACCAGCGAATCCAGTTCGTCGATGAAGATCACCGTCGGCGCGACCTGCCGCGCGCGGGCGAACAGCTTCGTGATCTGCTGCTCGCTCTCGCCATACCATTTGGACAGCAGATCGCTCGACTTGGTGGCGATGAAATTCGCCTCCGCCTCGCGCGCCACCGCCTTCGCCAGCAGCGTCTTGCCGGTGCCGGGGGGACCGTAGAGCAGGAAGCCCTTGGCGGGCCGGATGCCCAGACGCCGGAAGGCATCCGGGTCCTTCAGCGGCAGCTCGACGCCTTCCTTCAGCTTCATCTGCGCGGTGTCGAGCCCGCCGACATCCTCCCAGCGGACGGTCGGCGCCTGCACCATCACCTCGCGCATCGCCGAGGGCTGGACGCGCTTCAGCGCCTCCAGGAAATCCTCGCGCGTCACCGACAGCATATCCAGCACCTCGGCCGGGATGGTCCGCTCCTCGAGGTTCAGGCGCGGCATGATCCGCCGCACCGCCTCGATCGCCGCCTCGCGGGTCAGCGCCGCCAAGTCCGCGCCGACGAAGCCGAAGGTGGTGCGCGCCAGCTCGTTCAGGTCGACCTTGTCGCCCAGCGGCATGCCGCGCGTGTGGATGCCCAATATCTCACGCCGCCCGCGCTCGTCGGGCACACCGACCACGATCTCGCGGTCGAAGCGGCCTGGCCGCCGCAGCGCCTCGTCGATCGCCTCGGGGCGATTCGTGGCGGCGATGATGACCAGATTCGCCCGCGCCTCCAGCCCGTCCATCAGGGTGAGCAACTGCGCGACGAGTCGCTTCTCCGCCTCGCCCTGCACGCGGTCGCGCTTGGGCGCGATCGAGTCGATTTCGTCGATGAAGACGATCGAGGGCGCGGACTTGGTCGCTTCCTCGAAAATCTCGCGCAGCCGCTGCTCCGACTCGCCATAAGCCGAGCCCATGATCTCGGGGCCGTTGATGAGGAAGAATTGCGCATCCGACTCGTTGGCGACGGCACGGGCCAGCCGCGTCTTGCCGGTGCCGGGCGGGCCATGGAGCAGCACGCCCTTGGGCGGCTCGACACCCAGCCGCTCGAACAACTCGGGGTAACGCAAGGGCAGTTCGACCATCTCGCGCAACTGGTCGATGGTCGAGGCCATGCCGCCGATATCGTCGTAGGTGACGTCGGCCCGCCGCGCCTCGCGCGGTTCCTCATATTCGGGGCGCAGCTCGACCTCGGTATTCTCGTCGATATGGACGACGCCCTTGGGGCTGGCCGCGACGACCGCGAGGCGGATCTCCTGAAGCGCATAGGCCGGCGCGTTCATGAATTGCGCGACGCCCGGCGGCATGTTGGTGACGCGTTGCTGCCCCGCGGTCGCCACCACATCGCCCTGGCAGAGCGGCCGGTTGAAGAAGGTCCGCTTGAGCGCCTGGGCCGAACCCTGGAGCCGCAGATTCTGTTGCGCAGGCGCAAAGACGACACGGGTTGCGGGCTTCGACTCGACCTTGCGCACCTCGACGAAATCACCCGAGCCGACGCCCGCATTCGCCCGCTGCAACCCGTCGATGCGGACGAGGTCGAGCCCTTCATCCTCGGGATAGGGGGCAACCGCCCGCGCCGGGGTCGCCTGCTTGCCGACGATCTCGACCACGTCGCCCTCGGTGATGCCCAGTGCCGCCATCAGGCTGCGCGGGACATGGGCGAGGCCACGGCCCGAATCCTCGGGGCGGCTATTGGCCACCTGTATCTTGCGGGTCGGCGCGTCGCTGTCGGCCATGATCGTCCCTTGGCTAAGTGTCTGAGACACGAAAGCGCGGGACGTGGGGGCGGGTTCCGGTCCGCAAAAGGGCATGCGGCCCAGCCGGGGCAAAAAAAAGGGCCGATCGAAACGACCAGCCCGTGAAAGTTTTTAGGAGAGGATGCCTGAAAGGCCCGTTCCTTTTGCAGTGCGACACGTTATGTTGCAAGTGCGAAAAGCTTGGCTATGATTGCAGTTTGTGCAATCTTCTGCCCAATAGGTCAACGAGTACAGGTACGCCATGCGCAGGCTCCCCCCGCTGGGTGCGATCGAAGCATTTGTCCAGGTCGTGCGCCTGGGCTCCATCAAGGCGGCGGCCGAGGAACTAGCGCTGTCCGCGCCCGCGCTCAGCCGCCGGGTGCAGACGCTGGAGCGCTTTGTCGGCAAGCCGCTGTTCGCCAGGCGGCATCAGGCGATGGTGCCCAATGAGGACGGGCAGCGCCTGATGGAGCAGATCGCGCCGCTGCTCGACCAATTGTCGGACGCGGTGGAGGCGATGACCAGCGGGCAGGAAGTGCTGCGCCTGCGCCTGGGCGTCCTTCCGCTCTATGCGTCGCAGCGGCTGTTCCCGCATATGGGCCTGCTGCGCGCAGCGCATCCCGAACTGCATCTTGACATCGACACCGCCGGACACGGCATCGCGCGGCTGGGCGAAGGGCTGGACGCGGTGATCGCGCTGGGCCGCGACATCGATCCCTCGCTCTATGCCAAGCGACTCGACCGCAACAAGGTCTATGTCATCGGCGCCAAGCGACTGCTCGAAGGTCCCAACCCGCTGCTCCGTCCCGAGCAGATGAACGGCATGACCGCCTTGCTGCACCGCGAAATGCCCGACGCCTTCACCGCCTGGTGCCAGGCCGCCGGGCTGACCGAGATCAAGCCCAAGGCGATCGACTTCTTCGACTCGGGCGGCCTGATGCTGGAAGCGGTGGCGCAGGGGCTGGGCATCGCCTTCATGCATGCCAGCCATTTCGAACATGCCCATGACCCGCGTCTGGTGCGGCTGTTCGATATCGAGGTCGACAGCCCGTACAGCCACTGGTTCGTCTGCCGACCGCGCGCGCTTCAGCAAAAGTCGGTGAAGCTGTTCCACGACTGGCTGATCCGGACATTGTATCCCGAAGCGGCGTAAGCGAAATGCTCGCCCTA
>NZ_BBPI01000040.1 GCF_000787715.1 Sphingomonas parapaucimobilis NBRC 15100
GCGCCTTCCGCAAGCGCACGGCCAATGGCGACGCCCCACCCCAACCCCTCCCCTGAAGGGGAGGGGCTTTCGTGGATTAATGCCATGTCGATCACACCGCCCCCCTCGAATCACTCCAGCTTCCGCCGCCTCCTGATCCTGCTCGCCGTCGCGGTCCTTGCCCGTGCGCTGACCTTCGGGAACCCGGTGGTGCATGTGGACGAGGAGTTCTATTTCTTCACCGGCCACGCGATGGGACACGGTGCATGGCCGTTCGTTGATGTGTGGGACCGCAAGCCGATCGGGCTATTCCTGCTCTACGCGGTGCCCGCAGCCCTCGGTTTTCCGGCAGGTATCTGGGCCTATCAGGCGATGGCGCTGGCGAGTGTCGTCGCAACGGCCTGGCTGATCGCGCGGATGGCGGAGCGGCTCGGATGCGGTGCAGGCGCGGCGGCGGCGGGGATCGCCTATGTCCTGTGGCTCGACCTGCTGGGCGGTCAGGGCGGACAGGCGCCGGTCTTCTACAATCTGCTGATGATGGGTGCCGCCTGGGCGATCCTCGAATCGGATCGGCGGGGGGTGCGCAGCCTGGGACTGGTCGCGATGGCGCTGGTCGGCATCGTGCTCCAGATCAAATATTCGGCGGTGTTCGAGGGGGTGGTGTTCGGCCTCTGGCTGCTCGCCAGCGAATGGCGACGGCGCCGGTCACCGGCTGCATTGGTCCTCTACGGCACGTCACTGGTTGCCGTATCGCTCGCGCCGACTGCGCTGGCGGCGGGCGTCTATGCCGCGATCGGGCAGTGGGACGCCTTTCTCTACGCCAATTTCCTCTCGATCTTTCATCGCAATCCCGATCCGATCGGCGAGCTGGCGGGCAATCTGGGGCAGATGGTCCTGATCCTGTCGCCGATCGTCACGCTGGCGGTGCTGGGGCTGAAGCGGACGGAGCGCGACAGCGAGCGGACGTTCCTCGCCGTCTGGCTGGGCGCGGGCGTGGTCGGCGTGCTGCTGTTCCGGCCGTGGTTCGACCATTATGGCCTGCCGATCCTGCTTCCGGCCTGCACAGCCGCCGCCGCGATGCTGGGGCGGGAGGACTGGCGGCGGCGTCATACCCCGGCCCTGCTGCTGACCGTCGCGCTGGCAGGCCAGATCGTGCTACTGTCCCTGCGCCATGAACGCGGCGACGCGGCGGAGTTCGCCGCCTTGTCACAGGCGGTCGGCAAGGGGCCGGGGTGCCTCTACGTCTATTCGGGCAGCACCATGCTCTATGTCGCGACCCAGCGTTGCACCCTGTCGCACTGGATTGTCCCTGCGCATCTCAGCCGCGCGCGCGAGGCCGGGGCCACGGGCGTTGATCAGGATGCCGAGATCACCCGCATCCTCTCGCAACACCCCGCCGTCGTCGTGATGCGCCCGCCCTATAATGGCGAGCGGCCCGAGGCCCATGCGCGGGTGCTGGCGGCGATGGCGAGAGGCTATCGGCTGGCCGCGCAACTGCCGATGGGCAACGAGACGATCAGCGTCTATAAATCCACGCGATGAAACGCCTTCTCGCCTCGATCCATGACGTGTCCCCCCGGTTCGAGGGGGCGATCGACGCGCTGTTCGACCGGCTGTCGGGGCATCTGGGCGGTCCGCGCCTGGCCATGCTGGTCATCCCCGACCATTGGAACAGCGCGCCGATCGCACCCGGCACCCCCTTCGCCACGCGCCTGCGCGACTGGGCGGACATGGGGATCGAGATGTTCGTCCATGGCTGGTCACACAAGGACGACATGGTCCACACCGACTCGAAAACCGCGCTGAAGGC
The DNA here is from genome assembly GCF_000787715.1 of Sphingomonas parapaucimobilis NBRC 15100. Lineage (GTDB taxonomy): Bacteria > Pseudomonadota > Alphaproteobacteria > Sphingomonadales > Sphingomonadaceae > Sphingomonas > Sphingomonas parapaucimobilis. The sequence goes on from NZ_BBPI01000040.1 coordinate 1,790, forward strand.
CAGGCACATGACCGCGGGCGAAGGCGAATTCGTCGGCTTGCCCCGCGCCGAAGCCCTGCGCCGGATGCAGCGCGGCACCGCGCTGATCGAGGATATCATCGGCCGCCGCGCGACCGGCTTCATCGCGCCTGCGTGGCTCTATTCGGACGAGGCGCGTCTGGCCTTGGGCGATGCAGGCTTCGGGCTGGCGGAGGATCATTTCCGCGTCTGGACGCCCGCCGACGGCAAGATCATCGCACGCGGCCCCGTCGTCACCTGGGCCAGCCGTTCGCGCGGGCGGCAGCTGAGCTCGCTCGCCGCCGCCGCCGTGCTGCGCCACGGCCTGCGCCCGACCCCGGTCGCGCGCGTGGCGGTGCATCCGGGCGACAATGGCGTACCCGCTTTGCTCGACAGCATCGACAAGACCTATGCGCGCCTCGCCCGTACGCATCGGCCGTCACGCTACGCGGACCTTCTCGCCGCCTGAATCAGCGCGCGGCCAGCGTATGGAGGTAGCGATGCCGCGCCTCCGACCCGCGCGGATATTGGCGGAGGGCCTTTTCCTCGCTCGTGGTCAGCATGAACTTGCGATAGCCCTTGCCCGTCAGGCACTGTTCGACATCGCCGACCTGGATCGCCTGAAGCATTTGCTTTTGCCGATCCGGTTGCGTGCGGCGAACAGAGAACATCCAGTCATCGCCAGCGTCGGCGGGGCTGGGAAAATTCATCAGGCGATCCGCCGTCTCGAACCCCCGGATGAAGCGCTTGGCCGGTTCGTCCTGCGCTACGTCGCGGAAGTAACCGATCTTGGCGCATTCCACCGAATCGGCACGATACTGGTCATAGTGGATGCCTGGCTTGCCCCAGCTTGCCACCCGATCGCGCGAGGCCGCCGACGCCGTGGCGGAACAGGCCAGCAGGGCCAGCGCAACCACCGCCCGCGTCACGACGCAGCCTCCGTACGCGCCGCCAGTTGATGCAGATACCGATGCCGCGCCTCTGACCCGGCCGGATAACGCTTCAACGTCCTCACTTCACCGCGCGAGAGCTGGAAGCGGGAATAGCCCTTGTCCGCCAGGCAACGCTCGACATCACCGACTTGGATCGCATGAAGTCGGCGTTTCTGCCGGTCGGGCTGGGTCCGCAGAATCGAATTGATCCAGTCGCTGGCACCGCCGCCGCCGTTCAGGTTGTTGTCTGCCGCCGTGAAGCCCGTGATGAACCGCTTCGCCGGATCGTCCTGCGAGACGTCACGGAAATAGCCGATCTTCGCGCACTCGACCGAATCGGTGCGATACTGGTCGAAGGTGACGCCGGGCTTACCCCAGCTTTCAATCGGGGGACGGTCGGCCGCCCGTGCCGCGCCCGAGGACGCCAGCATGATGCCCATCACGACTGCGAAGCCACGACTCATCGACCGTCTCCCATGACATTTTTGTCATGATGACAGACTCGCGAGGGCTGCGAAAGCTCCGTTCCGGCTTAGGCGACGGCCTGCAACTGAGTGCCCTGGTCGAGCAATTGCTGATAGCGCGCGATCAGCGCCTCGGCATGGTCGCGGTCGCTGAACACCTTGCCCGCCGCCACGCGCGCGGCGTTGCGCAGCACGCGCTGGTCGCGCGACAGCAGCCGCTCGATCGCCTCGGCACAGGCCGCCCCGTCGCGCGCGCGGAAGGTCTCGGCGAACAGCGGGTTCGCGACTTCGGCACAGCCGCCATAATCCGGAACCACCAAGGGCAGGCCTGAGGCCAGCGCTTCGGACGCCACCAGTCCGAACGTCTCGGTCTCGCACCCATGGACCAGCGCGTCGCAGCTCGCCATGATCCGGGCGAGGCGCGGGCGGTCATAGACCGGGCGGAACAGGCGGATGTGCGGGCTGCCCGCGATCCGCTTCTCCAGCGTCCGGCTGGCGACGCCGCCGCCGATCAGGATCAGGCCGACCGGCCGGGTCGAGGCCACCCGCTCGACCGCGTCGATGACCATCGGCCAGCGCTTTTCGGGATGATGCCGCCCCAGCCCCAGCAGCAGATGCGCGCCCTCCGGCAGCGCGCACTGCGCCAGCAGCGCGGTGCGCAACCGTTCGTCGCGGTGGTCGGGCGAGAAGAAATGCCGCTCGATACCCAGCGGAATCCCCTCGTCCACCCGCACGCCGCGCTTGCCCAGGCGCTTCACCAGCGCCGGGCCGTTGGACAGCACCAGGTCGTAATGGTCGAGGAAACGGTTCATGTAGCGGCTGTACCAGCTGAACCAGTCCTCCACCCGCTCCTGCGCGACCAACCCGTCCAGCCAGCGGACCGGATAGGTGCCGACATTGTCGTTGTGCATGAAGAAGACCTTCTTCGCGCGCCCCTGCCACCCGGCGACGAACCAGGCGGGCTTGGCGGGCGAGGAAACCTCGACGATGTCGGGGTCCAGCTCGTCGAGCAGGCGGCAGACCGGCGCACCGTCCCAGAACATGCCGTAATTGGTGTCCAGGATCAGGCGCGGTGCCTTGATATAGATGATCTTGCCGCCGCCGGGACGTTCCTCGACCCGGTCCTCGGTGCCCGGCGCGAGCACGATCAGCTCATGGCCCATCTCGGCCAGGATCGACATCTTGCGGTCGATATAGGTCCGCACGCCCCCGCCGGTGGGGGAGTAGAATTCGTTGACGTCGACGATGCGCATCGTCCGTTCCCTCAATCCACCGGGCCGAAACCGCCCAGCCCCCGCAGATATTGGGCTCGGATGGTCGTCATTGCCACCCCATTGGGCACATCGATCAGCGCGGAGGCGAGCGGCGGCTTGCGGCGGCCGAGCTTGGTATTGGCCGGGAAGCCCGCGCCGTCGCTCCAGAAATTGAACTTGTTCTTGCCGTCGCGGTCATGGGTGAAGAGCAGCGCATAGCGGCCGGGATGCGGCACGCGGATGCACATCGCGATCGGCCCGCCGCCCGCCGGAGTCGGCACCTGGACACGGCGGAAGGTCTTGCCCGCGCGAACCAGCACGCCGTCGTCCTGCAGGAAATCCTCCTCGTTCGCCGGATACAGTTCCAGCTTGAGGTTGCCCTTGCGATCCTTCAGCCCCTCGATCCGCGCCAGGATGGCGGGACCGCCGCCATTGGTGCAGGCCGCCGCATCGCTGCCCAGCACCTGCGCACCCGCCACCTGCGGCACGGCCGCCACGGTCACCACAGCGACCACCATCATCTTCATCACGCGAATCATGCGCGCACCTTCCGAACCAATGCCGTCAGACCGAACCCTGCGATCAGCACGACATGGACCAGCAGGGTCAGTGCCGCGGTGAACGCGATCAGCTCACTCAATTCCTGATCCTGCCCGATCAACAGGATCGCAAAATTGGCAAAAAGAAGGTCCTTGTTGGGCACCAGCGGCAGGCGCGAGACGAGCAGCCGCGCCGCCGACAGGAACAGCCACATGCCCAGCGACACGCTGGGCATCCCGTAATGCCACGCCAGCGCGACGAGCAGCGAGTTGGCGATCAGGCGGATGCAGTGGACCATGAAGACCCACCAGAGGGTCTTGCGATCGAGCGAGAAGACCCGCCGCGAAAAGATCAGGAAAGGCAGCGAGGTCGCCATGACGATCGCGATCGATCCCCAGACCAGCCGCAGCTGTTCCGGCGTCAGCAACTCGCGACCGACCGGCAGGGCCAGCCCGATCATCAACAGCGTGATGGCATTGCCCGCAATGGCCGACAGGATGCCGACGTCCTTGACCGCGCCGAAGGGGGCGGCGACCATCTTCGCATTGGCGCGCGCCCAGGCGTAGAAATAGGCCTCACCCGAATAGCTGAACGCCACTTCGTTCGCGATCCGCTTGCGGATCAGCGCGGCCATGCCGCTGATCGGGATGCCCCACAGCCGCCGGAAGATGATATAGTCGCCGATCGGCAGCGCCATGTAGAGGCCGACAAAGACGATGTAGAAGAGCGGATTGGTCGGCACCGAATGGCTGAGGCCGACCAGACCGCGCCCGAGCAGCTCATGCCCCAACCCGACGATCATGGCGAGCGTCAGCACGCCGCCGATAATGGCGGGCCAGCGGTTCTTGACCGTCTTCAACGGCTCCAGCGCGGCCATGTCGCGCGCCACCGGGCCGCTCTCGCCGCCCGCTCCGGGGGCCAGGCCGCCAGGCAGGGCCTGTTGCGGGGTCATGGGATCATCTCGTTCATTCTGCACGTTATGGAGATTCCTCGGCGGCGTTCGCCGGTGGCGCCCGCTAACCTCAACACTGCTTTCTCGCACCTGAATAAGAATTCATCCTCTGTCGCGCGATTGTGTCCACCTTAGGGCTGAAACTGACATAATTCAGCGACAACCGGCGATTAGCGCTCCGATTATCGACCCGCCCCATGTCCCCCGGAGCCTATGCCCGCCGATCATATCCTGACCTATGCCCTGGCGATGCGCGGCGGCGTGGAAGCGGCACTGGGCCGGATGCTGCCCGGCTGGCTGAACCGGGGGCGGCGCGTCACGCTGATCCTGGGCGACGAGGCCGGCCAGTTCCAGGGCGGCGTGCCGATGGGCGTCGAGACGGTGACGCTGGGGCACCAACGCTATGGCGGGCTGTGCCGTGCATTGCCTTCGGCGATCGAGCGGGTGCGGCCCGATATCGTCTTCTGTCCGGGCAATCACTATACCGCCATGGCCGCCTGGACACGCGCGCGGCTGGCCGGGGCCTGTCCGCCGATCGTCGCGAAAATGTCCAATGCGGTCGATCGCGGCGACCAGCCATTGCCGATCGCCTGGGGCCAGCGGCAATGGCTGGCGGGACACCGGCTGTTCCTGGACGCGCTGGTCGCGATGACCCCGGCGACCGCGCGGGAAGCGCAGGGCGCCACCGGGCTGTCGGTCGCGGTCATCCCCAATCCGCCGACGCTGCTCGACCCCAAGGCCGCTCCACACGTCACGGCGCCGGGCCGTCGCATCCTGGGCGTCGGGCGGCTGGAGCCGCAGAAGCGCTGGGACCGGCTGATCACCGCGATGACCCATCTGCCCGAGGATGTCGGCCTGACGATATTGGGCGAGGGCAGCCTGCGCCCGGCTCTCACCGCGCAAATCGAGATACTGGGCCTGTCGCACCGGGTATCGCTGCCCGGCCACAGCGCCCATGCGCCCGCCGCGATGGCGGCGGCGCAGGTGGTGGCGCTGCCCTCCGACTATGAAGGCGTGCCCGGCGTGCTGCGCGAGGCGCTGGCGGTCGGGACACCGGTGGTCGCGACCGATTCGAGTCCGGCGGTGCATGAGATCGTCTCCCATCGCTCGCTGGGCACGATCGTCCCGCGCGAGGATTTGGGGGCGCTGGTCGCGGCGCTTCGCCACTGGCTCGACCCGGTGGTGCCGCGCCCCGAACCCGTGCCGCAACCGGGGCAGGATTCGGCCGAGCGTTATCTGGCGCTGTTCGATTCGATCGTCGCGGCACGAGGCCGCCGGGCACCCCGTGAGACAGGGGCCGAGACGGGGCCGCTCGAACCCGCGCTGGTCGGGTAGAGTGGCGCGGGCTTACCAGGCCGATCGTCATTCATTCCATTCCTCCCCTGCAAGGGGAGGTGGCAGGCCGCAGGCCTGACGGAGGGGTGTCCCGCTGCAAGAGGCTGGTCAACGATCGCCACCGGTGACACCCATCCAACATCCCAAGGCGCGGGCGATCCGGTCTGAATGTCGATGGGTCTTAAATATCGGCCCCGGCGCGGGCGGTCTCGCCGTCCTGTTCGGCCTCGCGTTCCGACCGGCGCTGGAGCGCGGACTTGGCCATGGCGGTCATCGGATCGGCCAGCGCCAGCCCGAGGATACCGAACAGCGCGCTCGCTATGATCTGGGTCGACAGGGTCAGCGCGGGCGGCAGGTCGACGGTGCGCTTGGCGACCATCGGCACCACGACATAACCGTCGAAGGTCTGCACGATCAGATAGGTGCCGATCGCCCAGAAACCCGTGTCCTGCCCCGCCGAAAAGCCGACCGCGATCATCAGCGCGCCGGTGATGATCGCCCCGATATTGGGGATGAAGGCCAGGATGCCCGCGATGATCCCCAGCAGCAGCGCCATCGGCACGCCGCCGATCATCAGCGCGATGCCGGTCAGCACCCCCTCCACCGCCATGCCCAGCAGGCGTCCGGCGAGCAGGCGGCGCAGCGTGGACATGACGCGCCCTTGCGTGATCGCGAATTCGGCGCGGACGGCACGCGGCACGAACCATTGCAGGCCGCGTGCATAGCCTTCGGGGTCCATCGCCAGGAACAGGCCGATGATCAGGATCATGAACATCGTCGTGACCGCGCCCACCGCCGTCCCGACCCAGGAGGTCAGCTTGCCGATCGACCCCACCGACTGCTTGAGCAGGCCGTTGATGTCCGACGTCTTGGGCATCATGCCCTGCTCGGCCAACCAGCCGGTCACGCGGCCCGCCTGCGTCTCCAGCGTGGAGCGAAGCTGCGTCACCTGCTGCGTCACCTCGACGCCGGTCAGGAAGAAGGTGCCGAGCAGGAATATGGTCACCGCCAGCACGACGATCAGCAGCCGCCAGCCGCGCCCGATGGGCAGCACCCGGCCGAGCAGCCGCACCCCGCCATCCAGCAGCGTGGCGAAGACCAGCCCGGCAAAGATCACCAGCAGCGGCTGGACCAGCAGCACCGTCACCGCCATCGCGGCGATCAGCCCCAGCCAGATCGCCGCGCGCGTCAGCTCCCGCCGGACAAAGCCCTCCCGGAACTCGATCGGGGCCGGGCGGTCGGTCAGCGGGGCCTGGTCGCTCATTGCGGGGCGCCGTCGCCGGTCTTCACGGTGGTCGGGTGCAGCGACAGGCCCGCCCGGCCCGACCGCAGCGAGGTCCACCAGGTGACCGGGTTGAGCGTCGTATCGCCGTCCAGGCTGAAGGTCACGAACTCGGCGCGACCGCCGATATTCTCATACGGCACCGGCCCGCCCAGCCCCAGCTCGGCCAGCGAGAAGCGGCTGTCGGCCGAACGATCGCGATTGTCGCCCATCAGGAAGACGTGATCGGCCGGGATGGTGATCGCCGGGTAATTGTCGCCCGGGCTCCACCCCATTTCGACGGTGTCGTAACGGCGGCCATTGGGCAGCGTCTCGGTCACGATCGGCAGGTGGCAGACCCATTGGCCGTTCGCGGTACGGACACGCGCCTGGTCGCCATAGTCGGTACACGGGCTGTTCGTGTCGATGGGGATGTCGATATAGTGGAGCGGACCGCGCTGCACCGGCTTGCCGTTCAGGATCACCGTGCCGTCGCGCACCGCCAGCGTATCGCCGGGCAGGCCGATCACCCGCTTGATATAGTCGTTATGCGTGCCCGGCGGCGTCACGATCACGACGTCACCGCGCTTGGGCAGCGAGCCGAAGACCCGGCCATGGATGAAGGGCAGCTGATAGCTCCAGCTCGCCTCGGGCTGGCGCAGCACCACCGACTTGAAGATCGCGACCGGGTTGGGGATGGTCGGCGAGATATAGGACCAGCCATAGGCGAACTTGCTGACGACCAGCCGGTCACCGACGCGCAGGCCCGGCAGCATCGATTCGGACGGGATGTAGAAGGGCTTGGCGATGAAGCTGTGGAAGCCCAGCACGATCAGCAGCAGCCAGAACAGCCCCTTGACCTCGGCCCACCAGTCGGTGCCCTTTTTCTTGGCCGGCACCTGGGGCGGTGGTGGTGCGCCCACCGTCGGGTCGCCCCCCGGCTGATGGGTCGGCGAGCCTGGGTTCGTGTCCAACACCGCGTCCTTCATGCGGAAACTTCCGGTCGTGCCTCGATCACGACAAAGGCCTGCGCCCAGGGGTGATCGTCGGTCATGGTCAAGTGGATATGGGCGACGTGGCCCGCCGGGGTCATCGCGTCAAGCCGTTCGCGCGCGCCGCCGGTCAAAGACAGGGTCGGCGCGCCGCCGGGCAGATTGACGACACCGATGTCGCGCATGAACACGCCCCGCGAGAAACCCGTGCCGACCGCCTTGGAAAAGGCCTCCTTGGCGGCGAAGCGCTTGGCGTACGTGCCCGCACGGGTGAAGGGGCGTTTGGCGGCCTTGGCCTGCTCCACCTCGGTGAAGCAGCGCGCCTCGAACCGGCCGCCATGCCGGTCCAGCGCGGCCTTAATCCGCTCGATATTGCAGAGGTCGGAGCCGAGACCGATGATCACGCCATCCTCCCCGGCACGGGGAGGGGGACCATCGCGGAGCGATGGTGGAGGGGGTTCTCCACCACGCGAGTCGTTTGGGGCACCCCCCCTCCACCAGCCTGCGGCTGGTCCCCCTCCCCGTGCCGGGGAGGATTCACCGAGCGATATCCATCGCGGCGCGCATCTTGCGGACGACTTCGGGCAGGCCGACGAACACCGCATCCGCGATCAGGAAATGGCCGATGTTCAGCTCGCGCACCTGCGGGATGGCCGCAATCGGTGCGACATTGTCGTAGGTCAGGCCGTGGCCCGCATGAACCTCGATCCCGTTCTTGGCCGCCAGCGCCGCCGCGTCCGACAGACGACGCAGTTCCTCGGTGCGTTCGGGGCCGTCCAGCTCGGCATAGCGGCCGGTGTGAAGCTCGACGACAGGGACACCCAGATGCAGCGCCGCCTCGATCTGGCGGGGATCGGGTTCGATGAACAGCGAGACGCGGATGCCCGCCTCGCCCAGCTTCGCGACCATGGGGCCGAGCCATTCGCGCTGGCCGGCGGCGTCCAGCCCGCCCTCGGTCGTCCGCTCCTCGCGCTTTTCCGGCACGATGCACGCGGCGTGCGGGCGATGCTTCAGCGCGATCGCGAGCATCTCCTCGGTCGCGGCCATCTCCAGGTTGAGCGGCACGGTCAGTTCCGCCGACAGCCGCGCGATGTCTTCGTCGGTGATGTGGCGCCGGTCCTCGCGCAGATGCGCGGTGATGCCGTCCGCGCCTGCCTCTGCCGCGACCAGCGCCGCCTTCACCGGATCGGGATAGCCCGCCCCGCGCGCATTCCGCACGGTCGCGACATGGTCGATATTGACGCCCAGGCGCAGGTGATCGGTCATGCCGCCGCGCGGCTCCCCGGCTTGATCGCAGGGATGGCCGCCAGTTCGGACGGCAGAGCGTCGGGGCTGTAGCTCGGCACGTCGAGCCGGATCAGCGGGAAGAAGGGCACGCCCAGATCGGCCGCGCCGTTGGAGCGATCGACCAGCGAGGCCGCCGCGATCGTCTCGCCCCCCTCGCGCGCGATGGCGGCGATCGCCTCGCGGCTGGACAGGCCGGTCGTGACCACGTCTTCCATCATCAGCACCTTCTGCCCCTGCTCCAGCCGGAAGCCGCGACGCAGGTGGAAGGTTCCCTCGGGCCGTTCCAGGAACATGCCCGGCACGCCCAGCGCGCGCGCCATTTCATGGCCGACGATGACGCCGCCCATGGCGGGGGCGACGACGGCGCTGATCTGCGCCCTGATGTCCGCCGGAATCTTCGCGGCCACCGCCTCGCACAGCCGGGCGGCGCGGGCGGGGTCCATCAAGACGCGCGCGCATTGCAGGTAGCGCGGGCTGCGCAGCCCCGAGGAGAGGATGAAATGTCCTTCGAGCAGCGCCTCGGCGGCACGGAACTCGGCAAGGACGTCTTCATCGGTCATGGGGCAACTCCGGCATCGGTCAGATGACCCGGCCTCATAGGATCGCCCCGCCCCCCGCGCAATCTGGCATGTGACGCTGTAGGGTTGAGGGGGCGAAGTCCCGTGCTATAGTCCCCCTAACAAAAACGACATGAGGCCCCGTCAAAGCTCGTCGGACGACCGATGGACAGGCGAGGGAGATGGGAGACGAGAGCGGGATGAGCGAGGTCAAGCGCATGTCCGGACCCCGGAGGATGAGGATGCCCAAACGCATGAAGGCGATCGCGATCGCCGCCGGGATGGGATGCGCCGCGCTGTCGGGCGCAGCCTTCGCGACTCCGGCCGCTCCACCCGCCGCGAAAGCCGCCCCCGCGCCGCAGGCCGCCGCCGAGGGTGCGGGCGTCTCCAACACCGCACCGACCAGCGCCGCCGCCCCCGCCACCGCCGCGCCGACCAGCCCGCTGCTGGCCCAGGACGGCGCGCCCGCGACGACGATCGATCCCAATGTCGGCCTGCCGATCGACGGCCGCTTCGGGCTTCAGCCGCAGGTGACGAAGAACGGCGAGTTCGCGCACTGGATGCACAATGACGTACTGGTGCCGGTCATCACCGTGATCTGCGTGCTCGTCCTGCTGCTGCTCGCCTGGGTCGTGTTCCGCTATCGCCGCGCCGCCAATCCGGTGCCGTCCAAGACCAGCCACAACACGCTGGTCGAGGTGTTGTGGACGCTGGGGCCGGTCGTGATCCTTGTCCTGATCGCCATCCCCTCGATCGGACTGCTCCAGGCGCAGTTCAAGCCCGCCCCCGCAGGCGCCGTCACGCTGAAGGCGATCGGCAACCAGTGGTACTGGACCTATCAGTATCCGGACCATGGCGGGATCGAGATCACCGCCAACATGCTGAAGGAAAAGGACCAGGTGGCCCCCGGTGAGCGCGCGCGCACCGATGCCGACGGTCCCCGCCTGCTGGCGGTGGACAATCGCATCGTCCTGCCCGTCGGCGTGCCGATCCGCCTGATCACCACGTCCAACGACGTCATCCACAGCTGGGCGATCCCGGCCTTCTGGATGAAGCTGGACGCGGTACCGGGCCGGTTGAACGAGACGAGCTTCACCATCGAGAAGCCAGGCCTCTACTTCGGGCAATGTTCGGAGCTGTGCGGTGCGCGCCACGCCTTCATGCCGATCGCGGTGCAGGCGGTGCCCCCGGCGCAGTTCGCCGCCTGGGTCGCGGCGAAGGGCGGCCAGATGCCGGGGTCCAAGGCCCCCTCCTCCTCGGTCATTCCGCAGCCGGGAGCCGAGGGTTCGGCCTCCAAAGCCGCGCAGGTCAATGCGGCCGAGGCGGTCACGGGTCCGGTGGACAATGCCGCAACGCCCGCCCAGTCCCCCACCTCCGCGCAGGGCGCCACCGGGAATCCGGCCGGCCCCGGCAACGCTGGACAATAAGCCATGACCGACACCGCACTTCACCCCGGATCGGCATTTGTCGGTCATGAGGATCACCACCACGCGCATCATGACGCCGATCATAAGCCCGGCTTCTTCGCGCGTTGGTTCCTGTCGACCAACCACAAGGATATCGGCACCCTCTATCTGATCTTCGCGATCGTGGCGGGGATCATCGGCGGCGCGATCTCCGGCCTGATGCGCGCCGAGCTGCGCGAACCGGGCATCCAGTATCTGGGGATCTGGGCCGGGATGCTCCACGGCGGGGCGCAGAGCCTCGACCAGTCGCTGCACCTGTGGAACGTGCTCATCACCGCGCACGGCCTGATCATGGTGTTCTTCATGGTGATGCCCGCGATGATCGGCGGGTTCGGCAACTGGTTCGTGCCGATCATGATCGGCGCGCCCGACATGGCGTTCCCGCGCATGAACAACGTGTCCTTCTGGCTGCTGATCCCGGCCTTCACCCTGCTGCTCGCCTCGCCCTTCTTCGGGGCGGGCGCGGGCGTCGGCTGGACCGCCTATGCCCCGCTATCGACCTTCGGCGAGCCGGGTCCGTCGGTCGACATGGCGATCCTGGCGCTCCATCTGGCGGGTGCCTCGTCGATTCTGGGCGCGATCAACTTCATCACCACCATCTTCAACATGCGTGCGCCGGGCATGACCCTGCACAAGATGCCGCTGTTCGTCTGGTCGGTGCTGGTCACCGCCTTCCTGCTGCTGCTGTCGCTGCCGGTGCTGGCCGCCGCGATCACCATGTTGCTGACCGATCGCAACTTCGGCACGACCTTCTTCGATCCCGCCGGGGGCGGCGACCCGATCCTGTACCAGCATCTGTTCTGGTTCTTCGGCCATCCCGAAGTCTACATCATGATCCTGCCGGGCTTCGGCATCGTCAGCCAGATCATCGCGACGTTCAGCCGCAAGCCGGTCTTCGGCTATCTCGGCATGGCATACGCCATGGTCGCGATCGGCGTGGTCGGCTTCGTCGTCTGGGCGCACCACATGTTCGCCACCGGCCTGTCCGTGAACACCAAGATGTATTTCACCGCCGCGACGATGATCATCGCGGTGCCGACCGGCATCAAGATCTTCTCGTGGATCGCGACCATGTGGGGCGGATCGCTGACCTTCAAGACGCCGATGGTCTGGGCGATCGGCTTCATCTTCATGTTCACCGTCGGTGGCGTGACCGGCGTCGTGCTCGCGAACGGCGGCATCGACGACTATATGCACGACACCTATTATGTCGTCGCGCACTTCCACTACGTCCTGTCGCTGGGCGCGGTGTTCGCGCTGTTCGCGGGCTTCTACTACTGGTTCCCGAAGATGTCGGGGAAGATGTATAACGAGTTCCTCGGCCAGCTGCATTTCTGGGTGTTCTTCATCGGCGTGAACCTGCTGTTCTTCCCGATGCACTTCCTGGGGCTGCAGGGGATGCCGCGTCGCTATCCCGATTATCCGGATGCCTTCGCGCTGTGGAACAAGGTCGCGACGCATGGCTATGAGATCATGGCCGCAGGGATGGCGATCTTCTTCATCAACCTGATCTGGTCGCTGATCGCGGGCAAGCCCGCGGGCGACAATCCCTGGGGCGAAGGTGCGACGACGCTGGAATGGACGCTGTCCAGCCCGCCGCCCTATCACCAGTTCGAGACGCTGCCGCGCATCGACTGATCGCCCCCCATTCGCTCAATCTGAACGAGGCCCCGAAACAGGATTTCGGGGCCTTTTTCATTACACTTGCGTCACGATAGGGCCGGATCGGTCGAATAGCCCCGCCGATGCGACGAGCGGCGGAACCTTTCATATTTTTTTACCCACATTGGCACCAAATTGCCCCGGTCGCCCAGCGGGGGCGGTTAGCGGGTACATATCCAATGATGGGGCGGGATACAGGTGCTGAGCCGGTGACGGCGGCCGCGCGCGAGGGTGCGGATGCGCCCGGCATCGACGCGGACGCGGGCCGTTCGCCAGTGACGACCGGCGGCGCGATGCTGCCCCTGCTGGCACTGGCGGCCTGTGGCGGCGGGGGCGGCTCCAGCAGCAGCGTTTCCGGCGGCTCGGCGAGCCCCGCCGGTTCGACCACGCCCGTCGTCGTGGTCAGCGCCTCGCCCACCACGACCGAGGCCAGCCGCTTCCTCGCCCAGTCGACGATGGGCGCGACCCGGACCATGATCGATACGGTCGTCTCGCGCGGCTATGACGGCTGGCTGACCGACCAGTTCGCCCTGCCCCGCGCGACCAGCCATTGGGACTGGATGATCGCGGGCGGCTATGACGCCGCCGCCAACCGCAATTCGCTGGCCGGGCTGGACCCGACGCTCTGGCGGCAGATGATCGTCGAGCCGGATCAGCTGCGCCAAAGGATCGGCATGGCGCTGCTCGACATAGTGGTGGTGGGCGTCGACGGCGTGACCGATGCCTGGCGCGCGTTCAGCATGGCGGCCTATGTCGACGTGCTGCTCGACAACGCATTCGGCAATTACCGCGACCTGCTGGGCGCAATCACGACCAATTTCGCGATGGCCAGCTTCCTGACCTTCCTCAACAATCGAAAGGGCAATCCGGCGACCGGCGCGCAGCCCGACGAGAATTACGCGCGCGAGTTGATGCAGCTGTTCACGCTGGGCCTCTACCAGCTCAACATGGACGGCTCGGTCAAGACCAATGGCGGCCAGCCGATCGAAACCTATAATCAGGCCGATGTGTCGGGGCTGGCCCGTGTCTTCACCGGCCTGGCTCCGGCGACCAGCGACAGCAGCACGCCCGCGCGCTACCGGATGCCGCTGGTGATGAATGCCGGGATCAACGAGACCGGCCCGGCGAGCTTCCTGGGCACGACGGTCAGCGGCGGCGGCATGGCGGCGGTCAAGAGCGCGCTCGACACGATCTTCGCCCACCCCAATCTGCCGCCCTTCGTCTCGCGCCAGCTGATCCAGCGGCTCGTGACCAGCAACCCTTCGCCCGCCTATATCAACCGCGTCGCCAGCGCCTTCGCCGACAATGGCCAGGGCGTGCGCGGCGACATGAAGGCGGTGATCCGCGCCATCCTGCTCGACAGCGAAGCACGGACCCTGCCCAGCGCCGCCAATGCGGGCAAGCTGCGCGAGCCGGTGCTGCGACTGACCGGCTGGGCGCGCGCTTTCGGGGCGAGTTCCCCCTCCAACGCCTGGGCGATCGGCGACACCTCCAACGCGACCAGCCGGTTGGGGCAGAGCAAGGGCCGCAGCCCGTCGGTCTTCAACTTCTACCGCCCCGGCTACACCCCGCCCGGCACCAGCCTGGCGAGCGGCGGCCTGGTCGCGCCCGAGTTCCAGATCACCAACGAACAGAGCGTCGTCGGCTATGTGAACTTCATGTACGGCTTGATCGCCAACGGCATCGGCGATGTGAAGGCCGATTACACCGCGATCCAGACATTGGCGGCGGACAGCAAGGCGCTGGTCGACGAGGTCAATCTGGTCCTCGCCGCTGGGCAATTGTCGACCTCGACCGTGACGACGATCCGCGGCGCGGTCGACAGCGTGGCGGCAACCGCCGCGAACGGCCCGATCAACCGGATCGGCATCGCCATCCTGCTGGCCATGGCCTCCCCCGAATATCTGAACCCGCGGTGACGAGCATGATGCACGATCAATCGCCCCATGATCAGTCTAGGCGCGCCTTCCTGAAGCGCAGCGCGCTGCTCGGCCTGGCCGGAACCGCCACCCCCTTCGTCTCCAGCCTGGCCGCGATCGGCGAGGCGGCGGCGGCCACCGCGTCGGATTACAAGGCGCTGGTCTGCGTGTTCCTGTACGGCGGCAACGACTATGCCAACACGCTGGTCCCCTATGACGAGACGAGCTTTGCCGCCTATCGCGCGGCGCGCCCCAATATCGGCTATCAGCGCGATGCGCTGGCCGCCAGCGTCCTGAACCCCGCCGTCGCGCTGGCCGGTGGGCGCAGCTATGCGCTGTCACCCGCCATGCCCGGAATGGGCCAGCTGTTCGCGGCGGGCAGGATGGCGGTGGCGCTGAACGTCGGCACGCTGGTCGAGCCGACGACCAAGACGCAGTATAACAACCGCACCGTCCGGCTGCCACCCAAGCTGTTCAGCCACAACGACCAGCAGAGCTTCTTCCAGGCGTCCAGCCCCGAAGGCGCGACCAGCGGCTGGGGCGGACGGATCGGCGACGTGTTCCAGAATGGCAACGGCGCGGCCGCGCTGACCTGCATCAACACCAGCGGCAATGCGGTCTATCTGACCGGGCGGACCGCGATTCAATATGCGGTGGGCACCGGCGGCCCGGTCGCGCTGCTCAACAACAGCCGCACGCTTTACGGCTCGTCCTCGGCGCTCGACACGCTGCGCAGCCTGATGACCACCGAATCAAGCTTTGCGATGGCGAGCGAACATGCCCGAATCTCCAAGCGCGCCTTCGACGTGCAGGCGCAGCTCAGCAGCGCACTGGCGGGCGCTCCGGCGACCAATTTCCCGCTCTTCCCCTCGAACAACAACCTGGCCGACCAGCTGAAGATGGTCGCGCGGATGATTGCAGTCAGCCAGACGCTGGGGCTGAAGCGCCAGGTCTTCTTCGTGTCGATGGGCGGGTTCGACCTGCACGATAATCTGGTCGCGCAGCATCCCGGCCTGTTGTCCAAGGTGTCGGCGGCGATGAAGGCCTTTTACGACACCACCCGTGCGCTGGGCGTCGCCAATCAGGTGACCAGCTTCACCGCATCGGACTTCGGCCGCACGCTCCAGTCGAACGATGACGGGTCGGATCATGGCTGGGGCGGGATGCACTTCATCCTCGGCGGCGCGGTGCGCGGGCAGCGTTTCTATGGCAAGGCCCCGATCGTCGGCACCAACACCAATGACGATGTCGGCCAGGGGCGCCTGATTCCCACCATGTCGGTCGACCAATATGCCGCGACGCTCGCCAGCTGGTTCGGGATCGACTCCGGCGGCCTGCGTACCGTGCTGCCCAATATCGGCAACTATGATCCCTCGACCTGGAACCAGGGGTTCATGGGCTGAATCCAAGTCGCGTGACAATATAACATGTTGATTTCAGGTAATTCGCCGATCATCTCCAATCGGAAAACTTACGCGTCAGTTTGGCTGGAATGGCTGCCGCCGGGACCCATATGGGCGCCGCGACCAGTTGGTCGCGTCATAAATTTCCCGAAGGAGCTTCCATGCCCACTCCCGCCAAGGGCTATGCCGCCCAGTCGGCCGAAACGCCGCTCGCCCCCTTCTCGTTCGAGCGTCGCGATCCGCAGGGTGACGATGTCGCGATCGACATCCTCTATTGCGGCGTCTGCCATTCCGACCTGCACACCGCGCGCGGCGAATGGGCAGGCACCCAATATCCGTGCGTGCCGGGGCATGAGATCGTCGGCCGCGTGACCGCTGTCGGCGGCGACGTCACGAAGTACCGGGTCGGCGACCTGGTCGGCGTCGGCTGCATGGTCGACAGCTGCGGCCACTGCCCGTCCTGCCATGACGGCGAGGAGCAATATTGCGAGACGACCGGTTTCGTCGGCACCTATAACGGTCCCGACCCCGTGCTGGGCGGCCATACCTTCGGCGGCTATTCCGACCATATCGTGGTCAAGGAAGGCTTCGTCCTGAAGATCAATCATGACGAGGGCGATCTGGCCGCCGTCGCGCCGCTGCTCTGCGCGGGCATCACCACCTATTCGCCGTTGCGCCACTGGAAGGTCGGGCCGGGCCAGAAGGTCGGCATCGTCGGCCTGGGCGGGCTTGGCCATATGGGCGTCAAGATCGCCGCCGCGATGGGCGCCGAAGTTTACGTCTTCTCGACCTCGCCCAACAAGGCCGAGGATGCCAAGCGACTGGGCGCCAAGGGCCTGATCGTGTCGAAGGACGAGGCGCAGATGGCGGAACATGCCAACAGCTTCGACTTCATCCTGAACACGGTCGCCGCGCCGCACAATCTCGACGCGTTCCTGATGCTGCTCAAGCGCGACGGCACGATGACGCTGGTGGGCGTCCCTGATTCGCCGCACCCCTCGCCCTCGGTCGGTGCGCTCGTCTTCCGCCGCCGTTCGCTGGCGGGCTCGCTGATCGGCGGCATCGCCGAGACGCAGGAGATGCTGGACTTCTGTCACCAGCACGGCCTGACCGCCGATATCGAGATGATCGCGATGGACGAGGTCAACACCGCCTATGACCGGATGCAGAAGAGCGATGTGAAGTATCGCTTCGTCATCGATATGACGACGTTGAAGCAGGACTGACCTTCATGAGTCTCACGCCCCTCCCGCAGGCGGGAGGGGATGGGGGAGGGAAAGCCACGGGCGTCGGTCTCGGTGAGACATCCCGCCCTCCCCCCGGCCCCCTCCCGCCTGCGGGAGGGGGTGCGCTTTGGGTAGGCGAGTCCCCCCTTCTTCTCCCCTCCCGCTTGCGGGAGGGGCAGCGCCTTGGGCGAGCGGCAGTATCCTTCCAAGACAACCGCTTCGATTGCCCCCCCTTCCCACACCGCCTATATGCAGGACCTTCATGTCCAGCATTCCCTCCTCCGTCTTCGTTCCCGCCGACTGGCGCGACTTTCTGGCGCTCACCAAGCCGCGGGTGATGACGCTGGTGGTGTTCACCGGGCTGTGCGGGATGCTGGCGGCTCCGGTCGGCATCGATCCGGTGATCGGCTTCACCGCGATCCTGTGCATCGCGCTGGGCGCGGGCGCGGCGGGGGCGCTGAACCAATGGTATGAGGCCGACCTCGACGCGCTGATGAAGCGCACCGCCAAGCGGCCGCTGCCCGCCGGGCGCATGACGCGCGAGTCGGCATTGCATTTCGGCGTCGGGCTGGCCTGTTTCTCGGTCCTGCTGATGGGGCTGGCGGTCAATTATGTCGCCGCGGGCATTCTGACGGTCTCGATCCTGTTCTACGTGCTGGTCTACACCGTCTGGCTGAAGCGCCGGACGCCACAGAATATCGTCATCGGCGGCGCGGCGGGCGCGTTTCCGCCGTTGATCGGCTGGGCCGCCGCGACGGGTGAGGTCGCGCTGCTGCCCTTCCTGCTGTTCAGCCTCGTCTTCCTGTGGACGCCGCCGCATTTCTGGGCGCTCGCGCTGTTCGTGAAGACCGATTACGCCAATGCGGGCGTGCCGATGCTGCCTGTGGTCGCAGGCGAGCGGGTGACGCGCGCGCAGATCGGGCTGTACACCATCCCGATGGCCATCGCCGCCGTCGCGCCCTGGCCGCTGGGGCTGACGGGGTCGATCTACGGTGTGATCGCGACCGCAGGCACCGCGCTGTTCGCCGCCTATGCCGCCATCGTCGCGTTTCGACATACCCAGCCCGAAGACATGATGAAGCCCGAAAAGCGATTGTTCAAATATTCGATTCTCTATCTTTTCCTTCTCTTTGGCGCGCTGGTGGTGGATCGTTGGGCATGACGCCTGACGATTCGAATCGGATTCGCGCCAAGCAGCGTGCCCGCGCCACCGCGATGGCGCTGCTGCTCGGCTTTCTGGTGGTGCTGATCTTCTTCATCACCCTGTCGAAGATCCGGTCGGGCATGCACTGATGCGCCTGACGCGGCAGACCCGGACGGCGGTGTTCGCCGTCTTCGGCGTGGTGTTCATGACCGGCCTCGCCTTTGCCAGCGTGCCGCTCTACCGCATGTTCTGCCAGGTGACGGGTTATCAGGGCACGACCCAGCGCGGCAACCAGGCCCCCGGCAGCGTCCATCGCCAGATCACGGTCAATTTCGACGCCAACGTCTCCTCGCGCCTCGCCTGGACCTTCAAGCCCGAAAATCCGCACGAAACCGTCGATATTGGCGCGCGCGACATGGTGTTCTTCACCGCGACCAACAACGCGAAAGTCCCCGTCACCGGCACCGCGACCTTCAACGTCACCCCCGATCAGGCGGGCCGCTACTTCACCAAGATCCAGTGTTTCTGCTTCACCCAGCAGACGCTCAAACCCGGCGAGACGGCGCGGATGCCGGTGATCTTCTTCATCGACCCGAAGATCCTGAACGACCCCGACGCGCGCGACATCGAGACCATCACCCTGTCCTACACATTTTACCCGGTGGATTCGGCGAAGAAAGCGGGTTAGCCTGCCCCCAAAATAGCAAAAACATAGGGACGGGATCATGGCTGGCGCGAAGAACCACGACTATCATATCCTGCCGCCGAGCCCCTGGCCGCTGGCCAGTTCGATGTCGGCGCTGCTGATGGCCTCGGGCGCGATCATGTGGATGCACAGCGTGCAGGGCGGCGGCTGGGCGTTCCTGGCGGGCCTGGCGGCGGTGCTGTTCTGCATGGGCAGCTGGTGGGCGGACGTGGTGCGCGAGGCGCATCATGGCGACCATACCCCGGTCGTGCAGCTGCATTTCCGCTATGGCATGATCCTGTTCATCGCATCCGAAGTGATGTTCTTCGTCGGCTGGTTCTGGGCCTTTTTCGACTTCTCGCTGTTCCCGACCGCGATGAGCATCGTCGACGGGCAGGTCGAGCGCGCGGCCGAGGGTGCCGCCGCCGTCGCCGCGACCTGGCCGCCCAAGGGGCTGGAGGTCATCGACGCCTTCAAGCTGCCTTTGCTCAACACGCTGATCCTGCTGACCAGCGGCACCACCGTCACCTGGGCACACCATGCGCTGATCCACAACCAGCGCGGCGGCGAGAAGAAGGGGCTATGGGGTGCGCTGGGCGTCGGCGACCGCGACGGCGTGCTGAAGGGGCTGTGGCTGACCGTGATCCTGGGCCTGATCTTCAGCGCGATCCAGGCCTATGAATACATGCACGCGCCCTTTCCCTTCAAGGGCATCAACTATGGCGCTGCCTTCTTCATGGCGACCGGCTTTCACGGTTTCCACGTCATCGTCGGCACCATCTTCCTGATCGTCTGCCTGATCCGCGCCTATCGCGGCGACTTCACGCCCCGCCAGCATTTCGGGTTCGAGGCGGCGGCCTGGTACTGGCATTTCGTCGACGTGGTGTGGCTGTTCCTGTTCGTCACCGTCTATGTCTGGGGTGGCTGGGGCGCGCCGGTTCATAGTGGCTGAGTTTACCCCGCCTACCATCGCGCAGGCTGCGTTTCAGGGGCTGTGTCCGCGTTGCGGCCAGCCCCATTTGTTTGCCGGGCCGCTCTTCTCGACGCAGGTCGTGACCTTTGCCGACCGCTGCGCCGCGTGCGGGCTGGACTTTACCCGATTCAATGTCGGGGACGGCCCGGCCGCCTTCCTGACCCTGATCCTGGGCACCATCATCACCATCGCGGCGATCACCGTCGAGCTGACGCTGCATCCGCCGCTCTGGCTGCAAATGGCGATCTGGCTGCCGCTGACCGCGATCGGCGTGGTCTATAGCTTGCGCATCGCCAAGGGCGCGCTGATGGCGGCCGAGTATCGCAACGAGGCGCGTGAGGGCGCCGTCGTCCGCCCCGACGAAGACCCGGACGCATGAAGCGCCTGCCCATCGTCCCCACGCTGATCGTCGGTCTGGCGGTTGCGGCGATGATCGCGCTGGGCCTGTGGCAGCTGCTCGACCGACTGCCCAAAAAGGAAGCCTATCTGGCGCAGCTCGCCGCCAATCCGGCGCGCCCCGTCATCGCCTTTCCACTGTTCCCGGATGACAGCCTGCTCTTTCGCCGCACGGTTGCCGATTGCCACCCGCCCGTCGCCATCCGTCGCGCGGGTGCCGGGGCGGCGGGATTCCGCCTGATCGCCACCTGTTCGGTGCCGCAAGGGTCGATGCAGGTCCAGCTCGGCACGACGCATGATCCCCGCGCGGTGAGCGATTGGCCGGGCGGTCGGGTGACCGGCTATGTATCGCATGCGCCCGACAGCCGCTCGCTGCTCCAGTCGGCCTTCGACCATCGACCGCAGGACATGTTGCTGGTCACCGATTCCCCTATCCCCGGCCTCGACGCGAACCCCCGCCCCGGTATCAGCGGAATACCCAACAACCACCTGGCATACGCAGTGCAATGGTTCCTGTTCGCCGCCATCGCCGCAATTATCTATGCTTTGGCGGTCATCCGGCGCAATCGAATGGTTGTGGTCAGCAACACACCCCGTTAAGCCGCAGCGCATCATGCGCTATCTCAGTACCCGCGGCTCCGCCCCCGTCCTCGATTTCCGGGGCGCGACCCTGGCCGGTCTCGCCAGCGATGGCGGGCTTTACGTGCCCGAGACCTGGCCGACCCTGACCCCGGAGGAGATCGAGGGACTGGCAGGCCTGTCCTATGCGCAGACCGCCGCGAAGATCATGGCGCCGTTCGTCGGCGACAGCCTGACTCGCCAAGAACTCCAAGACCTGTGCGACACCGCCTATGGCCGCTTCTCGCACGCCGCCGTCACGCCGCTGGTCCAGCTCGACCATGACCAGTGGCTGCTCGAGCTGTTCCACGGCCCCACACTGGCCTTCAAGGACGTCGCGCTCCAGATGCTGGGCCTGTTGTTCGAGCGGTTTTTGCGCGGCACCGACACCCGCCTGACCATCGTCGGCGCGACCAGCGGCGATACCGGATCGGCGGCGATCGACGCGGTGGCGGGGCGCGCCAATATCGACATCTTCATGCTCCACCCGGCGGGCCGCGTGACCGAGATCCAGCGCCGCCAGATGACAACGGTGCTCGCCCCCAACGTCCACAACATCGCGATCGAGGGTAATTTCGACGACGCGCAAGCCTTGGTGAAGGCGATGTTCAACGATCGCGCCTTTGCCGATCGCCATACGCTGTCGGCGGTCAACTCGATCAACTGGGCGCGGTTGATGGCGCAGGTCGTCTATTATTTCTACGCCGCCGTGCGGCTGGGCGCACCGGGCAAGCGCATCGCCTTCTCGGTGCCGACGGGCAATTTCGGCGACGTGTTCGCTGGCTATGTCGCGGCGCGCATGGGCCTGCCGGTCGAGCGGCTGATCGTCGCGACCAACGTCAATGACATCCTCCACCGCGCGCTGTCGTCGGGCGATTACTCCAAGGGACAGGTCCAGGCGACCGCCACCCCCTCGATGGACATTCAGGTCAGCTCGAATTTCGAGCGGCTGCTTTTCGACGCCAATGGCCGCGACGGCGCGGCGCTGGCGGCGCAGATGAAGGGGTTCGAGGGCTCGGGCGCGATGCGGCTGACCAATGCACAGAGCCAGGCGATCGCCCCGCTTTTCACCAGCGCGCGCGTGGACGCCGACGACATGAGCCGTGCGATGCGCTGGGCCGCGGACGAGGCCGGGCAGATCCTCGACCCGCATACCGGCATCGCCCTGTCCGCCGCACGCAAGAGCGGGCTGGACGTGCCGGTGGTGACATTGGCCACCGCGCACCCGGCCAAGTTCACCGATGCGGTCGAGCGTGCGACCGGCAGCCGCCCCGCGCTGCCCCGCCGTGTCGGCGACCTGTTCGAGCGCGAGGAACGCTATACCACGCTACCCGCCACCTTCGATGCGGTGACGGCCTTTATCGACGGGCATGGTTTGCGCTAACGCGTTCCCATGAAACTCGAAACGATGATCGGCGAGCCCTGGGCGGATTACGGGCTGGTCGACTCCGGCCATGGCCGCAAGCTTGAACGCTATGGCCGGTTCCGCTTCATCCGCCCCGAACCGCAGGCCATGTGGGCGCCCGCCACCGAGGACTGGCGCGCGGCGGCCGAGTTCGTCCCCGGCTCGGACGAGGATGGCGGCGGCCGCTGGAACTTCAACGAGCCGGTGCCGCGCGACGGCTGGCCGCTGAAGTGGAACGAGGTGCGCTTCACCGCGCAGAACACGCCGTTCCGCCATCTGGGCTTCTTCCCCGACATGGCCCCCGTCTGGAGCTGGATGCGCGAACAGGTCGACGGCCTGGCCGAGCCCGAGTGCATGAACCTGTTCGGCTATACCGGCGTCGGCACGCTGGCGATGGCGTCGGCGGGCGCGAAGATGGTCCATGTCGACGCGTCCAAGAAATCGGTCGAGGCGGCACGCAGCAACGCGATGCTGTCGGGCCTGGGCGATGCGCCGGTGCGCTGGATCATCGACGACGCCGCCAAGTTCGTCGCGCGCGAGGTGCGGCGCGGGCGGCGCTATGACGGCATCCTGCTCGACCCGCCAAAGTACGGACGCGGGCCGGAGGGCGAAGTCTGGCGGCTGGAGGAAGACCTGCCCGGCCTGATCGCCAATTGCCGCCAATTGCTGGACGGTGATTCGCGCTTCCTGTTCCTGACCGTGTACGCCGTGCGCATGTCGGCGATAGCGATCGGCGAGATGATGCGCCAGGTGATGGCCGACCTGCCCGGCAAGGTGGAGTGCGGCGAACTCGGCGTACGCGAGGAAGCGCGCGGGCTGACCCTGCCGACGGCCATCTGGGCGCGGTGGAGCCGGTAAACAAAAAACCTCCGTTCAGCCTGAGCGAAGTCGAAGCACATGCCCCGCCGCAATGATCTGGCGTGGCCTTCGACTTCGCTCAGGCTGAACGGGGGGTGAGGATCTCGATCAACCCGACCTCATAGGTCGCCACCGCCCCGTCCGCCTCGAACCGCCGGGCGATCCGCCGCATCGCCCCCGGCGGGATGGGGCGATGGCCTTCGCGCGGCGTCCCCGCCCCGATCGCCCGCAGCGCGCGCATGAAATCCGCCGCCGAGTCGTGCCGCTGCTCGAACGTCCGCGTCTCGACCGGCCAGCCCAGCGCCTCGACCGGGGGATAGACCGGACTCCCCGCCGCAAACCCTTCCGCCCGATGCGCCTCATGCCACGCCGCAAACGTTCCCGCGACCAGCGTCGTCACCAGCATCCGGCCGCCCGGCGCGAGCAGATCCGCCAGCCGCCACAAACCCGCCTCCAGATCGCCGAACCACTGCACGGCCAGGCTGCTGACGATCAGGTCGAATGGCGCTTCGTCCGGCAGATCGGGATATTCGCCATCCATCACCCGCCCGCGCACGCCCGGATGCTTGGCAAGGCCCCGCGCCAGCATGGCGGGCGCGATGTCGGTCATGAGCCAGTCGGGACTCACCAGTCGCGACAAGGTCGTCGCCGTTAGAAAGCCGGTCCCGCACCCCACTTCCAGCACGCGCGGGGCGGGCGGGGCGACCGCGACGATCCGCTCGGCCAGCCAGTCGGCGACCTGCCGCTGCACCACGGCATGGGCGTCATAGGCCGAGGCCGCGTCAAAGGCCCGCGCGATCCGCATCACCTCGCCCATGGCCTCAATCGCGTACCGACCGGATCGCCGCCGCCGCGAGTCCCGGCGCACCCGCGACCAGCATCAGCGACACCGCCGCCAGCAGCTTCAGCGCGCCCATGTCCCCGCTGCCCGCCCCGAAGATCAGCAGCGGCAGCGCCAGCGGCAGCAGGAGCAACCCGGCCAGTCCGCCCGCTCCGCGCAGTCCCGCCGTCAGCGCGCCCGTCGCCACCGCCAGCGCCGCCAGCCCGGGCGTGCCGAGCAGCAATCCCGCCTCGACCCGCATCAGCGCCGCCGCCTCCAGCCCGAACAGCCCGGCCGCGACCAGCGCCGCCAGCATCAGCGGCGGCGCAAAGGCCAGCCAGTGCGCGACGATGCGCAACGCCATTACCAGCGGCAGCGACAGGCCGTGGACGCGAATCTGGTCGAACCATCCCGATTCGACATCGGGCGCGATCAGTCGCTCGACCGGCAACAATGCAGCCAGCAGCGCCGCCACCCAGATCGCGCCCGCACCGACCCGCATCAGCATCGCCCGGTCAGGCCCTATCGCAAAGGGGAACAGCACCACCGCCAGCAGGAAGAAGCCGCAGACCAGCCCCGCCCCGCCCCCGGCATAGCCGCGCCGCACGTCGCGCGCGATCAGGGTCGCGACAAGGGGCAGGACGGCGATCATGCCGGGACGTGACCGGCCAGCGCGAGTGTCCGCGCGTCGGTCAACGCCAGCGGCTGATGCGTGGTCAGCAGCACCGCGCCGCCCGCCTGCCGGTGAGTCGCAATAGCCCGTTCCAGCATCGCAATGCCCTGGACGTCCAGTCCATTGCCCGGCTCGTCGAGCAGCCAGAGCGGGGCCTGCGCCGCCAGCACCCGTGCCAGTCCCGCCCGCCGTCGCTGCCCGGTCGAGAGCAAGCGCACCGGCACATCGGCGAGTTTCCCCAGCCCGACCATATCGAGCGCCACGGCGACCCGCCGATCCGCCGCCGCCAGCCCGTCGAGCCGTGCCCAGAAGGACAGTGCCTCACCCAGCCGCCGCTCCGTATCGAGCGCGAGGTCCTCGGTCATCAGCGCCATGCGCCCGGTCCGCGCGACGCGCCCCTCGAACGGCGCGATCAGCCCGGCGGCCAGGCGCAAAAGGCTCGACTTGCCGATGCCGTTGGGGCCGGTAACGACCGTCGCCTCGCCCTCCGCCAGGACCAGCGACAAATGCGTGAAGAGCAGCCGCCCGCCGCGTGCGCAGGCGACCTGGGACAGGTGAAGGATCACGCGCGGGCGTCGTCCACGGCATCTTCCAGCGCGTGCATATCCGCGTCGGACAGGCCGAAATGATGGCCGATCTCATGGATCGTCACATGCACGACCAGATCGTCGAGGCGCACGCCCGTCTCGACCCATTCGTCCAGGATCGCGCGGCGATACAGATGGATACGGTCGGGCAGGCTGCCGGAATCCATCGAGCTTTTCTCGCCCACCGGCCGCCCGTGATAAAGACCCGTCAGGTCGAGCGGATGGTCGATCCCCAGCGCCGCCAGCGTTTCGTCATCGGCGAATTCCTCGACGATCAGGACGACATCGCCCAGATGCGTGGCGAATTCGGCGGGCAGGCGCGCGATCGCATCCCGCGCGATCGCCTCGATCACCTCGGGACCGGGTGCTCCACCAATCGCGTCTTGCCCGCTCATGGCCGCCGTCTTACCGCTGTGCCGGTCAAAAGAACAAGAGAAGCCAAGGGGACGATCATGGTGGAACGGCTGAGCGAGCTGGACCGGGACGAGGCGCTGGACGGCCTGACCGAATGGGACTGGGACGAATCGCGCGACGCGATCAGCCGCCGTTTCGTCTTCGCCGACTTCAACGAGGCGTTCGGCTTCATGACCCGCGTTGCCCTGCTGGCGGAAAAGGCGGACCATCATCCCGAATGGTCGAACGTCTGGAACCGGGTCGACATCGTGCTGACCACCCATGACGCGGGCGGCCTGTCGGCGCGCGACATCGACATGGCCGAAGCGATCGACGCGCTGGTGGGGTAAGCCCAATCCTCCCCATCTCTGATGGGGAGGGGGACCGCGCCCATAGGGCGTGGTGGAGGGGCATGGCCCTATCCGTCCCACCCCTCCACCATCGCTTGCGCAATGGTCCCCCTCCCCAAGCGAGCTTGGGGAGGAATGGGGTTTATTCCACCGTCTGTTCGATCGCGCCGAAGATCGGATGGTGGCGGTCGTCCTCCATCCAGATGCGGACGGTATCGCCCTTCTTCAGGAACGGCGTGACCGGCTCGCCGCCACGGATCGTCTCGATCATGCGCAGCTCGGCCAGGCAGCTATAGCCGACGCCGCCCTCGGCGACCGGCTTGCCCGGCCCGCCGTCCGAATCACGGTTGGACACGGTGCCCGACCCGATGATCGTCCCCGCCCCCAGCGCGCGGGTCTTGGCGGCATGGGCGACCAGCGTGCCGAAGTCGAAGGTCATGTCCTGCCCTGCGTCCGCCCGACCGAAGGGCTGGCCGTTCAGATCGACCTTCAACACGCGGTGCAGCTTGCCGTCCTGCCACCAGTCGCCCAGCGACTCCGGCGTCACGAAGACGGGGGAGAAGGCCGAAGCGGGCTTGGACTGGAAAAAGCCGAACCCCTTGGCGAGTTCGCCGGGGATCAGCCCGCGCAGCGACACGTCGTTGGTCAGCCCGACCAGCCGGATCGCCGCCAGCGCCTGCTCGCGACTCGCGCCCATCGGCACATCGCCGGTGACGACGACCACCTCGCCCTCCAGGTCGCAGCCCCAGCTTTCATCGGCCAGCGGAATCGCATCACGCGGCCCCAGGAACCCGTCCGAGCCGCCCTGATACATCAGCGGATCGTGCCAGAAACTCTCGGGCAGCTCCGCCCCGCGCGCCTGCCGGACAAGCGCGACGTGATTCACGTAAGCCGAGCCATCCGCCCATTGATAGGCACGCGGCAAGGGCGAGGCGGCGTCATGCTCGTGGAAACGCGCCCGCGGGATCGCCTCATGGTCCAGATCGGTCGCCAGATTGGCGAGCGCGGGCACGACCGCGTCCCAATCGTCGAGCGCGGCCTGCAGCGTCGGCACGATATGCCCCGCATCCGTATACCAGGCGAGGTCGCTCGACACGACGACCAGCTTGCCGTCGCGACCGTTCTTCAAACTGGCGAGTTTCATGCAGGACTCCTCTTCGCTAACTGGTATCGGATGTAACCATCCGCCCGCGCTTGTCACGCATTCTAGCGGTGATCCTGCCCGAAACTTGACTTTTGGCAAGGCGCGGCGCACATGCCCCCCGTCGAGGCGTCCACTCGCAGCGTGAACGGACCATCTGGTCCCGGCTCCGCCCCGACCCTGTCTTCAGGCTTCCCTTGTCACGCGGGGTGTCATCAACCCCGGCCCGCGCTTGCGGCCTGTCGTGACTCGCGCGCCATGATCGAAAGTAATTCCATGTCCTTTTCCGAACTCGGCCTTGCCGAGCCGCTCGTCCGTGCGCTCGAAGCCAAGGGCTATTCCGAACCCACGCCGATCCAGCGCGATTCGATCCCGACGCTGCTGGAAGGCCGCGACCTGCTCGGCATCGCGCAGACCGGCACCGGCAAGACGGCCGCCTTCGTCCTCCCCTCGATCCAGCGCCTGGTCGAGGCGAACAAGCGCGTCCTGCCGACC
Organism: Sphingomonas parapaucimobilis NBRC 15100; assembly: GCF_000787715.1. Taxonomy (GTDB): domain Bacteria; phylum Pseudomonadota; class Alphaproteobacteria; order Sphingomonadales; family Sphingomonadaceae; genus Sphingomonas; species Sphingomonas parapaucimobilis. The sequence continues at coordinate 29,574 of NZ_BBPI01000040.1, forward strand.
CATTGCCGGATGCTCGTCCTGGCCCCCACGCGCGAACTGGCCAGCCAGATCGCCGAGAATGCGAAGGGCTATGCCAAGTTTTCCAAGCTGGCGGTCGCGACCGTCTTCGGCGGGACCAGCCTGAACAAGAACCGGCAGGACCTGTCGCGCGGCGTCGACATCCTGGTCGCCACGCCCGGCCGCCTGATCGACCTGGTCGAGCAGGGCTTCCTGAACCTGTCGATGATCGAGATCCTGGTGCTGGACGAAGCCGACCAGATGCTCGACCTGGGCTTCATCCATGCCCTGCGCCGCATCGTGAAGATGATCCCGCGCAAGCGCCAGACGCTGTTCTTCTCGGCCACCATGCCCGCCGCGATCCGCGACCTGGCCGACAAGTTCCTCGACAACCCCGCGACCGTCACCGTGACCCCGGTGTCGACCACCGCCGAGCGCGTCGACCAGTCGGTGACGTTCGTGACGCAGCAGGAGAAGCAGGCACTGCTGACCATCCTGCTCGCCGATCCCGCGATCGAGCTGGCGCTGGTCTTCACCCGCACCAAGCATGGCGCCGACCGCGTCGTGAAGCTGCTGGCGGGCAACGGCATCGCCGCCAACGCGATCCATGGCAACAAGAGCCAGGGCCAGCGCGAGCGGGCGCTGGGTGAGTTCCGCTCGGGCCAGACCCGCGTGCTGGTGGCGACCGACATCGCCGCGCGCGGTATCGACATTCCGGGCGTCAGCCACGTCTTCAACTTCGAGCTGCCCAATGTCGCCGAGCAGTACGTCCACCGCATCGGCCGCACCGCGCGCGCCGGTCGCTCGGGCATGGCCATCGCCTTCTGCGCCGAGGATGAGCGGCCCTATCTGAAGGATATCGAGAAGCTGACGCGGCAGAAGATCACCGTCGTGCCGCTTCCGGCCGACTTCGTGAAGCGCGCCGAGACGATCAAGTCGCAGCGGGTGAAGGCGATCGGTGCCGATCCCGCGCCGCGTGTCGACCGCCCGCGCGACCCGGCGCGTCCCCGCGCCACCCATCATCCGCGCGCGACCGACTCGCGCGCGCCTCAGGGTCGCCAGCCGCGTCGTCGTAGCGGCGGCGGTGGTGCGCCCGGCGGTGGCGGCGGCGGTCGCGGTCGTGGCGGCCAGGGTCGCCCCGGCGGCGGCGGCGGTGCCGGTCGCGGCGCGCAGGGCTGATTTCTTCTTAAGCCCCTCCCGCAGGCGAGTTTCAGGTCGGTCATGCCCCCGGCATGACCTAAACGATGCGGGGCATCGTTTACCTGAAACTGGGTTTGGGGAGGGCAAGGGGTCTCACCGAGACCATCGCTTGTGGCATACCCTCCCCCATCCCCTCCCGTTTACGGGAGGGGCGTGCCCAGCCGCAGATGCTGGCACCATTCCCCCCTCTCCCGCGTTGAACGTGTAACGACACGCGCATCAGGAGAGGTTGCCATGGATATTGCCCACACCCCCGCCGCCGAACGCATCGCGCGCGTGCTGTGCGGTCAGCGGCTGAGCGCCAATGCCAAGGGCGACTCCGAATCCGCCTCCAAGCTGGTCGACGCGCAGTGGCGCGACCATATGGCCGATGCGCTGGCCGTGCTGCGGACGCTGCGCGAACCCGACCAGGCGATGGCCGATGCGGGCGATCCGGCGATCTGGGAAAAGATGGTGCTGGTCGCGGTCGAGGCCGCCAAGCCGCCCAAGGTCACGCTGTAAGATCCTCCCCGCGCCGGGGAGGTGGCAGGCGAAGCCTGACGGAGGGGGGCTTCCACACAGGTCAGCCCGTGCCGCAATCCCCCTCCACCACCGCTTCGCGGCGGTCCCCCTCCCCGTACCGGGGCGGATGAATTACACCGTCACCTGCTCGCCCAGCTCCAGAACCTTGCCCGGCGGAATGCGCAGGAACTCGGTCGGGTCGCTGGCATTGCGCTGCAGGAACATGAACAGCCGGTCCTGCCACAGCGGCATGCCCTTTTCCGCCTCGGGCTTCAGCGTGTTGCGGCCGATGAAGAAGCTGGTCTTCATCGGGTCCAGCCCTGTCGTCCTGTTCTCGACGCCCAGATCGCGCGGCAGGTCGCGCGGCACGTCCGGGCTCTCCATGAAGCCATAGGTCAGCGTGACGGTCGCGAAATTGTCGTCCAGCCGCTCGACATGCGCACGGCGCTCGGCGGACACATAGGGACGGTCCGCGGTGCGGATCGTCATCACCAGGTTCTGCGCATGCAGCACCTTGTTGTGCTTCAGATTGTGGAGCAGCGCGCCCGGTGCCGAGGCGGGGTTGGCGGTCAGGAACACCGCCGTGCCCGGCACCCGCTCGGGGGGACGCTTGGCCAGCGCGGCAGCCAGATCGGCGAGCGGGATCGCCTGCCGCTTCTCAAAGGCCGACACGATCCCGCGCCCGCGCACCCAGGTATAGATGACGAGACCGACACCCGCCCCGACCAGCAGCGGCACCCAGCCGCCTTCGATCACGCGCAGGACATTGGCCCCGAAGAAGACGAGGTCGAGCGACAGGAACGGCAGGATCGCCGCCGCCGCCAATGCCCGCGACCAGCCCCAGCGATGGCGCACGACCAGATAGGCCAGGCACGTCGTCACCACCATCGTGCCCGTCACCGCGATGCCATAGGCCGCCGCCATCGCCGAGGACGTCTTGAACTGGATGACCAACACCAGCACGCCGAACAGCAGCAGCCAGTTGATCGCGGGCAGATAAATCTGCCCCTGGAAATCGGCCGAGGTCTGCCGCACGCGCAGCCGCGGCAGGAAGCCGAGCTGGATCGCCTGTTGCGTCAACGAAAACGCGCCAGTGATGACCGCCTGCGCCGCGATGACCGTCGCCAGCCCCGCCAGCACGATCAGTGCCGGGCGAAGCGGCTCGGGCGCCATCAGGAAGAACCAGTCCTGGTTGGTGAAGGGCTTGCCGCTCGCCGCCGCCTGTTCGAGCGCGGAAAGGGCAAAGGCTCCCTGCCCCAGATAGTTGAGCGCGAGCGCGGGCAGGACCAGCGAGAACCAGCCGATGCGGATCGGCAGCCGCCCGAAATGCCCCATATCGGCGGTCAGCGCTTCTGCGCCGGTGACGGTCAGGAACACTGCGCCCAGCACGAACAGCCCGACCACGCCATGGCTGGCGAGAAAGCCGACGCCATAACCCGGCCACACGACCCGCGCGATCGAGGGTTCGTCGGCGATATGCCAGATGCCCAGGCCCCCGATGACGAGGAACCACAGGATACAGATCGGCCCGAACAGCTTCGACACCTGCGCCGTGCCGCGCGACTGGATGAAGAACAGCCCGACCAGGATCACGATCGTACACATGCGGATGACGCTTTCGTCGAAGAACGACGCCGCCGACGGGATGGTCCGCAGCCCCTCCATCGCCGACAGCACCGACAAGGCGGGGGTGATGATCGCATCGCCATAGAAGAGCGACGCCCCCGCCGCGCCCAGCACCAGCGCGATGCGCGAACGCGCGCCCGCCGCCCGCCGGGCCAGCGCGGCGAGCGCCAGCACGCCCCCTTCACCCTGATTGTCGGCACGCATCAGGAAGACGACATATTTGATCGTGACGACGAGGATCAGCGACCAGAGCGCGAGGCTGAGCACGCCCAGGATTTCGCCGGGGTCGATACCGTCCCCCGCCGATTGCGACAGCGCCTCGCGAAAGGCGTAGAGCGGGCTGGTGCCGATATCGCCGAACACGACGCCGATCGCGCCGATGGTCAGTGCCACCAGCGCGGGATGGCGTTGCACGCCTGCGTCAGCCGTTTCGGTCGATGGAGCCGAATGCCCCGTCATCTCGCCCCTCATGTCGGTTGCCGTCCCCGTCATGCCCGCCGGAACCCCCTGTACCAAAAAGGACGGCGCGCTTTACGCTTATGCGCGTCTGACGCAAGGGCTTTCGGCGACCGTTTGCAAACGCTTGATATTACGAGGCGTCAAGCGCATGGGCGTGAAATGGTTCCCTTTTCGTTCGGCGGTCATGCATTCCAGGCGCTGGCCGATGGCGCGCTCTACTGGCCCGCGCGGGGGGCGTTGCTGGTCGCGGACCTGCATCTGGAAAAGGCGAGCTGGTATGCGGGCGGCGGACAGATGCTGCCGCCCTATGATTCACTGGCCACGCTGACCGAACTGACCGCGATCGTCACGCGGACGGGGGCGCGCGAGGTCTGGTGCCTGGGCGACAGCTTCCATGACGCGGAGGGCTGTGACCGGCTGTTGCCGGACGCGCGGGCGATGCTGCTGGCGCTGACCGGCGCGACCGCCTGGACCTGGATCACCGGCAATCACGATCCGGTGCTGCGCGACCGCTGCGGCGGTGCGGTGACGGAAGAGGCGCTGGTCGACGGCCTGATCCTGCGCCACGAAGCCGATCCGGCCGAGACGCGGCCCGAACTGTCGGGGCATTTCCACCCCAAGCTGCGGCTGCGGGTGCGTGGCAAGCTGGTCGCCCGGCGCTGTTTCGTGGGCACGGCGAACAAGCTGATCCTGCCCGCCTTCGGCGCGCTGACCGGCGGGCTGGACGTCGACCACCCCGCCCTGCGCCAGGCCGTCGGCCGCCCCGCCGAAGCACTGGTGCCGGTGCGCGACCGGATGCTGCGCTTTCCCGTCGCGGCGTGATCGACCGACGAAGAAGAATTGTTCGCGCGGAGACGCGAAGACGCGGAGGTGGATGTCTGCTTGGCGAAGCCAGAATCTCATCAACCGCTTGAGGTCGTAGGGCCGCTGGCGCGGCAGGTTGCTCCTCTTCGCGCCTCCGCGTCTTCGCGTGAACAAAAAATCGGCCCTAACGCCCCTCCGGCGGCTCGCGCTCCAGGACCCAGTCCTGGCTGACGATGATGATCGAGCGTACCGGACGCCCGTCCGCATCGCGTGACGGGTCGTAGCGATAGCGTTTCTCGATCAGGCTGCATGTCGTTTCGTCCAGTGCCCGATTGCCGCTGCTGCGCGTCACGACGCAGCCGCTGACCCGGCCGTCGACATTGACGAAATAGCGCACCGTCACGCTGCCGCTCACCCCCGCCTCGGCGGCTTCGCGGGGATAGTCGGAGTCCTTGATGCGGCCCTTGATCCGGCGCGGCGGGGTGTCGTCGCCATAACCGTCGCCGTCGCCCGACCCGCCGCTGCCCGTGCCGTTGCCGATTCCACCCGCGCCCGTGCCGGGGCCGGGCTTGTCCGACGCGCCTTGGCTGGCCTGCGCGCCCGTACCCGCGACCGGCGCGGCGATCACCGGCGAGACGGGCGGCAGCACGACCACCGGCGGCGGTGCGACGACCTCGGTCGCCTGCGAACGCAGATTGGGCGGGGCGGCGGCCCCGCGGGGGCGGTGGTTCCGGACCCGCTTGGGCTGGATGCGGGGCGGCGGGGGCGGTGCGGGCGGGCGCACGTCGAAACTGTCCAGCGCCTCGGCCGGGATCGGCAGGGTCGGGGCAAAGCCCAGCCCGACGACCAGTGCATAGCCCATGCCCCCCACGATCAGCGCCGTGGGAATGGCTGCGCGCAGACGGTCGCGCCAATCGGGCCGGGCCAGCGTCATGGATAAAAGGTGGGAAGGCCCTCCGCTGCCCGCAAGCCGCTTATCCTCTGTCCCCCGCCCGCCGTCCGTGCCACAGGACTGCCATGCAACCCCGATCCGCGCCAGAAGGAGCCCGCGCATGACCGAATCCGATATCCTGATCGTCGGATCGGGCGCGGCCGGGCTGACCGCCGCGCTGAACCTGGCCGACCGTTTCAAGGTCACGGTGCTGGCCAAGGGCAAGCTGAACGAAGGCTCGACCGCCTGGGCGCAGGGGGGCATCGCCGCCGTGCTGGAACCCGGCGACACGTTCGACAGCCATATCGAGGATACGATGGTCGCGGGCGCCGGGCTGAACGACCGCGCCACCGTCGAGTTCGTCGTCGAGAATGCCCCCGCCGCGATCGAGCGGTTGCAGAAGCTGGGCGTCCCCTTCGCGACCGAGGGCAATATGCTGCACCTGACGCGCGAGGGCGGGCATTCGCATCGCCGCATCGTGCATGTGGCGGACGCCACCGGCTGGGCGGTGCTCGATGCGTTGCTGAAGGCGGCGGACGCGCATCCCAACATCACCATGGTCCCCGATCAGGTTGCGATCGACCTGGCGACCAGCCGCCACGAGATGCGCTATTCGGGGGCGGGCCATGTCTGGGGCATCTATGCCGTCGACCGGCGGACCGGCCGAGTCGTCGTGCATAAGGCGCGCGCGACGATCCTGGCCACGGGCGGGGCGGGCCGCACCTATCAATTCTCGACCGCGCCCAAGGGGGCGACCGGCGACGGCATCGCCATGGCGTGGCGCGCGGGCGCACGTGTCTCCAACATGGAGTTCATGCAGTTCCACCCGACCTGCCTCTACAACACCCAGGTCAAGAATTTCCTGATCACCGAGGCGGTTCGCGGCGAAGGCGGGCATTTGAAGATCCCCGAGACCGGCCACCGCTTCATGCCCGACCTCGACCCCCGCGCCGAACTCGCCCCGCGCGACATCGTGGCACGCGCGATCGACCATGAGATCAAGCGGCTGGGCCTGGACTATGTCCATCTCGACATCAGCCACCAGCCGCCCGCCTTCGTTCGCGAGCATTTCCCCAATATCCACGAAAAGCTGCTGTCGCTGGGCATCGACATGACGGTGCAGCCGATCCCGGTGGTGCCCGCGCAGCATTACACCTGTGGCGGCGTCATCGTGGACCGTGACGGGCGCACCGACCTGCCCGGCCTGTACGCAGCGGGCGAGGTCACCCAGTCGGGCCTGCACGGCGCGAACCGGCTGGCGTCCAACTCGCTGCTCGAATGTTTCGTCTATGGCGAGGCGTGCGCGAACCATATCGCGGCGCACTGGGACGACCTCCCCCCGCCGCCCGCCATCCGCCCCTGGGACGAAAGCCGCGTCACCGATTCGGACGAAGAGGTGGTCATCAAGCAGAACTGGACCGAAATCCGCCGCTTCATGTGGAATTATGTCGGCATCGTGCGCACCACCAAGCGGCTGGAACGCGCGCAGCACCGCATCCGTATGCTGACCGACGAGGTGAACGACTATTACGGCCATTTCCGCGTCACGCCCGACCTGATCGAGCTGCGCAACCTGCTCCAGACCGCCGAGTTGATCGTCCGCTGCGCGCTCCACCGCAAGGAAAGCCGGGGGCTGCACTACACGCTCGATTATCCCGAGACGCTGGATGAGGCGGTCGACACGATCCTGATTCCCTGACCTTCTCTAATTCCTCCCCTGCAAGGGGAGGAACTAAAGGTTTCGCATCTTGTCGCGCGCTTGCCGCCTTTCGTCGCAAGCCCCGTGCGCGGGGATTTCCCCCAACGGGTCAACCCGTAAGGATACCCATGTGTAGCGGGGTACAGCGGTGACGAAGCGAGTATCGAACGGCGGGCTGCGTTTATGGCCTGCCGGGTTTCTCCTCCTGGGGTTGGCAGGCTGTGGAGCCGATTCACGCCCCGGTGCGACCGCCCATGCGCCCAGTTCACCCGATCCCCAGGTGTCGGTTTCGATGCCGCTCCCCCCGCCCCGCCCCAGCCGTGCCCCCGCCGCCCCCGCCGGGCTGGTGTCGACGATCAACCGCCTTTCCGCCGGGTTTGCGGGCAAGAAGGGGATTGCGGTGCGCGCGGTCGATGACGGCTGGACGGTCGAAGTCGGCGGGCGCCAGCGCCTGCCGCAGCAATCCGTCTCCAAGCTGTGGGTCGCGATCACCCTGCTCGACCTTCGCGACCGGGGCCGGGCGCGGCTGGACGAGCCGATCGTCGTGCGGCGCGAGGACCTGACCCTCTTCCACCAGCCCATCGCGATGCTGGTCAAGGGTGACGGCTATCACACCACCGTCGGCGAGTTGCTGAACCGCGCGCTGACGATGAGCGACAATACCGCGAACGACCGGCTGCTGACCTATGTCGGCGGGCCGCAGGCGGTGCGTGCGATGATCGCCGCCAAGCGACTGGGCGATATCCGCTTCGGTCCCGGCGAGCGGCTGCTCCAGGCGAAGACCGCCGGCCTCACCTGGCAACCGGCCTTCGCCATGGCAGGTGCGTTCCAGGCGGCGCGCAACCGGCTCGACCCGGCGGCGCGGACGGCCGCGCTCAATGCCTATGTCAATGATCCCCCGGACGGCGCCGCGCCCATCGCCATCGCCGATGCGCTGGCCCGGCTGGCGCGTGGCGAGCTTTTGTCGGAAACCTCGACCCGCATCCTGATCGACACGATGGAAGCCTCGCGCACCGGCCATGCCCGCCTGCGCGCCGCCGTGCCGTCGGGGTGGACCATCGCGCACAAGACCGGGACGGGGCAGGACCTGGGCCGCCGCAATGCGGGCTTCAACGATGTCGGCCTGCTGACCGCCCCCGACGGCCGCCGCTTCGCCATCGCGGTGATGATCGGCGACACGACCGAGGATATCCGCAAGCGGCAATTGCTGATCCAGAATGTCGCGGCGGCGGTGGCCGATGCGGCGGGACCGCCGAGGGGGCCGGTGGCGGTAGCGAATTGATCCATTTTCCTCCCCTGTAAGGGGAGGTGGCAGGCCGAAGGCCTGACGGAGGGGTGTCACGGCCTGAAAAGTTAGACCGCAATCACCAACGGCTACACCCCTCCACCATGCTTCGCATGGTCCCCCTCCCCTTGCAGGGGAGGAAAGAAGACTTACCGATTTGAATGCAGATCGTCCTTTGGAAGCAAAAACCTTGGCTGACGTGAAAGTGCGCGTGGATAGCGCGCAATCGATCGTTGCCTTTGACCGAATGCGAGATCAGGCATGGATCATCCCATTCGTCTTGAAACGTGAAACTTTCGCCGCCGAATGTCACGACCGTTGCCATCCCGGCTGCCTTGCTGCTCACCTTTCCATAAAATGCACGAATACACGCCCGCACCGTGTCGAGGTCGGTCGTGGCAAACTCCAGCGAGTCATGATCGCCAGCTTTGAGAAGAGCGACAGTCATGGCCGACAGGTAGCTCTGACGAGGCCAGTCTCCCGCCCATTTCCCCCCGCGAAGCCAGCCCCCGACACTCCGCCGTGGCCCATCCGCCACAAACCCGAAAAACCGCTACCATCAGGGGCTATTTCCCCTCCGCCGCATCCGCTAAACCGCGCGGATCATGCCCCATCTCTATCTCGTCGACGGCTCCGGCTATATCTTTCGCGCCTATCATCGCCTGCCGCCGCTGACGAACAAGCATGGCGAGCCGGTCGGGGCGGTCTATGGCTATACCACCATGCTGTGGAAGCTGGTGGATGAGGTCAACGCCGCCGATGGGCCGACCCATATGGCGGTGGTCCTCGACAAGTCGTCCAAGACCTTCCGCAACGAGATGTACGACCAGTATAAGGCGCACCGGCCCCCGCCCCCGCCCGATCTGGTGCCGCAATTCCCGATGATCCGCGACGCCACCCGTGCCTTCTCGCTGCCCTGCATTGAGGAGATGGGGCTGGAAGCCGACGACCTTATCGCCTGCTATGCCCGCGCCGCGCTGGCGCAAGGGTGGCAGGTCACGATCGTGTCGGGCGACAAGGACCTGATGCAGCTGGTCGAGGATGGCAGCCTCGACATGCTCGACACGATGAACAACCGCCGTCTGGGCGAGGCCTATGTCCAGGAAAAGTTCGGCGTCGGGCCGAAGCAGCTGGGCGATGTACTCGCGCTGATGGGCGACAGCGTCGACAACGTGCCGGGCGTGCCGGGCGTCGGCCCCAAGACCGCCTCCAAGCTGATCGTCGAGCATGGCGACCTCGAATCGGTCCTCGCCGCCGCGCCCGAGATGAAGAAGGGCAAGCTGCGCGACAATCTGATCGAACATGCCGAGAATGCGCGGCTGTCGAAGCGGCTGGTCACGCTGGAGTGCAATGCGCCGCTGCCGCAGCCGCTGGAGGAACTGGCGCTGCATCCGACCATCCCGGATGCGCCGCTGCGGGCATTCCTGGAGCATCATGGTTTCCGCTCGCTGATCGCCAAGATGGGCCAGATCACTGACGACGCCGCGCCCGCCCCCGCTGCCGGAGAGGCCGCGCCGTCCGCGCCGATGGACGATGACGAGCCGTGCAATCTCGACGGCTATATCACCGTGCAGGATCTGGCGACGCTCGACCAGTGGGTCGCGGACGCCCGTCACCAGGGCTTCGTCGCGATCGATACCGAGACCAGCTCGACCGACGCGACCCAGGCCGAACTGGTCGGGGTCAGCCTGGCCCTCGCGCCCAACAAGGCCTGCTATATCCCGCTCGGCCATGGCGGCACCGATCTCCTGTCGGAAGTGCCGGTGCAGATTCCGGTCGGCCAGGCGCTCGAGCGGATCAAGGCGCTGTGCGAGGACCCGTCGGTCCTCAAGATCGGCCAGAATCTGAAATTCGACATGATCGTGCTGGGCGAGCGCGGCATCGCCATCGCGCCGCATGACGACACGATCGTGATGAGCTTCGACCTCGACGCTGGCTTGCACGGGCACGGCATGGACGAGCTGGCCGAGCTGCACCTGTCGCACAGCTGCATCGCCTTCAAGGAGGTGGTCGGCACCGGCAAGAAGCAGCTCGGCTTTCACGAGGTCGATCTGAAGACCGCCACCCGCTACGCCGCCGAGGATGCCGACGTCACGCTGCGGCTTTGGAAGCGGTTCAAGGCGCGACTGCCCATGGAGCAGGCGACCCGCGTGTACGAAATGGTCGACCGGCCGCTGGTGCCGGTGATCGCAGGCATGGAGCGGCGCGGGATCAAGGTCGATCGCGAGCGGCTGGCCGCGCTGTCGACCGAGTTTGCCGGGCAGATCCTTGCGCTGGAGGGCGAGATCCATGCGCTGGCGGGCACCCCCTTCACCATCGGCAGCCCCAAGCAGCTGGGTGAGATCCTGTTCGACCGGCTCGGCCTGAAGGGCGGGCGCAAGGGCAAGTCGGGCGTCTATTCCACCGACGTCACCGAACTCGAACGCCTGGCCCGCGATGGTGGCGAGGCGGCGGAGATCGTGCGCAAGATCCTGGAATGGCGCCAGCTCTCCAAGCTGAAGAGCACCTATACCGATGCGCTCCAGGCGCAGATCAACCCGAAGACCGGCCGTGTCCACACCAGCTACAGCCTGACCGGCGCGCAGACCGGGCGCCTGTCCTCGACCGAGCCGAACCTCCAGAACATCCCGATCCGCACCGAGGTCGGGCGGCAGTTGCGCGAGGCGTTCATCGCCGAGGACGGCCATGTCCTGATCGCCGCCGACTATTCGCAGATCGAGCTGCGGCTGGCCGCGCATATGGCGGACGTGCCCGCGCTGCGCGATGCCTTCGCGAATGGCGACGACATCCACAGCCTGACCGCGATGGAGCTGTTCGGCGAGGTCAATCGCGATACGCGCGGCCGCGCCAAGACGATCAACTTCGCCATCCTCTACGGCATTTCGCGCTGGGGGCTGGCCGGTCGCCTCGACGTGTCGGCGGACGAGGCACAAGCGATGATCGACCGCTATTTCGAGCGTTTCCCCGGCATCAACCGCTATATCGCCGAAACCCTGTCGAGCGTGCGCGAGAAGGGCTTCACCGAAACCCTGTTCGGTCGCAAGACGCATTTCCCGCGCATCGCCTCGCGCAACCAGGGCGAGCGTCAGGGGGCCGAGCGCGCCGCGATCAACGCGCCGATCCAGGGGACCAGCGCCGACATCATCAAGCGCGCCATGGTCCGCATGGAACCCGCGCTCGCCGCCGCTGGCCTGGGCCATGTGCGGATGCTGTTGCAGGTCCATGACGAACTGGTGTTCGAGGCCCCCGAAGCCGATGCCGAAGCCGCAGGCAAGGTCATTCGCGAGGTCATGGCGGGCGCGGCCGAACCGGCGGTGTCGCTGTCGGTGCCGCTGGGCGTCGAGATCGGCTTCGGCAAGAGCTGGGGCGCGGCGCATTGATCCACGCTTCCCTCGCCCCCATTCCTCCCCAGGCCGTGCTTGGGGAGGGGGACCATGGCGACAGCCATGGTGGAGGGGCATGCCGGGTCGAGACCGGAACGACCCTCGCCGCCGCTGACACCCCTCCGTCAGGCCTTCGGCCTGCCACCGCCCCTTACAGGGGAGGACATTACGATTATCGGCCACCCCTGGGACTCCGCGCCCGCTGATGGCCGAAACCCAGGACATCGAAACGCTCGCCAAGGGCGGGCGGACCAATATCGCGGGCTTCGTCCTGCGACTGGCGGCGCGCATCCCCTTCCTGTTCATCGCGGGGCGCATCTATGGCCCCGATCTGGTCGGGCGCTTCGCCATTGCCGTGGTCGTCGTCGAGCTGGCGGCGCTGGTCGCGACGCTGGGCATGAAGCGCGGGCTGGCGCAGGCGCTGGCCTCGACCGACCGGCCGCATGTCCATGTCGTCTGGGACGCGATGGCGCTCGCCTGCCTCGCCTCGGTGGCGGCGAGTGCGGTGCTGTGGCATTTCCCCGAACTTCTCTATCCCAACAGCGCGATCACCGGGCTGGACCGGTGGCTGCCCTGCATCATCGTGGCCATCGCCTGGTCGGACGTCAGTCTGGCCGCGCTCGCCTATCGCCACAACGTCAAGGCAACCGTCACCGCGCGCGCGGTGATCGAGCCGTGGACGATCTCCATCGCGGCCTGGGTCTTTTCCTTCTTCACCATCCGCGACGGCCTGGTCCTGTCCTATGTCGCATCGATGACGGCGGCGCTGATCGCCAGCCTGGTGCCCTTCCTGCGCAGCTATGGCCTGCCGCAGGGCTGGACCCCGCATCTCGGCCGCGTCTTTGCGCTGGCCCGCGCCAATGCGCCGCTCGCCGGGGCGGACGCGCTGGAATGGGGCACGCGCAATGTCGACCGCTTCATCCTGGGGGTGATGTTCGAGCCACGCATCGTCGGCATCTATTACATGGCACAGCAGGTCGCCTCGCTGCCGCAGAAGCTGAAGACCAGCTTCGACCCGATCCTTGGCCCGGTCATCACCCAGAGCCTGGCGAACGGCGACATGGGCGCGATCGCGCGACAGGTGCGGCAGGTCGCCTTCTGGATCATGGCGGCGCAGGGGTGCCTGGCGCTGATGGGCTCGATCCCGGGCGAAGGCGTGATGGGCGTGGTCGGCCCGCAATTCGTCTCGGGGACCGCCGCCCTCGCCTTCCTGCTGTTCGCCGAGGTGCTGGCCTCGACCGGCGCGGTCTGCGAATCGGCGCTGGTCTATACCGCGCGGCACCGCAACCTGATGATCTCGATCGCGATGCTGGGGGTGCAGATCGGCTTGAGCTTCGCGCTGATCCTGGGAATGCGCGCGCTCGGATGGCCGCCGACCTGGGCGGCGGCCGGTCCGGCCGTGGCGCTGGCGATGAGCGTGACGATGACTTCGGTCATCAAGGCGCGGGTGCTGTCAGCCATATTGAAGGCGCCGGTATCGCCGTTCCGCTGGCCTCTGGTCTGGGCGGCGACGGCGGCGGTCGTGGTCGGGGGCGCATTCACCCTGTTGCCCAAGCGGCTGGAATGGGCCGAGCTGCTGTTCGGTGAGCCCGCCATCGCGGCGACCTATCTGCTGGTGCTGTGGCGCTGGGCCTTCGGTCCGGCGGACCGGGCGCTGTTCGGGAAAGCCCCGACGGTGGAAGAGGCGACCCTGCCCAACGCAGGCGGGATCACGCGGTAAAGATCCTCCCCGGCACGGGGAGGTGTCAGGCCGTCAGGCCTGACGGAGGGGGGTTTCCACACAGGTCATCCCTTGTGGCGCTCCCCCCTCCACCATGCTTCGCATGGTCCCCCTCCCCGCGCCGGAGAGGATCAAATCAATGCCGGAAATGGCGCATGCCGGTGAAGACCATCGCGAGGCCCGCTTCGTCCGCCGCCGCAATGACCTCGTCGTCGCGGATCGAGCCGCCCGGCTGGATCACCGCCGTCGCGCCTGCCTCGACCGCCGCGAGCAGGCCGTCGGCGAAGGGGAAGAAGGCGTCCGACGCCACCGCCGAACCGATGGTGCGGGGTTCCGCCCAGCCCGCCTTCTCGGCGGCATCCTTGGCCTTCCACGCGGCGATGCGCGCCGATTCCAGACGGTTCATCTGCCCAGCGCCGACACCGGCGGTCGCGCCGCCCTTGGCATAGACGATCGCGTTCGACTTCACATGCTTGGCGACCGTCCAGGCGAAGCGGCAATCGGCCAGTTCCTGCTCGGTCGGGGCGCGCTTGGTCACGACCTTCAGCATGTCGTCGGTCAGGCGGCCATTGTCACGGCTCTGGACCAGCAGTCCGCCCGCGATCGACTTCATCATGAGGCCGGGTCGCGACGGGTTGGGCAGTTCGCCCGACAGCAGCAGGCGGAGATTCTTCTTGCGCGCGAAGATCTCACGCGCTTCCGGGCTGGCGTCGGGGGCGACCACCACCTCGGTGAAGATGCCCGAAATCGCTTCCGCCGTCTCGGCGTCGAGCGGACGGTTGCAGGCGATGATGCCGCCGAACGCCGACACCGTGTCGCAGGCAAAGGCCGCCTGATAGGCCTCGAGCAGCGTCTCGCCGCTCGCCACGCCGCACGGGTTGGCGTGCTTGACGATCACCACGGTCGGCGGGCCGTCGATGAACTCGCTGACCAGCTCCAGCGCGGCATCGGCGTCGTTGAGGTTGTTGTAGCTGAGCGCCTTGCCCTGCAGTTGCTCGGCCTGGGCGATGCCCTGACCACCCTTTTGCGGCAGATAGAGTGCGGCGACCTGATGCGGGTTCTCGCCATAGCGCAACGTCTCGGGATGCTTGGTGAAGGCGAGCGGCAGGGTCGCCGGGAACGCCTCGCCCTGGTCGACGAAGCCAAACCACTGGGCGATCGCCGAGTCATAGGCGGCGGTGGCGGCGAAGGCCTTGGCCGCCAGGCGCTGGCGGGTCTTCAGCGTCGAGGCGCCGTCATTGGCCTCGAGATCGGCGAGGAAATCGGCATAGTCGGCCGGGTCGGTCAGGATCGACACATAGCCATGGTTCTTGGCCGCCGAGCGGACCATGGACGGGCCGCCGATATCGATATTCTCGATGATCTCGGGCCGCTCGGCACCCTTCGCGACGGTCTGCTGGAAGGGGTAGAGGTTGACGACCACCAGATCGATCGCGCCGATGCCATGCTCGGTCATCGCGGCGGCATGGGCGGGGTCGTCGCGCACCGCGAGCAGGCCGCCATGGACCATCGGGTGCAGCGTCTTGACCCGGCCGTCCATCATCTCGGGGAAGTTGGTGACCTCCGAAATGTCGCGCACCGGCAGGCCCGCATCGCGGATCGCCTTGGCCGTGCCACCGGTCGAGACGAGATCGACGCCCCGCTCGGCCAGTGCGCGGGCCAGGTCGATGACGCCGGTCTTGTCGGACACCGACAGCAGCGCGCGGCGGACCGGCACCAGATCGACGGAAGGAGCGGAGGGGAGCGAAACGGCCATCGGGCAGCGTATCCTACAAGCTGGGGAAGTTTGCGGACCCGATAGACTCCGATTCGCCGAAGCGCAAAATGTTCCTCCCCGGCACGGGGAGGTGGCAGGCCGAAGGCCTGACGGAGGGGGGCCTGCCGCACAGATCGTCCCTATTGGC